>CAYORS010000001.1:0-107175 GCA_964406475.1 uncultured Candidatus Saccharibacteria bacterium
CTTGTCACCACTTCGGCATTGGTTGCTTGTCTAATATCGCGAAGAAAACGATCTGTTGTAATCATTGCAGAGCTTTCGACACGTTTTGTGGCACGAACCGTTGAGTTCGCAACAAACAAAACACGTACAACATATGTAATCACGGCAATGAGCATTGCTGTTAAAGATGCATAAATCACAAGTTCAACCAATGAATACCCCTTTTTACGATTGATATGCATCATATGGATTAATTATTAAAAATATTAAAAAGGTAAGATTCGAATGATTTGGTGGTTGTAGCCCCCTCTTGTCTCCAAGAGACAGATACATTAACTTTGCGACTATTGGAATCAAGACTACCTCCAGAAGATACAATATTATGACTCTGATCACGATACACAGAACTTAAAACAAAAGAAACAGTATAAAAATCTTCAAGCATAATATTTGATGTTGTTGCGGTCCAACGACTTGGTGAATAGTTAGTATCAAAATAAGGATGATAGGTTGTTCCTATAGCAAGTGGACTAATTTGGTTTTGCCAACTTAAGCTCCGCAAGAATTTTAACACCTCAACAGTCTCTTCTCCAAGCTGTACGGCTTTCAGAGTTGAAATATTATTCATTGCAAAACGAGAAACAAGAACATAAACAAAAAGCAAAACACTTATCGTGAGTGCAATAATTGAAGAACCGATAATAATTTCCACGAGACCCACTCCTTTTTTAAAAGAAATAATTTTCACACTTTTATTGTACATCAACAACACCAGTACCGTAAATAGTAACTATTTTTGATTGTGAATTATCAAAAAGAGAAAAAGTTATTGTCCCTGTTGCTGATGGGTACCCTGTTAGTTTTTCAAAATAAAGCGTTGTCGTACCATTAGAAAGGCTAATATGAGAAATATATGATTTGCCAGATAAAGAATAGATGGATTCGAGATTTGATAATGAATATGAAGTTGTTTTGAAAATGCCGACCTTATTGCGTGTAAAAAAAACACCATGGGGAACATTATTAAGTGCTGTGACAGATTCTTCCCGAGCACGATCAATGAAAGATATAGCGCTTCCAATATCTTTTTCAAAAGTTGAGGTATTTGCAAGTCGAGAAAAAACACTAATAGAAAGTGAAGAGAAAACAGACAAAATACTTACCGCGACCAATATTTCAACAAGAGAAATGCCTTTTTTCATAAATTAAATATTATCAAGCACAGAATACATTGGAGTAATCATTGAGACAGCAAAAAAACCAACAGACAAACCAATAAGCACCATAAGCATTGGTTCAATAATTGTCGACATATTTTTTGTTCTTTGATCAACATCATCCTCATAATACAAAGCAACCTCTTTGAGCATTGTCGACAAATTACCAGTCTCTTCCCCTACCGATACCATCTCAACAATAAAAGGGGGGTACAATTTTGGATGGTGCGATAAAATATCTGATATAGATGTTCCTTTTTCAATGGTTCCTACCACTTCTTCTAAAGCTTTTTTGTAATAAGAGTTTTGAATCACATCTTTTGTAATCTCTGCCGCATGCATTACGGGTACACCTGCAGACAATAAAGACGAAAACGTACGCGCAGTACGCGCAGTATTAGTATGTATTGCAATGTCTTTAATCATAGGAAAATGTAACACAACAAAATCAAGACATTGTTTGCCTTTATTGGTACGCAAAAAAGAAGTCACAGAGAAGACAAGTACGCCAATAATTAAAATAGCAAAAACATAGTGCATTTGAAAAAAATCTGATGTTGCAATAATGACTTTTGTTGAAAAAGGCAATTCTGCATTAAGTTCTTTAAATGTTGCAGTAAGAGATGGAACAACAAAAGTAAGCATCAAAATTCCAATCACAAGCATAAGAGTCAGAATTATTGCAGGATAAATCATTGCGCCCTTTACCCTCTTATATAAGGTATAGTTTTTATCCATCTGATTACCCACAATTTTTAACGATTCTGAAAGCGATCCACTCTCTTCCCCCGCCTTAACCATTGCAACAAATAAATCATTAAAAACCTCTGGAAATTCTTGCATACCTTGATATAAATTTTTACCCTCTGCAACAGATGTATTGAGTCGACTAAGTACAAATTTGAGCTTTTTGTTATTTGCCTGTTTCTCCATCACTGTAATTGAACGCGAGAGCGGGAGCCCCGCATCGATCATAGAACCAAGATTTCGTGCAAAAAAAATCTTTTCTGCTGTTTTTACTTTGCCCTTAAAAAGAGAAAAGGAGAAAGATTTTTGCTTTTCTTCAATACTTAAAGGAGAAATTTTTTCTTTATGCAAAATATCAAACAAAAACGAACGGTCTTTCGCCTCAAATATTTTTTCTTTTTTTTCATCACCTTCTTTATATGTAACCTTAAATTGTGCCATAAATTATTCAGAAATAACACGCAAAACTTCCTCGATAGTTGTATACCCTTTTACAGCTTTCACAATACCATCTTCAACCATAGTAAGCATTCCATCTTTTTTGGCTTGATCTTCTATTTCATCTGATGTCGCACCTTTCATAATGAGTGCTCGAATGGTAGGAGTAATTTTTAATACTTCATGTATTCCGATACGTCCTTTAAAACCATCTTCTACTTCTGGAGTAGGATTTGGTTTCCAAAACTGCACTTTTTTCCAATCAGAATCTTGATCAATAATATTTTCTTTTTTAAGAACAGAAAGAACCTTATCAAGGTTTACCTTTTTAGCTAATTGATCGAGTTCACTTGGTGTAAGACAAAACTTGTCTTTTGGATTTTGAAGACGACGAACAAGACGCTGTCCTATAACAACATTAAGGGTCGAAACAAGAAGGAAAGGTTCTGCCTCCATATCAAGAAGTCGTGGAATGGCACCTGCAGCAGAATTGGTGTGAAGTGTTGAAAGAACAAGATGTCCTGTGAGTGCAGCGTTTATTGCAAGAGAGGCTGTTTCATTATCACGAATCTCCCCCACCATAATCACATCTGGATCTTGTCGCACAAGAGACCGAAGACCTTGTGAAAAGGTAAAACCTATCTCTGGCTTTACTTGTGTTTGATTAACGCGTTTCATTTGATATTCAATCGGATCTTCTATCGTTGAAATATTAACATCGGGCGTGTTCAAAATATCCAAAACAGTATACAACGTAGTTGTTTTACCCGAACCTGTTGGTCCTGTTGTCAAAATCATTCCTGTTGTTAAATTGGTAGCCTCGTGCAAAATATCAAGAGCATCACCATGAAATCCAAGAATCTCCAGTGTAAATCCTGAAACCCCTTCTCGCAAAAGACGCATCACTGTTTTTTCACCAAAAAAAGTTGGCAAAATAGATACACGAAAAGCAACCTTTTCTCCGTTGAGATCAATCTTGAATCGCCCGTCCTGAGGCAATCTTTTTTCATCAAGCTTCAAATTGGAAAGCACCTTGAGCCGAGCAGTGATGCCCGCCCCGGCAGCCTTAGGTAACAGCATTGCATCATGAAGAATTCCATCAATACGATAGCGAACAATTACTTCGTTTTCATATTGTTCTATATGAATATCTGATGCATTTTGTAAAATAGCATGCTTCAATAAGGTATCGACAATGCGTACGACAGGCAAATCTTCTGCCATTTTTTTGAGATCATCAGGACTATTCTCATCACCACTTATAGCAACTTGAGTCAGTTTAACAGAATCTTGTTGAATCAAATCACCAAAATCAGCTTTAAGACTTTTTTGGTATTGCAAAAGAACTGCTTTAATAGACTCTACACTTGTGAGGCGAGGAAGGATTTTTAATCCTGTCTTTTTTTTAATGAAATCAATTGCCGACAAATCATCAGTATCGAGCATTGCCACTTCAAGGCCTGTGTTTGTTTTTTTGAACGAAACAATATTATGCTTCCGTGCAATTGGTTCCGGAATAAGAGAGAGAACACCAAAATCAATCTTTTGATTTTTAAGATCTACAAAAGGAACACCAATCACGTATGCCTGAATGCGACGCAAATCATCTTCGGCAAGTTTTCCTGCTGAAACAAGAATTTGCCCAATAGATACTTTTTTTACAATCGCCTCTTCGTGTGCATTAAGAAGAGTTGGTTTATCAACTAAACCCGAATCAAGAATAAATTCTTCTAATTGTTTTTCTTTTAAGATCATTACTCAATCATTATATCAAAAAAAGAACAAAACAATCAAAATTTAATTGTACTCTGTTGATCGAACATTAAGACGACATGAGCCCACTGCCTGTTTGTAAACAGTACTATCTGTTTGTGCACCTTGCCAACACTTAAGTGTGTAAATCATATCTTTTTTAATATTATCTTCAGTAAGCGAAGTCGGTGTTGCACTTAGATTACCTGTAAGAGTAGTAACAGAAGTTGTACTTCCCACAGTCTCCGGATCAAACGTTGCAATTTTCATATCTTGATTAAACAATGCACAATGAGTTTCGTTATTATAACGTTCAAGAACACCTGTTCCTCTGCCCCAACTTACAACACAACTTTCTTCTGGTTTTATAAGTGTGGTTGTTTTTAATGTATTCTGCAATAATACAGTACCTTGTGTTCCATCAAGCAAAAGATTCTTGCCTGGTGGCTCAATCACTTGATTACACACAACACCATTATTAAGAGTTTGATCATAATAAAGACAGCTGTTTGTTTGATCACAGTAATACTGAAGAGGATTTGAACATCCAAGACTTGCACTACAATTGAGCGCATCAGTACCACTATTAGATCCAAGACAAGACCATTTGTATACACTTCCATCCAAAACAACATCAGAACGCGAACCACTTGAACAGGCATTTGTTCCTGTAATACCCTGACTTGAACTTACTACCCTACCACTCAAATACCCACAAAAACCATTTATTGTCTGACAAGATGTATCATTGCATACACAACTATCATTTTCCACGATATAACCTAAAGGTATAGACATCTGAATTCCTGATATATTTGGACACATATCTGGAGCACATCCGACACCAGAACATACACACTGACCTTCACCATTTATTGTGTAGCCAGCTGGAACAGAAATTTGAATATCATCAATATTTGGACACATATCTGGAGCACATCCGACACCAGAACATACACACTGACCTTCACCATTTATTGTGTAGCCAAAAGGCACCTCCGCTTGTGTCCCTGTAATATTAGGACATTTATCACTTGTACACACACCACCTGTACATACAAGACATGAAGAGTTTACACAAGTACATATAGAATCAGCAGAAGAGTATCCAGGCGGCACACTAAGTTGTATACCTTCAATATTTATACACTTATCTTCACCACAATCATTGCCTGTACAGTTACAATTACCCTCTGCATCTTGTTCATATCCAAAAGGAACTGTTGTTTGAATACCTGTTATGTTTTTACACATATCACTTGCAGTACAAGACTCATTATTACAAATACACCCACCAATATTGTTAGAAATGTATCCGCTCGGTATTTCTATTTGTATTCCTTCAATATTATTACATTTATCATCAGTACATACGTCTGTATCGAGAATACATTGGTTAGAATCAGCACAAAAACTTGTTCCGTTAGAACAACAAAATTCGCCTATGCAAACACAATCCCCTCCTGTATCCACTTCATAACCTTCAGGAACTTCAAGCTGTATCGAAGGAATGTTGGGACACATATCAGGTCCACATTCGACACCATAACAAAGACAATCACCATTTTCATCAAGACTATAGACCGAAGACTCATATTGTACACCATCAATATTCTTACAAAAATCAGTACATTCACTTGGATCTGTTTGAGTTCCTGGCATATCTAGACAATAATCCACTTCTTCACAATCAGCAGGATCTGTTTGAGTACCAGGAACAAGAGGACACCAATCATACTCTTCACAATCAGGGCCTGTACAAGGAACATCTGGGGGGACAAGAGCAGAACAATATGCTGTCGTGAGAGCATCTATGTATTCTTGTGAAAAAACAGTTGGTGGATGACAAGTATTTGGGGGTACAGGAAAATAACTTCCCGAAGCTGGAGCAAAATATTTTGCGCCTGAAGGACAAGTTATTTGAATGAGTGTATTCCAAGAACACAAAGAAGGACAATTTGAACCTAAAATACACTCATTTTTTGGATGTGCTTCTTCACAATCATCTTGAGTTGTTGGTGGACAATAAATTACTGGATCATATGCACAAGGGGGGTCTGAAAAAACACCATAACAAGAATAACCATGATTTTGAACAGCATCTTGGTTCGCGGCTTCACACGCAGGAGCATCAGAGGTGTTGTTTGCTTCAGAATCTGCACAATATTCGATGTGACACTGGTCAGGTGATTCTTCGGGCACACATTGATAACATGCAGCAGGATCATTTTGCACCCCTGGAATATCTGGACAATAATCGCACTCCAATGGATCTGTCTGTACACCTGGTTGATCAACACAAACATCACAATCAAATGGATTTATTTGTACCCCTTCAACATTCGGACAAACATCACATAATGCAGGAGGATCATCTACTGTACAATCAACACATTCACTTGGATCTGTTTGAGTTCCTGGTAAGCTCGGACAAACATCACATGAGGCTGGAGGACTCTCTACTGTACAATCAACACATTCACTTGGATCTGTTTGAGTTCCTGGTAAGCCCGGACAAACATCACAACCTTCTTGAGTTGGGTCAGTACTACAGTCAACTTGACATGAAGGATCTGTAGGAGTTTCCGTACAATCAACAGGATCAGAAAAAACAAATTTTGAAATAGGAAAAGAAAAGAAAAAAACAGAAATTATTATTGTTATAAGAATCAATCCTTTTTTTACCATTGTTTTTGATTATTTCTTTGTAATTGAGATTTTTGCTTGTGGTAAAGATTTCAAACGACTTTCAATCAGATCTCGTTCTGCTGCTAAAAACTTTTGAGACTTCAGCAACTCTTTTGCTTTTTGTTCATATATTTTTTCTTGTGCAGAATCATTTCTTAGTCTTTCAATATCCAAAAGAACAAGATAAGTGTAAATAAAATCTGGATCAAGAGAGAGAGCTGAGAGGGCTAGTTTTTCTGGTTCTTCAAGAAGAGATGTGAGAGAATTTCCTTCTTGTAATAAATTTTTGTATAGATTTTTTAGTAAAATATCAGCCAGTCCAACCAAAGATGCAATACGATTTGGTTGTTCTTTTAAAATATTTTTATACATTTTTTTTGCATTATCATAATCTTTGCGGCGCCCATATTCAGTAGCAAGAATTTCTTCTAAAGAAACAATGAAATCTTTATCTCGTGCATACTTTAGAAGCTCTGTTGCTTTATTAAACACATAATCATATTCCTTATATATTTTTTTTATTCTTAAATAACCAATGATTGCATCATGATTCCCAGGATTAAGTTTTAATGCTTTGGTGTAAAGTTTTTGTGCTTCACCAATATTTTTATTGGACTCATTTATCTGAGCCAACTTAATTATTACTTCAACACTTTGAGGGTTTAGACTGAGTGCCTCTTGATATGCGGCACGAGCGCCATCAAAATTGTGTAAAGAAAAATAAATATAACCTTTTGTCATAAGTAGATCGAAACTTTTTTGTGTGACACCATCAATTAACGCCAAAGCTTTTTTGTATACAAATCACGCTCACCTGACACAACACCAAAATCAAAATATGCTCGTGACATCAAAATCACAAACTTATTATCTTGACTATTTTCAGTAAGAAAAGGTTCTCCTATTTTGATAAGTTCTGTGTACTTATTGTCATTAAGAAGAATAGTCATCTTTTCGTATGGAGGTGTTACTTTCCAAAAAACGAAGAACCACACAAGAAAACCGCAAAGCACTACAACAACTGCATAAAAGAATCTTTCTTTTATTGTTAACATCTTCAGAAAAGAAAATACTTTATTTTTTATTTTTGTAAAAACCATATTTAATTTACTTCAACATAATTGATGTTGACACGACATACACCTTCTGCTTTTTTTGTATTCGTCACAACACCGGTTGCGTCTTTTTGTCCACATATCATCTTAAATGTCGTATCACTTGTCACACGAGTTGTGGTGCTCGTATTTACGGTTCTATCTGAAGGCAAAAATGTTGATGAGATGTTTGGTCCAGTAAAAGTACATTCTGTATTTTCATCATAAGAACTGAAAAGATCCGACCATGAAATAGTGCAAGTATATCCTTTATTGACTATAGGAGGATTTACAGAAAGTGTAGTTTTTTTGAAAGTGACTTCAGCTACAGATTCAACAGGAATTTCAGGATTTACTATGTCACTGTCACTACGATGAGTTGTATTACTTGTATTACATGAAGCACTGTCTGCTATACATTTTTGTTGTGTGTCACAAAAATAAGTCCCCGCTCCACAACAAATTGCCCCATCAGGAATACATTGACCATTGCAAGATTTTGAATTCGCACTACAGCATGCTTCTCCATTTGGAATACATTGACCATTGCAAGACTGTTGTCCCACTCCACAACATGCTTGCCCCTCAGGAATACACTGACCGTTACATGATCGTGTTCCTGCAGCACAGCAAGTCGTTCCCTGTGAAATACACTGTCCATTACACTCACTTGCTCCAGCGGCACAACATGTGAGACTATTTGAAATACACTGTCCATTACAAGATTGTTGTCCTGTTGGACAAACAGTACATCCGGATCCGCTACATACACAATTACCATTATCTAAAGTATATCCTTGTGGTAAAACAATCTGGGTTCCTGTAATATTAGGACAAAGATCCTGACTACAAGAACTTCCACTACACACACAATCTCCTGTTGTATCTTTTACAAAACCTTCTGGCACAACACTTTGCGTTCCTGCAATATTTGGACACTCATCAACAGGACAAGAAGTTCCTGTCACACAAGTACCATTACAATTAACTTGGCCAGCAGGGCATATCGTAGAACAAGTACCATCAGTATTACGAGTATATCCAGACGGAATAACTAGTTGCAGACCTTCAACATTAGTACACTGGTCAACTGGGCATGTGCTTCCGCTTGGAATACATGTATCCATAGTTTCGCAATAAACTCCTGATCCACAACGAGGATTGCATGCACCCAAATCATCTCTTAGATAACCAGATGGGACTACCGACTGCAACCCCTCAATATTAGTACACTGATCGACAGGGCAAGAAGTTCCTGTAACACAGGTACCATTACAACTTAACTGACCGGAAGGACAAGCTTGAATTGTAAGACTGCACTCAGCCATTGTTCCACCATACTGCGGATTACAAACCCAATAGTACATATTGCCTTCTATATGGTGAGTATTACGAGCGTCAGTACCAGATGTACAAAATACCGATGAAATATCAGGTTCAGAAGTAAGAATGTGACCATTGAGGGCGGGATTACAAACACCATTCACAGGAGCAGCAACTCTATATGGTTGGTATGCTGTACGAGTTACAGTAAATGTTCCTCGAGCAATTCCACCACTAACAGCTGTTGCATTAACAGAAGTCTTAATCGCGGCTTTATAATTACCAGGTGTGGTTGAAGCGAAGAAATTCTTACTTACGATATTTGTATAAGAACCGACAGTATGTGTCCCATTATAAGTCCATCCGTTTCCCTTCACATAAATCCAGCTTGCCAATCTTTTTGTTTTGTCATTTGTGATGTAATTATCAGAGGTACCATTTCGATTACTACATGCATTAAATTTTGCATTACCTGATACAGTCATTTGTTGTCCTGGGGCAAAGACCTGGTCAGTAGTTGGTGATGAAAAAGTAATACTTAGGCCCGTTTCTGCGACTGCATTCGCATCACCACTTGTTGTACCCTGATATTGAGCAAGAATAACTAGAGGAAAAGATACAAAAGAAATAAGAACAAACATTAAAATTTTCGGTGCCATTTTATTGCGAGTGCGCACCACTATAATAGTGCAAAGTATTGCAAAAAGTGAGCCAAGAATTAGAAAGATTAAGGTTTGATTTTTTTCATACCAAGAAAGATTGAGTGGTGTAGGAAGAGAAAGTACCTCATCATACCGTGCAAGTTCCTGACCCGTTTTGTCTTTTACAATAACAAGAGCAGAAAGTCCTTCTGCATTTCTTTCTGCCACAAGCGGAATCGTTAATTCAAAACTTCCCTTCACTTTACCTTCTGCATCTGAGTGTGCAACCAGATTTTTGTCTTTATCAGTTATATCAACACTAATACTCAAATCTTGCTCAGTAGACTTACGCTCAAAGAATATATCAAAAGGTTCTCCCGTGATGAAAACAGTGACACTAAAATTCTGATCTTTTTTTACAGATGAAACAGATGATGTGATACTATCAATCTTTGCACTGGCACCTTGTATTACATAACGAAACGGAAGATACATGTTGCGCGACACTCCATTTTCGTCCTTCAAATCTAAAACCCCCTCGTAAACACCAGGAGTATAGCCAAACAATGGAAGATCAAAGCTAAAATCATACCCTGATTTTGGCTTTATTGTTACAGAGGATAGAGTAAACGATTGTTTGAGTTTACCTGTCGATGCGTTATCCTCAAAAATTTTAACTTCTGGAACCAGATTCATAATAGAACTAGAAGGATTTGAAAATTTATACACCACCTTTCCAGTCTTTGGATTCTTGTCTTTGTAGAGAGGGACTCCATTTTGAAGTTCAAAATCGGCTGTTTTACCATCCCCGATATCTAGAGTGACGTAACCCGCTTTTGTTTTTAATGTCTCTACACCCCCACTTACCTCTATGACATCGCTAGTTGCCCACCCCATAGTTGTTCCCTCGGGAAGCTCTGCCCATATCTGGATTCTAATATCTTTTCCGGTTGCATTTAAAGGAATTTTTCTTTCAAAATTTATGACTTTTGTTTCCTTGGCCCGAATACTGAAAGAACCTGTTCTTTGTGAATCAAAAATAGTAAATGCATTACCCATTTCATCAAAATCTGCCGCCACATATGAAGTGTAGAAAAAAGACCCTATATCAACCTTTGAACCATTGAAGAACTCAATACTGCCCCTGACAATATCTCCCGCTTTGAAACTTTTTTTATCTAAATTTATTTTTGTTACATATACTTCAGGATACTTTCCATTTTCAGCATCAACATCTATATTTTCTGATTCAGTGCTTACCGCATTATTTACACCTTGTGCAAAAACATTATTATAGTGAAAACATAAAACACACAAAAAAACAAAGGAGAGGGATAATAAGTATTTATTAAAATATTTCAAAGTAGTCATATAAATTTGTAATTTATGTCTGTACAGTATAATTGTATCACAACAATAAAAAAATCAATACGAATTATTAACAAAAGACACTAGGCAAACCTAGTGTCTTTTGTCTACATGAAATGAAAAATTATTTTGAAGATTTGTAGAGAGAAACAGCTCGTTCAAACGCTTCTCTAGCTTTATCTACCCCCTCGACACTCTCAATAACAACTTCTTTGTTCTGAATCTGCTTGTAAGTCTCAAAAAAGTGCCTAATTTCCTTTATAGTATGCTTATTGACTGTGCCCAGATCAACAACCTCCTTCCATCGCGGATCGTCGGTAGGGACAGCTATAATCTTCGCATCACTCTCACCACCGTCAATCATATTGAAGATTGCAACAGGTCGTACTCGCACCAAAATCCCTGGAACAAGCGGATACGTTGTGAGTACCACAACATCAAGTGCATCACCATCATCCCATAGTGTCTGCGGTACAAAACCATAGTCAAATGGATAGTCCTGTGAAGAATGCATTGCTCGATCAAGTGCGATAAGACCTGTTTTTTTATCGATTTCGTACTTATTTTTGGATCCTTTTGGAATCTCAATGATTACATTCATTTCGTCACGATTCCCTGATTCAACATCATGAAGTAAATTCATATATTTGGCTTTTAAGCTTATAAATTAAAGACTTTCTTCCTCTGCAGAGCTTTCAGCTTCTTCAGATTTGATATCAATTCTATATCCTGTAAGCTTTGCTGCCAAGCGCACATTTTGTCCACCTTTACCAATAGCAAGAGATTGTTGGTTTTGAGCGACAGTAACACTTGCAGTATTTGTTGTTGTATCTATATCGATCTGACGAATATGTGCGGGTGCCAAAGCATCCTCAACAAATTTTTCTGGATCTGAAGACCATTCAATAACATCAATTTTTTCCCCCCCGAGTTCACTCATCACAGTAGAGGCACGGACCCCTCCTTGACCCACCATTGAGCCCACTGGTTCTACATGTGGATCATTTGAAGATACTGCAATCTTAGTACGTGAACCAGCTTCTCGAGCAATCACTCGGACTTGTACCACTCCATTAGCAAGCTCTGGTACTTCTGATTCAAATAATTTTTCAATAAATTGAGGATGTGCACGAGAAAGCTTCAAAAAGACTCCTCGAGGGGTCTCTTCTACCTTGGCAAGATATGCACGAAGCTTTTCGCCCTGTCGATATCTTTCACCTGGTATTTGTTCTTCATAAGGCAAAACTCCTGAAGCACGCCCCATATCAAGGAAAATACTACCTCTTTCAATACGCTGAACGATTCCTGATACAATAGAACCTTCTTTTTGTCCGAATTCACCAAAAACAGATACTTTTTCTGCTTCACGAATCTTTTGAATAATAACTTGTTTTGCTGTCTGAGCAGCAATACGTCCAAAATCACTCTTTGATTCGAGAGGAAATACTATCTCATCTCCAATTTTTGAATCTTTTTTAATCTTTTTTGCATCATCAATAAGAATGTGATGTTCGTGATTAAACCGTATTCGAGGATCATCCTCTAATGGTTCTTCTCCTTCCATCACCACCTCAGTATTATCAACAACAACTTTTATTTGGTAAAAATCGGTTTTGCCAGAATTTTGATCGAAAGAAGATCTAATGATTTGACCTCGTTTACCGTATTCTTTTTTGTAGGCAGTAGCAAGAGCAGCTTCTATAGCTTCAATGATTTTTTCTTTTGGAATACCTCGCTCTTCTTCAAGCTGTGTAAGGACTGAGTGAATTACTTTTAGATCAAACATAAATATCTAAATTTATACTTATAATTTATACGTTTTTTATTTTTTGAAAAAATAAAGTCCGCCCCCGATGGCGAACCTTAAACGTAGAATAATTATATCATAATGAGCAATCCTGTCAATTATCGTACAATTCACACCTAAAAACAAAACACTATATATTATGTGGTACAATACTATATGAAAGAGAATTATTATTAATTCAGCTAAATATGATATGAAAAAAATATCTATTACTATAAGTACACTTGTTTTATTTGGTCTTATTATTAATGCACAGAGCCTATGTGCAGCCGAGCAAAAGGTTCGCCGTGACAATCTAGGTCAAGATTTGAAAGACAAAATCGAAGAATCTCACAAAGAGAACAAATCTGATCGTGAAGAAATGCATGAAGAAAACAAAAATAGACGTGAAGAAGTCAAAAATCTTAAAGAGAGTGGTGCAACACCTGAAGAAATAAAAGCAAAAATAGAAGAAGTGCGACTTCAAAACCAAAAGAGTCGTGAAGAGTTCAAAAAACAAATCGAAGAGAGACGCAAAAATCTCAAAGATGAAATAAAAGCAGAGATCGAAACATACAAAGAAGGCAAAAAAATAACTCTCGATGAAAAGAAAAAAGCTAATCTTTCCGAAAAAATAGCTAATATAAAAGACAAATTGAATAGTGCAATTGCAAAACTTGAAGCCTTTGATGCTAAAATAAGTGATGCACTTGCCAATCGAAAAGCAGCTGGACGAGATACAAGTGAGGCAGAAAAAGCACTTGAAACAGCCCGACAATCTCTCGAAACAGCCAAAGTAGATGTTGAAGGAGCAATTTCTGGCATCCAAGCAATCATCGATAGTAATACCAATAGTTCAAAAGAAGCAGTCAAAAGTGTGATTCAAAAAGCAACAGATTCAATCAAGGCAGCACGCGAAAATTATAGAAACATAATTCCTAAAGTACCACAGAACTCTTCAGCAAATACTACAGGTACATCAACTCAATCATAATTAATTAAACACATATGGAAAACACAAACCAACAAAGTAACGGTTCTCTCACAGCTATCATTCTTGTTATCCTTATCGTTCTTTTTGCAGGAGGAAGCTTTCTGTGGAAATATCTCACAACCAAACCTCATACAGAAAAACAAACATCAGAACAAGCACTCCGCAATGACCTCCAAGCAACAGAAGATGTTAATATCGATACAGATCTAAAAGATATCGACACAATCTACGAATCCAAATAAGTAGTAAATCAAAAAGCGCCCTCAAGGGCGCTTTTTGATTTGATTTCAAAATAGGTTTGAATTAATAAGAAATTTGTGTATGATGTAGCTCTGAATCTATTACAATCTATTAGATATTATTATATGTATACAATTAAGGAAGTAAACAAAAAAGAAGGTGCGGAAGTAGAGATAAAAGTAGAAATAAGCACCGAAGCCATAGACGGCAATTGGGCAAAAGCAGTAAAGACTATTGGCGAACAAGTAAAGATAGATGGTTTTAGACCTGGACATATCCCAGAAAAGGTCCTTGTAGAAAAAGTAGGTGAGATAACAATACTCGAAGAGGCAGCTGAACTCTCTATTCATGATATATATCCTCTTATACTCAAAGAAAAGGACATCAAGGCGATCGGAAATCCAAAAGTCATCATAACCAAACTTGCCAAAGGCTCTCCACTCGAAGTCACTCTCACAACAGCAACACTCCCAGAGATCAAGCTCCCAGACTACAAAAAAATTGCAAGTAAAGCAAAAGGTCAAAAGGTAGACGAAGTAACAGAGAAAGATTATGAACAAGTCCTCGAGGAATTGAAGTCTCATAAATTCCACAGCGAGCACGGTCATGATCATGATAACCACGACCACAGTGAAGTTGTGATTGATGATGAGTTTGTTAAAGGACTCGGTGATTTCAAAGATCTTGCTGATTTCAAGACCAAGGTAATGGACAACCTCAAGAAAGAAAAAGAGTACAAGGCACGAGAAAAAAATAGAATCGAGATACTTGAGTCTATCAGAAAGGAAAGTACAATCGAAGTCCCTCTTGTACTCATAGAAAGTGAGCTCGACCGAATGACAAATGAATTCACACATCATCTCGGGCGAATGGGAGTAACACTCGAACAATACAAGAAAGACGCAAAAAAGACTGATGAAGAAATCCGAGCAGAATGGAAAGACAAAGCAAAGGAGAGAGTACAAAGCGAACTCATCCTCCTCGATATAGCCAAGAAAGAGAAGCTCGAAGCAAACAAAGATGATCTCGATCGAGAAGTAAAAATGATGGAGGAGCAGTACCCAGGAACACCAAAAGAAAGAATCGAAGCCTTTGTTGAAGAAGTATTAATTAAAGAAGAAGTATTTAAATTTTTAGAAACTCAATCAAAGAACTAAATCCAATATTCAAAAAATGCATGGCACCTTTGGTGCCATGCATTTTCATTTCATTTTTAAAACATGGTTACTTGCTACCCAAGAATTATTTTCGCACTCGCTACTATCGCTGCCGTCTCAGCACGGAGAGTAGTGTCTCCAAGCTTCAACAAATTTACTTTTTTTTCCTTAAACAAATCTATCTCTTTATCGCTCCATCCGCCCTCAGGGCCAATAAGGATTTCTACATCGGACTTTTGAGATTCAAACACTTTTCCTGATATATCAAAAGCTATGAGATTTGAATATTCTTTGAGTACAGAATCGAGACTCGCCACATCACCAAGTGTCGGTATATCACCCCGACCACACTGTTCACTTGCTTCTCTGATTATCTTTTGTGCTCGCTCAAAATTAATATTTTTTGAAAGAGTTCGTTCTGTGACAACTGGCACAAAATGGGTCACACCTATTTCTGTCGCCTTCTCAAGCACGAGCTCAAAGTTATCTTTTTTTATGAGTGCAATGAGTAAGACAACCTTTCTCTCTGGGATGAAATTTTTTTCTGATTTTATTTTTTTGAGCTTGAGTTCCTTTTTCGTCACAAGCTCGATCTCGAAAATATAGTCGAGACCATCATCACAAAAAGCAATTATGGAGTCAGTCGCACCGAGGCGAAACACATCGCGCACTTGATGTATGAGAGACTCATCGACAATACGGAGCTCATCACGCGATCCGATATCTTCATTAATATAAAATCGATGTAACCGCATAGAGACTAGTTGAGTCCAAGACTCTTTAGTAATACTCCTACCCCATAGGCAATAGATGCAGCGACTCCACCAATAGCTACCGTTTCAAAGCATGTTACAAAAATATTCCGATGAGTAATCCTACCCCTCGCAAATCCAGTAAACAAGAATGCTCCAAATGTACCAATGATCGAATAGACGAATTGTCGAGTAAAGTCGATAGGAATAAAGAGAGCAATAACGAACGGAAGAAGTGGTACTGTCCCAATAATTACAAAAGCAAAGAAAGTAGTCAGAGCGGAGTTAAAAGCTGTATGATGATTACTATCATCTTCTTCTGATTTCTTGGCAAGGAAGTTTGACGCAGCCATAGAGAAACCATCTGCAAGCACGTTTGATATTCCAAGTACAAGCACTACAAGTGGCGAAAGCTTGGCACCATAAACACCACCAATAATTGCAAAGGTAGTTACTACTCCGTCAATAGCACCATAGACACCATCAGGGAGATATTTTTTTATTTTTTGTTTCATAGGCGTATCGTATCATATTTTTGAGAAAACTAAACTGGGTAGGACAGTAGACGGAATCTAAATCACTTTCATTTTTACTATCCTCATGTAATATACATTTTATGAATTACACAAAGTTCCACGAAACAGTTTGGAAATTCTACAAGGAAAATAAACGCTCATTCCCTTGGCGTGAAACACACGAGTTTTACAACATTCTTGTCTCAGAAATAATGCTCCAGCAAACACAGGTAACGCGTGTAACCTATAAATATCAAGAGTTTCTGGATAAATTCCCAACACTCAAAGACCTCGCACGCGCACCACTTCGTGATGTGTTACACACTTGGATGGGACTTGGATACAACAGACGAGCAAAAGCACTCCATGAATGTGCAAAGCAAATAACCGAAAAACATAAAGGACAAATCCCAAAAACATTTGATGAGTTAGTGATGCTCCCTGGTATAGGACAAAGTACCGCAGGTGCACTCTTGAACTTTGTATGGAATATTCCCACTCCATTTATCGAGACAAACATACGCACTGTCTACCTCCATCACTTTTTCAAAAATTCAAAAAATAAAATAGATGATAAAAAAATCCTGGATCTTGTCTCAAAAACAATTGATACCGATAATCCTCGCGAGTGGTTCTATGCACTCTACGATTATGGAACACACCTCAAACAAAATTTAAAACAAGATCCTGCGCGCAAAAGCACATCATACAAAAAGCAAAGTAAGTTTAAAGGATCGTTCCGCGAGAAGCGTGCATTTGTATTGAAACTTCTTTTGAATAAAAAGTTACGAGAAACAGAGATTGGAAAACGCTTACTCGATAAAAAACTTCTGGATAAAAAGGATTTAAAGGAAGAAACATTAAAAATTATCAGTTCACTCCTCGAGGATAATCTGATACTGAAAAGCAAAGGATTTTATTTTGTCTAACCAAGTATATTAAGGAGAGTAACACTCAACAGATACTGCAATCACTGATTATGTTAAAAAAGATTTATAAATTATTAAATTTAAAAAGCCGAGAGTTTTAAAAAACTCTCGGTACGATCAACAACCTTGACCAGCTTTTCCAACAATCTCAATCCCCAACCTAACAAACTCAATGACCTGCGGATCAGTATGGCAAGGGATTGCTTTAGCTTTAGCAAAAAACGAAACTAATCCTTGAAGAGCCCGAATCGTCACACTAGGATCAGCATCAGAAGGGGTGAGTCTAGCGAGAGTCAAATAATCAATTTCTGTTTTTGTTGTTATTGTTAGACTATCCACAGAACACTCTTCTGGATCTTCATCCCCTTTCTTCAAGAACTTTGACACTAGCCCGCCATTTGCCTCAAGTATTGCATCAATCAGTTGGACCAAGATCAGTAGCTCTGATTTTTTATTTTGTCTCAATCCTCTTTCTAATAGTGAGATAATGTTTACGGGACAGTGGAAGCCAGATGGTAGTTTGCTTTTGAGATCAGTCTCGAGTTGTCGCTGGGATAATCCAAGACCCGTTCTCAATTTCTTAAGTAGTTTATTGAATTGCATAGTAGGATTTGTTGATTGTTATCAAAGTAACATTACTATTGTGTAGTTTGACATAATAAACCTATAGGGGTATACTGTCGTCATAGTCCGACAAATGCGACATATTTATGAATGATATAAAAACCCTCCTTAAACAATTCGATTGTAATGAAGAAGAGATGATCATATTCTCTTCTCTCCTTCAAGATGGCGAGCAGACAGTAGCAAGCATCGCGAAGAATACTTCTACAAAACGAACGACTGTTTATGGAATAATATATAAATTGAAGGAAAAAAATCTCATAGAAGAACTTTACAAGAATAAAGTCAAAACATATCGAACAGTAGATAAGGACAACCTTAAGAATACAATAGAGACCAAGATTGAAAGTTTAAAAAATATCAAAACTAATGTCGACTCACTTATTGCTTCCCTCTCTGGTACAAAAGCATCAAAGCCTGAGCTAAAATTTTTTGAAGGTAAAGAAGGTGTGCAATATGTGCTCAATGATCTGATTATTCGCAGAAACATCGAAACAGAAAGTTTCTGGCCAATTGAGAAGATGGTAAAGATTCTGGGAAAGGACTATTTCAAATTCCTGAACAAAGAACGGATCAAAAGAAACATATACACTCGAGCCATCTGGCCTGAGAAACAAATCATCGATACAGAGACTCACCCATATCTTGGAAATGGAGAAGAATTCCTCCGAGAGATACGTATAGCCCCGAAGCAAATCGACTTCACCATGGGATACTGGATCTATGAGAACAATGTCGCGTTCATTTCCTCTGAGAGAGAGGTGTATGCATTCATAATAAAGAGTGAGGAATTCGCAGATATGCTCCGCAAACAATTTAACCTTGTCTGGAATATTTCTCATACACTCAAACAAAAACCGAATCCAGAAGTACAAAAATTTCTCAAAGAAGTTTATAAGCAAAATTAAAAATAAAAAGTCCCGAAGGTAGATAGTTATTCTACAGTTCGGGGGTATCACTTCTCCTTCACCAGGATTCGAGTTCGATGATGAACCAGTTGTCCGAGTGGATTGAACGACCACTCCTCCAAGTAACAACCAGTCCGATTTGTTGCCACTTGAGCAATTAGACGGTTAAGCGGATCATAGATGTTTGTAATCATCTGACCCTCTTTGAGTTTCGTGTATGCGGTAGTATACACGAAGGCCCTTATATCAGAGATCACCTTACGGTATTCATCTGTCCAAAAGTCATACGCCTTTTTACGTTCTTCGGGTGTATCCACGGCCCCTTGAACAACAACGTGCTTCCACGTTGGATGAGTATTTTCTTTATGGTCTGCGTAAGACTGCAAATAATACGAGGTCTTGTCGTCAGGTGGCATAGTGTTGTTGAAGTGCCCATCAACGTTGTTGTCGATGATCATACTCACCCGATTGCTTTCGCCAATCTTGTGGTAATAAACCCTGAACATGTTTTCCTGCGTATCAGCATCTCGATAGAGCCAGCACGTATAGTGCATATCGCCGATCTCGAAGACTGTCTCGAAGCCCCCAACAGCAGGTGACTTCTTACAAACATCCTGAAGTTTTACCTTCGAAGCGGGCAGTGACGCCAATTTCGTAGCCAGGACAAGCATGGGCCACGGTGGTTTTGCAGTGGCAAACTCATTGAGCGAGACGGCTGGATTGATGGTTGTCGGTTTCATAACTTTGTCCTCGGCAAATGCTGAGAACGAGAAGACGGACGCAAGAAGCGCCGCCACAACAATTTGAATGAGCATTTTTTTCACGATCGGTATGTGTGGTTGAGGTTGAGGCGTGATTGCCGTTTTCTATATAAACATACTTTTGTATTTTTGTCTATAGTTTTGTTTTTGCACCTGTATCTAATCTCTTCGCCTCCCTCCACGCAAGTTCAAAAAGTTTTTTGAGTGCATCCGCAATTTCCTGACTCTCAATGATGATTCCTAATTCTTCCTTCCATGATGCAATCATCACTTTGTTATCATAGATTTCTATATCTGGTGAAATATCAAAAATTTCTTTTGGTACAAGTGCAAGTTCGCGTGCTTCAAGCTTATTAAGAAGTTTTCTTTCATAAGCAAGTTCTGTCGCAGGAACAATACCTCTCACAAAGAGTCCTTTCGCAGCACGTCTGCGGTAGTATTGTGGGAAGTATCCTTTAAGTGTTTTGTGCATATCATCATACGAAGCCATAGCCACAAACGGACCTGATGCAGTTAACGTATCTTCATATACTTGCTTCATACCCTCAATACCTTCATAAAATCTTACTTGTGGGCGAGTACCGCTCTTGTACATTGATTTGAGTTCAGGAAGCAAGATCTGAGCATACCGATAATCTTCTTCCTTACGCTCGATATTATGTTTTAAAAATTTTAGGATTTGATCCGGATCTTCACATCGATATTCTTGTTTCGGCTCTTTACCAGAAATACTCACCAATCCTTTCTGTGACAAACTCGCCAAGATATCATAAGCGCTCGTACGATTAATACCCGCTCTCTTAGCAATCTCACTTACCTTACCACTCCCCATACCAAGGAAGGATATATATAAGTCTGCCTCCTTCTTATTGAGACCGAGCTTTTGCAAGGCGTTTTGGAATGTTCCACTTTGACCTTCACTATATTTTGGCATGTAACAATGCTATCAAAGTGGATATTTTGTGTCAAATATTCTCCACAATTTAGTTTAAAAATGCAAAATATCCTTATTTTATAAAGATATAATAGTTTTATAATTCATAACGATAATTTACATATATTGACTTGTGCTGTTTAATCTCATTAGATTCAAAGAACACCCTGTCCTTTGACACAACACTAAACACTCGCACTAATGGACAAAGAAACTCTCCTAATTATCACTTACATCATCAAATGGGTAATACTACCGCTTGTTTTTATTAAGGTAATCAATACTAAGGTATCTTTTGGTAAGGTAAAGTTGCCTCAATACCTTATAGGTTTCCATTTTGTTCTAGCATTATTTATATGGCTAATCTGTGAAATCAATCACACCGAAAGGATCCCTGATCCATTTCATCTACCAACGATATGGCTTTGGGAGTGGGTGACAAAACCCTTGCTACTTGCACTTCTACTAGCATTACTGCTAATCATTAGTAAAAAACTTCTGAGAAACATTTTGAACTTGGTTGATTGGATCCAAAATGACAAAAATCCTTTGTTCAAGAGACTGATGACAGTTGCATTTATCTTATGGGTGGCAGATCTTGTTTTGTCTCTCATCCATTCTAAAATGGTAAATTTAGATTGGCAGAAGTCACCTTTATTTATCCCCGCCCGATACCCATGGGTGTATTATGTTGTGATACCCTCAATGCTTTTTTTCTTCCTCCGCCAGAAAGATCATAAAGACAAAATGACCCAGTGGCCCAAAAGGGGCATAAAGTTCATTATGAGAGTAATTGATTGGTTCTTGAAATAACCTTCAATAATTCTTTCCATTCGCCAGAAGAAAATCTGGCGATATTTTTATTTTTGATTTCTAAATTTTGATTTTTGATTTATCTTCTTATACTCCCTCTCAGTCACTAAATCTTTTGGATCCGTTCTATCCAGAAACACAACGCCATTGAGATGATCAAACTCATGCTGGAAAATTCTTGCAGGGAAGTCAGAGAATTTCATTTTTATTTTCTCTCCTTTTTCATTCGTAAATTCTACGTCAATACTTTTGTATCTCGGCACAAGTCCTCTAATCCCCGGAATCGAGAGACACCCTTCCCATCCTTTCACTAGACTTTTTGACGTTTGGACTATCTTTGGGTTTACGATAGTGAGCGGGCCTAGATCTGGAACTCGTGGGGCTCGCACATTCTTTCGTTTTTTTGTCATGCGAGACCAGAGTATAAACACCCTTTTAGCAACACCGACCTGCGGTGATGCGATACCCACTCCCTCGCTCTCATCGCACATTTTTATCAGATCGCGTGCAAATTTCTGAAACTCCTTTGTTAATATTTCTTGAGGAGCTACTGCCTTGGCTTTTGTACGGAGTATCCTATCTCCGAGCTCTACTAGTTTTAATTTCTTAGACATTTAAATTATTCTCACGATGATTAGTTGCCACGAAGTCCACGATTTAGATTTTCTTCGAATTCATAATCTTCAATGATTGACTCTTCTTCACTCTCTTGATCGTCATCTCTTTCGGTATCGAGATCTTCACCATCCTTCACCCTATCTGCATAAGAGATGAGTTGCTTTGAAAGCATCTTTGCAAGTGAGTAATCAATCATAGGGATGAGGCAGTCTTTGACTTTGCTATGGTGAATCCTCCGATCGGAGGCAGTCGCAATATCAACTTGCGCAAGACCAAATATACGATAATGATACGGGCGGATGATGTGCACGTTACTTATCTGATGATATGGAATAGTCACCTCCTTTACAAGAAAGATTCCTCTCTGGAGGTGGAATGCATGATCATCGAGAAGGAACTTGTAATTACGGAACATAATACTTCCCCGTAGATAAGCGAGAATAATGAGTCCGAGCGCGAGTATCCCGAGCCACTCAGAAAGCATCTCTGTATCAACATAGTACTCTTTGAAATAATCGAGAATCGCGAGAGTATACCCATGCAGAAATCCAAAATTGATTTCCCAGATAGCAAAGACAGACATAATAGCAAGGAGTGTCAAAAACCAGCCGTATTTTAAAAGTATAAAAAGCTTTGTCCTTCCACCTCTTGTATACATTTCATCAAATTCGAGCATGAGGTAATTATAACAGAAATAAAAAAAGAAGTGTTCTACGAAAACACTTCTTGCTTTAACATTCTGAACAATGTTTTTGGAATAGAAATGAAAAACTCTTTTAAGATACACTTCCACCCCACATCAATTCTGTGCAATTTGAGTTTGAGACACACAGTTACTCCTTTTTTGGAAAGATAGTACCGTGCAAGCATCCATGAACGTGGCGCATGCCACCACTTTACAATAATCCAGATATTCTTCGCATTATTGTCCCCTGCAATACGCGCAAGCTCTCTCATCTCACCATCGGTGTTGAAAGTAAGCCCGTGACCAGTGATAATCTTTTCTGGAGGAAGTATTCTCGTGACGTATTGCTTCATGTAAAACGCCATATGAACACTATCCCATTTTTCTTGTGCAGTGCCTGCAGTCGCAACAAAGACCCCTTGTCGATCATCACGTGCGAGCAAAGACGCCTCGAGACAAGCACGGGCAGTCCCAGGGCCAACACCAACAACACCGCAAGAATCTCTTGAAAGATCAAAAGCAACAGCAAAATAAATATTCAATTAAACCTCCTTGATTATTCCTTAGACAGATTATCGAAAAGACAAAGAAAGTCAATGCGAAGACTGGTTTCACTTCGCAAAACTATCTGTTTTTATTTCTTTATTAACTCTTAGCTACCCCCTTCCAACTCAACTCAAAGATCATTTTCATAAGTCCATAAATCGTCGGGTCTTCAATAATAACTCCAGTGAGTTTCTCTTTACCGAGGTTTATGATAGATACATTTTTCTCTCCATAGATTGTGATTTCTGCCTTAAAGGGAAACTGGTCTCCCGGCATAAACCGTACATGAGGCAAAATATCCTCTCTGAAATCTGCGTATGCACGATCAACAAAGGTTTTGTCTTGCTTGCTATCAGGAAATATCCCTCGCGAACTAATACCCTTTTTATTCTTGGTCTTAATGTACTCTTGGAAAAAGTTTTGAGGCAAAAGCTCTTCCACTTCGCGCACATTAGCCCAAGCAAGCATTTCATAAGGCTTGGATACATTCACATGCGTAGCATAAATATCCAAAACCCCTTGAATACCTTCAAAATATCTAATCTTTGGCTTGTCAGCTGTACCCAATAATCCCTCGAGATCAGGAAGTATCCTTTGAGCATTCTCAATCTCATCTTGGATTATGGTCATTTTTGATTTTGTATAACGAATGAGCCTGGTTGGGCTTTCGAGCTGATAGAACTGCTTATTCTTCTTTTCTATCTCATTTACAACTCCCTTTACCGACATTTGGGTAAGAATCATATAAACCGTACTCCTGTTTAACCCTGTGTACTCTGCAATTTTTGAGGGGTGTGCCCCACCCAATTCAAGCAAAGCCACATATATAAGAGCCTCTTTGTCAGAGAGCCCTGACTTTTCGAGCTTTTTGAGGAGATTTTCGTGTTGAATCTTCATAAATTATATGATAGCCTACCACTTTATTTTGTCAATTTTTACTAACAAAATTAATAAATATACATAATATCCTTATTTTTAAATACGAAATCAAAGGATAATGATATTTTTTGTACACAATTATTGACACTGTGCAATAATTCTTGCAGAAAAGAGTAATAAAGCTCTTTGAAACCAAATCAAATTATGACACCTAGTACCAATAACCCAAAATTTACTGAAGAAGACATCAAAAGGGAGCAGGAGATGTTTTTCTTTTTCCTTTTTGATCTTGTTAGATTTACGTGCCGAATCAATCTTGAGCAAATAAAAAGAATATACATCCAATATTCTACAAATGGATTGCAGCTTGATGGGGAGTCGTGGTTAAAGTTCATAGAATGTAGAGAATTGCAAGAATGGCTGCATCTTCAAGCACTCTTAATCAGGAAAACATATACATATTATAGTGCCACAGCCAGATTTAGAAACTATATTATGTGCCCAGCAAGTTGCGCAGAGTATCCTACAGCTCGATATATTGTCAAAATTGAAGACGGAGCATTAGAGACCTATGATGATGGAGTACATGGGACAACTGTTGCAACTATATGTAGCTTTTTCATTTTCAGATTATTCTTTCCTGATAGGGAGTTTATGATTTTTATGGATGAAAAGCCGCACACAATTAACTCAGGCCTGGAAATTCAACCTATATGACCACATACGAATGGAAAGATGCTTATAACCTGGCTCAAATATTCTTTCTACAAGATAGGGACAAGCTTCTTCAGATCTATAGAGGAGTTGTTAAAGATAAAATTCTTAGACCAGAAGTCTGGTTGGAATTTGTTAATAGTAAAGAGTTATGGGATTTTTATACAAAAAGACTCAGACCTCTTTCCAATATAACACTCAACACAATAGCAAATGCAGAATATCCGGACGAAGGAAACTTTGCAACTTTAGATTTGGAAGATTATCCCCTATTGCCACTATTCAATCTACCCGCAAGGGAAAGAAAAAAAGATGTGTTGCTCAACGGTGCGTGTCAACAAAACATCAAAAGGGTAATGATTTTTTTACTTGCAGAGGTAATAAAAACGCCTTTTTATGTTAGATTTGTAACACATCCCTCAAGATACTATGACGTAGAATCTATACATGAGAGACTCCTAAGCCAGTAACGTAGGTCATAACCTTTTTGCCAGTTTTTCTTTGAAAAAACTGGCTATTTTTATAATTATTGACTTACAGCCGAAATCCTATATTCTTATTCTATATTTAGGGATTATACTTAATTCCTAGTACTTAATTCATAATTCTAACTAAAATGTCATACCTCATTCCAACAGTTATAGAGAAAACTAACATGGGCGAACGCGCTTACGATATTTATTCTCGCCTACTCAAGGAAAACATCATCTTCCTCGGTGGCCCTATTGATGAAAACGTCGCCAATATCATCATCGCCCAGCTCCTCTTCCTCCAATCCGAAGATCCAAAGAAAGATATTACTCTCTATGTGAACTCTCCGGGTGGACATGTAACAGCAGGACTTGCAATCATAGACACCATGAACAACATCAAAAACGATGTCTCTACAGTATGTGTAGGACTCGCAGCATCTATGGGCGCAGTCATTCTCGCAAGTGGGGCAAAGGGCAAGAGATACGCACTCCCAAACAGTGAGATTATGATTCATCAGCCACATGGTGGAGCAGAAGGTCAAGCCTCAGATATCGAGATTAGTGCCAAGCGAATCCTCAAAAACAGAGACATCTTAAACAGAATCCTCGCCAAGACAACAGGTCAGACACTTGCAAAGATAGAAAAGGACGTCGATCGTGACTTCTTCCTCGATCCAGTAGATGCCAAAAAGTATGGAATCATCGACAAAGTACTGTAGGAAGCTATTGGCTACTGGTTGTCAGCTGATAGGAAATTACAGCATGCACCGCGCCCTCAGGGGCGCGGTGCATTTGTCATTTTGATATTTTTAATGTATATTATAGTTATTACCATTTAATTTTGGTTTGCTTTTCAGATTCAATTCCCTTAAACATTCCGCACGACTTTATACCCCCCAACAATGTTTTCATTCATCACAAAACAACAACTTAAGAGAATCAGCGAGTTAGAATAAGCGAACCTTCGCTTAATATGTCATTAAAATTAGTATTCGCACTCCTTGCGGTCGCAGGAGTAGCAGGAATCGCACTCGGATATGTACTCCGAATGCTTCTTGCATTGAGTAAGAAAAACTCAATAGAACAAGACATCAAGCAGATGATGCTCGATGCAAAGGAAGAAGCAAAAAAGATTACACTCAGAGCAGAAGAAGACGCAGCAGAGACACTCAAGGGTGTGCGTGAGGAGCTTAAAGAAAAAGAAGACAAGATCAAGAAGACAGAAGACAGACTCATCGCCAAAGAAGAGCTACTCGATAGAAGACAAGTCGATATCGACAGAGAAGTAGAAGCAATCAAGCAGAGAATCCAAGAACTCCGTGACAAAAAGGACAAGATAGATGGCATGGAGTCAGAGAAACTCGCAGAATTACAGAAAATAGCTCGCCTCACAGAAGAAGAGGCGCGTAACAATCTGCTTGCAAACATTGAGCAAAAATACGAAGAAGATCTAATGGTGCGAATGAAAAAACTCGAAAGTGGTGTAAACGACAACCTTGAACGCAAGGCAAAAGAAATCCTTACAACATCTATCCAGAGACTTGCAAACTCAGTGTCTCCAGACATCTTCATCACATCTGTACCAATACAGTCAGATGAGCTCAAAGGCAAAATCATCGGCAAAGAAGGAAGAAATATCAAAGCATTCGAACGAGAAACAGGTGTCGAAGTTATCATCGATGATACTCCAGGAGCTATCACTATCTCATGTTTTGATCCTGTGAGACGCGCAGTCGCAAAACTCGCGCTTGAGAGTCTCCTCCTTGATGGTAGAATCCAACCAGCCAAGATAGAAAAAGAAGTTGAAAAGGCAAAAGCAGATATCAACAAGATTATAAAGGAAAAAGGTGAGCAAGCTGCACTCGAGTGTGGTGTCTTCAATCTCGACCCTCGTATTCTTGCAATCCTTGGACGACTCTACTTCCGAACAAGTTACGGTCAGAATGTACTCCAACACTCAATCGAGATGACTCATATCGCAGGTATGATTGCCCAAGAACTTGGTGCTGATGTTGCGGTAGCAAAGGCAGGGGCACTCACACACGATATCGGTAAGGCACTCGATCATGAGGTACAAGGTACACACGTAGAGATTGGAAGAAGAATCCTTCAAAAGTTTGGCGCATCAGAAGCAATCGTCAAAGCAATGGAGGCACACCACGAAGAATATCCATACGAAACACTCGAATCACGCATTGTTCAAGCGGCAGACTCTATCTCTGGATCACGACCAGGTGCACGACGAGATAGTGTCGAGAATTATCTCAAACGACTAGGTGATCTCGAAGCAATAGCAAACGGCTTTAAGGGAGTAGAAAAATCATACGCTCTCCAAGCAGGACGAGAAATCCGAGTATTTGTGACACCAAGTGAGGTATCAGATCTCGAGGCAACCAACATGGCTCGAGATATCGCACAAAAAATCGAATCCGAACTCAAATACCCAGGAGAGATACGAGTAACAGTCATAAGAGAGAACAAGATAGTAGAAATAGCACGATAAAATAACAACAAAAAAACGCACTGCAAGAAATAAAAGGGTGCGTTTTTTGTTTGTGTTAGTATAATATATAAAATACTAAAAAATATAAATAAAAAAAGTCAATATTTTGCTAAAAAAAACTATTAGTATATAATGATAATCGAAAGAGATAGGTCGTTATTAATGTAATACAATTTTTATATCATGAACAAACAAGGACTCGTAGATGCAGTACACGCTGTACTACAAGGAACAAAGGTGCAAGCAGAATCAGTTGTTGACACTGTGATTGACACTATCGTCAAATCTTTGAAAAAAGGTGGAGACGTATCAATCGCAGGTCTTGGTATCTTCTCTGTTAAGGCTCGAGCAGCAAGAACAGCAAGAAACCCACGAACAGGTGAAACTGTAAAAGTAGCAGCAACAAAAGTTCCAAAATTTAGAGCAGCAAAAGCTCTCAAAGATGCTGTAAAATAATCTTTTTAGATTACATACACAATTATAAAAACCTCCTTACCGGAGGTTTTTATAATTGTGTATGTGTATTCAAAAACTAGTCTTCTTCTGATTCGCGAGCATTTTCGATAGCAAGTCTCAGAGCATCTCTATCAACTAGACCTAAAGAGATCTCTCTTTCTTCAGGAGGGACAGATGTATCAACCAAGAAACCTTCTTCAAAACCACCATCTTCTAAACTCATTTAAGTTAAATTAAAAAATAAAAAATCACAAATTCTACAGATTACAGAATTTCTAGACTATAGCAGATTATCAATCTCAATTGGAACAAACTGCGCCTGTGTGGTGCGGGATAAGAGAATCAGTCACGGATATTTTGCTCGTCGTCTCTCGCAAAATTCCTCGACCCCGGCTCGGCTTCCCTTGTTGCTACAAGCTCACTGCCTCCGCCTTTCAATTCTCTTGGAACAAACTATGTTTGTGGTGCGGGATAAGAGAATCGAACTCTTGTCTTCTGCTTGGAAGGCAGACATTCTACCACTAAACCAATCCCGCGTATTCATACTATATCAAAATCCAACAAAAAAATCAATTTGAATAAATTGTGTTTTAATTTGCTTACAAAAGTAGAAAAGCAAGAGACATAAATGTATAATGAAACCAATGAATCCAGAAACAGCAAAAGCGTTTGCAGGACTTATTGCGTCAATAATGTCTTTTTTGGGTTGGACTCCACAAGAATATTCGGAGATTTTTTCTCTTCCTCAAACACCTGTGGTCACAACAGCAACAACGACACAACCTTCTCAAACTCAAAACAAAACTCCCAAAAAACCCAAAAATTCTGATCAAGCCAAAATACCAACAAAAAAAACACCTGACACATCTCAAGCCAAAACACCATCCACACCTCAAAAAACAAAAGAAACTCCAACCACAAACATACAACAAAGCCCTAGAGACAATCTCACACTAGAAGAAAAAATAAGCACATCAATCGTTAATATTTATTGTACACGCATTCTAGGAAACACAATTCAAAAAACAACTGGAAGTGGTGTTGTTGTAGATCCGAATGGGGTTATTCTCACAAATGCTCATGTCGCGGAGTACTTCCTCCTCGCTCAAAATGGCAACAATACCTCATGTTCTATTCGTACAGAATCACCTGCCGCAACATCATATAAAGCAAAACTAATTTTTATCTCCCCTCAATGGATCAAAAACAACAAAAACAATCTCTCACTTCAAACACTCACAGGTACCGGTGAATACGACTATGCTCTTTTACAGATTACAGAACGTGTACGACTTGCCGCTTCCGATGTACCTCTTCCCTTTTTACCCGTATCAGATGAATCCATAGCCAAAGACACCACTGTGTTTGTTGCAGGATATCCAGCTGGGTTTAGTAGTGTCACACTTCTTGATAGTGCACTCTATGAACTCACAAAGAAAACAACAATTACAAATGTTGCAAGCTTTGATGGTAAAGATGTGGATGTTGTAAACACAGGCCCCACTGCGGTCGCAGAGCACGGTTCATCAGGAGGAGGGGTAATTGACGCAGATGGGAATCTTCGTGCACTCATTGTGGCTACAACAATAGATCCCTATACAAACCAAAAAAACATTCAAGCAATCACACTTCCTTATATCAAAAAAAGCATCAAAAAAGAATCTGGTAAAAGCTTCTCTTCTCTTCTTGAAAATGGACACGAAGAAGCAAGCACATTCGAGAAAGAGCAAATCTCCTCGCTTCTCAATACTCTTCTGGGCAAATAAGCTATAAATAAAAGACATTCTAAAAGACAATGACCTTTATAATGTCTTTAATGCTTGTATCAGATTGTCGAAATTGTCTTCAGGAGAGAGTTTGTTACGTTTCATATAACCACACTGGGTGCACTCGTGTGTAACAACAAAACACCCTTTCTCTTGTTCTAATTTTATAGGTTTCATTTTACCAAGACATTTTGATGCTCTGTCACCGGGAAACACATCTACATGTTTACTCCACAAACACCTTGGACAGTGGTTGGTGAAACCATTTCCCGTCACACGTTCACCACAGTGCTCGCATACAAAATTTTCTTCTACTTTTTTAAATGTTAGAGACATGTGTGTATGATATAATTCAAAGACATAAAAGACAAATGCTTGAAACATTTAGTACAAGAAAAAAAAGACCGCTGATTATCGAGGATGCTGAATTTTTAAAAAAATTTGGTATTTATATCCCAGGAAAAGAAGGAGTAAAAAATGCGATCTTAAAATATTACCCTGAGGATTTTATTGTTGAGGAGATCGATCCAAATAATGAATTAGCGACGATTGAACAACCTCGACAAGATACTGTTAATACATATTCAGACTGTAAAAATTTTACAGTGGTTTTGGTTAAAAAGAACATGCGTACTATCGATTGTGTCAATGATATATCAAACCAATTAGGTGTAACCAAAGAGAACATCAACTATTATGGATTGAAGGATGACGATGCTGTCACGGCACAATTTTTAGCCATAAAAAACACCTCTTTTGAAAAACTAAAGTTAATAAAATCTGATCATTTTTTTATTAAACAAATAAAAGAGATGCGGGACACAATTGTACCTGGTAAGAACAAAGGAAATCGCTTTACAATCATTATTAGATTCGTCTCGGAAAAAGATAGAGATTTCACACTATCCAAAATCGCAGACAAAAAAGACTATCAGTTTTTGAATTACTTTTATACCCAGAGATTTAATGCACCCCGCCTAAGTAATTTCTACTGGGCAATCCTTCTCATGCAAGGAAGATATGAGGAATCTTTAAAAGAATTTTTGACTCAAACAAGCACAAATGAATCACCTCATGAAATTGATTTGCGTAAACAAATCTTAGAAAACTATGGCGATTGGCAAATTGTTGATGATTTTCTAAAAAATGAATCATTTTTTGACAAAGAAAAGGAGGTTATAAAAAGCCTAGCATCAAAACAAACCATAAAAGGTGCACTCAATTCCATAAATGACCAAATAAAGCTATGGTGCTATGCTTTGGGCTCTTGGTTCTTTAACCACAAAATAATGGGATTATTGCTGAATAATCAAAACATTCCTGAAGAATTACCAATGTATCTTTCTACAAAAGAAAAGGATTTTTCTATTTATAAAAACTTTGCTGAAACACTGGGTATATATCCTCCGGACACCCATCTTCTAAAGAGAGACTTTAATATTGATAGTTTTGGATCAAAAGTTAAAACTCGCACAAAAGCAGTTGTCCATTCTGTCGAAAAGAATGAAAAAAAGAATATTAGAATTATTTTTGATCTTCCAACTGGTTCGTATGCCACCACCTTCCTATCAAACTTTATAAACATAATGTCTGGCGATACCTCAGGCCAAGATATAGAAAAATAAAAAATGTCACACCATTTTCGCGGTGTGACATTCTCGAAAGCTAAAGAGGTTGGATTAGACTCGGGCAGCAATCCACTTGATTTCACCATCGACAAGAGCAAGCTCTTGCGGTTTGGTTCCAACAGGGGGATTCCGGAAGTTGACTGTAATCGTAGGATCGACCGTTGCCGTGTTGTTTGAGAAGACGGTGCATGCGCCCCACTGACTCGGACACACACGGTTTCGAAGCTCTTGAAGGAAGACTTGGTTGCGACCGAGACCTTTTTCGCCAGCCGTCTGCATTGCCAGCAACTTGTCCCCAAAGACCGACTCATGAGCAAAACGGATTTCAATCACATGCTGAATATGCACGTTTTCTGGTCCATACTTGTCAGTGAGACGATTCTGTTCCTCTGCTCCCCGTGCCTTTGCGTAGCAGAGGGATTGGATGATTTTGAAACCATGAGATTCAAGCTGTTTGAGGAAGTGCCCTGCACGAAGCTGACCCTTCCCCTCCATCTTAAAATCTGCCGTATCATGTGCACCTTCACGAATCCGCCCTTCAGCGGATTTTCGGTCATACCCCAAGATACGCGCAATTTCGGCGTGACGCTTATTTGCAGCCTCTTGGTCGCGAAGCTCATACGTCTTATCAAAAATCGGATGAATGAGGCTTTTGATGACCTCTCCTGGTGCATAAAATTTGACCAGGACATCCTGGTCCCCACGATCTTTGTGGAGACGGATTGATTGACGCGTCGGCATTGTGACCGACTTACCCTTGACTGCTTCAAGGGCACTCAGTGGACTATTCATTGCATTGTACCAGCATTTTCATCCGGCCAGTATCGGAGTTGGTGTTTGTCTGATTCCGCTGTCTAACCATAGCCAGCAGACATAGAAAAACAAAACATTATTTTTCTATGTCTGCTGGCACCTCTTTCAAAGTACAATTTACTCTTTAATTCTAACATACCATTGACAAAAAGTCAATGTGCTTTTGTATTGGAAAATACGGACAAATAGGCTCTAAAACCTCCTCATCAAACCCTCCTTTATGAGGACCACCACCTTATCATGTGGTATCACAGTCGGCTCCACATCTCGAGTTGTGAGTGATCCATTAAATGCAGAGTCTTTGGTGTGAAAGAGATACCATGGAATACCCTCGATGACACCCTCCCCTTTGAGAATCTGCTCGTCTTTGATCTTTACTTCTCCGAAGCAATAAAACTGCTCTGCCATACGCAGAAGCATCACCGAATTTGAGAGATCGAGACCTCTCTTTTGATATGTAAAGACAGCAACATTACCTTTGGTATTAAACTGCACAATAAGCTGCATACGCTTGGAACGAAATGCCTTGCCCACTTCCTCGTTATCAGATGTGACAACTGCCATATCCACCATTCCCCCGTCAGCGATTCTAAACGTCTGCTTTTCTGCATTATCAAACTCCGCCAAGGCTCTTTTGTATTCATCATCTTGAAACTTTTTTGCTACTTGAATTGTGTTATGCCACCAATCACAAAGAGAATTGTTTGTGTCTTTCAAAATCTTCTCTGTCTCAGCCACTGTAAAAGGTACAGCCTCATTGCCAGTTCGCACCCATTCAATATGTGACATATATGCAATCTCTGCCCATTTATAAATAGTCTCGTAATCATCTTTAAAACACGAATGAAGAAACTTGATTGCAACAGAAAGCGCGTCTTTGTCTTTGGCGGGATTCAGATCTTCTGATTTGACAATACCCAAAATCGACTGAAGTTCTGGTTTGGTATCAATGCCGATATACCGAGCAACAAGTGATGCACATACTTCCCCCTTGTCTCTTTCTTTTGTGGTTGTTCCATGTTCATCAAAGATCCCTCCACCCACTCCCAAAAAAATAGTTTGAGGAAAGTCCGCAGGAGTTTTGCCAAAAGGGATCTTGCCTGATGCAAGAAATTCTATTTGTGCATCTTTAACTCCAGGAAACTTCTCTTCCCCTTCTTTAAAATTGCGAAGAAAAATGAGAGCAATGAGCTCATCTGCATGTGGTCTAAAATGTGTGACGATTTTTGTAATCATCTCTTTCGGGGTGCCGAGATTTGAACTCGGACTGAATGCTCCCAAAGCATTTATGCTACCGTTACACCACACCCCGTTTCACTAGATACTAACACAAATTAAATAAAATAAAAACCTTTTAGCTTTTTGACCATAATATCTCCCATACCGTCTTCAAACTCTCACTGATGGACTTATTCTTGATTACAATCCCCATTTCATCACTCGTAGAAAAAAGCACCACCTTATCATCAAATATCATTATTTCATTGCTTATCGACCTGTTCTCTAGCACTAGCTTCACCTCGCGGAGCAATTCGAGACCATCTTCCATATCCTTCTGACCACTTTGATTATTCGGGGCAAATCCCCTGACCTTTATACCCCTTTTTACCCTGCTTTTTACATAGTTATCAACGAAGTTATCCCCGAAGTAGGCTCTAATATCTTTTGAGTTTGTAAACGTGAGTATCTCCCCCTTTGCCAGAAGACTCTCCTCATATATCCGTTTGAGTCCGTCCTTGCCTGATACGAGCGACACTTTCGGACGCTTTTCGTTATTCTTGTTCTTGGCCATATCAACAAGACCCTTCTCGAGAGCATCCAAATTACTTTTCCTCTCCTTTATTAGGATTTCTGGATTGAGAGCACCAAAATACATTACCCCTCTCATCTTGAAGCCCGAGACCACACCTCTCTCTCCTAGCCGTTTCAAAACCTCAAAGTTGGTGATCCGATTGAGCTTGGACTCTCTTGCAATCTGGCTATTAGTCGCACTCCCAAGCGAAAGTAAGGCAATATAAACAGAAGCCTCATTTAGGCTAAACCCTATCTTTTGAAGCTCGTTTTTAAAATCTAAGTCCATAGTTGTAATATATTACGACAGCAATATAATTATATATTATATAGTTTTTGTGTCAATATATCCCCTATATTGTAAAATAAATTTACAATTCTGTTTTCACGTGTAACATAGAGCTTGGCTTATGAAATTCACCAATCGTCAGTTCTTTCTTACTTCGTTTCTCTTCGAATTAATTTGGATACCCATCCACATTAAATTTTTAAACCAATACCTTCCTCTGAATCTTGATACTTACACCGTATTGCGCCATACACCTTTACTGTTCATAGGTGTGACAAGTTCAACATTTTTGAGCTTCCTAAGCGCAGGATTCTTTTTTAGATATGGTTTAGGAATGAAACCCCCTGAGAGCTGAAGCTCTCAGGACTTGAAGCACCATCTCGGTGCTTTTTTTAAAATACCGTAAAATGCCGAGGGTAACCCTTACCACCAAAAAACTTAGTATTTTATATAAAAAGTATTTGTGTTATTATAAAATCGGAGCACTTTTGTGTTATGTCCACCGACGATGATATTACTTTCATCCCCCGCTCTGAAAAAGAGCAGCCGCATGAGCCTGCAATTACAGTTTCTCTTCTCTTTACAGAAGACGAGGTCAAACAAGTAGACTGGGATCGTGTCTCTGAAGAATGGTAAGCCGAGTAATAACTCGGTTTTTTATTTTGTGATTTCATATGAAAACATACCCTATTACTCAGGCAAAATTTGATTTGGAAGCACCATGATCCTTGCTTTATTTAAAGCCCTATCAATCTCAACTGTATAGACATCGAACTGCCAGTCTTTCACGTGAAACTCTGCTATGTAGGCCTCAATAACTCTTCCAAGTTTTTGAAGCTTATATTTATCAACATTTTCTGCCGGATTATAGGTTTCACGTGAATCATATGTAGGGTTTTCATATGAAACACTTTTCACCTCAATAAAGTGAAAAATTCTGTCTTTTTCTACAACAATATCTATTTCTCCGTACGGTTTCCAATAATTCTTATGTTTTAATATAAAGCCCTTTTGAAGAAGAAATTTGAGGGTAATAGATTCTCCCAAAGATCCTATTTTGTTACCTATCATAATCTAGCAATAAACAATGTTTCATATGAAATATATTACCACAAAACAATACAAAATTCTTAAAATAGGTTCACATGAAACACCTATTATGTTTCTTATGAAACATAATAGGTGTTGATAAATAGTAAAATATAAATTATAAAAAGAAATTATACTTTATCTATATTTATCAACGTTTTTTGGTTATATAGGACATATATTTTTGACTTTTATCAATTTGTCTTTTAAACATATCCACCGAGTTATCCACAGTTTTGTTGAAAAATAAGAGTGATTTGTGGGTAAAGGACAGAGAGGGGGGGGGTGTCGTCACAGATAATCTCGAGAGGAGAATCTCCCGCACCTCTCATCTCGCCGTCGCTCGATTCGGGTTCGGCACCAGCTCGCTTGTTTCTGAAACTTCAGAAACCTAGCCCCCGTTGTTCGATTCTCCCACACAGAACACTCAAGCGTTTTGTTTAGTCCCACAAAAGTAGGAGAATCGACCATTACATGGTCAGTACACCTTTTGGTGATTTTGTCTCTCCGCCAGCCGGCGGATCGCAAAATCAGCTCAAAAGGTTTTCGATTCTCCCACGAAAGTGCCCTGCACTTTCTTACTCACACAAAAATACAAAAAGCACCTAAGACTAGGTGCTTTTTGTATTTTTGTGCGAGTAGGGAGAATCGAACTCCCGTCTAATCCTTGGCAAGGACTCGTTCTACCACTAAACCATACCCGCTTCTTTTTTGGTTATTATTTTTAAAAAACAACCAATGGTGCTCTCGGAGGGACTCGAACCCCCAAAAACGGTTCCGAAGACCGTTGTGATATCCATTTCACCACGAGAGCTTATATACTACTATACAGCTAAATTATACAAAAATCAAAAAATATACTACTATAATACTATGGAATCACAAAATCTCTTTATTCCCAAAGAAGTTTCACGAGTAACACAAATACTAGAAAATGCTGGTTTTGAAGCGTATCTTGTGGGTGGTTGTACTCGAGATATGTTTCTCGGTAAAAAGCCTAAAGACTGGGACATTACAACCAATGCAACTCCGGAAGAGATTGTACCTCTTTTTGATAACACTTTTTATGAAAATGACTATGGGACAGTGGGTATAGTGACAGAATCAGAAGATCCAACTCTCAAAGTTATCGAGGTCACTCCGTATCGTATAGAAGGGAAGTATTCAAACAACAGACATCCAGACGAAGTAAAATGGAGTAAAAACCTCACTGACGATTTAGATCGTAGAGATTTTACTATAAACGCAATAGCGCTTCGTCTAACAGGAGAAGGGGATTTGGAAGTAGTAGATCCTCATAATGGTCGCAAAGACCTTCAAAAGGGAGTTTTACATACAGTAGGGAACCCTCACGAGAGATTCCGAGAAGATGGTCTACGAATCCTTCGAGCTGTTCGTATTGCGACAGATATTGGGTTTGTGATTGATCCACGAACAGAGAAAGCGATTGTCGAGGAAGGACATTTACTTACCAATATCTCAGAAGAGCGTATTAGGGATGAGTTTTCAAAGATTATTGCATCAGAAACACCTCATATAGGTATTGAAATGTGCCGAAAATTCAATATTTTGCAATACTTTTTGCCCGAACTACTCGATGGTGTAGGATGTGGCCAGAACCAAGCACACGCTTTTGATGTGTTTACACATCTTATGAAAACCCTCGAACATTCTGCAAAGAAAGACTATACATTCGAGGTGCGTCTTGCGTCACTATTTCATGATATTGGCAAACCAGAAACAAAACGACCTAGCACAAAGAAAGATGAGCCAACATTTTATGGCCACGATGTGGTAGGAGCACGGATGACAAAAAAAATCCTTGAAAGGCTTAAGTTTCCCAAAAAAACAATAGATACCGTGGTCAAATTGGTACGATGGCATATGTTCTTTTCTGATACTGAGACAATAACACTCTCTGCGGTGCGAAGAATGATTAGAAATGTAGGAGAAGAGAATATTTGGTATCTTATGGATGTGCGTACTTGTGATCGTATAGGCACAGGAAGACCAAAAGAAGATCCTTATCGACTTCGCAAATATCACTCTATGGTAGAAGAAGCAATGAGAAATCCTATATCAGTAGCCACACTCAAAATAAATGGGGGAAGAATAATTGAAATCACAAAAGAAAAACCAGGACCAAAAATAGGCAACATACTTCATATTCTTCTTGAAGAGGCACTCGACAATCCAGAAAAAAACACAGAAGAGTATTTAGAAAAGAGAGCACAAGAACTAAATGAATTGAAAGATATAGACCTAAAAATACTAGGAGATAAAGCAAAAGAAAAAAAAGAACAGATAGAAGATACTGAGATCAAAAAAATACGCACCAGACATCACGTCAAATAAAGGACTCCGAGCAAGCTCGTGGGAGTATTCTTGCTGAATTTGCTCTACTCATTCTCTTACCCGAAAAAGCATCGAGGTATTGACCCTTGTTAGCTCCTCGACTCAAAAGAGAAAGTGAGTACACTTTCTCTTTACTCGTTCTATGTCGCTAAATAAAAACTCGTTTTTATTATATTTTTTGCCAAAGGAAAAGACCGCTTCCGCGGCAAGGGATCTTACAATGAATGTGTCAACTTATAATTATTGTGACACTTGCAATTCTCTAACCTCAAAAACGGCCTTTATTTTCAACGTTTTCCTTAATATATGGACTATTGAAGGAATCTCCATGCTCTAGAGAAGTTGAATAAGGAGTTTAAATCATACGCAGTTTTAAGTAATCACAAGAAGGAAATAGTGAGAAGTTCTTTTTTTATAATACTACACATAGTGTAGTTGAAAGAGATATATAGTGAGAAATTCTTATCTATATTTTTCACGTGTATTCTTTTGTGCGTGATTTAATGTACTCAAAGAACATTTGTTCGCAATGTATGAAGACACAAGCTGTCTTTCTTTTTTGATTATTATAATAACAAGATGTCTTTTATAATATCTTTATTGCGACTGATATTATTATATATGTGACCTAAAGGACATGTAAAGGACAATCTGTGGATAACTCGTGTCCTTTATAAAATTATTTTATTTTTATTTCGATCATAATAGGGCAATGATCAGAACCTAAAGTGTTTTTTAGTATCTGAGCGTCGAGAAGAGATGGAAGTAGTCGCTTACTTACAAAAAAATAATCTATTCTCCATCCCACATTACGCAAACGAGCACTACCCCAGTTGGACCACCAAGTATAGTGTTCTCCTTCTTTGACAAAATGTCTAAAAGTATCAAAGAATCCTGCTTCTATGATTTTGTTTATTCCTTCTCGCTCTTCATTGGTAAACCCATGCTCTCCTTCATTGTCCTTTGGTCGCGCAAGATCTATAGGCATATGTGCCACATTCAAATCTCCACAAAAAATAACAGGTTTCTTGGCTTCGAGCTTCTCAACATGAGCAAGAAATGCAGGGTCCCAGTGTTTGTGACGGAAATCAAGTCGACTCAAGTCATCTTTGGAGTTTGGTGTGTAGACATTGACCAAAAAGAATTTTTCGAATTCAAGTGTGAGAACACGCCCCTCGGCATTAGCGTCACCGTAGTCATCGGCAAGCGAGTATGTTGATGAAATTTCAGAATCAAAGTTGAGCAATACAGAAAGCGGCTTTATCTTGGTAAATATGGCTGTACCACTATACCCCTTACGGACGGCAGAGCACCAATACTCCTCATACTCTGGCAAATCAACAGGAGACTGACCTTGCTCTGCCTTGGTTTCTTGGAGACATATAATATCGGGGGAATATGTGGTGACGAAAGGAGTAAATAGACCCTTGCGATCGACGCTCCTTATACCATTCACATTCCATGAGATAATCTTCATATATAGGTAGTATAGATGACAAAGACACAAAGATGAAGAAAAAAGTTTTCCACCGACAACACTATCATCCTCTTGTCAAAAAAGATTCTGGGAGTAATATAATATTTCAGTTCTGCTCCTCACAATATATAGGCGCGGATAAACCACAAACCAACACCGTTATGACCCTCTCAATACCCGAATCAGTCTCAGAAGAACTCAGAGTCTTCATTGAGCAGCAATATCGCCATGCCACAGAATGCGGACGAGCAGACCTCCTGTTTACCGTCCCTTCAGATCTCTTGGACGATATGGTGGTGAACCACATCCTGATCGCTATCAAAGGACCGTCGGCGAGAGCGGAAGATGATTCCGTCGCGCAAGTAGTGGTCCATGGCCACATCAATCAGGTAAGTCACGATCAGTTTCGATTTCAATTGCCAATGGACGCCATATCTATATCTATGAGGTGTCTCCTCGAAGGAAATCCCTGGGTCCATTCCAAGATCGTGTGATTTGCCCCCTCCCTCAAGCACCTTGCGTGCTTGAGGTTTTTTATTTTACCAACACAACATAAACCATTTGGATTAATTTTGATATACTGTACATATGGATTTACACACTCTCAAACGACAATTTCTCGAACATATAGAAATAGAAAAAGGGAGAAGTCTCAACACCGTCGCAAACTATGATCGATATATCTCTCGTTTCTTGGACTTCCTCAAAAGAGAGTCGCCGAGCGATATTACCGCTGACTCAATGCGCGAATACCGTCTCTGGCTCAATAGACAATCTACAGGCAACAACAAAAAAACGGGAGATACATTGAAGAAGAAAACTCAAAACTACTATCTCATCGCTCTACGCGCATTCCTCAAATATCTCGCAAAACGTGGTATATCAACACTTCCCGCAGATAACATAGAGCTTGCAAAGACAGGAGAAAGATCTCTCGATCTCATCTCTCAAACAGAGCTCGAACGCCTCTTTGATGCACCCAATAATGAGAAAGACCCTCAAAAAAAACTTCGAGGCAAAGCGATACTTGAACTCCTCTTTTCGACTGGACTGCGTGTATCGGAACTCTGTTCACTCGACCGAGACATCGACCTTAGAAGTGATGAGCTCTCGATCCGAGGAAAGGGAGGGAAGGTGCGTGTTGTATTCCTCTCTGACCATGCCAAGAAATGTGTCAAAGAATACCTCGACAGTCGCAAGGATATGGATGATGCGCTCTTTGTAAAGATAGGTAAAGAAAAGGGGTCCAAAGAAGAAGGTGGACTCACACGCAGATCAATAGAAAGAATAGTAAAACACTACGCTATCAAAGCAGGTATCTCAAAAAAGGTCACTCCTCACGTCATAAGACACTGTTTTGCCACCGATCTTTTGCGTAATGGTGCAGACTTGCGTTCTGTTCAGACGCTTTTGGGACATTCAAACATAAATACGACACAAATATACACACACGTCACCGACAAAGAACTTCGAGATATTCACAAAAAGTTTCATTCACGATAAAATACTCCTATGTCACACGAAACACCCCCAACCCCTGATCATACAACCGAACAAGAACCACAACCAAAAACTGCAGAACACGGTCCTAATACAACACCTGCTCAAGAAGCACCAAAGCCAAAAGCAGGCCCTCTCGAGGAAGAAGGGCGGAGAGCTCGTATTCTTGAAGAATTGAATAACCCTCCTAGCTCCAAAAATCATCCAAGAGAAGAACATCCTTCTCACGGGCACGACTCTCACGAACATCATCACACAGAAGAGCCGGCGACAGGTTGGAAATTATGGAAAAGACGCTCAGGCAACCTACTTACCTTTGTTTTTGGTTTTGGGTTTTTTCATACTATATATTCTATGAGTGAATTTATTGTGAGTAAAATTGCCAAAGGTGGAGGAGGGGGAGGAGGTGGTCATAGTGGGGGTCATAGCGGAGGAGATCACGGACACGGAGGACATCACTAGTATTTGCATTTTTGAGGGTTTTGTGGTAACATATAAGTTATGATTACAAAAACCAAAAAAACAAAAATAATCAAGGATTTGCAGATTCACGATACAGATACAGGATCTCCTGAAGTACAAATCGGTATTCTCACAAAAAGAATAGACGAACTCGCACATCACTTGAAGACTCACAAAAAAGACAACCACTCTCGGCGAGGACTTCTCCAGCTTGTGGCTGATCGCCAATCACACATGAAGTATCTTCAAAAAAAAGATGCAAAAAGATACGCTCAAGTAGTCAAAAAACTTGAATTTAAAAAGAAGGCATAGGGCCTTCTTTTTAAATTTGAGAGAAGACTAAAGAAGGAGTATACTATAAAGTGTATTTTAATATTTTTAGTTAGTCGGTATTTTATTTTTATATTTTTATGACAGTTATAAAACACAAAGAACAAAGAGTTGGTATTTTTATAGATACACAAAACCTCTATCATACAGCAAAGAACCTCTACCACGCACGAGTCAACTTCGGCCAAGTAGTCAAAGACGCCCTTATGGGTCGTAGCCTCATCCGTGCGATTGCTTATGTGATCACCACAGAAGCAGGAGATGAGAGAGCTTTTTTTGATGCGTTGACCAAAATGGGTATCGAAGCAAAGACCAAGGATCTTCAGATATTTGCAGGTGGAAACAAAAAAGCAGACTGGGATGTAGGACTTGCAGTAGATGCGATCAAGATTGCTCCCAAGCTCGACACCGTCATTATCATATCTGGCGATGGTGATTTTATCCCTCTTGTTGAATATTTGAAACATAACCAAGGGTGCCAAGTAGAAGCAGTTTCATTTGGCAAATCGACTTCAAGTAAACTCAAAGAGACAGTGGATGACTTCCTCGATCTCGACGAAACACCAAAAAAATATCTCATGGGAGCGCAAATGAACAATAACCAGAGAAGAGGACGTAACCCAAAGAATGACAATAGCGACCTAGCCGAAATGCTCAAGGAAGCGGGGGAGGAACTCTAGAGGGTACTGGGAAGGAGACAGCAGTGACCTTGACAAATATATACATTGTATTGTATTGTTGAATCTGATACTGTTTTTTATGAATACGTTTTTTCCTATTTATTCCTTTAGTGCACTACTCGAGGCAGCGCAACAAGGTCACTTTAAGGTTCTCTGGGACAGAGTCACGAAACTCTCTCCCACACTCGTAAGTGAACTATTACGCAAGCAAGTGTTTGCACGAGATATCTGTCGGACCATTTCACTTATTTTCTTTGGAATAATCCTTACCAAATCTGGATTAGGACCTTGGTATTACAAGATAGTCTTGCTTGCGATCATGTGGGCAACTCTCTTGTTTGTAAACCATTACCTCCAAAAGAAATACCAAAACGATGAGATAGAAGGTATCCAAGATACCTTTCGATCCTTCTTCAAGGCTTTCTCAGATGGTGCAATGATTGACCCAAATGAGAGTGGGGTTGGTAGTCTAGACACCCTTATGATGGCGTACCTCGTCTCACATCACTTGACTGGGGTGCGGAACGATTTACGGCTTCATATCGCACTCGGTCTCAAGCTCGCTCAGTGCAAGACAGATGCTGAGCTCACAGACTTCGTGTCTAGAATAGCTGCGACAATAAATCCTACCAATCTCACACTAATAGAAGACCCAATAATGGAAATACAGCAAATGCTGACAAGGACTGGTTTTAATAACGCTCACACTAAATAGGTGTGGGTTTTTTATATACGAAATTATGACAAATATTGACACATCAATATATATGTGTAGTATTCTAACTAGTATGGTTGTCGGACCATCCAAGGAATCTTAAAAATGGATGCGTTCGAGCCGAAAGTTCATCGACATCAGAAGGCCGAAAACCTTCAGTTAATTCCTCTAACATGAAACACACTGGGGAAGCCGACACTTCTCGAAACTAACAATAATGAAAGCTGATAATAACGACGGAATCCCATTCACCTTGGGATTGTTTTGGGAAATGCTCAAAGCGTCAGAAGGCACGTCTGGGATAACACACATTTGGCTTTTCCTGAACAAGAAAAGATTAGGTAAGAAGAAAGATCCTGCTGAACTCAATCCTTTGTTACATCTATGTTGCAAAAGGAGAGGTTTCAGCGAGAGCTTCTTCTTTTTACTTGGTGTCTTTTTAACATCAGCAATCCTCTTTACTTTTACAATCCCAATGAATAAGGGAGGTGATGGGGGTAATGTAGGTCTTGCTTCAGGAGTGGTGGCTTTGGTTTCTTTTTTTTTACTACTACTTAGTATCTGGGACTACAATGAACAGCATAAGGTCATCGAAGAGGTGGAAGGTCGGATCAAAGAATATTACAAACACTTCGCAGACAATATAATCCGCTGGGATGACATTCGTCCTGCGGTGCGGATTTATTACACCCTTGCAAAAGCAGAAATTGAAACTGAAGAAAGTAAACGACACAAGAACAAAGGACTGTTCGATCTCGCCACGCAATTACTTTGTGGCGAGTCAATTGATACTGTCTATAAAGACGTGCATGGCAGGATCATCAAACCCTTTATGGTTTCGAACGTTCCTGCAAGTGAACGAGACATCACCCTACTTCGACTGACAGAGGAGTTTCTGGGGTATTCGAGCCCTGTTGCTCAATAGACAATGTCCCACCGCCTCGCAAAGCCCTACGGCTTTGCGAGGCATTTTTTGTCAAAAATGCCTTTTTGTGATTTAATAATACCATTATTATATGTAGCCCTTGCATATAGGTTTGAAGTCTGTTAGACACAGAAATCTTCAAATTTACATTGCGAGGACTACTCAATTAGACACAACATTATGCAATCAAAAGAATACACATTGGATGTTGCGGGATACCCGCTTACAGCCACATTTACTGACCTTGCCGATCAGGCACAAGGATCTGTCTTGCTCTCATATCGAGACACAACACTCCTTGCTACTGCATGTATGGGCAAGAAAGACAAAGACAGCGACTTCTTCCCGCTTACAGTTGACCTCGAAGAGAGATTCTACGCAGCAGGCAAGATCCTCGGATCACAATTCATTCGTCGAGAAGGACGTCCATCAGATGATGCAATCCTCGCGGGTCGCGTTGTAGACCGTACTATAAGACCACTCTTTGATCAGATGATACGACGAGATATCCAAGTTGTTGTCACGACACTAGCACTCGGAGATGCAGAGGTAGACACACTCGGTGTTATCGCGGCGTCTCTTGCGCTTGCAACAAGTAATATTCCATTTAACGGTCCTGTATCTGGAGTACATATAGGATATATCGGAGGCAAGATGGTAGTAAACCCGTCATTTGAAGATGTGAAGAACAATCCATTTTATTTTGATGTGACAGTCTGTGGTAAAGATTCAAATATCACAATGATAGAGACATCTGCAAAAGAAATCGGAAACGATGTAGCAGGCGAAGCACTCGATGTAGCAAGTAAAACAATTGAAGAAATCCAAATCTGGCAGAAAAAGATTGTTGCTGAGATTGGCAAGCCAAAGACAGTTATCGAAGTCAAGAAAGCACCAGAAGGAATTGCAGAACTCTTTGAAGAAAAAGTGGGTGCCAAGTTTTATGATGCAGTCTTTGCAGGTCCAGGTAAGGAATCAATGTATAAACTGACTGATGAATGGGTAGCGGCGTACACAGAGAAGTACCCAGAAGAAAAAACATTCTTTGCACACCAATATATCGAAGACAAAATCAATGATCTCATTCACAAAGAAGCAATCGAAAAAGGCAAACGACCAGATGGACGAGGAGTAGACGAAGTCCGACCACTTTTTGCAAAAGCAGGTGGGGTGTCAAAGGTGCTCCATGGATCAGGAATATTCTACCGAGGGGGGACTCATGTTTTTTCTGCAGTTACACTCGGCGCTCCTGGTGATGCTCAGACTATAGAGACAATCAAAACAAGTGGTGAGAAAAGATTTATGCACCACTACAACTTCCCACCATACTCAGTAGGTGAGCCAGGACGAATGGGAGGACTCAATAGACGAATGGTAGGACACGGATACCTCGCAGAGAAATCTCTCGCACAAGTAATCCCATCGAAAGAAGTATTTCCATATACTATCCGTATTGTATCTGAATCTACCGCATCAAATGGTAGTACATCAATGGGATCTGTGTGTGCATCTTCACTTGCACTTATGGATGCTGGAGTACCAATCTCAGCACCTGTAGCTGGTATTGCATCAGGACTCATGATGGAGACACCAGAGAAGTACGCACTCATCACTGATATCCAAGGACCAGAAGATCATCACGGGGATATGGACTTCAAGGTGGCAGGAACACGAAAGGGTATCACAGGAATCCAAATGGATATCAAAGTAGATGGCATCCCAGTCAAGATTTTGAAGGAAGCACTTGTGAAAGCAGAGAAGGCTCGACTCCAGATCCTTGATGTTATTGAAAAAGAAATCTCTGCTCCTCGAGCTGATATTTCTCCTCGAGCACCAAAAATACTTTCAGCAAAAATCAAAGTCGATCAGATCGGACTTGTGATCGGTACAGGAGGCAAGACCATCAAGGAAATTATGGAAAAGACTGGTGCGCAAATCGATATCGATGATGATGGAACAGTATTCTTTACAGGCACAAACGGAAGTGCAGATGAGGCGAAGAAAATCGTCCTCGATATGACACGCGAAATCAAGATGGGGGAGAAATTCGATGCAGAGATTACAAAAGTGGTTGAGTTTGGCGCATTCGCTAGACTTGCAGGACAGACAGAAGGACTCATTCATGTATCAGAAATTGCACCATTTAGAGTTGACCGAGTGGGAGATTATCTCAAAGAGGGAATGGTAGTACCAGTAGTGGTAAAGGGAGTAGATGAGAGAGGAAAGATCAGTCTTTCAATCAAGCAAATTGCTCCGGAAAAATTTAAACAAAAATAGTTTTAAAAAACCACTGTATCAAACAGTGGTTTTTTAAAACTTTATACTTTTTACTTTTCACTTTATACTATATGATATGCCTCAATCATTTGAAGAAGGTGATGAAATAAAAAAACAGTATATGGAGAAAGTTCTCCAAGCTAATCAAGCAGATGCGCAAAATGCAAAGCTGACAGATCTTTTTGATAAAAACTCAATCATCTACAAAGCACAGCATCCAGAAGAAGAGGTAGAAGAGGAAATCAAAAAAGACATCCCGCCTCCACCTCCTACAACAGACAATGATGGGTACCCAAACCTCACACAAGTCCACACATTCAAAGCAGACCTTCAAGATATTGTGAGCAAAGACGACCTGTCTCTTTCTCGTATCGCAATGATGCAAGGCAAAGCCAATATTCCAACACCCATAAAAACAGAGAGAAGTCTTCAAAGTAAAATATATATTGGGGTCAGTATATTTCTTCTTTTTATTATGATTGGTATTGTGGGAGGGATTATAATGCTTTCAAATCAAAAAAATGTCGCCCCTGTACCCGTCGCACCCAAAGAACGATATATTATCTTTGCAGAGTCAAAACAAGAGATTGATATAACAAAAGTCACACGCACAGAGTTTGATGTGATTCTTACCGATGAAATCAAAAAGCTCAAAGAAGAAGACAATATAAAACAAATCATCCCTGTCATCATTGGAGATGAGGGCAAAAGAACCGCAACGCTTCAAGAATTTCTCGACAAACTCGGAATGCACACACCCGATCAACTTGCTCGAGTGGTGGGTCAAAAATTCTTTTTTGGTCTGTATTCAAAAAAGGGAAGGACCGATCCGTTCCTTATCGCGTTCACATCTTCATACGATATTGCATATCCCAACCTTTTGGATTGGGAGGGGTCAATGAGTGAAGACTTCAACCCTGTGTTCCACACACAAACACGAAAAGAGGATGGGAGTTTTGTACCTCTTGCATTCAAAGACCGCGTGATCTTTAACAAAGACGCTCGATCGCTTGAGACAACAGAGGGTCTTACATCTTTCTTCTACACCTTTCTTGATGATTACACTCTTTTGTTTTCAAAAACAAGTGACACAATGTCAAAGGTAATCACACGACTTCGAGAAGCGCAATTCCAATAATAAAAGATTGTCTTGGGAAACACACAGTCCTTATCGGCTGTGTGTTTTTTGGATGTATATTTTTTGTTGCAATGCTAAAATAAATCTGTTTGTTTTTATTAAAGTTTTGATTTTTAATTTTAAATTTTGATCTTTATGTCTTTTTCTCAAATTTTTAGTGGACAAAGTGATTGTCTCGGTGCAACCATTGTCACCGTAGAGTCTGATATATCTCGCGGACTCTATTCTTTTAATCTTGTAGGTCTTCCCGACAAAGCGGTCGAGGAGTCTCGCGATAGAGTAAGTAGTGCTATCAAAAACAGCGGGTTTTCATCTCCAAAATCACAAAACCATAAAATTGTAATTTCTCTTGCTCCAGCGGATATCAAAAAAGAAGGCCCCGCCTTTGATCTGCCTATTGCACTTTCTTATCTTCTTTCATCAGGTGAGATTGTTTTTGATACTAACAAAAAACTTTTTTTAGGTGAACTAGCCCTTTCAGGAGAAATACGCCCAGTAAACGGTGTGCTGTCTATCGTCCGAGAAGCAAAGAAAAAAGGATTTGAGGAAATTTATGTACCAAAAGATAATTCCAAAGAAGCTGCTCTTATAAAAGATATTGTGATTTATCCTGTATCTACTCTTGAAGAAATAATCAGTCACCTTGACCAAAAAGAAAGTGAAATAATAAAAACAAAAATACTTCCAAGCAAAGAAACCTCTATTGAAAATTTTGAAACCAACGAAGAAGAGGTGGATTTTGCACACATCAAAGGCCACGAAAGTGCCAAGAGAGCACTCGAAATAGCAGCGGCAGGAGGGCATAATATTCTTATGTGGGGTCCACCAGGAACAGGGAAGACAATGCTCGCAAAAGCATTCCAAGGCATACTTCCCAATCTTTCATATGAAGACATCCTTGAAGCAACGAGCATCCACGGAAGCGTAGGTGCGCTCAAAAATACAATCATTACAAAACCTCCATTTCGATCACCACATCATACATCAAGTCATATTGCTATAGTGGGAGGTGGAGCACAACTTCGTCCAGGTGAGATTACCCTTGCACACAAAGGAGTTCTTTTCCTCGATGAGTTCCCTGAGTTTGATAGGCGTGTCATCGAATCTCTTCGTGAACCACTTGAAGAAAGAATTATTAAAGTCTCTCGTGCTAAAGGCACTGCCACATTTCCTGCAGACTTTATTCTGATTGCAGCAATGAATCCTTGTCCTTGCGGTAATTTTGGAAGTAAAAAAAGATGCACCTGTAATATTCTTGCAGTCCAAAAATATCAGCGCAAAATTTCAGGACCCATACTCGACAGAATTGATATTTGGATAGAAGTAGGGGAAGTCGATCATAAAACACTTAATACCAAAAAGGAAAGTGAAAATTCTGATGTGGTACGCCAACGAGTCAAAGATGCACGACGAAGACAATACGAAAGAGCAGTCACACACAAAATGAAAACGGCACGGAACAGCGACATCAAAGCAAAATACATAAATGCAGTCGCCAATATAGAAAAAGATGCAGAAAAAATCTTAACTGACTCAGGAGACAAGCTGGCTCTTTCTCCCCGTGCGTATCATAGAACCATTCGCCTCGCACGAACCATTGCAGATCTTGAAAAATCACAAACAATCAAAATCCCTCATATCCTTGAGGCATTACAATACAGACAAAAGAGGGAAGTTCTTTAATCTAGAAATACACTTAATTAAAAGGGTTCCAGTTTCGAGTACCGAGAATTTCAAAGTGAAGATGTGAACCTGTCGAATTACCACTTGAACCCATTTTACCAATAAGATATCCTTGTGACACTTTTGATCCTGCGGATATTTCTACAGAAGAAAGGTGGGCATAGAGAGTTTGCATCCCATTACTGTGTTCAATAACAATATAATTACCGTACCCTCCGTTCCAGCCTGATGTTTTTGCAACAATCACCTTACCATCCGCTGCTGCATATACAGGGGTACCAATAGATGAAGCAATATCAACAGCTGTTTTATTTTTACCATGGAGTCCCTGAGTTTTTATTCCTGTTGTTGGTTTTATAAAATATCCTTTAGAAGCTACTTTACCCGTTTGTTTGACTGGTGTACTTGTTTGTGATGACGCAGTAGATGAGTGCACTTCTCCATCAGGAATAATAATCTCATCACCCACAGAAAGACTGTAGTTTGCAGGAAGATTGTTGAAAGAAATGATTTCATCCACATCCCCACTGTATTTTTGAGCAATACTTTTTAAAGTATCACCTTTTTTGATTGTATATTTAATACCAGAAATAGGCAAAATGATAAGTTCTTGACCTTTTTTGAGCTCTTTGGCACTTTTTAGGTCATTTGCCCACAAGACTGTATTAGGAGACACACCGAACATTGTAGCTATCTGACTTAAACTATCTCCTTCACGAACCACGTACACACTTACCTTGTCTTGATTAAGAATTTTCTCTTCAACTTCCCGTGTTGTACCCGCTGGTCCTGAAGGGGTCTCCAGCACACTATCATCAACAATAAAGAGATCTGTTTGTTTGGTTGGGTTCGGGTTTAGGTTGATAGCCGCTTCAAGAACCGGAGCTGTTTGCGAATTTGATGACTGGCGTTTCTCATCATTATTTGTGTCTGCAGAAACTGGTGTACTACCCAAAAAATCAGTCAAAAAAGACATAACACTAGCATTCGTTGTGGACGGCAAAAAGACGATAAAAAACAAAAGAAAAGAGCATAGCAGTGATTTTGTAGAAATATGATGCTCTTTAACTATTTTTTTTAGAGTTTTTTTACTATTTTCAAAAGAGTAAATAAGCTTAATTTAATGGTAATTCTTGGGTGTGGCCTTATTTTGCAACATAAAAATGCAAATCCTTTCCGTATACAAACCTATACTATTAATACTAGACAATAGGGGTGCAAAGTCAACCATACATACATATACCTGTGGATAGTCGAATATGTGATATATTTTTATGATGAATACACAAAACGAACCTCACTATCTGAAATCCCTAAATCCCCAGCAAAAACAAGCTGTTTTAACCACCGAAGGACCTCTCCTTATCCTTGCGGGAGCTGGAGCAGGTAAAACAAAGACTATAACCCATCGAATCTTACACCTAATAAAACAGGGAAACAGACCTTCGTCAATACTTGCAATCACATTTACCAACAAATCAGCGGGAGAAATGCGAGAACGGGTAAAGAGACTCCTCGAGGAGGACCGCGACCTCAATCAGCCCGTGAGTTTAGACGAACATCCATTTGTATCAACCTTTCACTCACTAGGAGTACACATGATCAAGGAAAATTCATCATACTTCAATCTGCCTCGGCACTTTGGTATATTCGACAAAGGGGATTCAAAGACGGCAATCAAACACGCAATGGAGCTTTTTGGAGTCGACCCCAAGATAAACGAACCTACCAAGTTTATGCATATGATTTCGAAGTACAAAAGTGACGGGATCACAATAGATGATTTCTTGAAGAAGGAACCGAAGGGCTATACAGAGGAGATGCTTGCAAAAGTCTGGAAAGAATACGAATACACCCTATCCAAGGAAAAGGCACTCGACTTTGATGATCTACTACTCAAGACACTCAAGCTCCTCGAAGACCCTCAAATACTTGCCAAGTATCAAAATCGCTGGAAATACATCCATATAGATGAATATCAAGACACAAATAGAGTGCAGTACGATATCGCGAAACTCCTCGCAAGCAAAGACCATAATATCGCAGTTGTGGGTGACATCGATCAATCAATCTACTCATGGCGCGGGGCTGATTTCAAAAACATCATGCGATTTGAAAAAGATTTTAGTGGTACAACAGAAATACTTCTCGAGCAGAACTATAGGTCAACAAAAACCATTCTTTCTGTGGCAAATACAGTGATTGCCAAAAACATAATGAGAAAAGAAAAAAACCTCTTTACCCACAATGAAGATGGTGATCAAATATCGCTTTATATTGCAGGTGATGAGAAAGACGAGGCAAGCTTCATCGCTCGCACAGCAAAAATGCTTGTCGCCCAAGGCGTCAGGCCAGGTGAGATTGCGGTGCTTTATCGTGCGAACTTCCAGTCACGAGTGATAGAAGAAGCCTGTATTAAAAAAGAATTGGCATATGAACTCATCGGCACAAAATTCTTTGAACGCAAAGAAGTAAAAGAAGTTCTCTCATATATTAGAGGAGCACTGAATCCCGATTCGCTCTCTGATTTAAAGCGCATCATCAATGTTCCAGCACGCGGTATCGGCAAGGTCACAATGCTCAAGATTTTTGAAGGGGGAGAAAGTGAACTCACTGGAGCAGTCAAAGTAAAGATCGAAAAGTGGAGAGAGCTCCTCCAAGAAATCAAAGTCAAAGCAGAAACCGTAGTGCCAAGCGAAGTGGTAAAATACGTTATCAGGAATTCAGGACTCGAACAGATGTATATGGAAGATAAGATAGAAGGAACAGAAAGACTCGGAAACATCAAAGAACTCGTAACTATTGCCACAGGATATGATGCTTATGATGTAGGCGAAGGGATCGAAAAATTCCTTGAACACACAGCCCTATCAAGCGATCAAGACGAAGTTGACAAAAAAGAGGGTATAAAACTTATGACTATTCACGCATCAAAGGGTCTCGAATTTGAGTATGTATTTATAGGTGGTCTCGAACAAGGACAATTCCCAAGCGAGAGAATGGGCAAGGAAACCAAAGAAGATAGCGAGGAAGAGAGGAGACTTTTCTATGTGGCACTCACTCGAGCCAGAAAAAAGATCTATCTTTCATACACTCAGATGCGAACTATCTATGGATCAAGACAAATCAATGTCCCTTCAGAATTCCTCTCTGATATTGGTGAGGAATTCCTCCAATACGAAAACAGGGCACCAAGTGGCGAAGTAGATTGGAGTAAAGGACTTTTACAATTTGATGATATAGAATTTTAGCCTTTATCAAAAAACTATGATATATATTGGAATATGATTAGTCCCAAAAAATCTCTTGGTCAGAATTTTTTAACATCACAAAAAGCTCTGTCCTCTATCATACACGCCGGAAATATATTAAAAGATGAGATTGTTCTTGAGATTGGCCCAGGTAAAGGTGCACTCACAGAAAAGCTTTTAGAAAAAGGTGCGAAAGTTATCGCCATAGAAAAAGATAGAGAGCTTATCCCAGTACTTCAAGAAAAATTTAAAGAAAAAATAACATCAAAACAACTCACACTTATCGAAGGAGACATTCTTGAGCTTACAGTAGCGAATATATTGAAGAGTAAAAAAGTGAAAGAATACAAACTCATTGCTAATATTCCTTACTACATAACCGGTGAAATCATCCGAAAATTTTTTGAAGAAAAATATCAACCCGTACGAATGGTTCTTCTTGTTCAAAAGGAAGTAGCAGAAAGAATAGTTGCCAAAGACAAAAAAGAAAGTATTCTTTCTATTGCTTGTAAAGCATACGGAACTCCTTACTATATTGAGACAGTAAAAAGAGGCTCTTTTAATCCAAGTCCAAATGTGGATTCAGCAATAATACTTTTTGATTGCATCAATAGAGATATTTTTGGATCTGTATCAGAAGAACTCTTTTTTAAAGTTCTCAAAACAGGTTTCGCTCACAAACGCAAAAAACTTGGAGGCAATCTCTCTTCATTAAAAAACATACTAAAAAAACCTGTGTTTGAATTTCTAAAAGACAAAAGGCCAGAAAACCTTTGTGTAAAAGACTGGATAGATCTTATTAATTGAGAGTTGTTCCTGTTCCTGGCATTGTTCCGTATTGACCATAGTTGTATTGAATAACGTAACAACTATATGTTCCTTCAACCCAACAATGCTGTCCTGTTGGCGCATAAGTTCCGAGTTGATAAAGGCCATCACCATTGTACCACTCATAAAACTTTGAACTCATATCTTTGTAAAGAGGAAGTGTCATATTGGTACGATAATCCATAATAAAATGGGTGTTTCCTCCACAATCGCACACAGAAGAATCATAAGTAATTGTATGCATTCCACCAAAAGGAGTTTCTACTGCACTTTCTACCGCTTTATTATAATCAATAGATATAACCAATACTGCAAAAAAAATAACAACGGTTATTGAAAAAAAATAACGTTTAATCATAAAATTATTGTAAATCCTTGTAAATATCAATATTGATTATTGCATCATTACTCCTACCCGCATCATTTTCAACATGAACCACTGTCGACACAAGCATTTGACGATCAGTTGTTGATGAAATAACCTGACCATTACTTTGTTTAAAATTTTGTACAATATTGTTGATAATTTTTTCATGGAGTTCAGAAGGAATATTCTCTAGGTTCTGTCTCAAACTATCCATCACTGTTTTGCCTAAATCAGTATTAATAGGGAGTGTGATTTCTGTTCCTGATGCAGTAGAAGAAATACTTGCATACTTACCCAACGGTTCAATAGACAGAAAAACAGTGTTTGAAGCAGAAAATCCACTTCCTTTTATAGTCAAAATACCCCCATCCTTAAGTATTACTGGGGAAATACTTCTAATAAAAGGAGTCGGCTCATTTGTTATTGTGTTATTTTTTTTATTAAAAAAATCCAAGATGGGATTGCTTTGTGCCGGAGCAGGAGACGCCGCTTGATTGTCTCGTGCTTTAATGAGGCTATTTATTTTGGCTCGCGTGAGAGATCCTACAAACCCAGAAGGAGAGGTGAGTTTAGCGGGAGTAAGAATGTCTGCAGCATATTTTGATTGGAATTTCATAACTGCGCTTTTGGTTTTTTGACCAAAAAAGTTTGTCTCAGAACCAGAAGAGCCGTTACCGGATTCGCTTACACGCGTATCAGGAAAACTATTAAGAAATTTTTGCAAAATAATTACTTCAGAATCTTGCGAACCGAGTTTTAAATCTTTGGTAAGAAGTGTCGAAGCATACGCATTAGATGCAAAAAACAAAACAAAAACAAAAAAAAGATATTTTTTAGTTGTCATAATTTTATTGTGTAAAATGATTATATATATTATATAGTACCATAAAAAATATACACAGATTTTTATATTATTTTTTTATACTTAATGTATAATAAGAATAATGAGTAAGCATACTCCAACAAGAAAAATTGGCTTTCTTGCTATTTGTGCATTTCTTGTCGTGGGGGCTATTATTGTTCAAAAATATAATTTTTTTAAACAAATCATACCCGCATCTCCAACTATCGTACTTAACCCTATTGATGTTGTTGAAGAACCACAAAATGTCAACGTGTCGGGAATGGATACAGACGGAGATGGTCTACCTGATTGGCAAGAAATCATAAGTGGTACGGACATCAAAAACGCAGATACTGATGGTGATGGGACTCCAGACGGCAAAGAAATTGAACTTGGAAGAGATCCTCTTGTCAAAGGGCCTAATGACCAGAACAATACCAAAGCAACCACCACAGATGAAAAGGCAAAAACAATATCCCAAAGTGTCGCTCGAAACCTCTTTGCAAATGCGGTTTATCTCAGTAACACCGGATCAGTCAATGAGGAGAACAAAGCAGCACTTGTCGACAATTTGGTATCAGGCATACAAAACTCATTTACATATAATCAATATGATGCCCAAAAACTCCTTCTTATCACAAACGAAAACGAAGAAACCTACAAATTCTATTCTTCTTCTTTTGCAACACTTCAAATAAGTATGCTTCTTCGAATGCAAAAAGAAGTAAACAAGCCAGATTTTACCATTGGCAATTTGAGTCCTATCTACAAAAATCAGGCAGAAACCCTTTTTGCACTCAGAGTCCCAAAAGAACTTTTTGATATTCATCTGCAAATAGTGAATAATTACAGTAAGGCTGCAGCTGTATTTGAAGCAATCAGCAAAGAAAAAGAAGATCCTTTAAAACTTCCTTTTGCAATTAAGGTATACCAAGATATTATGCTTGAGCAACCGTTTCTTATACGAAAGGTTGCACAATTCGTCAAAGATAATGGTATAATTTTTACAAGTAACGAAGTGGGAGGATATTGGAATGCTTTTGAATAACAATGTTATATAAAATGACAAAAAAAATAGCTGGTTTTTTTGCTCTCGCAATGATTTTTTTTGTTGTGATGACACCTATAGCATATGCAGCAAGCGATTCGAAGAGTAATAATGGAGAAGGTACTTCAGCAGAAAAATCAGTCCAATCAGCAGGAACTTGTTCGATAGGAGCAATACTTGGACGACTTATCTCAAGTACAGTAGGTAAAGCAATGCAACAGCTCACATCATACCTGTCTTCTTTTATTACAAGTTTTTTCAAAGACAAAACAACCCAACAAACAAAAGAATCTACCGCAACATATACAAAAGTCCCCATTATTGCAACAGAAACAAACGTTGAACTCACAAAACAAAAAAACGAACTTCGACAACTCACAGCCAAAGAGACAGGTCAAGCAGGCGCAGATACAGACTCTCTTTTGAGTGGTTTTTTGAGCGGATTGAGCAATATTTCTCTCGACTCTATAATGTTTTGTGTTATCAACGAAATAATGACATATATCACCAACTCAACGATAGAGTGGATCAATAGCGGATTCAACGGTAGCCCTGTCTTTGTGGAGAACCCTCGTGCATATTTTGAAAACATAGCCAACAAAGAAACATCCAACTTCGTCCGTGAATTGCAAGGTGCACAATCACAAGTAACAAACGGAATTCGCAATGCTGCAACAAGTATTGCAGCACCGCTCCGAGACCAAACAATCCAAACCGTTATCAACTCTTCAAATCTTTCTTTTGCAGATATTATAAAACCGACAATGAGTCAAGAGCTTACTCAAAACTACCAATCTTTTGTGAATGGCGATCAGTGGCTTGGTATGGGATATCTCTCACAACTTTCAGAAGATCAGAACAACTATTATGGTGTGCAGACACTTACTCTTCAAGAAAACGCTCGTCGTATTGCAGTAGAACAACAAAACCAACAGCTCCAGCTTCAATACAATAATGGCTACAAATCTTTCACAGAGTGTCCCGAAGGTCACAGTAGAGCAGATGGTTCTTGTGATCCTGCATATTCAAAGGCCACAGTCACAGGAAGCGAGATTAAAGACGAGCTTCAGTCTCGAGGTATGATGAAATATATGCGAACAGCATTTGCGAATGACTTTGACTCTATCATTACAACCCTCATCAACCAACTCGTCAAAATCGCAGTGAACGAAGTCTTCCAATCATCGAACTAAACACTTTTAAGTTTACAATCTTCGGTGTATAATTTGAAATGTGAAAAAGAGTTTTTTCTCTAGACTCAATAGTTTTTTTGCAAAACAGAAAAAAGAAACTTCTTTTCTTTTTGGTTTGACTTTGTTTGTTGTGTTGAGTGTAACCTTGATTTGTCCTAAAGTGACATTTGCAGCTGGTGAGAGTACAAGTAATTTTGAAATGATCAAATATATTTATACAGCGGTCTCCTCTCTTGCAACAGGAGCTACAAATGTCGTTAGTACAGTTTATGAAAGTTTATTTGGTCCAGTGATTACAAGCATTGCTTACGTTATATTGGGAATACTTTCTTACATTGTAGATGCAATTGGTATTATTTTTAACATTGTCATTAGCATCACGGTTATCAATATGAGTAGTCTCATAAATAAGATTGATATTATAAAAGCCGGATGGCAAGCTATTCGTGATCTTACAAATATTATCTTTATTTTTATGCTGCTTTATCTCGCTATTGCCACAATCCTTCAGCTTGATGAGCACGGGGTCAAACACGGATTAAGTAGACTTATTATAGGTGCGACACTTATCAACTTCAGTCTCTTTTTTGTCAAAGTCCCTATTGATGTATCCAATATTCTTGCGATTCAAATTTATAATAAGGTAAATCCCCCAAGTGACTCTACATTTGTAGGAGCCCTTTCAGGAAGAAAAGGCCTTGGAGATGCCTTTTTTCAAATGTTTAGTCCACAAAAAGTATTTAAAGATCCTCGATTAAGTAATTTATCAAGTAATGCAGGTCCAACAGGTTCACTTAGTGGAGATGTGTTAAGAACAAATCCACTGACAACATTTGTGATGGGTATTATTATTTTTTTGATTATCATTTTTATTTTCCTTGCTGTTATTATTATTTTTATAAAAAGGTTTATTGTACTTATGTTGCTTATGATTTTTTCTCCACTTGCCTTTGCAGGTATGGCAGTCCCAAGCCATGACATAGAGCATCAAATCACATCAAGGTTTTGGAATACTCTTTTTAAAGAAGCTTTTTATGCACCAGTATTTATGTTCCTTATGTATCTTGCACTCAAAATGGGAACAGCCCTCAATACAAATGTAATAAGAGAAGTGGATGCATCTTCAGGTATCGACAGACTCGTAACACTTCCTTTAAGTAATGTGATTGGTTTTTCTGTTGTGATTGGAATGATGGTTTTTGCTCTTACCGTATCAGAATCAATGGGTGTTGCAGGTGCATCAAATGCAGTCAATGCTTTTGGAATGATGCGTTCTAAGGCTACAGGTTTTATTGCAAGTAATACCGCAGGACGACTCGCTCACACTTGGGTCAATAAGGGAAACGGTGCAAACTTTACCATGGCAGCAGCTGGACTAAAAAACAGCTCAGGCACTGCACAAGGCAAGCTTGCAAACTTCCTTTCACGCAGTTCGCTTGGACGTAGTGTAGCCAAACAAGTCGCTGGCACAGCCCAAAACATAGGCAAAAAAGATTTTGGAGGAGGATTTTCTTATGATCATAAAATACACGAACGAGAAGAGGAATTTAAAGCTGCGCTTGAAGAGGCCCATAATGATCCAAAAATGCTTGCCGAGCTTATGGGTAAAGCACTTGGTGATGGAAACAAAAGATCTACCAGTCTTAAAGCAGCACATAGAATGTTTCATCATATGTCACTTGAGGAGAAAGCAAACCTTCAACTCAACCTTGATGAAAAAATAAAAGAAGGAGAAAAAACTGACAAAGATGGAAAACCTGTCAAACCAAAAGCAGAAATTGATGCACTAAAAGCCGCACGTGCAAACCTTTTTGGTGGGGGAGAAAAACACGAACACGGACGACTCACCGAAAACGAAAGTGTTGGTATTGTGCGTGAAATCGCTGAAGGAACAGATTACCATGCTAAAAAGTTTAGAGCCGCCATTGAAAGTGGCGATGCTTCTAGTGTGGGGCACTTTATCGAGAATGCAACAGAAGGGCAAATGAAAGTAGCCCTCAGGTCCCTTGGTGATATGGAAAATCTAAAAATGAAACCAGTCACTGCTGATACACCAAAAGAAAAAATAAAAGAATACGAAATCCATAACCAAAAAGTCCAAAACATAACCAACCAGATCACCAACGGTCTCAGTAAGTTTAGAGGGGAGAGCTTCCACGCAATGGTAGCCAAAGATACTGCACAAAGTGAAACAATCAAAGAAGTTGCATCGACAGCTGTGTTAAAGGGACAAAAACGCTACCAGGCATTTCAGGCTTTTTCAGGTAGTAATGAAAAAATTAACAAGGCCCTTGCCCTTGGGAATCCCAACCTCCGCCAGGGTTTTGCTGATGAATTGAGAGATCTTCCTCAAATGCGAGATCATATACAAAAATACGACGAGAGACAAAAGAACATCGAAAAGGGTCTCGAAGAAAAACTCAAAACCGCCAGAGGAGATGCTGCCAAAGAAGCGCATTTCAAAGCTGAAGCAGAAAAAGAAAAAATCAAAGCCTTTGAAGAAGACGTGGTACAAAAATATGATGAGACGATGTCAGAATCTACAACATTTAAGTACGCGAAAAGTCCGAACGGAGAAAGAACCGTCATACAAACAAAAGAAATGAAAGAAGAGCTTGGAAACCAAGAAAAAATATTTAAAACACTCGAAGAAGAAACAAAAAAACAAAAAGAGGCAGCAGGTGGGGGAAATTGGTCACAAAAAAATCCAATATTATTTGACGCATACGGTCAACCAATAAACACAAAATAAAATGTCAAAATATAGCAACGAACAATACGTATCAATATTCAACAAGCTTCCTCCTGATATTAAGGATGTGGTCTTGTCTTATGCAACAGTGGATGCGCTTTGGGCAATAGGTAAGAGACACAACCTCCAAATCGACCAAACAGGCAAAATGATCGATATTACTTTTGATGTTGTGATGGGTATTGTCGCAACAAAAGATTTTGTCAAAGAACTGACCAACGAGCTCCACATATCTGCACTTGATGCTTTGGCTATTTCGCGTGATGTAGATGACACAATACTCCAGCCTATCAAACAAACCATGATCAAAACCTTTGGTGATAGCGCCCCTTACAAACCGTCAAGCAGTCTCGTTCAAGTATATGAAGATGAAGACGATCATCCGTCACTTCAAAAAGAAACAATCTTAAAAGAAATCGAGGAACCAGAAGCTCCAATCATCAAAAAAGAAATCGTCTACACACAATCCCCAGTACAAGTGGCGCAAGAAAAACCAAAACAACCCGAATCTCCCACATCACAAAAGACAGATCCTCTCCCTAGTGTCTACAAAGAAGAAATACAAAGCCCACAAAAAGAATCTGCACCCATAAAAGTCCCGAGCTTCCTCGAAAAAATAACCTCTTTAAAACTCTCTCAAAGCATTGTGATGCCAAAAGAAGAATCCAGTGTTCAAACTATCATAGAAAAGGCACCTTCTGTTCCCACAAGTATTACCACATACCCTCCCGAAATTAAAGAGACCGGCAAACCTGAACCACAAAAACAACCACAAGTACAAAAAGACGCTCCAGAAGAACCTTCAAAACAACAAACACCACAATACTCAGTCGATCCGTATCGCGAACAAATATAAAATACACGCCACCACAACCTTGGTGGTGTGTTTTGAAAGATGTGTTTGTGATATACTGTGTATGTAGTTTTTTCTATATGCAATATCAAGTACCACAATTTATTGAAATCGAAGACAAAATTTTTGGACCACTGACATTCAAACAGTTCGTCTATGTGACTGGTGGAGCAGGAATGTGCTTTCTTGCATACAAGTTTATCCCTATGCCTTTTTCTTTTTTCCTCATTATTCCTATTGGAGGGTTTTCTTTTGCACTTGCGTTTTACAAAGTGAACAATCGACCATTTATTGATGCTGTAGAATCTGCTGTAAAATTCTTTTTGAGTACAAAGCTTTATCTTTGGGAAAAAAGAGACAAACCAAAAACTCCAGAAGAAATTGCCGAGCTTCCTAAAGGTGCAATCTATGTTCCAAAACTTTCAGAATCCAAACTCAAAGAGCTTACCTGGAGTCTTGATGTGAACGAAAACATCGATCTTACCAACGAAACACACACACCACAAAAACAAAGCATCCTCAAAAACCCAAACCAAATTAAACAAAGTCAACATAATTTTTTAGAATAATATGGCTATACCAGGCAAAAGTTCACAAGATTTTATCCCTATCAAAGAAATACGAGATGGTGTTGTTATTTTAAAAGACGGAAGTCTTCGAGGGGTTGTTTTGACATCTTCGGTCAACTTCGCACTCAAAAGTGCAGACGAACAGAACGCAATCATCTATCAATTTCAGAACTTTTTGAACTCTATCAATTTTTCTATTCAGATATTTAGCCAGTCACGACGTCTTGATATACGCCCTTATATCGCACTCCTCGAAAAGGTTCAAAAAGAACAAGAAATTGAGCTTTTAAGAGTTCAGACCAAAGAATATATTGAGTTTATCAAGACATTTACATCGAGTGTGAACATTATGAAGAAATCCTTCTTCATTGTAGTGTCTTACACACCAGCACTTCTTCAAAAGGGGACTGCGGGTGGATTCTTTTCTTTCTTTGGAGGAGGTAAAACTTCATCAAAAGAGAAAAACGATAATTTTGAAGAAAATCGCACACAACTTTTGCAAAGAATGGAGGTTGTAATGTCAGGTCTTACACGAATGGGGGTAAAAGCGGTTCCTCTTGGAACAGAGGAGCTGGTGGAGCTTTATTATAAATTGTTCAATCCAGGAGATACAGAAAAGCCTATCAACATAGACAAAATTGGACAATAAATTATCGTTTCGAAACAAATTAGATTATAATATTTACAATGGGAATACTTGATTCAATCTTAGGCAGAAGCAAAAATACCGATACACAAGCGGTAACAGCTATTTTGCCACAAGAAATTTATGAAAGTGGAGTTTTGGAACTCAAAGACGTGATTGCACCAAGTGCTTTGAAGGTATCTCCTCGAGAACTCAACCTTGGCGACAAGATCGCGCGAACTTTTTTTGTGATTTCTTATCCTCGTTTTCTTACTGAAAGCTGGTTTGCGCAAATCATTAACCTTGATCGGATTTTTGATATTTCGATTTTTATTCACCCTATGGATACAGCACAGGTTCTTCGCCAATTCCAAAAAAAGGTTGCTGAAGTACAAAGCCAAATCGCAAATAGAGAGGAGAGGGGGCTTGTACGTGATCCTGTACTCGACACTGCATATCAGGACCTTGAACAGCTTCGTGACCAACTCCAACAAGCACAAGAAAGAATATTCGAAGTCGGACTTTATATTACAATCTACGGTAGTACTATTGAAGAACTCGATAAAGTAGAGTCAGAAGTTAAATCCATCCTTGAAGCAAAGCTTGTATATGTGAAGCCTGCACTTTTCCAACAAGAACAAGGGTTCCGTAGTGTTTTGCCTATTGGTAATGATGAGCTCGAGGTCCATTCTAAACTCAACTCAAGTCCTCTGTCGAGTATCTTTCCTTTCATTTCTTTTGACCTTACATCTGACAAAGGGATTCTTTATGGTGTAAACAGACACAACTCTTCACTTGTACTTTTTGATCGTTTCTCACTCGAAAACTACAATTCCGTCACATTCGCAAAAGCCGGAGCAGGAAAAAGTTTTGCCACAAAACTAGAGATCCTTCGATCACTTATGTTTGATACTGATGTGATTGTTATTGACCCTGAAAGAGAATATGAATATCTCGCAGAAGCAACAGGGGGGCGATATTTTAATATTTCTCTTACATCAGAACACCACATAAACCCTTTTGATCTTCCAACACCGCGAGAAGACGAATCAGCAGGAGATGTGCTTCGTTCAAACATCATTAACCTCGTAGGACTCTTTCGTCTTATGCTTGGAGGACTCACTCCAGAAGAAGATGCTATTGTTGATCAAGCAATCACAGAAACATACGCCCTCAAAGACATTACTGCGGATGCGGATTTTACCAACGCAGAACCTCCTTTGTTGTCTGACTTTGAGCTTGTGCTGTCTGGTATGACAGGAGCAGAATCTCTTGTTCAAAGACTCGAAAAGTATACAAAAGGAACGTGGGCAGGATTTATCAACCGACCATCAAACGTTGATATCAATAAAAAATTCGTTACCTTTTCTCTTCGAGATATGGAAGACGAGCTCAAACCTGTGGCAATGTATATTGTGATGCACTATATCTGGAATGCTATTCGTGAGAAGCTCAAAAAAAGACTTCTTGTGATTGATGAGGCATGGTGGATGATGAAATCAGAAGACACAGCATCATTCCTTCTTGGTCTTGCAAAACGAGGAAGAAAATACTATCTCGGACTTGCAACAATTACTCAGGACGTTGAGGACTTCCTCAAATCACCTTATGGAACACCGATTATTACCAACTCATCAATCCAGATGCTTCTCAAACAATCTCCATCATCTGTCGATATGCTCCAAAAAACTTTCAACCTTACTGATGAAGAAAAATATCTTTTGCTCGAATCTGAAGTGGGAGAGGGAATTTTCTTTGCGGGATTAAAACACGTTGCGATAAAAATCATAGCCTCATATACCGAAGAACAAATCATCACCTCAAACCCATCTCAGGTTCTTGCCATTCGTGCAGCAAAGAAAGCACAAGAAGAGCAAATATAAACATATGAAAATAATAAGTTTTATTCTTGATATTCTTCCTTTTTTAGGAGGAATAAAAATGATGATTGAAGCAGGGTTCAAAAAGGACCTTGTAGGTAACGAACTAAATGGCAAACTACGTAAAATCCATTTTTTTATTGGACTTATTACACTTATCTTTGATTGTTTCACGCTCGAAGGAGGTGGTATCACACGAGGTCTTATAAAGCTTTTGGGAGAAGGATTTTTGAAACGACTCGCCGAGACAGGAGCAGAAAAAGCTGCCGAAAAAACTTTGGCCAAAAAAGTATTGCAAGGTACTGTGCGCACAATTGAAAAAGCTGAAGAAAGTAGGGTGGGTAAGTATGTGGTAAAAAAAGCCGAAGATAAAATTAGAGACAAGGTAAAAGAAGCTGTCACTGATGTAGAAGATTATCGGCGTAATCCCGAAAAAAGAAAAGAGCTCCAAGAAAAATACGGACAAACAGAAAGAGATAAAAAAGAAATCCGCCGAAGAGTTATTGAACTACAAAAACACCACAAAAAAGTAGAAGAAGAAAATAAGGAAGAAGTGAGTAACACAGATCTCGACTATATAAGACAAGCTGTGGAGACAAAAGCAACAAATTCTATTTTTAATAGACCGCGAATTCTTCAACAAAAAAAATCTGTGCGTGATACAATAATAGAAAGACAAAAAAAGTCAAAGTAATGTCATATCTACAGTCACAAAAAAACATACTCTTTCTAGGATTTTTGGTTTTTGCTTGTGGCTGCATATTCTCACATCAACAAGTTTTTGGTGCAACAGACACCCTTCCTATACCGACAGAAATAGACGATCTCGAAGAGCAAGTAAGCACACGAATAACTCCAAAATACCCTCGCCCTGGAGAAGATGTGACAATTACTCTTGAGGCATACGGCACAGATCTTAATGCAGCAAACATTATATGGTCAGTAAACGACATAATATTCAAACAAGGAAAAGGTGAAAAGCAGTTTAAAATAAATGCCGGCACATCAGGACAACAAACCAATGTGTCTGTTACAATCGAACCTCGAAACGGCAAACCTATTATCAAAAATTTTGTTATCAACCCGCAAACTGTTGATATTTTGTGGGAAGCAGATACCTATACACCACCATTTTATAAAGGCAAATCAATGTTTACACCTGAAGATACGATTACCTTTGTAGCAATGCCAAACATAAATAATGAACAACCTGATCCAAAAACACTTTCATACAAATGGATAGAAAACCAAGAAGTCCAAGGAAGCAAATCTGGTTATGGGCAAAACACCTTCAAGCACACAGGAGGCATTCTTATGAAACCCGTCGAAATAAATGTGGAAGCCTCAACAGAAGGGGGACAAAAAGCTTTTAATACTATTTTTCTTCGATCTATATTCCCTGAGGTCAATCTCTATGAAGACCATCCGTTATATGGTTTCTTGTTTAATAAAGAAATAAGCGGTGTTTTTCCTTTTGGCGAAAGAGAGGAGGGTACAATTGCGGCGTTTCCGTTTTTTTTGAGTACATTAAACAGAATAACAAAAAGCATTGTTTACAATTGGACTGTCAATTATAATAAAGTCATAGGTCAGAGCAACAAAAACGAACTCACCCTTCGTAATACAGAAAATACAGAAGGAAAGTCTTATGTATCTGTTGAAGTGAGAAATAGTGATATTTTTCTACAGAAAGGTGAAACAAACACATATGTTGACTTCAAGAAAATCAAAAAAATAATAGGTCTCTAAAATGAAAAAATTTTTAATTTTATTTTTTATAACATACAGTGTTGTCATAATCCCCTATTTTTCTTTTGGAGATAATGGAAAGTACACACCTCTCGCTCCAATACCAGGACTTTCAGATAATGTCGCCCCTATTGATACAGAAAACGGACTCAGTATTTATGTCAACCAGCTTTATACGTGGGGTGTTGCGCTCGCATCAGGCCTTGCTGTTATGATGATTATTTGGGGAGGAGTGGGATATGTCACAAGCGCAGGAGGTGGAGGAATAGAAGAAGCTAAAGGCCGTATAAATGCAGCTATTTTAGGACTTCTTCTTGCTCTTGGGTCATATCTTATACTCAAAACAATAAACCCGGAGCTTTTGAAAACAACATTTGACTTGGCGACAATCACAGTAAATACCACAACTCAAAATGGTAATGGAGGTAACGGTGGTTTTGGTGGTACAAACCCCACAACAGGAACCATAACTGGTGATTATGCATTTCTAAATCAAGTAAACAATGATCCAAACGGAGACCAAATACTTTTTACTGCCTATGGATATGCAGGGGACACCTCTTATGATCAAAATAGTGCGGAAGGAAGAGGAAACAATGATAATCAATTGACCGAAGGTTCTGTTGCACTTTCTCCTGATCTTATTTCAAAACTGAACCCTTCACCTGGTGCATCTGTTTTTGTAAACGGTGTGCACGTTGGATATTACGATGATAGCACTTCTCCAGATCTCACAAACCGTGTTGACTTTTATAATCCATCAGGAAGTTTGGGGGGGAATAATTTTTCAAAACCAGTAACAGGAACAGTCACAGTTGACAACAGTAGCGTCCGACCCCAAAAACCCAACCCTTCAAAGAAATAAACCTATACGATAGATATGAGATAATATATAATAAATAGTAATGAAGAAGTTTATTCTATTTATATTAGGTATTATTGTTGCGTTTTTTGCGTTTATAGTGATTCGTGCTTTTTGGAATAACTCTCACACCAAAAATCCTCAAAACACTCTTACTGTGCTCAAAAATGTTTTACCCTTTTCGCCATCAGAATTTTTGGGTTCCAAAAATCCGCCTACTGGACAACAGACTAATACAAGCACAGATACTCCACCTCTTTTTATTGATGCAAGTAGTACAGAACAAAGTAGTAATGTTTCCATTATTCCTCGTATGCGTCATTACACACTTGTACCTACAGCAGGTCAAATAGTTTTGGAAAAGAACAAGGATGTGATTCGAGATAGAGTAAAAGTAAAAGAAAAAGGTTATTATGTCCGTTATGTGGATAGGGGAACAGGACACATCTTTGAAATCAAAACCGATGCACCAAACTCAACCAAAATATCAAACACTACAATACCAAAAATATACGAGGCATTTTTCTTACCAAGCGGTAATAGCCTTGTTACACGATTCCTTGATAACAGTGAACAAATCGTCACATATCTTATTGATTTGAAAGATAAAATTGCAACATCGACACAAAAAACAGCATCAACAACAAATACGGTTGAGGCCCAGGCTCTTGCAGAAAAACAAACACTGAAAGATGTGAAGGGTGTGTACCTGCCTATTGGTATTGACCAAATTTCACTTTCAGCAGGAGGAAAGATTGCCGAGCTTACAAAAGAAAACGAACAAGGTGTTTTGTCTCTTCTTGATACATCGCGTAAACCAAAAATTATGACAACCTCACCTCTTCGAGAATGGCTTATTAATTTCCAAGGTGAAAACCAAATAGTTCTTACAACAAAACCTTCAGGGCTTTTTGAAGGGTATTCATATGTTTTTGATATCAACACAAGTGGTCTCAAAAAAATCACTGGGGGTATTTTGGGGCTAACTATATTACCCAGTTTTGACAATTCAACATACCTTATAGGAGAAGGAGGAGAGAATACCAAACTTTCAATTCTATCCAAAAAAGATAACAAATCAACATCACTTAGTATTCGAGGACTACCTGAAAAGTGTGTTTGGTCACGGAAAAATGTAACAATCTTATATTGTGCCGCACCAAACAATGTTAAAAACTCACTCTATCCAGACAATTGGTATAAAGGGAAAATATTTTTTGATGATTCTTTGTGGCAAATTGATACAAAAACAGGAAATATGAAAATACTCTCAAACTTTTCAACAGAGAGTGGGCAAGCTATTGATGCAATCAATATGGTATTATCTCCAGACGAAACATATGTCACATTTATAAACAAAATAGACCTAACCCTTTGGGGATTAGATCTTTCAAAAACCCCACAAACTAACTAGTCTTCTTTTTCTTTCAAGAAACGAATAATGAGACGACGATCTTTTCCTTCACCTACAGATTCTGTTTTGACATAAGGAGAACTCTCAAGGTGACTGTGTACAACCATTCTTTCATATGAAGACATAGGTTCAAGTTCAACATCAATCTTAAAAGCACGAGCTCTTTCAGCCATCATTGTTGCTTTATTTTTGAGATAGTTTTCTCGATCTTTTCTTGTATTGTTAATATCAACAATCACCCTCTTTTCTTCACCATATTTTTTTGAAACAATTTTTTTTACAAGGTGTACAAATGCTTCGAAGCGCTCGTTTTCTCGTCCTTGAAGGAATTTTTGTTCTGGAATACTTATTGCAAGCAAAAAACTATCTTTTTCAAGAGATATATCAACAACAAAATCACTTATCCCAATATGGGATATGAGAGTTTCTGTTATTTTTTTTATATCTTCTATCATAAACTTTAATATTAATTATCTTTCGTTCGCTGTCAATTATTTTGACTTCATTGACTTTTGAACATATATCTCCTGAAAGACAGTGAAGATGTTACGCACGGTCCAATAAAGGGGAAGTGCTCCTGGGAGATTTGTCGCAATAAGACCAACAACAAAAGGAAGTACGTACTTTATTTGCATCTGCATTGAGTGGGCGAATTCCTCTTGAATTGTTTTCTTTTTGTTCGGATCTATTTTTTGTATCTTCAGAGACATAATATGGGCTTGGATGTATTGAGTTACTCCAGCAAAAACTGCTAAAACAACACTCTTTTTACCAATATCTACAATACCCAAAAAAATCATATTGACAGTATCTGGATTTTTTACAAAAGAATACAAATACTCAGTATGAATAGTAGGTAATCCACGGAAGAAAACATAGTAGAGTGCAATCAAAATAGGAAACTGAATAAGCATAAGAAAAATAATGGAAAATGGGTTGATTTTGTATTTTTTATACAAATCCATTGTTTGTCGGGCTTGTTCTGTAGGATCTTTTGTCTTTTCTTTTATTGCCTTAAGCTCTGGCTCGATCTCTTTGAGAACTATTTGGGTTCTAATAGACTTTTTGGAAATAGAAAAAAGTATAATACTTACAATAAGTGTAAGTAAAACAACTGCAATTCCTGCATCATGATTAGGAATAATATCAATAATATAAACAAGTCCATTGTAAAGCGGTTTGTAAAACAATGTATTAAACATAGGTATTATTGTACACCAATACCCACTTTTCGTATACCAAGCTTTATATTTGTTCTAAAATATCCTTAATAGAGGGGATAAGGTCTTTAGTTTTTAGTTTTTCACACCCACTTTTTATATAAAAAACAGCAAAAATACCCTTTTTTTGATCAAAAGACCTTAAAGCTTCTTTAAAAATGCGCTTTACACGATGTCTTGTGACACTTAATCGATAATCTCTCTTGCTTAAAATACAGGCATATTTAAAAGAGTTTGTGTCATTTTTAAGGTATTTAACATTGAAAAATAAGGAGTTTTTTGAACTCCTTATTTTTGAAATTTGACCAATCTCTTCTCGATTAAGTTGTTTTTTTCGAGAAAGCATAAGAAACTAGACCGTAGTAACCTTTTTTCGTCCTTTTCTTATTCTACGGAGAATCACTCTTTTACCATAAGAAGTTTTACTCCTTGCAAGGAATCCATGAACCTTTGCTCGCTTTTTCTTTTTAGGTTGATATGTAACTGACATACTTTGTAATATATCATTGTGTGTGTTTTTTGACAAGAAGGGGACTATTTTTTGAGTTTTCCACATCTTATCAACACACTTATTCAATGTTTTCTAGTTTTCCTGTTTTTGTGTGGTTGTATAATATACCTACTTATGGAAAACAAGGACATATTGTGGAGTAGAGTTCTTTCGGATATGGAAATATCCCTCTCAAAAGCAAATTTTGTGATGTGGTTTAAGGATACTTTTATAGTCAAAATCGATGATGGAGTTGTGTATATTGGTGTTCCCAGCGCTTTTATAAAAGAGTGGTTCGCAAATAAATACCATAAAATGATCTTTAAGTCTCTTCGAGACACATCGGAACATATAAAAGGAATTGAATACGTTATTGTAAAATCAGAAAACAGAAAAGATATTGAAGAGAATGAGCGAAAAAAGAAGGTTAATTCTTTTGTGGGAGAACAAGAACTTCCTCTTGCAGACCTCTATATAAACAAAGATGATAATCTAAACCCCCGTTATACCTTTGAAAGTTTTGTAATTGGACCTTTCAACGAACTTGCTCATGCAGCAGCCCAGGCAATCATTAAAAAACCAGCATCGTATAACCCCCTCTTTTTTTATGGAGATACAGGGAGAGGAAAGACTCACCTTATACAAGCAATTGGTAACGAACTTAAGAAAAATGATTCGTCAAAAAGGGTTTATTATATTACATCAGACAAGTTCTATCAGGAGTTTGCAAGCTCAATGCAAGACGGAAAACTCACATCTTTTAAGGATAAATACAAAAAATACGATGTTTTTATTATGGATGATATACAGTTTTTGTCAAAAAAAGAAAAAACACAAGAAGAACTCTTCCATCTTTTTAACTACCTAAATGACAATAACAAACAAATAATCTTTTCTTCAGACCAGCACCCTAACTACATAAATGATTTGGAAGATCGCCTTAAATCAAGATTTGTATCTGGAATGATTGTTGATATTCCGGCACCAGACTATGAATCTCGTGCTGCTATTATTAAAAATAAAACAAAAACAAAAGGTGTTGATCTTAATCCTGTAATAATCGACTACCTAGCAGGGAATGTAGAGACAAACATCCGAGAACTTGAGGGGATTGTTAATAATATAACATGCCAAATGGAACTTCGAGGAAGAGATTTGGACCTTGCTGAAATAAAACACCTTATCAAAGACAGCTCAAAACCAACAAAATCTGTTTCTGTGAAAGATGTTTTGCGAGCAATTTCACAGTTTTATGACATTGAAGAAGCAGCAATAACAGACAAAACACGAAAAAAAGAAGTGGTGAAACCTCGGCAAGTTGCAATGTTTATTTTAAGAGAAGACTATAACATATCATACCCATCAATCGGTCAAAAAATGGGAGGAAGAGATCATACAACAGTTATGCATTCGTGTGAAAAAATAAAAAACGACCTCAAAGACAACAACCAACTTTCCCAGGAATTAAGTCAGATACGAGCAATGTTATAAAACAGTGGAAATCTTGTGGAAAAGTAGATTTTAAAACCATGTTATACACACAAAAACAAAACTTAAAAAGTAATCAACAAAACATAATCAGCTTTTTCACAAAAGATATGTGGAATAAAATAACGAAAAAGATATTAAAAACAAGAGGATAAAAAAGTTTTCCACTTATACACAGAGATTAATTATAATTAATATTTATTTATGAAAATAGAAATAATAAAAGACAAACTCCTTGCAGCTATCACTCAAGCAGAACGTATTGCGGGAAAACACATATCACTACCTATTCTCTCTTGCGTCATAATTGAAGCAAGGGAGGGTGTTGTTAGTGTGAAGGCAACAAACCTCGATGTTGGTATAGAAATCTCTGTGGTGGCCAAAATTTTTGAAGATGGAGTGGTTGCTCTCCAAGGTTCACTTCTTAAATCTTTTGTCTCGAGCTTAGGTAACAATAAATCCGTTTTGTTTGAAGTTAAGGAGGGTGCTTGTATTATTTCTTCTGGATCAAGTGAGGCTTCTTTCAGAATTACTTCACCAGATGATTTTCCTGTGATACCAAGGGTTTCTGGTGACAATCCTCTTGTGATACCTTCAAAAGATTTTGTTCTAGGGCTTAGGTCTGTTGTGTGGAGTGCTGCTGTTTCATCAATCAAACCCGAGCTTTCAAGTGTTTATATTTATGAAGACGATTCGTTTCTTGTTTTTGTGGCAACAGACTCTTTCCGTCTTGCAGAGAAGAGGGTTAAAACAAAAAACATTAAAAATTTGGAACCCCTCCTTATTCCATTCAAAAACAGTCTTGAGATTGTAAGGGTTTTTGAAGATTTTGACGGTGATTTAAAAATTTTTGTTTCAAAAAACCAGCTTTCGATTTTAACAGAAAACATTCACTTGTCTTCTCGGGTGGTTGATGGTAATTTTCCTGATTACAGACAGATTATTCCAAAAGAATACGAGACAGAAGCAAATATTTTGAAGTCAGATTTTGTTTCAGCAATTAAAATTTCGGGTATTTTTGCAAATAACTTCAACCAACTCCTTCTTTCTTTTGATACTGCTAATAAAAAAATCGATCTTCTTGCAAAAAATAATGATATTGGAGAGGGTAAACAATCCCTCAAGGCTGTTTTAAAAGGTAAAGACGTTTCTATGTCTTTCAATCACAAGTTTATCCTTGATTGTCTCCATATTATTGAAGATGAGAATATTGTTTTAAAAATGGCTGGTGTTGGAAAGCCTATGATTATAGCCCCTGCTCATAACCCATCGTTTGTTTACTTGGTAATGTCGATGAACAAATAAAGACTCGTTTTATGAGAGATTTAACAAATTTTCTCGAGAAGTTTAAAAAAATAAAAGATCCCAAGTCGCACATAAGATCTGTTGTTCATATAATACAATCTATTATAAATAAAAATATTGATATAAAAAACACTGACCTTAAAGATGGTGTTTTGTATATAAAAAACGACCCATATATAAAAATAGAAATCTTGATGCAAAAAGAGAAGATTCTTGATGCACTTACAAAAGAAGGTTTGGGTGTGAAAGATATAAAGTAAGATCTACTCTCCTTTGTTTGTGAGGATTATTGAAGAACTTTGTTGTCCTTGAAGACTATCAATAACAACAGCACGAAGAGTGTTGGCACCAGAAACAAGGTCTTTTTTGTTCACAACAAAACTTGTTTCATAAGGAGTGCTTTCTGATGTCCCTACTACAGTGTTGTTGAGAATAAAGATGACTTTTACAACAGGTGCTTCTGAGGTTATTTTTACACGAGCTGTGACGGTGTCTCCTGATTTTATTTCTGAACCACTCGAAGGGGAAGTTATTGATACATTTATATTACTTGTTTTTGCACTTTGTTTAGGGTTTGTATTTGTTTGTATTTGTATTCCTTCCCCATCAACCCATTTCTGCACCGCATATTCCCAATTTTTGAACTGAGGGTCTCTTTCCGGATTAGAAGGTTGCTTGCCGAGTGGGTTTTGGGGATCGATATAATAAAGGATTGAGTGTACACCATTTTGTGCATCTTGCCACGCACCACGAAGCACTGGTTTTAGATCAGATGTATCTTTTTTTTCTGGTTGTTCAAAACGTTCATCAGGAAGTGTTTTTAACAGTTCGTTCATAAATTCGTGCCACATCGGAGCAACAATATAGCCTGCAACCTTTCGATCGATTGGCGTATTGTCGTTGTTACCTGCCCATGCGCCCACTGATACTTGTGGTGTGTATCCAATGACCCAAGTATCACGATAATTGTTGGTTGTTCCTGTTTTTGCGGCTACCTGTCTTCCTGGGAAATAAAGACTTGATGCTGCACCAAAAGAAGGTGTTCGAGCCACGTTATCAGAAAGAACATCAGAAAGAGTGAGTGTTGTTTGCTTATCGAAAACTTTTTCATTGTTTTCTTTCCATTCTTCAAGAGTGCGTCCGAGCTTATCTTCTATTTTCAATATTCCTGTTTCTGGTGTTTTGATTCCGTTATTTGCAAACACACTATACGCACCGGTCATTTCAAGAAGTGTTACCTCACCGCCTCCAAGTACAAGAGAAAGTCCAAACCGAGAACGATCTTTTAGTGTTGTTATTCCAAGCTTTTGAGCAAGATCAAGAACATTATCCATCCCTACAAGATAAAGAAGCTTTACTGCCGGAATGTTTATTGATTGTGCGAGTGCATTTCGTAGTGTCATAGGACCTCTGAATTTACCATCGTAGTTACCTGGAGAATAACAAGGGTCGTTACTTGTGAGGTTTGTGGCGCTGCAACTAGGAGAGAACTGTGTGGGTACATCAAAGAGTATTGTGTCTGGTGTGTATCCCATTTCAAAAGCTTTTGCGTACACTATTGGTTTGAAGCTTGACCCTGGCTGTCTTTTTGCAGTTGCCACATTGTAGTTACCATCAACCTCTTCGTCAAAATAATCTCGTGAACCAACCATAGTAAGAATTTGTCCTGTTTTTACATCAAGAGCAACAAGGGCCGCATTTGTGGCATGATAGAGTTTGCCGTTTTCAAGTGCTTTTCTTTTGACTATTTCTTCTGCTTTTTGTTGAAGATCATAATCAAGTGTTGTTGTTACTTTTATACCTCCTTCATTTAAGAGTTTGTCACCATACTTTTCTTCCAAATAATCTTTTATATACATAACAAAATGAGGTGCTTTGATACCGCCAGAGAGTTGTTCTTGGAATTTTACTTTTTCATTTTTTGCTTCTGTATATTCTGCTTCATTTATAAAACCAAGCTCTTTCATTTTTGCAAGGGTTAGGTTTTTTCTTGCCTCCAAATCCTCTTTATGGTTGCCAAACGGAGAGTATTTGGTGGGTGATTTTGGTATTGATGCAAGATATGCACTTTCTGCAATAGTAAGATCAATTGATTTTTTATTGAAGTATGCTTCCGAAGCTTCTTCTATTCCATAGATTTTGCCACCATAAGGAGCCTCGTTGAGGTAGAGATTTAGAATCTGGTCTTTGGTAAGGGTCTTTTCAAGTTTAACAGCAAGAAAAACCTCTTTTATTTTTCGGGTGATTGTTTTTTCTTGGGTGAGAAGTGAGTTTTTGATTACTTGTTGTGTGATTGTTGAACCTCCTTGAGCGAAATCAAAAGAATAAATATCTGCAAGAAGGGCTCTAAAGATTGAAGATATTTTTATTCCATTGTGATTATAAAAACTACTATCTTCTATTGCAATAGTTGCATTTTTGACATTTTGAGAAATCTGATCAAAAGGAACAACTGTTCGGCGCATATTTTTACTCAAATCATAAAGAAGTATTTTGCCTGTTCGATCATAGATTTTTGTCGATTGACCAAGCATTCGTTGGTCGAAGGATGCAAGATCAGGTATTTCAATTGAAGAGAACCACAAAAGAAAAACACCAAAACCAAGCATACAAAGCGAAAGTCCAAAAAAAACAATTTTTTCTATGAGAACCTTTCGAGAATGTGATTTTGTTTTTTTGCCAAAAACAAGAGAAACTATATCAATAATGAATTCTTCAATAGAATAGATTATTTTTTTAATTTTTTTAAAAAATTTCATTTCAAATTATGTTAGATTGGTTCTTCTATTCTAACATAAAAATGCTTATAAATTAAAAAGCACACCAATGTGTGCTTTTTAATTTATTCTTCAGGATCCCAATCAAGATCCATTTCATCATCCTCATCTGCGTCGTTTGCTGTTTCATCCTCTTCCTCAATATCATCATCCTCTAAATCATCATCAATTTCATCATCTGGTTCTTGAGGATCAAAAGGATCGACATCATCTTTTTCTTCATCCATATTGTAAGAAATTTATTTTAAAAACTACCTAATAAATAAAAACGATAAACATATTTTTACCAAATTTATACAATAATGCAAACTGTTTTTGGTGTGGAAAACTAAAGTAGGTGATTGTGAAGTGCAAAAAAAGTTATTCCTATAGCAAGAGCATCAAATTCATCATCAATTTTGATTGTTGTGGGTATCTTTATAAGTAAAGGAATCATTTTGATAATTGCTTTTTTGTCAGCAGCACCGTTACCACATATAGCCAGCTTGATTTGTGGGGGGGAGAATTCAAAAACTTTTAATCCATGTTTACTACACACCCCAAGAATAAGACCTCGTGCTTCAGCAACAGACATCGCGGTTTTATGGTTTGTGGTGAGGAAGAGAGTTTCAATGGCAAGGATTTTTGGATTCCATATCTGGATTATGTTTTCAAGCTCTTTCATAATAAGCGCGAGTCTTTCGCTATGAGGGAGTGTTTTAGGTGTATGAAAACAAACAGAAAAAAGATGTTTTTCTTTTGAACCCCCCTCTTTTTCTATAATTGCAATACCCAGTCTTTCATAACCAGGATCAATCGAAATAATTCTCATATATATAGATTATTGAACATTAGTAAAAACCTCTTCAACCTCATCGTTTTCTTCCAGAGAAGAAACCAAGATTTCTAAAATATGCAAATCTTCTTCTGAAAGTTCGATGGTTGCATTTGGTTCCCATCCATCGTTTGTTTTGCTGAATGCCCACACCACACTTCCTTGTGTTGCAAGTGAAAAGCCATTTTTGCTCAATATATGACGTATTTCTTGGATTGCTTTGTTGCGATTTGATGTGGTTGATTCGATTATTAAAGCAGAACCTCCAGGACCATATGCTTCGTATGTAATATGAGAGAGATTGGAAAGATCGGGGTCTGTTGCTTTTTTGATTGCTCTTTCAATAACATCTTTTGGAACGTTTTCTTTTTTTGCATTATTAATAATTGCTTGTGATGAATGGGAGTCTTTCCCAGATACACGAACCTCGGCACTAATAAGTCGTGCATATTTTGTAAAAATCTTACTTTTTTGTTTGTCTGTTTTTTCTTTTTGACGTTTGATTTGTGCCCATTTGTTATGTCCTGACATAGGGATTATATCTTTAGATGTGTATAAGCTTTTTCTGTTGCCACTCTGCCTCGCGATGTTCTTTCTATAAGACCCAACTGAAGAAGGTACGGCTCGTTGAATTCTTCAATCGTTGCTTCATCTTCTGAAAGCGAAGCAGCGATGGTGCCAAGCCCCACAGGCCCACCCTTAAACTTTTCAATAATAGTATGAAGTATTTTGATATCTTGTTCTGTAAGTCCCAATGCATCGATACCTAAAAGCACCAAAGCCGCATCAACGGTTTTGTCATCGATAACACTTTTATGTACTTGTGCATAATCGCGAACTCGTTTCAAAAGGTAGTTTGCTGTTCGGGGTGTGCTACGGCTTCTTCGTGCTATTTCTTTGATTCCGTTTTCTGTAATGCTAACGTTGAGAATTTTGGCTGACCTTTCAACTATCTGTGCGATTTCTTTTTCATTATAAAACTCGAGTCGATATACTCCTCCTGAAAATCGAGAACGAAGAGGGGATGATATCATTGCAATTCGTGTTGTTGCTGCAATAAGAGTAAACGGAGGAAGATCAAGCTGTATTGTACGTGCAGAAGGACCCTTGCCAATAATAATATCAAGCACCCCTGACTCCATTGCAGGATATAATACCTCCTCAATATTTTTGTTCAATCGATGTATTTCATCAATAAACAATATATCACCAGAAGAAAGATTGGTAAGAAGAGATGCAAGGTCACCCACTTTTTCTATCGCAGGACCTGATGTGATTTTCATTTGAGAACCTTGTTCGTGTGCAATAAGGTGTGCAAGTGTGGTCTTACCAAGACCTGGAGGACCATAAAAAAGAATATGCTCAGGAATATGGTTTCGCTCTTTTGCGGCCTTAAGAAGTATGTGCAGATTTTTTTTGATTGGATCTTGTCCTATGTATTCATCCCATGAAGAGGGTCGAAGAGCCTGATCAAGAACCTTTTCTTCAGAATTTTGTTTTAGGTTTTTTTCTTCTGACATATAGATACAGTATAAGGTAATTTAGGTCTCAAATCCAACCATCAAAAATGAATTTTTGAAGCACTTGACAATAAAATCAGAATATGCTAATATTACATTACTTCGGATAAGAATGCTCTCAATAAAGTAAAAAATCGAATTCACACACATTTCTTTTGTGTGAGTGCTCGACGCTATAAATCTCTAAGCAATGGGACAATTTATTGTCTTTTGATATTGTTTAAAGGACGTTTTGGTGTGCCTAGTCAATTTCTGAAACTATCCTTAAAACCCTATCTTACTTTTTGGCTAGTACTAAAAGTATTGCTCAGAGATTTATATAGTCGAACGAACTATCGTAAGTATACTCAAAGGATTATTTTTGTAATCTTTACTCCGAATCAAATATAAGGTCTATTTTTAGGCTTTATATTTTTGTTTTTAGCTCACAAATTCTTCAGATTCTGGGGTTATATCAACCACACGTTCGAGTTCTTCTATTGTACTTATACCATTGAGAACTTGTTTTATTCCGTCTTCTGCAAGGTTTAGAATATGTTGATGTTCTGCCGCTTTTGCTATTTCACGATCACTTGGGTTTTCATACACGATTTGTGCTATGGCATGGTCAATGATGATTGCTTCATACAAAGCAACTCGTCCTTTGTATCCTGTGTGGTTACAAAGATCACACCCTTCTTCTTTGGCTACAAAAACTTCTTGGTCTTGGAGTACATCTTCTCCTTTTGCACGAATGTGTGCAAGGTGGTATGACAAGGCTGCTTTTTTGCCTTCAGGGATAGACGCCTTGGTTGCACATGCGGTGCATACTTTTCTGATAAGTCGCTGCGCAATAGAAACACTGAGGCCCGATGTGATGATTTTTGGATTAATACCAAGATCAATAAGACGAGTAAATGCACCCGCTGCATTATTGGTGTGAAGGGTTGAAAATACAAGGTGTCCTGTGAGGGATGCGTGCATTGCGATCTCTGCTGTTTCTGCATCTCGGATCTCACCCACAAGGATAACGTCTGGGTCTTGTCGAAGTGTCGAACGAAGTCCTGATGCGAATGTATAACCTTTTTCTGATTCTACTTGTGTTTGGACAATCCCATTAAGGTGATACTCGATAGGGTCTTCAATTGTGATGACTTTAACACCAGGTTCGTATACCTTTTTAAGAAAGGCATAGAGTGTTGTGGTCTTTCCACTTCCTGTTGGTCCTGTTGTGAGAATGAGTCCACTTGGTTTTGCCATTTGATCAGCAAAAATTTTCATAAGTTTTGGAGGAATACCAAGTTCTTCAAACGGGGTTGCAATAGAATCTGGATTCAAAATTCTCATTACCACTGATTCTCCGTATGCACCTGGAAGAATAGATGTACGGATTTCGATTTCTTTGCCTTCGATTTTTACACTAAAACGACCATCCTGAGCGTTCTGTTTGATATTCAATTTGAGATTTGAAAGCAGCTTGAGTCGTGATAGTACAAGTCCGTATGTTTCGTTATCAAAATTGATAATATCCACAAGCACGCCATCAAGACGATAACGAAGTCGCGTAATTGTTTCTTCTGGTTCAATGTGAATATCAGATGCTTTGAGGGCAATAGCACCCGCCATCATAATGCCGATGATTTTTGATATACGATAGACACGCTTTACGGCGATTGTGTCATCGACAAGATTTTGAATATCGGGAATGTTTTTTACTTTTCCGATGAGATCTTGTATTTCATCACTCGAAATATCTAAAGATCCGGCCTTTGTTGCCATTGCAAAAGACAGATCTTTGTAGCGTCCCCACGCCTTTTCGAGGCTTGCAAGAGACACCATATAGACATTCACTTTGTAATTTTTTTCTTCGAGCTCTTTTACTACTTGCTTTACTTCATCTATTTGAGGTGTTTGAACTGCAAGAGAAAGTATTTTGCCCACCATTTTAAAAAGAGCAACACGTGCTGCACGTGCTTTGTCCTCTGGAATGAGACGGAGAGCGTCAGTGTTTATAGTAATACCAGAGAGGTCTGCATACTCTACTCCGTATTTGTGCGAGAGTACCTTGGCAAGATCCTCCTCCTCTTTTTTGCGAAGAGATTCAAGTTGTTGGTTTTGTTTGTCTTCGTTGAATTGTACTGTCATAGGTATAGTATAAATGACAAAACAAAAAGTAGAAAGAGTGCACATTCTTTGCACTTTATTGTTTTTGTCTTATACTTCGCCTATGGAAATAATACTTTCACATCTTGACGAGACAAAGGTGTTTGCGAGAACGATTATAGAAGAACTCAAAAAAAAGAAAAATCAGAATGGCGCAACACTTCTTTTGCTTTATGGTGATGTGGGTGCTGGGAAGACAACGTTGGTGCAGTTTATGGGCCAGTATCTTGGAATACACACATCAATGCAAAGCCCTACGTTTGTTATTCAAAAAAACTACAAAACCAAAGATTTTGATTTTAAAAATTTTGTGCATATTGATGCATATCGCATAGAAAATCCAGAAGAACTCAAAAAAATAAAAATTAAAGAGACTCTTGCAGAAAAAGATACACTTGTTGTTGTCGAGTGGCCAAAACAAGGGGGGGATGTTTTTGCGAAGCCACATCTCGAACTTTTTTTGAAATTTGTGGATGAAAACAGGAGGAAAGTAAGAATGGTAAAATAAAAATCACTCCAAACGACCATTTTTTATTAGGTTTTTAAATGCTAAAATACATATATGCCTCAAAATCCTAAAAAAACCCTCGTTCTTCTTGATACTCATGCGATTATTCATCGTGCGTATCATGCGCTTCCAGACTTTGCTTCAAGCAAGGGAGAGCCGACAGGTGCACTCTACGGACTTTGTCTTATGCTTTTTCGAATCATAGATGACTTTCATCCTGATTATATTGTTGCAACGTTTGATCTACCTAAGCCCACATATCGTCATGAAGCATATGAGGGCTACAAAGCGGGTCGTAAGAAAACCGATGATGCGCTCGTTCTCCAGCTTAAAAAAGCACACGAAGTATTCGAAGCTTTTAATATTCCTATGTATTCCAAGGAGGGGTTTGAAGCGGATGATATGTTGGGGACAATAGTCGAAGAGACCAAAACAATCAAAGGCCTCCACATTATCATTGCTTCAGGGGATATGGACACAATGCAACTTGTCGACAATGAGCATATCCAGGTTTTTACTTTGCGCAAAGGGGTAAAAGACACCATTCTCTATGGTGAAAAAGAAATATTCGAGCGATTTGGCTTTCGTCCTGCTCAGCTCACAGACTACAAAGGTCTTCGAGGGGATACGTCAGACAATATTATAGGTATAAAGGGTATAGGGGAGAAAACAGCAACAACTCTCATTCAAGAATTCGGCACTATAGAAAATATGTATGAAGAGATAGAAAAAGGGAACAAAGAACGATTCAAAAAAATAGGTGTGACAGACAGAATCTATAATCTTATTGCAGACAATAAAGATGAAGCACTTTTTTCAAAAATGCTTGCAACAATTAGGAGAGATGCTCCTATTGATTTTGTTTTTCCAACACGATCTTTTCAAGAAAACCTTGAACCACTCAAAGTCAAAAAACTTTTAAGCGAACTCGAGTTTCGTAGTCTCATTGCAAAAGTGGATACATTAAGCGGTAGTGTGGTAATAGATGAAGATGTGATTTCAAAAACACCACCACACAGCGATTTTAATGTGAGTGAAGAAGATATAGAAAAATACAAAATTGCCACATTTGTTCTCAATTCACAAATCTCAAATCCAGAGATATCAGATATTCTTGCATATTCACTTCACAGTGACATACACGATGCAATGCAGAATATCGACAAAGAGATTACAAAACAAAATCTCGACACAGTTCTTTGTGATATTGAAATACCCCTCATTCCAATTATCAAACGAATGCATAATGTGGGTATTGCGATAGATAAAGGTTATATGATGAGACTTTCAAAAGAGTATCACAATAATCTCAATACAATCGATCAAAAGATTTATGGACTTGTTGGTAAGGAGTTCAATATTGATTCACCAAAACAGCTCGGTGTTATACTTTTTGATGACCTTAAACTTGTGGGTAAGAATATGAAAAAAACAGCCGGAGGTGCCAAATCAACAAAAGAAAGTGAACTTGAAAAACTCAAAGACTTGCATCCGGTTGTGCCTCTTATTATGGAACATAGAGAACTTTCAAAACTCCTCAGTACTTATATTGATGTTATCCCTACACTTCTTGATGATAAAGAACGCCTACATCCCACATTTATTCAAACAGGAGCAGCAACAGGGAGAATGGCAAGCAAAGATCCTGGGGTTCAAAATATTCCTGTGAAAACTGAGATGGGGCGAGCAATACGTAATGGATTTGTTGCAGAAAAAGGATATAAGCTTTGCGCCTTTGACTATTCACAGATTGAGCTCCGTATTGCAGCAATACTTTCAGGTGATACGAAACTTCAGGGTGTTTTCAAAACAGGAGAAGATGCTCATGCAGGTGTGGCATCTCAGGTTTTTGGTGTGCCATTAGATGAAGTCACCAAGGATATGCGACGTAAGGCGAAGGCGATTAATTTTGGGATTCTTTATGGTATGGGTGTCAATGCATTGAAGCAAAATCTTGGAAGTACTCGTGAAGAAGCGCAGAAGTTTTATGATGATTATTTTAAAACATTTGCTACTTTGGCAGAGTATCTCGAGAATACCAAAAAAGACGCGGCAAAAAATGGTTTTGTAACAACAATGTATGGCAGGCGGAGGTACTTTGAAGGCATCAAATCAAAACTTCCATTTATCCGTGCTGCGGCTGAGCGTATGGCTATTAATGCACCAATACAGGGGACTCAGGCAGATATTATGAAGATAGCAATGAGACAAATTGATGATGAAATTAAAAAAGAGGATGCTTACCATAACGTGAGACTACTTCTACAGATTCATGATGAGCTTATCTATGAAATCAAGGAAGGTGAAGTAGAGAAGTGGAGTCAAAAAATAAAATCAATAATGGAATCTGTTTTAGATAAAGAAAAAACAAAAGGTGTGCCTATTATTGTAAATGCTTCAAGCGGAGAGAATTGGGGAGAGATGAAGTAAGAATACACTAGCACTATTGATTTTATTGCTGAATTATGGTTTTATTACTTTGATAAAGCTCATTCAATCCTCAACCAATCCTTGCATATGATAATCAGTGTCAACCGTGCACTTGTAGCCCCGTATCCAAAATGGGTAACAGCATTCCGTGAACCAGAACTTCAACATCTAGGACCTGCGAAGTTTGATCCTCAGAAGTTGGAAAAAATGTCCTGTGCTAATCCACAAGATCTGCACTATATCTCGGATGTCTATAAACATCTAAACCAAAATGGTCTTCTTGCTCGATGTCTAACACTGCTTGATGGGCAGGCAATTATTGATCAGATGAGATTGGTGGATTTCCAGGCCACTTTTCAAGAGTGTGTTGATCTTTTTGATCGTCGCAGAATCTATCTTTTTGGCTCGGCCGTTTCTGCCTCAAATGGTCAAGGATATTTCTTACCGTTTGTTGATGGTTCTACTGATGCACCAAATCTTACACTTAACTGGACTCAGTTTGGTGAGTTTGGTGATACGCCCGCTTCTTGGGTTTTACCTTGCATCCGCCTTCATGCAGCCTAACCCATTCCTCACATAAACTATGTTTGTGTGAGTTTTTTATTTACTTTCTCCTTTTCTCATTCTCATTTATACTTATCCTATGATTTATTTTTACTACGGCACTGACCGAGAAAAAATCCAAAAAACAACAAAGGCAACTTTTGAAGCACTTCAAAAAAAGAAGCCAGATGCTTCTTTTGTGTCTTTTGACGGTGAGACTGTGACAGAGGATCTACTCCAAGAGATAACCTCATCTCAAGGGCTTTTTGAACGAAAGGTTGTAGCAAAGATTGCAGATGTGCTCGAAAATAAAGATAAGGGTGAGCTTATTTTGAAATTTCTCAAAGAGATGAAAGAGACAGACAATATAATTGTCTGGTCTGAAGGTGACGTCAACAAAGCTGCACTTGATAAGATAAAAAAATATGCAGAAAAGGTAGAAGAGTTTGGTACAAAACAAAAAGCAGAAAAAAACTTTCCACGCATTTTTAAAATGACCGATGCGCTAGGGGAGAGAGATAGGAAGAAAGCATGGATGCTTTTTATGGAAGAGATAAACATAGGTACAGCAGCAGAAGAAATACACGGTACGCTCTTTTGGCAAATCAAATCGATTCTTATCACCCAAAAAACAAAGACCCCAAGCGAGTCAGGACTCAATCCTTATGTCTACAGCAAAGCAAAAAGTTTTGCCAAAAAATGGAGCGAAAAAGAGCTCTATAGCGCACTTGAAAAGCTTGTTGATATGTATCATAAGGCACATAGAGGCGAGATAGATTTTGCGACAGAGCTCGAGGTGTTTGTTCTCAAGGTGTGATTGAGAGAAATAAAAAAGACTAATCCGTGAGGATTAGTCTGCGAAAAATTCCCTTTACCTTATATATTTGGTCTTTCGTTATTTATGTTTCGTGTGGGGAAAGTTACAGTCCATGTATATAAGACCAAAGAATGCGGTAATCATCACAAAGAACATGAAAGGGAGTAGAAAAAATACTCCCATTGTCATTGGTCTTGTAGTGATGGACACTACGATTGCAAGAATGCTTGTAACGAATATGCACGCATTAAAGAAAAAGATGATAATCTGTTTTCCTGCGTGGCAGGTGTATGTCTTGTATGGCATTTGGGCCACACTGATTATTCCTTCGATTACTTCTTCAAACCAAAGGTAGACAAGGATGATAAGGTGCAATAGTTTCATAACTAAGGATATATTACTTAGTTTTTTGTAAAAGTAAATTAATTCCCAGGAGTCGAACTTCTGGGGTGGGGGGACAGTAGGATGTCGATCATTACATGACCAGTACGCCTTTCGGCTAAAATTTTCTTGAAATCAATTTAAGGCTCAAAAGTTTTTCGATTCGCAAATACAATTAATAGGATCGCGAGTACGCTTATCGACCCTTACAGGGTGGGGTATATTGGTGCACTTTGTGGTCACGAATATTTTGCTTATTGTCTCTTGCTTGGGCGCAGGGTGTGGTCACACATAAATTTCTACTGAAATTTTGCGATTCAATTAGTAGGACCGCGAGTACGCTTATCGCCCTCGACTAAATTCTGCTACCCGCAGAATTTGTCTGGGCACCAGCTCGTCTGTTTCTGAAGCTTCAGAAACATGACTTCGCTGTTCGATTCCTACACGCAGGCAAAATTGTTTGCCTGCTTGGGCGCACCAAAAATAAAACACCCGTTTGAGGGTGTTTTATTTTTGGTGCGCCCAGTAGGAATCGAACCTACGACCCTCTCCTTAAAAGGGAGCTGCTCTACCGACTGAGCTATGGGCGCAAAATATTTGTTATGCAAATATAAATGAAAATATATCAAAAAATTAGAAAAAGTCTAGATGCCTTTGAGTTGGAGATCAAAACCAAAGTACCCAGATCCAAGAAAGAAAAGGCATACAAGAAGCAAAAGAAGAAAGAAATCTCGTTCTTTCAGTTCCTTTTTTTCATAAAAACCTATAATAATTATGCACATAAAAAGTATTGTCCATATAAAAGCAATCATTTGAGTGAGTATTCCCATAAGAAGCATAGTACCCGACAAGAGCTCTCCGATACAAAAAACATAAGCAAAAAGTGTGTAGGGTTTGAGATTGGTTTTTGTAAAAAAAGAGCACACCCTCATCCATTCTTCTGTGATGTGTTTGTATCCAAAATAAAAAAGATATACACCTACGGTGGTCCGGATAAGGAACGGTGCCATTTGACTTACTTCTCCTATGTATGGGAATATGTTTTGCATATAAAGACATATTACACATACAATGACCAAAGGCAAGACAAATTTTTTTGTTATTCTCGATAATATACGAAGTAAGCAAAACGTCGGATCGATATTTCGGACGGCAGAGTGTGTGGGGATTTCTAAAATCTTTCTTTGTGGAACCACTCCAATACCGATTGATAAGTTTGGGCGAGAGGTGTCTGAGATTGCCAAAACTGCTCTCGGAGCAGAAAAGACAGTCGCTTGGGAATATGTGAAAAGTACAGCAAAAGCAATCAAAATTCTCAAAAAATATGCATATCATATTATTGCAATCGAACAAGCGAAAAATGCGATAGATTACAAAAAAATTAAAATCACAAAAGACACAGCTTTTGTTTTGGGTAATGAAGTGGAGGGTGTGGAGAAGAATGTTTTAAAATTGTGTGATGTTATTGCAGAGATACCAATGCAAGGACAGAAAGAATCTTTGAATGTTTCTGTGGCAACAGGTGTTGCACTTTTTCGGATGTTGAATGTTTGAATTATTTATTCATTTGAAGATCATTCAGAAAATGTTGAAGATCTTCTCCTGTGATTCTTCTGATGCCATTTTCTTTAAGGTTACCTAGTTCTATATTCATTATGCGCACACGCATAAGATCGGTAACTTCATTGCGGAGTGCTTCTACCATACGTCTAATCTGTCTTTTTTTGCCTTCTGTAATCACAAGAGAAAACTTTTTTTGCCCAAGTATTTTTGCAAGACAGGGTTTTGTGGTATATGTTTTTTTGCTGTAATCTTCTTTAATAGTCACACCTTTTTCGATTGAGCGGATGAATTTTTCATCGATTTTGAGTTTTGTTTGAACGATATATTCTTTCTCGTGATTTTCTTCCGGGTTCAAAAGTTGCTTGGTGATACGTCCGTCATTGGTCAGGATAATGAGTCCGTGTGAATCCTTGTCGAGTCGTCCAATAGGGAAGACCTTTGCACCATCGGTACGACCTTTGACCATTTTTTGGATATCAAAATCGCTGCCTTTGGCAGAGTGGGAGAGTACATCTTTGGGTTTGTTGTAGGCAAAATAAAGCGTCCCAATATCGTTTTTATCTTTTTTGACTGTGATCGTATCTGCTTCACATACACTATCACCCAAAACAGCAATACGGCCATTAATGAGCACACGTTTTGCTTTAATCATTTCATCTGCTTTACGGCGAGATGCGATGTTTTTGTCGGCAAGGTATTTGTTGATTCTCATAAATCTAAATATACCACAGACTTGATTTTTGGATAGAAGAAGAGTAGATTGTGTGATGGTTATCAAGCCAATTAATTATGCGCCTTCCAAAGTATGTTTACCAATCTCGTATCAACATGATGACAACAGGATACCTCAATCGTCGTTTACCACACTCCTTTATGTTTCCACGTTGGTGATCTACAATTAGCACTTTCTTAAAACTACCCTTTATTTCGGGTAGCTTTTTTATTTTTGATGGACAGGGCAGAAATGTACAGACCTTCCTTTTAATATACGGCGGACAATAATCCCGGTGCAGTGCTTTTTTGGACAAGGAGAATCTGTTTTTTGGTAGACGTTATGTCTGCCTTGGAAGACACCTTTTTGCCCTGTAATATCACGATAATCACTTGTCGAGTCTCCTCCCAAAGCGACACCTTTTGCAAGAATTGTTTTTATGGATTTGTATAATAATTTTATATTGTTTTCTTCCAGATCTTTTACTTTGATAAAAGGGTTTATGTTTGCATCAAAGAGTATTTCATCAGAATAAATATTGCCAATTCCAGAAATTATGTATGGATCAAGAAGAGTGGTTTTGATGGGAGTATTTTGTTTTTTTGTTAGTTGTTGTTTGAGGACTTTGTAAGTAAAGGATCTGTCCAAAGGTTCTGGACCAAGGTGGAGGAGGTGGGGGGATTTGGTTTCATCTTTTGTGTCAAAAAAAGTCACCTTTGCGAATTTGCGCACATCAGAAAGAACAAGATGTTTATGATTTGAGAGTGAAAAAACAAGATGAATGTGTCGGTTGAATGGATTTGAGAGCGGACCATTTTTGTCTTCAGGTTCCCACGGATCTTTTTTGTTTTGAGTGTGTCTATATACACCATACAGAAGGTGTCCTGTCATCTTCATATGAATAAGCACCGTTTGTTGTGATGAGAGGCGAATGAGGATGTTTTTTGCTCGGCGTTTTGTTTCGAGTATTTTTGTACCGATAATATTTTTTTTGAATTGTCTAAAAAAAGTGGGATTTTTTATATTGTCTTTGCCTTTATGAAGGGGGCTTTTATAATCGGTCCACACATCAGTGATGGAAAGGTTTTTGGCGTATTTGTTTATTCCACGGACTGTTGTTTCTACTTCAGGAAGTTCGGGCATAATTATTTACTCAGCTCTTTGAGAGCCTGTTTGATTTTTTCTTCAGTTGAGAGGTTATCTTCTATATGTGACAGTGTTGTACGGATCTGGTTTTGATTGAAGCCAAGTGCTTGGAGTGCCTCAAAAACATCAAGATCGTATGATGTGTCTGTCATATCCTCTTTGATTTTACCTTTGAGCTCAAGAACAATTTTTTGGGCGTTCTTTTGTCCGATTCCTGAGATGCGTGTAAGATGTCCTGTATCTCCAGTCTGAATAGCTTTTTTGAGGGTTGAAATACTTGAAACGTTCAATATACCTAGTGCTGTTTTTGGACCTATGCCCGATATACCAATCAAAAGTTCAAAAAAATCCAAAGCATCTTCTGTCTCAAACCCATACAAATCAGACGCATCTTCACGGATAATATGATGAATCCAGAGGTCTTTTCTCTCTCCTTTGTTTATATTATTTAATATGTCATTTTGTACATATACTCGATATCCCACATCTCCTACCATAAGGACAATGTGTTTATCTGTTTTGTGTTCAACACTACCTCGTAGTTTTGCAATCATTATGTGGTAAGTATAAGTGAAATTGACGCTCAAATCCAGCCTTATTATAATAAGGCTATAATGGAAGAACGATTTCATATTGTGCCTCGTGAAGCTGTTATGTCGCAAAAAGGAGAAACATCTCGTATTTTAGATGACTGTGATAAGTTGCTTGTAGGGACGTTACATAGTCCGCTTTTTGACAATTGGGTAAAGGATGGGAGCACAAAACCGCTTATAAAAAGAATATTCCACTCCATAGAAGAGCTTCGTCGCGCAACTGATCTTGAGGAAGGGTATCAAAATATTGAACATATTACCGAAATCGCTGCTGACTTTTTTGGGAAAGTCTCTGGCATTGTTCAAGATATTCGAGAATACTTTGAAAATGTTTCATATAGAAATGCTCAAAATATACTCGAGCCAAATTCTCCCAAAAAAGACCTTTTTCAAACACCGGATGTTTTTGTAGAAAGAACAAATCAGGTTTTGGATTTAATTATCGGTAAAGTTGAAAAAGAAGTAGGTACTCTGAATCTTCCCAAAGAACCTCAAGAACAATATGAAGAAAAATATTGATTTTTTTGTTTATTGTGCTATACTCCTTTCTATATGCCAATTACACAATCAGCAAAAAAAGCATTAAGAGCATCAAAAAGAAAGCATGTTTTTAATCTACGAAACAAAAAAGTCGTTGAAAATGTCGTACGAGAAATCAAATCTCTTGTTAAAAGCAAGAAAGTAGAAGAAGCGCGAAAGCTCCTTCCAAAGGCTTACAAAGCCCTTGATAAAGCAGCAAAGAAGAATACTCTCAACAAAAATACAGCTTCTCGTAAAAAATCAAAGCTTTCAAAATTTATTAAAAACTCAAAATAAAACAAAGCCCGCACAAGCGGGCTTTGTTTTTGAGGTATTATGTGTTAATTTGTCTTTATACAAAACGCTTCCATCGTTCAATGGATAGGACGCAACTTTGCGGAAGTTGTAATGTAGGTTCGATTCCTACTGGGAGCACCATTTTAAAAAGCACAAGAAGTTCTTGTGCTTTTTAAAATGGTGCTCCCAAGAAAGTCAAGAGGACTTTCGTGTAGGAATCAAGGCCCGATTGAGCATAATTTATGAGTTTACGAAATAAATTATCCAATCGGGGTACTGACCCTGTAAGGGTCGATAAGCGTACTCGCAGTTCTACTGAAATCACACTTCAAATGTATAAGCCAAGAATGTGAAAAGTGCTACATGTCTAAATCATACCTTTTAATAGTTCTTTTGTTTTGTAAAAGAAAAATTTATTTAACAAAAGCCATAAAATATTCTTCATAAGTATACTTAATATCGTAATTAGTATCTTTTTTTTCTTCCACTAAAATATTTAGATCAATAAATCTATCTATTACTTTCTGTGCACCCGCGCGAGTAAAACCAGTAGTTTTCATTACATTTTTTGTGGTAACAATAGGGTGTTCAAATAAATAATTTAGAAGTTTTATCCCACTCTCGGATTCACGTTTTGAAAGAGCCTGTATCTTTGCCATATCCTTATCTCTGATTTTTCTAATTTCACCCGACGTGTCAATTGCTTCTTTAGCAGTTTCAATCACGCCATCAAGAAAAAATTCCACCCACTCAAAAACTTCACCATTATCATGATAACCACTCAATTTGTTGTAGTATACTTTCTTGTGTTTTTTAAAATATGAAGATAAAAATAGAACAGGTTTTTCCAAAACTCCTTTTTTCATAAGGAGAAATGTTATGAGCAATCTTCCGACACGTCCGTTACCATCTAGAAACGGATGAATTGTCTCGAATTGAGCGTGCGCGTATGCTATAGATATGAGAGGGAGGGTAGATGTGTCGTTATAGATAAACTTTTCTAAATCATTCAATTTATCCCCCATATCTGTATGTGGTACAGGAATAAATGTGGCGTTTGTTAAATTCGTTCCCCCAATCCAATTTTGACTTTTTCTAAATTCTCCAGGATCGGCAAAGTGAGAGGCACGAGCACCATCCATAAGTTTTTTATGGATCTCTCTTATAAATCTTAATGAAATAGGGAACTCTTTCAATCTTTTGATCCCGTATTCTAATGCGTTGATATAGAAAATAATATCAGAAGCATCTGTTTGATTATTTTCAATTTCTGCTGATACCTCTAAAGCATCTGCCATAGTTGCTTGAGTACCTTCGATTTGTGCTGAAGAAGTGGCGTCTTTGTATGAAAACATTCGGAGGAAAAACTTAATGTCAGGTAGTGTTAACGTAATCCCATCAAGTTTACCTATCAACCTTTCTGCCTCTGCTGCTTTCAGTAAGATGTTTTGGGGCACCGCAAAAAGCTCGGTTTTTGGAAAACTATCAGGAATAGATGCTGTATATCCTGCTGGCAGGCTTACTTTTTTGCATATTTTTACTGTATTCATTCTAGTTTGCATTGATTATTAAATAGATACTATTTTAATAGTTAGTATCTATTTAGTCAAGTAATGTATACTACATTATTGAATGCACAATCTCTATATTATAAAGTTCCTATTGAATATTGAAATAGAACACAAAAAAAGTACATAATCTACTCTGTGAGAGTTCAAAGATAAAAAAAGGGGGCAAAAACTAAAACCCAATGATTTCCATAATACGGACTGTTGCGGGTTCGTGCATTTCTTCTTCGGGAATATAATCAAGCAAAAAGCTACGCACGTCTTCCGTGTCTACATAGTCTGTTTCTATAGTGATGATGAGTATTGGATTAACGATTCGTCGTGTGCGCAAGAGGAGTTTTGGTGCTCGAAACCCATCATCCAAAACATAAAATGCTTCAAAATCTTCATAATTATAAATCTTATTGTTGATGCGTAGTCCTTTCTGTGTGAGTTCGTAGTCTACAAGCTCAGGGGGTTTGGCACCATTTATGATCATTGTTGCCCCAGCAATAATAAGAAAAAGTCCAAAAATAGTATTGCCATAAATAAAACAAATGATAGCGCTTGATGCAACGATAATTCCCACAGCCCAAAACCAGTCTGTTGTCTTTTCTCGGTATTCAAATTCAAATCCTGTCCAACGCATAAGATTTTCCATAAGAATATTTTATCATATCTTTTTGTGATTGGTACAGTTTGATTGGAGTTTTGTCTTTGTGTATAGTAGCTATATGTCAAAACCGATACAAATAGAAAAATCATGGTTCTCTGTTTTGAAAGACGAATTTTCTAAAGATTATTTTGTTTCATTGAGAGATTTTGTATATCGAGAATATAAGGAATCGATTATTTGCCCCTCACCAAAAAATATTTTTAAAGCGTTTGATATGTGTCCTTTTGACAAGGTGAAGGTGGTGCTTGTGGGGCAAGATCCTTATCACGGCAAAGACCAAGCGACAGGGCTTTCTTTTTCGGTACAAGAGCAGACACTTCTCCCACCATCACTCAAGAATATTTTTAAAGAAATACATGATGATGTGGGAATCAAGACTTTTGCTCATGGAGATCTTTCTCGGTGGGCAGAGCAGGGGGTGTTACTTTTAAACGCGACACTCACCGTTTCTTTAAACGCACCTGGCTCTCACCAAAAAAGGGGATGGGAAGAATTTACTGACAGTGTCATTGAAGCATTAAACAACAAAAGGGAAAACCTTGTTTTTATTCTGTGGGGTAATTATGCAAAAAACAAAGGTAAATCAATCGATCGAACAAAGCATTGTGTCATAGAATCTCCACATCCTTCACCTTTTTCTGCACACAATGGCTTTTTTGGTTCAAAACCTTTTAGTAAGACAAATGAATATTTAAAATCTAAAGGAATAGGGGAAATAGACTGGAGTTGACTTATTTCTCATTCTGACTAACATTTTATGTGGATGTTTCAATACGAAACTCTCTCATAGTATCGAGAATAGATACTTTCCTTGTTCGTTTTATGCACATACTCATTCCTCTGCTCGGTTTTGTGTTTACCATAGTTTTCTGGGGAGAGAAACAAAAGCTTCTTTTTCTACTCAGAATTATTTATGCCTTTATGGTTCTCAGTCCACTTGCAATTGTGTATCCAGTTTGGTCAAATGACAAATCGGTGGTCACCATCGAAAATGGTAAAGTAGCTTACCACCCTTTTGGGTATCCGAGGTGGTGTAAACCTTATTCAGTGTCTTCTGATGGAACTTTGTCCACAAAGGTTAATTCGATTGCAATCGGTGCGACTGACCACAACATTGTTGGGAAGGCTATCTGTGAAGTGTTGGTTGAATTTGATATTTTAACTTACTGCACTAAGTATGCAAAAGCATCATACATTTGGGATTATAAGCTCAAAGAATGGTGTGAGGAGCATAATGTGAGTGGATGGCAGATACTCAAAGAATGGGTGCAGATGGGGATGACCGAAGAGTCAAAACCACTGCTCATTCAAAAGCATTTCTCTTTTTTGAAAGCATTGGGTGCTAACCCCACCATTGTTCTCAGATTTGATCCTACAATTGATGTGGGTGAGAGAGCTACAATCCGATAATTGGTTTATCCAATATCGGTTTTTTTATTCTTAAATCTGCAAGGGCAGCCTTGCAGCATCACGTTTTCATTTGTTTCTGTATTTAATAATGTAGTGAATATAAATTATCAGAATGAGCAACAGGAGAGCTTGTCCTGAAAAAAGAAAGATATCATGAATGCCATAAAATTTAACAAGAAGAATAAGTCCTCCAAGTAAGCGAATGATTGTTCCACGCAAAGATACGTCCTCTGAAGATTTGATTCGTTGGATTTCTTGTATCTCGAGCACCAAATCAACACAAAACGCACAGAAGGCAACTATAGTGCCATAATTGACGATCAAATTTAGGATCTCTTTATGCATAAAACCATTGTATCATAAGGATCAAAAGACGTGGGCGATTGGGTTACAATCCGATAATTGATTTTTTAATTCCTGAAGCCGTTTATTAAATAATTCTTTGTCTTTGTATACATCATCTGCAATATAATATTTTTCATCCTCCTGTAATTTATCCAACTTTTCCAAACCTTTTAATTTTTTATACTCTTTATTGAAAGTGGCGTTAAAGTACCAAAAGGCTTCTTTTCTGATATCTAGATCAGTATCTAGCAGGGCAATCAAGAGTAATTCAAAAGATTCTTTCGGTTTTAAACTATAATCGTTTTCTGTAGATACAAAAGTGAGCCCGAGGATCTCCATTTTTCCACTTGAGAGGTGATTCGGAGTAGTAGGATCTGAATCTACTGTACCCAAAATTGTTTTACAAAATGTAATATACGAATCCAATTCATCCCATTTATACAACACGAATCCAACACGAACCTTCACATCTAATCTTATAGCAGATTCAAAGCATTTTTTAAAAACAGGGATAAGGTCTTTTAAATCAAATCTGAAAGCAAGATAGGGTAATTGCGAACCTTCGCATTTAGAAAGGTATATATTTTGAATTGTAATTTTCTTTGCGACCTCAAGCTCCTCACCATGCAGTTTTAAAGGAAGGCTCAAGTCATGTTCTCCACGAGCAACATACATATAGTCTTCAAAGTACTGTGTAATAAAAGCAGAAAATTCTGGACTTGGGTTTGTAATTGTGTTTTTTAAACTAGTGTCGTACATATTTGACTCTTGGGTTGTTGTGAGTATATCACATAAATTTATTAAAAATTAAAATCTGCAAGGGTGGTCCTTGCAGGATAGATTAGGTATGGTTGCTAGATTATACCCCCCAGGGGTATAATGAGATGTATGCGTACAGACATCAAACACAAAACAACAAGACGACTCAAAATCATTGAAGGACAAATTCGTGGTTTACAAAAAATGGTTGACGAAGAAAAATATTGTATTGATATTATTATTCAAACTTCTGCAATCAAAGAAGCTCTGTCTGGGGTTGAGGACCTTATTCTTGAAAACCACCTCACAACACACATAGTCGAAAAAATAAAAGAGGGTAAGGCAGTGTCTGCTACAAAAGAAATTTTAAAAGTATATAAATTAAAACAAAAATGAAAATAAATAAATTTTATATTTTGCTTTTGGTTGTGGTTTTAAGCATCATAGCATTTTTGAGTTATTGGTTTTTTGCTTTACCTATCGCAAGCAAGTCTTCGGTAGTAAGCCTTAAAACCGGTGATACCTATAATCTTGAAGCCTCATACGTCACAAAACAAATTAACGGCAAAGATCAAAAAATGCTTGCTTACAATGGCTCAATTCCTGGTCCAACCATAGAGGTAGAGCAAGGATCAGAGATTACTATTCATTTTGTAAATAACACTGATATGCCTGAGCTTTTGCATTCTCATGGAGTGAGAATGGATAATGCTTTTGATGGATCTCATCTTGTTCAAAAAGAAGTAGAACCAGGAGAGTCTTTTGATTATGTTTTGAAGTTTCCTGATGCTGGAGTGTATTGGTATCATCCTCACATAAACGAAGTTTATGGTCAGGCACGGGGTCTTTATGGTGCATTCATTGTTAAACCAAAAGACAAAAACTATTTTCCTCCTGTCAACAGACAGGTGCCTCTGATTTTGTCTGATGTTTTGGTTGCCAATGGAAAAATGAGTATTCAAAAAAACACTTCAGACAGTACGCTTATGGGTCACTATGGAAATGTAATGCTTACTAACGGAGATGAGGACTATACTCTTACAGGCACATCGGGCGAAGTTGTGCGCTTTTATGTGATTAATGCATCAAATGCACGACCCTATAATTTTGTGATCAATAATGCAAAGATGAAACTTGTAGGAGGTGATAGTGGTGCATATGAAAAATCCACATACGTGGATTCTATCGTGCTCGGTCCATCAGAGAGAGCGATTGTTGATGTGTTGTTTGATAAGGAGGGTGCATATAATATCGTGAACAAAACGCCAGACAGGGAGTATATACTCGGTAAGGTGGTGATTGAAACCGGCAACATTTTAGTCTCTTACAAAAACGAGTTTAATACTCTCCAAATCAACAAAGATACAATCGCAAGTATTGATCCGTTTAGGCAATATTTTGATAAAAACCCAGACAAAAAAATTTCACTTATTGTAGATATGATGGGGAATATGCGTATGGACAAAAGTATGATGCATACTCATCGTTCAGACAATGCTCGCACAAATGACAGTAAAACAGTGAACCTTATGGGAATGAATATGACGATAGAACAGGCGATTGAACATTGTACGTCAATGCCTCAAATGGCTGGATGTGAACCATATTTAAATAATGATGATAATCAAACTTTGGTTCCTCAAAACACAAAAGAAAGTGATGGTATTGAATGGGAAGATTCTATGCAGATGATGAATCAGATGTCTTCAGATAAAAATGTGCAGTGGAAAATTATAGATGATGCAACGGGAAAAACAAATATGAATATTGATTGGACTTTCAAAAAAGGTGAGCCTGTAAAAATTAGAATATTCAATGATTCCAAATCAATGCATCCAATGCAGCACCCAATACATTTTCACGGGCAAAGGTTTCTTGTTGTTGCAAGAGACGGTGTATTGCAAACCAATCTTGTGTGGAAGGATACGGTGATGGTCAAAGCAGGAGAGACTGTTGATATTATTCTTGATCCATCAAATCCTGGTCAGTGGATGGCGCATTGTCATATTGCTGAACATCTAAGTAATGGAATGATGTTTGGCTTTAAGGTAGAGTAGTTCTTTGTAAGGGTGGTCCTTGCGGAGACAGAGACAAATTACGATTTTCAATCTATCTAGGTTTTGTTGTGGACCAATTCAAAATATCTCTGTTATACTTAATGTAATACTATGATAAAACATGATTTAGCTATAATTAGAAAGGCGATTAGTGCTGTATCTAAAGAAGCTACACAGTTTAAGAATGACCAAGCTTTAACATCTGTTCTCGCTCAGCTCCGTTATATCGAGGGGGTTATAAGCGGAGCTGAGTTCGATCTGAGCAAACTTTCTCGTCTGGCGATTGGTGTTACAGCAGTAAAGATGCTTGCTCAAGAATACCCTCATCTTGTTGATGTACTTATGGATGCTGATTGTGTAAGTAAAAAGTATATAAAAGTCTATCAACTAACCCATAAGAGTAATAAATAATAAATCATTCTTTAAATCCCCAAGGGCTGCTCTTGTGGAGTAAAGTATTATTTCTTTCATATATATAACTGTATGTAATTTGTAATACAGTAAGTATAGTATCGAATCAACTAATTTACATACGCCTATTGCTCAATTTTTTATATTAAAAAATTACCTTTTTGAACTGTGTGCAGATATTTTGGAATGAATTATCTGAGAACATTTCTTTAATAAACCCATTCTTATTCTTCAAAATTTTATTTCTATCCTCATCTGTCATACCACCCTTTCCGTTGATGTATAACACAAAGATATTGTCTGTTTTGAATTCATCAATCATTTTTTCTGTATTTTCAAAACAATCCGCTACAGATTTAAAACTAGTTGTATTCTCAGACTGAGATATACCTAATAGTATATGTCCATAATCCCCAAAACCAAGAAAGTTTGCAGGAATAGTGAACAACACCTGAAGACTATTGCAATCATTACCTTCTGTATCGAGGGTAGAAATTTCCAACACAACAGGCACCTGATTAAAGAATGTAATCGTCTTAAATTTAACAATTTTCTGAAGACCTTTATTATACACAAGCTCTATAGCTTGAAACTGTTTTGCTTCCTTTCTCTTAAGTATGCACGTAAATACTTCTGGTTTGTTATTTGAAAATTTTCCTATCTCAATACCAACATAATCACCATCGGATACAAGCCCGTTCTCAACTATTGATTTCTTTATTGAAATAATCCTTTGCAAATGTTCTGCATCAATCAAATCAGGAATTTCATCTTTCTTTATATTCCTCTTTGCTGGGTCACAAAGCGAGATTGGTGTAGCTAAGTATGCAATATCAAACTCACCGCGATTAGTGAAGTCTGCATCCGGATTTAAAGCAAAAAGCGAATCAATATCTTGATACTGATCTTTTGTTTCATGTTCAATTACAATAAAATTTACTATTTTAGCAATATATTTCATAGTGCAATTATAAACCAAAAAAACTCTTTATCAATCAAATACTGTTTAGTTTATTTGAGAGCAGATTTTGACTCAACTTCCCGATATAATTCAAATGCATCAACACTACTTCATAATTGACTTATACGCGGTTTTACCATCGAACAGTACTTTTATATAAGAATTATCCGGAATAGCATATTTACTATCTTTTGTTGAATAATATTTTTCTGTAGTGTGATAAAAATTGTACCCTTCACTGTCTTTGGTAACTTTCTCAATTACAAATGAAAAGTTTCTTCTAATGATCCTTGGTTCACAAGCAAAGCTTGAAAATGATAACAGAGGAATTAATGTGAAGAGGGGGCTTCGAACTCGAGTTGAAACGGGATTGTAGCCTGGAGTCGCACCTGTTGGATACTTGAATGAAAAGCATATGGATAGGAAATGTCAGGTGAGATTAGATCTGGATAGGGCACCAATAGTTAAAAAGATTTTTGAGAAGATGGGGTACGAGAAGTGGTCAGGTAGGAAAATATATCACTGGCTTAAATTCGAACTTAATTTCAAGACGGTGGGGAATCACAATCTTGCACTGGGCAATATATACAGAATGCTCCAGTGTGCTTTCTACACAGGAACATTTGAATATCCAAAGGGAAGTGGAAATTTTTATCTAGGTAAACATGAACCAATTGTTGATAAAGAACTGTTTGCAAAAGTTCAGGAACAATTAAAGAGAGATAATATACAAAGAGAAAACAAAGAATTCGCATTCACTAAATTATTTACATGTGGATACTGTGGAAGTGGAATATCGGCAGAAGAAAAATGGAAACAATTAAAAGATGGTACTCACACAAAATATATTTATTGTGGTTGTTCAAGCAACTGTAAGGGCCGCTCCTGCTGGTTTACGGACTATTAGGTTGTGTTGATGTATAATATAAACTATGACTAAATATATTATTCTCAGTTCTATTATTTTACTCGGGACTTTGTGGTTTGTGTTAAATATGCTTGGAAGGCGCAATGTCATAGATTTGCAAAACGAGCCTAGAGATATTGATGTACAGGCATCAAGCAAGCTTGATGGTGGCGAGGTGACACTTGGTGCACAATTTGTAATTCCCGAAGATAAATATATAACGGTAACATCTGCTGATGGGGGCCCGCTTTTTAAGATTCAGAAAACACAAAACCAAGTGCTGCTCGGATACATCAAACATCTCTACGATTTTCGTGATGCTGAAGAAAAGAGAAGTGGCAAAACATCGTTCAGGAGTACTTATGCTGGATACGATGTTGCTTCACTTATAGATCCTAAGTCAGATACCCCCTCTCCGCTCAAAGACTTTTTTATGAAAAATACTGTGGTGTTACAATCCTCAGGGACTGGCGATCTTCCTATTGTGACGGTATTTTATATTGATGGTAATGCGTATGCTCTCTATTCTTCTCCAGAAGGGCCAAATGGAGAGAATATTCAGTCTGGCAAATTCATTATTGTTAATTATACGAAAGAGATGTCGGAGAGGATTGGGGCCTCTGTTTCTGGTGTACAGAGTGCGGTGGTGGACTGGACTGCAAGTGGCTATGAGCTTACATCTAGTGTGAATCCTCCAATCTACTATATTCAAAGAATATATCGCTCAACAAGCGAAAACAAGATCAAAGTATCAGTCAAAACATATTTAAAAAGCAAGAGTCAATATGAGCTCCAGATAGACCCTCAGACATTAAAAGTTGTTGATGTTGTGGAGCTTGAGTAGGGAGTGGCGAGAGTTTCGACCTCGAAATTCTATATGCTGTTGCATATAGAATTTCTCTTCACTGGTTTTCGCTTCGCTTGTTACTACAAGCTCAATGCGAAAACCGTTCGAATCTCACCCGTGTTTGCTTCGCAAACATTTCCTCTCGCAAAGTAAAAGTCCGCCCTATTAAGGCGGACTAAACTTTGCGGAGGCTCTCGAGTTCGGACTTTTTAGTTCATTGCATCACAAGGCTTTTCTAATGTTTTTTATAATATCACGACGAGGTATCTCGAGCATACAACTTTTCTTAAAAAAGTGACAAAAGTGACAGTAGTTCGGTTTTAATTCCTTGAATTAAATAAGTGTAATAAATTGAAGTATAAATCCGAGTACGAGTAAAATTGCTCCTATAACTCCCCACTTTCTTTGAGCAAGGCGATCCTGTACTTGAGGAAGTTTAAGTTTTTCTTCCTCAGTATCTCCGGACCATCTTGAAACTCCTAACCTTATCGCTTCAGCTTTAGAAATAAATAAACCCTTTGCAAATGCAATGCTCCCTAAAAAACTTAATACGATACCTGAAATATTTAGATAACGATCAATACCAACCAGAGAATAGGTGGACACAGTAAACATTTCAAATAAAGAAATCCAAGGAATTGTAGAAAACATTAGTGCAAGATATATAAGAATAAATATCTTTGGTACGTGAAGTTCAATATGACTAAAAGGCCAATAGACCTTTTTATCTTTACCTCTACCCAACATTTCCCATTCAGTATCGTACAGAGCCAATGGTAATCTCATCTCAATCGCATGTATCACTTTAAACTTTGCACTATTTAACCCTTTATATGAAGCAATAATTCTATACCATAGATAACAAATTGTTATTCCTGCTATCGCAGATAGACCTAGTATAAAACTGATCTCCTGAGCATTAGCTCTAGTTGCAATAAAGCCGAGAAGTGTCACAAGTCCAGTATTTAGACCTAGAAAAAATTCATTGGTTTTTTGTCTTCGGTCACTTATCTTTTCTGTGGCATTAATATAAATCTTGTACTGATCCAAAAGATGCTCGATGTATTTATCACCATACTTTTCAGATGCAGAGATAAACAATATTTTTTCGATGTCTGGTTTTTCCATAATATTATGCGAGCTCACGAATACCCGCGACAATAGAGCTAGTACTCCATTTCACGATCTTGTTTGCATTATCCTTTACGACCAATGATGTCTTTTCACTTGCCCAAGGCTCAATAGCAAGAATTGGTTTTGGATTAGTGAATCCTTTTGCGAGTGCGATCTCTTTATTAATCCATTCGCTATAGCTTGAATATACCCCGGCGAGGATAATGATCACATCACAAAAACGCATCTGATCTTGTATCGCTCGTGACAAAGCAATAGAGCTCGGAGCGTTGTGGATAGGGTCATTCTTTGGAACTGAATAGTTCTTGAAATTAAATCGAGGGTCTGCGTTAAGCATCTTTAATAGTTTTTCATATGCGTCACCATATGCCCATGAGTGACTTATAAATATGTTGTAGTGTCTCATAAGTATTAGAGTTTATTAATAAATGTCTTGATATTGTCCCAACTCCAAACATTAACAAGACGACCACTCAATGAGTATGGGAGCACAGGACGATCGCTTCCTGTATACATAAGCATTACAGGCACTTTTTCTTCACCGGCTGTTTTGATTTCATAAAGCTCTCCAGTCGCTGCTGGTGTATGCTTACTTATGAGTGCTATCATTCCATCACAGCCTTTAATTTTTGTTCGACACTTTGACTCCCAGTCAGTTCCCCATGGAGTTTTTACAGACATGTCTACGAACTCAAATGGAGACTTGTCGTTTTTCGCCTGACCTACAAGGAAATCACGAGATGTTTTGTCTTCAATAGCAAATGCAATAAATACTCTTTTCATGTTTTTGGTTATAAAGAATAATAATTATTTTATAGATTATTTTTCATCCATTCTGTAACCTTAGAATCGATACCCTTTGAGGCCCAATCAGCATTAGTAATCTCGATAACAATTAATCCGTCATTCCAATCTGTTTGGAATTTCAATTCATCCCTTATCTCTGACGTTGATTGAGTTGTTGTAACAAACCAAACAGATTTTAATGGTGTTGCCCAACCGCCAAGTGATTTTATTTTACCGATTATTTTTGTGTAATCTTCTGAAGTTTCAGGGATTCTAAGATCGTAAGAAATTATGTGAGTTTTCATATTAGTTCTTTTTTCGGTTATATGGAGACTGATTTGTTGGTCGCAAACTAACACCAAGTTCAGATGCCTTGCTTCGAACACCACCCTCTGGTCGACCGAGTTTCAAACCAATTACACGAGTTGGTGTGTTGTCTTTTGATAATGATTTGAGTTGCTTTACCTCGCTAGGTGTCCACTCTTTTCCTGCGTTACGAATGTATTTTTTAGTCATACGCTTCTATAAATTAGCTTTTAATAATTCCTACGACTTTTCCACTTGCTTGAAAATCATCTCCTTCATGAATATAGATAGGAAGATATTTTTCTGTTGAATCAGCTTCAAGTACAATACGCTTATTTACCTTGTCATTTCGATACCGTTTGATAGTCGCAAGACCATCAATCACAGCAACAACAATATCTCCATTTTTGTAATTTTTGTATTCACTATCAACTAAAACAAAATCTCCGCTTTCAATAGTCTTTCCGTCTTCCACTTCAGCTTTATTCATACTGTCACCATCTGCAATGAGTGCATATAGATTGCTTTTATTTCGTGGCAATAAAGAAGACGAAACTTTCAGGTACTGATCGACATTCTGCTCAGCAAATATCGTTGCTGGTCCACAATTGGCACTTCCTACGATAGGGAGTGAGTATATTGGACTTGCAGAAGCTTTTGCATAACCTCTTTTTACGAGCTTTATAATTCCTTCTTCAAGATTCATTTGAATCAAACCGTCTTTTTCTAATTGCTGTAGGTGGTATTTGGCGGTTTGAGGTTTACCCTCAGCACCAATTATTTCAGCAATTTTTCTAAGACTATATGATCCAAAGATTCAGGAGAACGACCAGTATTCAAAGAAATATTAGCTGATATTAAAAGAGGAAGATTTAATGGAATACTTGCATGGGATGCTTCAAGAATTTCTCGTAATGCAGGTGACTTAGGGAGTGTAGTAGATCTAATGGATCAAAAACTTTTGATTGAGATTAGAACTTTTAGTCAGACATTTATAAACTCTCCAAACGAAAAATTCTTGTTAATGATTCTTTGCTCACAAGCAAAGCTCGAGAATGACAACAGAGTAATCAATGTAAAGAGAGGTCTTAGAACAAGATGTGAAATGGGACTCCGCCCTGGTGTCGCCCCTACTGGTTATCTCAACTCAAAGCGAACCGATGAAAGATGTCAGGCACATATAGATCCAGAAAGAGCACCTGTGATTAAAAAAATGTTTGAGAAAGTAGCGTATGAAAAATGGAGCGGAAAGAAACTCTACACATGGCTTAGATTTGAATTGAACTTTAGAACAGCTGCGGGAAAGAAGCATTTAAGCTTAGGTAATATTTTCCGCATCCTCTACAACCCTTTCTATTATGGAACATTTGAATACCCTAAAGATTCAGGAAATTGGTATCAGGGAAAACATGAACCAATCATTACAAAAGAACTGTTTGATCAAACTATAGCCCAACTCAAGAGCAATGTATTAAGAGTCGAAAACCAAGAATTCGCTTTTACCAAACTTATGATCTGTGGACTATGTGAGTCAGGTATATCAGCTAATGAGAAATGGAAGAAACACAAGAATGGTAACGCCCATAGATATGTTTACTATGGATGCACCAAAGCCAAAGACAAGCATTGTAAATGTGGCTACATTGAAGAAAAAGATCTCATTAAACAATTTGAAAGCTTACTTGAGAATATTGATATTAATGAGATTGAAATCAAAGAGAAGATCAAAGTAGATATCGAAAAGTTTATGAAGCTTCAGAGATTCATGTTAGGAACCAAAGAAAGAATTGATATACACACGATCGACATACGAAGTTATGCGAAATATGTTCTCCGAGAAGGAAGTGATCCTGAGAAGAGAGAGCTACTTAGTTGCTTGAAGAGTGAGATTAAGTTGAGGAATAAAATAATTACTCTATCTAGCTCTGGAAATCAACAGTAAATCGATACATTCCCATTCCACAAGTTCCCTGAATTGAGGCAACGGTCGGAGTGCCAAGATCTATATCAGTTGTTCCTGTTTGAGGAAGAGTTTGACTAATGTCCATACTAGGGATTCTTACCGATGATGAACAATCGAAAGTTCCATTAGTATCGAATCTCAAAACTGTTGGTATTCCGGCCTTTGCAGTACTTTTTAACGGATGATATCCACCCTTAGCTGATATCTCCACAATTTGTTTGCCATCAACGATGGTTACATTGTTTGCATTAGCGACTTGTGAAGTATCAGACTTTCGAGTTAGAGCAAAAGCTCCACCAATGAGTACTACTGCTACTAAAATTGAAATGACTGTTGGTTTCATAAATATGATATTGATTATACTAAAAATTAAATACTGGTGGAATGACCCCGATGACCACCAGTGCATTGATAAGATTGAACACTGCAAACAAGATTACTATTAACCCAGCAGACTTGAAGAACACGCCCGACTTCTTGTTATTTTGTATGCTGAACGAACTGAAGCTTATGAGTGCCAAAACAGGAAGTGTTCCAAGCGCAAAAGAAAACATCGTCAGCCCACCCTTAAGAAAGCTTCCTGTCGTGAGACTGTAGAGTTGCATCGACTGGGTAAACCCGCAGGGCAAAAAGAAGGTTGCGATACCGACAAGAAGCGGAGTGAGCGTGTGATTAAACTTTGATACACCGATTGCGTGCCTTGAAAGGAACTTCGGCATAGACGGTTGCAGTCTTTTTGCCCACGGAAAGACATCGAGCAGATTGATGCCGAGGATTATCATAACAATCGCAATGACGAGACTGAGAACAAACGTTCCAGTTGTACCAAGAGTAAAAGCAGAACCAATTGCACCGATTACTCCACCAAGAATAAAGAAAGAAACAATACGACCTGTGTGGAACATAAGTTGTGGTCGTATCTTGTCGCCCTCCTTGGCGAACGTTGCAGACATCGAAAGAACCAGACCTCCAACTACTGCCATACAAGTTGAAAGTGAGGCGATGATACCGATAACAAATGCTGTGCCGTATGTGACATTGCCACCGCCAACTAGATTAACTATGCCTAGCTTTTGTAATAGCACGAATAGAACTGCAAAACATATTGCGATAGGTACAGCAATCTTAAAATCTGACCAATTCCTTTCCATGACCTGCTTTTCAACTGAAACTGTATATCCGCTACCTTTGACCAAAGAAGTTAGTTCTTCAGCAATCTGCGTGTCAGTCTTGTCGCCAAAATCTCCAATGACTTCCACTGAATGATTTTTAAGGTTTGATGTGACTTTGCTCACATTAGGCAAACTTCCGATCTTATCTTCCGTCAAAATGACGCAAGAATTGCAGTGCATACCGTGAACGTGGAATGTGTATGTTTTCATAGCTATAATTTCATTGTCTTAATTCTCAGCGAGTTGGTAACGACCGTTACGCTCTCGAATGCCATAATCGCTCCTGCAATGGCAGGACTTAATGTCCAGCCGAAGAATGGGAATAGTATGCCTCCTGCGATTGGTATACCTACAGAATTGTAGCCGAATGACCAGATGAGGTTTTGCCAAATCGTTTTATTCGTTCGTTGAGCAAGATGTATCGCTTCTGCAACTTTCACAATATCTCCCTTGAGAAGAACAATGTCAGAGCTTTCTATAGCAATGTCCGATCCGTCACTCATTGAGATTGCCACATCCGCTTGAGCAAGTGCAGGAGCATCATTGACACCATCCCCAATCATCGCAACCTTAAGACCCTTCTTCTGTAATTCCTTAACGATATTCAACTTATCCTCTGGCTTCACATCTGCATACACTTCATCTATACCTAGACCTTTTGCCACAGTTTCGCTTGTTGCTTTATGGTCGCCAGTTGCCATTACTACTTGTAGCCCGAGCTTCTTCAATTTTACAATCTCATCTTTCGCTTCCATCTTAATGGTGTCGTGTATCTTTATGAGAGAAAGAACCTCAGTCTCATCAGAGAGATACAGTTCGCGACCACTTTCAAACCGAGTATCATCAAAATCTTTTTTAACCATATCCTCAGACTGTTTAATCACATTCGCGATGTAGGCACGAGAGCCGAGGTAATATTTTTTGTTCTCATATGTTGCAGTTACTCCTTTGCCAGCGATTTCATTCAAATCAGTAATATGAAGCGGAGATACTTTGTTCTCCTTGAGCCACATGGCCACACTTTCTGAAACAGGATGTTTTGATGATTTAGTAATCGCATAAATTAGAGATTGTTTGAAGGAGGTGTCTTCAATATTACAAGTGTGATTTTTGTCTTTACAATACACTCCTTCAATTGCAAGCTTGTTGTGAGTAAGCGTTCCTGTCTTGTCGAATACGATTGCTGTAACTTTTGCAAGTTTTTCCAAACTCTCCGCATTCTTGATCAGTATTCCTCGCTCCGCTCCTCGTCCAACGCCTGTGATGATTGCTGTCGGAGTTGCAAGACCAAGCGAGCAAGGACAAGCAATTACGAGAACAGCCATTGTGGTTGAAATCGCAAAAGCGAATGCCGTTGTCAATCCAAGAGTTGCAGGAGCAAATATCATCCACGCAATGAATGTGATTACTGCTAATACAAGCACTACATACACAAACACACCAGATATTCTATCCGCAGTGCGTTCAATTGGAGCTTTTGAGTTCTGTGCATTCTCGACGATCGAAATTATATGTGCAAGAGCCGTGTCCTTCGGGTCTTTGGTCACCTTTATGTGAAGTATCCCTTGGAAGTTCTGTGTTCCAGCAAACACTTGGTCATTTATGCCCTTATCAACAGGTATCGCTTCGCCAGTAAGGTTTGCTTCGTCAATTGAACTTGAACCTTCAACAACAATGCCATCAAGAGGCACTCGTTCATTTGGCTTTACGATGACAATATCCCCGATATTTACCTTTTCTATTGAAACTTCGATTTCCTTTCCATCTCGAATAACAAGTGCAGTTTTGCTTGTTAGACCAGCAAGCTTCTGCAATGCTTCATTGGTCTTCTTTTTGGCACGAGCTTCTAGATATTGTCCGTAACCGATGAGACCGATGACGACAATTACCACATCATAGAAATTGGAAGTGACATTGATATATGGAGCAAGTTCATTTTCAAAAGCAGTGACTATAAATGAATATATGAAAGCTACTATGGTTGAGATACCAACAAGGGTATCCATATTTGCTGTATGAGTTTTAAGAAATATCCAAACAGCTTTTATATATTTTCTTCCAATACCAAAGAGTACGAATGACGCAAATATTGGCATCAGGTGATGGAACACCTCGTATACATTTTCAGACATCGCAGGGATTATCTTGTTTTGCGAGAGGACTTCCCACAACATCATTACGAAAGAAAATGCCACCATAGGCAGGATGAACTTCATTTCAAGTCCCGTATCTATTTCAGCACTTTTTTCGCCGTGGTGATGGCTATTCTCAGACTTCTTGTCATTGTCTTCAAGAGTGTATCCGAATGGAGAGATGGCATCAGAAAGTGTCTTTGTATTAATTTGAGTACTGTTAAATTCAACAGTAGCTCTTTCTTGATTGAGCTTCACTGAAACAGATTTAACACCCTCAACTTTTCCAAGCTTGTCTTCTATGAGTGCGACACAGCTGGCACAGTGCATACCTTTCACCTTGTAAATATGTTCTATCATATTACTTTCTCTTGAGCTTATATACTTTTAATATTTCATTCTGTGCTTTTGTAGCTTCTCCTGTTGTCATCTGCTTTGATACGCAACAATCGAGGTGGTTTTCAAGTAGAATATCTTCAACATTAGAAAGGGCTTGCTTAACGGCAGAAGTTTGTGTGATTACATCTATGCAGTACTCATCTGCTTCGATCATTTTCTGGAGACCTCGTACCTGACCTTCGATGAGTTTGAGACGACGCACAACTTTGTCCTTGCTATTTTTCTGTGTGTATTTCATATGCACAACATTATATACCCCCTAGGGGGTATAGGTCAAACAAAAACAAAACACCCATTCAGGTGTTTTGTTTTTGCAACCTAGTCGAGATTTGATGCATCTCGAGCTAGCTCGATTCTGCGGGCCATGTGAGTTAAGTACCCACTGGTACAAGCAGTATAAGGCTTTTTGAG
>CAYORS010000002.1:0-66505 GCA_964406475.1 uncultured Candidatus Saccharibacteria bacterium
AGCGACAGATACAGAAATCAAAGAAGAACTTGAAAAGGCGGGTCTTGGATCAGATGGTAAAATCACCCTCTTTGATGGACGAACAGGAGATCCTTTCAAACAAAAAATCGCTGTTGGGTATATGTATATTTTGAAACTTCACCATATGGTGGAAGACAAAATCCATATGCGTTCTATTGGTCCATACTCACTCATTACACAGCAGCCGCTTGGAGGTAAGGCTCAAGGAGGAGGACAGAGATTTGGAGAAATGGAAGTGTGGGCTCTTCTTGGTCATGGTGCTGCGTATATGCTTCGTGAAATGCTCACTGTCAAATCTGATGATATTACAGGACGTAGTGCAACATTCGATGCGATTGTTCGTGGTGAAAGAATTGAGCAAACAAACTCACCAGCATCATTCAATGTGTTGCTTGCAAACCTTCGAGGTCTTGGTCTTGATGTAACACTTCAAAAGTCGGATGAAGAAAGTACAGGAGAGGTTACAAAATAATAGCTAATACAACAACAATGATTAAAAGAAAAGAATCAAAAAAGTTTGACTACATCGCTCTTCAAGTAGCATCTCCTGAACGTATTCGTGAGTGGTCTCATGGTGAAGTGACAAAACCTGAGACAATGAACTATAGAACTCAACGAAGTGAAAAATCAGGTCTCTTCGACGAAAAAATCTTTGGACCAGATCGTGATTATGAATGTTATTGTGGTAAGTACAAAGGTATAAGGTATAAGGGTATTGTCTGTGAAAAATGTGGTGTTGAAATCACAAGATCAATCGTACGACGAGAAAGAATGGGACATATTGAACTTGCAACACCCGTTGCTCATGTGTGGTTTTTGAGAAACATTCCTTCTCGAATCTCTCTTGTGCTCGGTATTCCTTCATCTGAAGTAGAAAAGGTTGTTTATTTTGCAGGCTACCTCATTACAAAAGTAAACGAAGAAGAAAAAGAAAGAGTACTTCGTGATCTTGATTCAGAGTTCAAAGCAAAAATCAAAACTGTCAATGATGAAAAAACAAAAGAAGCAATCAAAGATCTTCTCGTTTCAACAAAACTCGAAATCGACAATATTAAAGTAGGACGTGTTCTTGTGGAAGCGCAGTATCATAAGTTTGCATTAAAATATGGAACTATCTTTGAAGCATCAATCGGTGCAGAAGCTATTTTTAATATTTTCAAAACACTTGATCTTCCAAAGATTATTGTAGAACTTGAAGCTCAACTTGAAAAAGCAAACACACAAGAAAGAGAAAAAATCAGCAAGCGTCTTGCTGTAATCAAAAATATGGTCGCATCAAATATTCGTCCTGATTGGATGTTTATTACAGCGCTTCCTGTTATCCCCGCAGCACTTCGACCTATGGTTGCTCTTGATGGAGGACGACATGCAACAACAGATGTGAACGATTTGTATCGACGTGTTATAAACAGAAACAATCGACTCAAAAAACTCAAAGAAATTCACGCACCTGAAGTTATTCTTCGAAATGAAAAAAGAATTCTTCAAGAAGCGGTAGACGCACTCATTGATAGTTCTCAAAAATCAGGCAATGCTGGTTTTGCAGGAGCAGGTCCAGCACAAAGACGAGTCCTCAAATCTCTTTCGGATAACCTCAAAGGTAAACGAGGACTCTTCCGACAAAATCTTTTGGGTAAACGAGTAGACTACTCTGGACGATCTGTTATCGTTGTGGGTCCAGAACTTAGCCTTGATCAATGTGGTCTTCCAAAAAATATGGCTCTCGAAATGTTTAGACCATTCGTTATTGCGGATATTTTGAAACAAGAACTTGCATACAATATTCGAGGTGCTTCACGACTCATTGAAGAAGGGATACCCGAAGTATGGGCGATTCTTGAAGATGTTATCAAAGACAAATACGTACTTTTGAACCGTGCTCCAACACTTCACCGACTTGGTATTCAAGCTTTTAGACCAGTGCTTATTGAAGGATCTGCTATCCGTGTTCATCCACTTGTATGTACTGCGTTTAACGCTGACTTCGACGGAGATACTATGGCTGTTCACGTTCCTCTTTCTTTGGAGGCACAGCTCGAGGCAAAAAACATAATGGCAGCAGACAAAAACATCTTGAAGCCAGGAAGTGGAAACTTGATTGCATCTGTGGACAAACAAGATATTGTGCTTGGGTGTTATTGGATGACACAAATGATAGATGGAGAGAAAGGTGAAGGGAAGTATTTTGAGTCATTCGCGAGTGCGATTGCTGCACTCAACTTTGGTGTTATTTCGTATCAAGCAAAAATAAAAACTCTTGCTCCGGAAGGAGAAAAATTCAAAGAGTTTGGAGGAAAGTATTTTGAGACGACAGTAGGACGAATCCTTTTCAACGAACTTCTTCCAGATGACTATCCTTTTGTTAATAAAGAAACTGACAAAAAGACAATGGCAGGAGTGATGAGTGATCTTATGGTGCGATATGGAGTAGAAAATCTTGCAAAAACTTTGGACAAAGTAAAAGCGTTTGGATTTAAGTATGTAACAGCATCTGGAGTGACCTTTGGTATTGATGACGTAAAAGTTCCTGAAGGTAAAAAAGCGACTGTAGAAGAAGCTATGAACCAATCAGAAATGGTGAACGAGCAATTCAACGAAGGTCTTTTGTCAGAAGAAGAAAGGGTTCGCAAAAATATTGAAATCTGGCACGGTGTTAAGAGTAAGATTGAAAAGATGGTGATTGACAATCTTGATAAAAAAGGATCTGTATACAGAATGTTCAAATCTGGTGCTCGAGGTAGTGCTGCACAGATTACACAAATGGCAGGTATGAAAGGACTCATCCAAAGTGCGTCAGGTGAGACTTTGGAGCTTCCTATTATGTCTTCAACAAAAGAAGGTTTCAACCCAATTGAATACTTCATCAACACACATGGTTCTCGTAAAAACCTTGCTGACACAGCTTTGAATACCGCAAAGGCTGGATACCTTACACGACGACTTTTCGTTGCTGCGCAAGATGTTTTGATTGTTGAAGATGATTGTGGTGTCAAAGAAGGAATTGTCATTCGTAAAGAAACTGCTTCAGGTATTGAGACACCGATATCTAAAAGTATCAAAGGACGAGTGCTTCTTGCATCAGTTCTTAATTCAGAAGGAAAAGTTATGTTTGAAAAGAATCATATTTTGTCTGGATTTGATGCTGAGCTTATTGAAAAGGCGGGTATTGAAGAAGTGTCTGTACGATCGCCTTTGACATGTAAATCTGTTGATGGTATCTGTGCGCTTTGTTATGGTATGGATCTTGGTAAAAACAAAAAAGTAGATATCGGAGAAGCTGTGGGAACTGTGGCTGCGCAAGCGATTGGAGAACCAGGAACTCAGCTATCGATGAACACAAAACATACAGGAGGTGCTGCTTCTGCGGGTGGAGATATTATTCAAGGTCTTCCTCGTGTGGAAGAAGTGTTCGAAAAGAGACGACCAAAAACTCCTGCTGTTGTAGCGTATGCTGACGGTGTTGTGACTGATATAAAAGATGATGGAAAACAAAAAGTTATTACTATCACACCAACTCTTGGAGAAAAATCAAAATCAAAGAAAGAAAGTGGAGAATATATTATTCCACGTATCCGAGTTATTCTTGTTCGAGTCGGAGATTCTGTCAAAAAGGGAGATGTGATTACTGACGGTTCTGCTGATATTGATGAACTCTTTAAGTACGCAGGTAAAGAGCGTGCAGAAGAATACATCATTAGTGAAATCAAAAAACTTTATGAACTCCAAGGAGAACCTGTATCACGAAAGCATATTGAAATCATTGTTCGACAAATGTTTTCACGAGTAAAGGTAAAATCATCAGGAGATACAGCGCTTGTGGGTGGTGATATTATTGAGAACTCAGAATTTGATGAAGCAAACGCTTTGGCTCGTGGTGAAGGTAAAACAGAAGCAAAAGGTGAAGCTATAGTATTGGGTATTACTGATGTGTCACTCTCTCGAAAGAGTTTCCTCTCTGCCGCATCATTCCAGCACACAACTCGTGTACTCATTCAAGCATCAGTTGAAGGCTCAAAAGACAAGCTTAAGGGACTTATGGAAAATGTGATTTTGGGACGACTCATTCCTGCAGGATCTGGTTTTAAGGGAAGTGAAAAATCACAAATGATTGATGAGCTCAAGGCTACATTTACTGACGAAGCATCTGTAGAGTAGTAGCTAAAATCAACAATTATCAATAATCAATAACCAAACAATACATACTTATCAAAGTTTTAATAATTTAAACATTGATATCTTATGTATTGTTTGATAATTGAAATTTGGTTATTGGTCATTATGATCTGTTTTAAGTCATTGTTACTTGTAACTTCTAAACTTAAATAATGTCCACCACAGTTCAAAATATAAAAGAAAGACTTTCGATTGTTGAAATTATTTCTTCTTACATTGATATTGAAAAATCAGGAAGTAATTTTAAAGCAAAGTGTCCTTTTCATCATGAAAAGACAGCGTCTTTTTTCATCTCTCCTGATAGAGGGAGTTATTATTGTTTTGGTTGCGGGGTGAAAGGGGATATTTTTACATTCGTTCAAGAATTTGAAGGGATTGATTTTTTGGCCGCACTCCATATGCTTGCTTCGAAAGCTGGTGTTGTAGTAGAGAAAAAACAAAAAGATCAAGAAGGGGAAGATAAAGAAGTGCGATTATATCGTATTCTTGAAGATGCGACTGTGTTTTTCCAGACCAAATTAAAAGATAATATGGAAGCTTTGTCTTATCTCAAAAAACGAGGTCTCGAGATTGAAACCGTTCGTTTATGGAAGATTGGTTTTGCTCCGAATGAGTGGAGGGAGCTTAAAACATACCTTCTACAGAAAGGATATTCCGAAGAGGAAATGCTTGTTTCTGGTCTTATCAAAAAACCCGAACAAGGAGAAAGTTATGATCGTTTTCGTGGGCGAATTATGTTTCCTTTGTGTGACACTTTAGGACGAGTAGTTGCGTTTTCGGGAAGAATTCTTAATCCATCCAAAGATGATGAGGCAAAGTATTTGAACAGTCCTGATACACCTTTGTTTGACAAGTCTAAACTTTTGTATGGTTTTAATTTTGCAAAATCAGAAATTCGCAAAAAACAAAGTGTTATCCTTGTTGAGGGGCAAATGGATCTTTTGATGTCACATCAGGCTGGAGTCATAAATACTGTTGCATCATCAGGTACGGCGCTTACACAGGAACATCTGCTTCATCTACGACGTCTTACGGATAGAATTATTATTGCGTTTGATGCCGATAATGCGGGACAGAATGCAACACTAAGAGCATGGAAGCTCGCATTGAAGGAGGGGTTTGTTGTTCATATAGTCAATCTGCCTTCAGGACTTGATCCTGCTGATAGTATACTCAAAGATAAGAATATTTGGATTGAGGCGATTGCAAAGTCCCAAGGTGTTGTTTCGTATTTTATTGACATCATGAAATCAAAATCTGGCAAAGATGCTGATGATATTTTGAAACAGAAACTCTTGCCTTTGGTTAAGATGGTACAAAGCGGTATTGATCAGACTAGGTATCTTCAAGAAATCAGTTTTGCTTCTGGTATTGGAGAAAAGGTTTTGGAATCAGAAATGCAAAAAATAATAGATGAGGATGTTTCTTCGGTTCATACTGAAACAAAGGTTAATGAATCTCAAAAACGTATTCCTGAAGCACTTTCTTTTGCATTATATCTTGATTCAAAAAAGCATCCATTTGCAGTGAAGTTTAAAGAACTTTTACTCCTTATTGATCCCGCTTATCAAAACAAAATCCCAAAAGATGAAAATTATATTTCTAAAATCCTTTTTGAAATAGAGATGCATTACGGCGATGTTTCTTTGGCAGAAAAAATTGGCAATACTCTTTTGTATCATTATGAAGAAAGTCTTCTTAAAGAAGATTTTGCAAAAACAATGGAGAGATTGAAACGCAGTGAACTTGTAAGGGATATTCCAAACGTTGAAAAAGAGCTCAAGCATTGCCAAGATATATCAACCAAACTGTCGGGGTTATCAAAAAAATATGCAAATCCTTAATTTTATATTATTATTAGCTCACTATTTATAAAAATATGAAAAAAAACTCAAAAACAAAAAAGCAGAAAAAAGGACCATCAAAAGTAAATAAAAAGAAAGTTATTAAAAAGATAAAAAAGGTTATCAAAAAAAAGGCACCTCTCAAAAAGAAGGTTATTAAAAAAACTGCTCAACCTACAACAAAATCTGTTTCCAAAAAAGCCGTAGCAAAAAAAGATGATCTACAAAAAAGACTCGACCAACTTCTTGTGAAGGGGAGAGAAAGAGGTTTTGTGACATATGATGATATTCTCAAAGAGTTTCCTACTATTGAAGAGGATGTGATGTTTCTTGATTCTTTGTATGAAAAATTCAGTTCATCAGGTGTTGATATTCTAGAGGGAGGAGGTTTACTTGAGGTGCATACTGATGAAGATGAATTTCTCAAAAAATACGCAGGAAGCAAGGGGGATGGCCATGACTCCATTCAAATGTATCTCAAAGAGATTGGACATTACCCACTCATTCATGCTGCTGAAGAAAAAGATTTGGCTCGTCGTATTCAAGAAGGTGATGAAGAAGCAAAAAATCTTCTTGCCAAGGCTAACCTTCGTCTTGTGGTGTCTATTGCAAAAAAATACGTAGGACGGAGTGCGGACTTGACTCTTTTAGACTTGATTCAAGAAGGGAACCTTGGTCTTTTTAAGGCTGTTGATAAGTTTGACTGGTCAAAAGGTTTCAAGTTTTCTACCTATGCAACATGGTGGATTAGACAGTCTATTACTCGTGCGCTCGCTGATCAGTCACGAACGATTCGTGTCCCGGTGCATATGGTGGAAACAATCGCAAAGTATAAACAAGTAGTACGACGTCTGTCACAAGATCTCGGACGTGATCCAATGCCTGATGAGATAGCGGTTGAAATGGGTCTTGATGTTGATAAGGTGTATCAAATAGAAAAGATTGACCAAGCGACAGTCTCACTTGATACTCCTGTAGGGGATGATGGTGATGACAAGACAACTTTTGGAGATTTTATTGCAGATGAAAAAATCCCAACCCCTGATCAAGAAACATCACAAAAGATTTTGAGCGACCAAGTCAAAGAAATCTTGGACGATCTTTCTGAAAAAGAACGACGAATTCTTGAAATGCGACATGGGCTTATGGATGGTATACAGCACACACTCGAAGAGGTAGGCAAGACATTTGGAGTGACAAGAGAGCGTATTAGACAGATTGAGGCAAAAGCACTCGACAAGATACGAACACATGAGAAGGTAAGTAGATTGAGGAATTATTAATGTAGAAAATTCGCAAGAGCTACCCTTACTGATTCGGAATTTACTAATAAATAATATTTTATGATAAAAGATATTGCGTTTGTGGGATATCCTACAAAAGATATAAAGAAAGCGCGTGAGTTTTATGAAGGTGTTTTGGGGTTTGTTCCTTCAGATGAGTTTGGTCCTATAACAGATGAATCACATTTTATTGAATACCCAGTTGGTAACAGTACTATAGCTTTGGGGCAAATGGATACATGGCTCCCATCCAAAGATGGTCCGAGCGCTGCATTTGAAGTGGATAATCTAAAAGAACTTGTCGAGACAGTAAGGTCAAAAGGATATGAGGTGATGATGGAAGTTATGGAATTTCCCAATTGTTCTATGGGGATCGTCCGTGATGCAGATAGTAATATGGTCACCTTGCACCAAAAGAAATAGCTTTGTTTGGGTTTGGATGTTTCTAAAGAAAAAATACCTATTTTTTGGTATAATTTCTTTATGTCACAAGAAATTTTTGATCATAAATATAGATCTCTAAATAAAGCCCAAAAGGAGGCTGTAGACACTATCTACGGACCTCTTATGGTCGTTGCGGGTCCTGGGACTGGTAAGACGACGCTTCTTACTCTTCGGATTGCAAATATTTTAAAACAAACAGACACATCTCCTGAACAGATTCTTGCTCTTACTTTTACAGAATCAGGAGCTAAAGCAATGAAAGACAAACTTCGAGAAATCATCGGAAGTGATGCTCTTAAGGTTAATATTTTTACTTATCACTCTTTTGCCGAGCAGATACTTCGTCGATACAATGACCATTTTGCTGAATTCAATAATTTCAGATTTATAAGTGAAGATGATGCTATATCTTTATTTGAAGAGATTATCGACAAAGGGGATTTCAAAAACATCAAACCTTTTTTGAGTCCGTTTTTTCAAGTCAAAAACATTATTGGATACATCAAAGAATTAAAACGTGAATTTATAGATCCTGAGTCCCTTAAAAAACATATTGATACATATGAACAAGGATTACTCTCTGATCCAGAAAACTTTTCAACTCGTGGCAAAACAAAAGGTGAGATTAAGTCAACCGCTCGCTCAAAATTCAATATGATAGACAAAATGAAAGAGCTCCGAGAAGTGTTTGAAGAATACGAATCTCAAAAGCTCAAAAGAAAATTTTATGACTTTGAAGATATTATCAACGAAGTGGTCAAGAAGGTATCTCAAAACGCGGATTTGCAATATGAAATAGCAGAACAATATCAATTTGTACTTGCTGACGAACATCAGGATGCAAATATGTCACAAAATCGAATACTGGATTTTTTTGGTTCTGTAGTCGATAGTCCCAATATTATGGTTGTAGGTGATGAAAAACAGGCAATATTTAGATTTCAAGGAGGCACACTTGAGAATTTCACTGGTTTCAAGGATAGATATCCAAGTGCAAAACTAGTGACACTGATCGATAATTTTAGATCACATCAAAACATTCTTGATTACTCTTTTGGTCTTATCTCAAAACGAAGTGATCTACTTATCAACAAAGAAAATCTTCTCGCCAAAGGTTTGTACGTAGGAGAAGGTAAAATCACTTTTGCAACTTTAAGTGATAGAGAGAGTGAGTGTGAGTATGTAGGAGAAAGTATCAAAAAAATTCTTTCGGAGACACAGGGAGATACTGTTGCTGTGATCTTTAGAAAAAACAAAGACAAAGAACGTATTGCTCGAGTCCTCGAGACTCTCGGTGTGGATTATATATCTCATAGCGATAATGAGCTTTTTGAAGATAGGTATGCACTTGAAATAGTCAATATGATCAAAGTTTGTTGTGACCTGTCTCTCAATCAAAATATAGTAAAACTCCTTGCAAGTAGTATCTTTAATATTACAATCGAAAAAATACATAAGATTAATAAAGATATATACGAATCAGGTCAAAGTGCTTTTGATGTGATATCACAATCAAAAGATTTAGAAATTCAGCATATTGTTCAGCACATAAGACACCTTGCTTCATATGCACTCAAAAACAGTCCTGTACTTTTTGTTGAAGAATTTGCCCGTACAACAGATTATTTAAAGACATCAGATTCATCAGTTCTTGAACACAAACTTTCTATATTACGGGCATTTGCCAATATTGCTCGTCAGGTTGTGTTCAAAGAAGAGGATGCCAACATACATTCTTTGAATAATTTTATTGAAAAGGCAATTCTGTATGATATGAAAATCAGTATTCCTAAAGATTCTGATAATTCGCGTGTTGTGTTGATGACTGCACACAAATCAAAAGGGCTCGAATTTGATAATGTTTTTATCATACATATGACTCATAATGAATGGGATAAAAGTGGTGGAAAAAATTATTTTATCCCTGTAATGGATTTGCTTGGTCTAAGCCAGGATGTGGAAGATATGGAAGATACTCGAAAGCTTCTGTATGTTGCTATGACACGTGCCAAAAAGAGTCTCACACTTACTTTTCCAAAGTATGGCATAGATGGAAAAGAAGAAAGCTTATCCGGGTTTGTCGATGAAATCGATACAACACTTCTTACACCTATCGTGATTGATAAAAAATCTTCGCTGCATTTTTTGCAGGATTCTGTGTCAAAAGAAAAAATACAGTTTTATAAAGATCTATTCTTGTCGCAATCGTTTTCTGTCACAGCATTCAATAACTATCTTGATTGTCCTAATAAGTTTTTGTTCAACAACCTTTTAAGGTTTCCTTTCTCACTCAACATAAGTCTTGAAGTAGGAAATGCTGTGCATGAGTCACTTGAAGAATATCACAATCTTATTCTTCGCAAAAAAGAACATACAAAAGAAATCTTGTTTGCACTCTTTGAAAAAAACCTCGACAAAAAATCAATTAGGGAAAAAGAAAAACAAAAAATAAAAAAAGACTACAAACAAAGCATTTTTGATTTTGTGGAACGCGGGGATTTGGGAGATACTACGCTGTTAAAAGCAGAATTTAGACTTGAATATGATTATGAGTTCGAATATCAAAACCAAAAACACAATATTTTTATAAAAGGTTCTGTGGATAGGGTAGACAGAATAGGAGAAGAATATCGAGTTATCGATTTTAAAACAGGCAAACCAAAATCAGAAAACGTTGTGAGGGGGCTCACACAAGATTCAGACGGCAATTACCTTCGGCAGATTATTTTTTATAAAATGATTATGGAAATGATGGATAAGAATATGAATGTGTCTACCGGCGAGATTAATTTTATTCTAAATGATGATAAAGGGGAAAGGGTCTTTTATGATTTTGCTCTTACGTCTGATATGGTCTCAAATCTCCAGAAAGAAATGAATGGGGTGTTGTGTGAGATTGTAAGTGGTGAGTTCTTGATTAAAGGATGTTACAAAGAAGATTGTGAATTTTGTTCCCTTCGCAAGAGCTTAAATGTTATCTAACTAAAAAAAACGCAAACTAATGTTTGCGCTTTTTGATGGTGTTTCTATTCTAATTTATGACTGCTTTATCGAGAGCGTTGTTTGATGGTGTGACTTCATTTATGAGGTCAACGAATTTCCAAAATGCATCATTGCCACCAAGTTCTGCGACACACTCTGTTGCTTCTGCTTCTTTGGGTGATTTTGAATGAAGTTGTGAAAGGGGGAATTGACGGAAGACCCATGCGACTTTATCTTTACCATATTCTTTCATAACCTGCTGCATTGTTGTATGGAATCTTTTGCAAAACGGACATTCAAGGTCTGAATATTCAACAACTTTGACAGGAGCATTGATATCCCCCTGTATGTGGTCTGCACTTGTAACAGGAGACATTTTTTCAAGAGATGGGTTTGCTTTTGTTTCTTTGTCAGCAAGAGCCTGGTCGATTATTTCACGAACTTTTTCGATAGGGAGGGCTCCAGAGATTGCATATTTTTTGCCTGTTGGACCAACGACAATACTCCATGGTGTCCCATTGCCTCCTGTAAGAAACGCTGCCGCGATAGAATCGTTAATTGCTTTTGTGTATTTGCCACTTGCAAGACATTTTTCAAATTTGCTACTACTGACTCCTGATTTTTTGGCTAATGCAGAGAGTGTTGATTCGAGGGTTTGTGGTTTTGGTGTTCTGTTGACCCAGAGAATTGATAGTCCAATAAAAAGACCTGCAAGAACGATTGCAACAGGCATTGCAAGTACCTTGAGTAAATCTTTTTTGTGATGATGATGTTCCATAATTATTTTAATTAAAATGGCAATGAAAAAGTCATTGCACTGTGACTAATAATTTCCCAATCTTTCGTATCTATTATAACACTCTTCACGCTATCCCCATCTTTATATTTTAGTTTTTTGTGTTTTAGTGCATATTCATAGACATCTTTGGTTACTTTCACATCTTGAAGACAGTATTTGCGGATACTTTCTATATCACCCTTTTTCCACCATTCAACAGCTTGAAGACCGTGTCCGCTTTTACCTATACCAAGTGTTGCTTCTGCAATATTACCAAGACCTATGCGTCTTCCAAGTGCCTTGCGAAATTCTACAAGAAGATCGAGAGATTTGATTTTTGTGAGATCGCCGTTGTAATACTTGTTCAAGAGAGGGATGTCGAAATGATCGCCGTTGAATGTAATGAGTACATCCGCAGCCTCGAGTAGTGGCCAAAGTTTAGGTAGATCTTCTACGAGATAGCTTGAGTATTCATCTGTCTCGTAGTCATACACTCCAACGAGAGAAATATCAAGCAGTGCAGGATCAGCTTTGCCTACATCTTCAAAAATATTTCGCGTTTCAATGTCGAATACGATTTTTTTCATAGATTTATTTTATTTCTATATTAGAGGGAAGAAGATTGTGAGTCTCGAGGAAATCTCGCATCGTCACATCTCCCATACCAAACCCGACAGTAGGGAGTGGTTCAACCCCAAACATCTCGAGTAGGTTATCATAGCGTCCACCGCCGAAAAGTGATCTATTGTTTGCAGGATCAGTATCGAACACTTCAAATACCATACCGGTGTAGTAGTCAAAGCCACGCATAATTGAAGATTCAAATTTTATATTTGTTATTCCTTTAGCCCTTAGCTTGTCTACCAGTTTACTTAAGTCAGATGCTTCATATATTTTTCGAGCCTCAATTTCGTCAAATGGTCGAGCGAAATATTTTTCATTTCCTTCCTTTTGATCCTCAGGAGAAAGCTTTGGTCGCCTATCAAGAAAAGACATAACTTCTTTCCATTGGTTTTGGTCTCGAAGGATCGGTTTGTACATTTCAAATATAACCCTTCTGTCATTAACTTGTATTTGAAAGTCCTCATCCTTAGCTCCAAACTCTTTCATTATATTGTATGCAAGTGTAATTATCTCTACCTCCGCATCTATTGTAGAGAAATCCTTGTTGTTACCCATAACATCACAATTGAGTTGCCAATGTTCGCGTCGTCGGCCACGCTGTGATCGCTCATAACGGAAACAGTTGGGAATAGAAAACCATCTGAGGGGAAGCTTGAGACCCTTTCTGCGTGCAGCAACCATTCGCGCGAGTGTCGGTGTCATCTCTGGTCGCAGCGCTACTTCTCGATCACCTTTGTCGATAAAGGTGTACATTTGTTCATTTACGATTTCTTCGTTTCTTTCTCCCTTTGCCTTGTAAAGGTCAGCTGACTCGAGGATGGATGCTCCGTACTCAACATAGCCGAACTCTTTGGCAACTTTGCGCCACGTATCAAAAATGTAATTTTGTATCGCCATATCCTCAGGGTAGAAGTCTCGGACGCCTTTGTATGGTTCTGTACTTAGTTTTTGTTTTTCTATCATAGTCTGTATAGTAGCATTTTTTTATCGATAAAAAAAGCTTGCTTTGTTATGTGTTTTGATTATGATTATGAGTAGGAGGTAAATTATTATGCTTACAGTTTCTTGTTCTTGTTCCCACTGCAATAGCTCATTTGAAGGTGTTCCTGGTGACAGTGTTTGTGCTGCATGTCTTCAAAAGATTAGAGAAAAGGAAAAAGAAAGGTATGTGGAGGAATGGCTCGCAAGATACCCACGCCTAGATGATGAATGCTTGAGAGCTATTTTGATGGAATTATGGGAGCTTAGAGTGAAGGTCGGCAATCTTTCGCGCCAACCTGAAATCCTGGGTTAGAAGTGTACTTCGGACACTTCTTTTTATTTTAGTCATGAAAATAAGTACTTATAAACAATTAGGTGAAACACCACTCGAAGCTCTCGAAAGAATAAGGGTGGAAAGAGCGATACCTATAAATGTGCCTATGACATATGCAGGGCGACTCGATCCTATGGCAGAGGGGCTACTTTTGATATTGGTGGGAGAGGAATGTAAGAACAAGGACGATTATCTAGGACTCGATAAAGAGTATGAAGTGGAAGTGTTGTTTGGATTTGAGACGGATACAGGAGACACACTAGGGAAAGTCAAAGATCAAAAGTCAGAAGTCAAAACTGAAATTCAAAAATCAAAAATAGAAGAAATTCTAAAAACATTCATTGGAAAATCTGTCCAGGAGTACCCCGCATACTCGTCAAAGACCGCAAATGGGGTACAACTTCATACACTTGCGAATAAAGGTGAATTGCCAGACAAAATGCCAACAAGGGAAGTTGAGATATATAGTATAGATATATTAGAGGAGAGAGAAATAAGTTCAAAGATTCTGCTTAAAGAAATAAAAGCAAGAGTGAAGAAAGTGAATGGGGATTTTAGACAAAAAGAAATTATTGAACTATGGGATAAGAATCTCAAAGACAAAAAAGACAGTTTTAAAATAATAAAAATAAAAGTGAAGTGTTCAAGTGGGACGTATATGCGTTCACTTGCACACAATCTTGGTAGTACCCTAGGAGTTCCTGCTCTTGCATATTCAATAAAGCGAACAAAGATTGGTGAATCTTTTGAGAGATGTAATATATAACAAAATCATAAATTGTCAATAAAATTTGATGTCATAATATGATTGTATATATGCTACAATCTACCTATGCGACAAACACACATTTTTACCAAAACCCGTTTTGAGGCACCAAAAGATGAGGTGTCCAAAAACGCCGAGATTCTTATTCGTGCTGGGTTTATTTACAAAAACTTTGCTGGAGTGTATTCGTCATTGCTGTTAGGGCTCCGTGTGATGAAAAAAATAGAAAATATAGTACGAGAAGAAATGAACAGAATCGGAGGTCAAGAGATTTATCTTGCATCGCTTCAAGACAAAAAACTATGGGAAAAAACAAACCGATGGGATGATGCTGTAGTGGATAATTGGTTTAAGACAAAACTCAAAAATGATACAGAGCTTGGGCTTGGGTTTACTCATGAAGAACCTTTGACTCAACTAATGAAAGATCATATCAGATCTTATAAAGATCTTCCTGTGTATGCATATCAGTTCCAGACAAAGTTTCGAAATGAAACACGGGCAAAGAGTGGGATTCTTCGAGGGCGAGAGTTTCTTATGAAAGATCTGTATTCTTTTTCAAAAAATGAAGAGGAGCATAATGCATTTTATCGTAAAGCAACACAAGCTTACATGAATATCTTTGATCGTGTGGGGTTAGGTGGAAAAACTTACCTCACATTTGCATCGGGTGGAGTGTTTGCAAAATATTCGCATGAATTTCAAACTGAGACAGAAGCGGGTGAAGATATAATTTATGCTAATAAAGATACATCACTCATGAAGTCTGCTGTCAAAGGTTCTGCAGTGAATAAAGAAGTTTACAATGATGAGGTCTTAAAAGAGCTTGGATACCATAAAGAAGATTTGATTGAGAAAAAAACAGTCGAAGTCGGAAACATCTTTACTCTCGGGACTCGTTTCTCAGAGCCTTTGGGGCTTGCTTATGTTGATGAGAATGGCGAATCAAAGCCAGTTTTTATGGGATCATATGGTATTGGTATAGGACGCCTTATGGGAACTATCGTTGAAGTATTGGGCAAAGACAAAGAAATGATTTGGCCTCTCACTGTATCGCCTTTTGCCGTTCATATTATTGATTTGTCGCAAGGGGATGAAAGTATCAAAAAAGCATCCAATGAATTATATGAACGACTCGAAAAAGAAAACATCGAAACACTTCTGGATGATCGTGATATACGTGCAGGAGAAAAATTCGGTGATGCTGATTTGATTGGAATTCCATATCGTGTTACCGTTGGTAAAAAATCGATTGAGCAAGGAGGATATGAATTTAAAAACCGTATAACAGGAGAGGTGAATATAAAGAATATTGAGGAGATAATTAAGATTTTAAGACAATGAAATTTTTAGACAAAATCAAACAGGCTTTTTCAAACGATATTGGAATCGATCTTGGTACTGCAAATACGTTGGTACATTTGGAAGGGAAAGGGATTGTGGTCAATGAGCCTTCTGTTGTGGCTGTCAATACAAAAACAGGACAAGTGGTGGCTGTGGGGAGCCAGGCAAAAGAAATGCTCGGCAAAACACCAGGACACATTACTGCAGTGCGTCCTCTTGTTGATGGGGTGATATCAGATTTTGAGGTGACAGAAGAGATGATGTCGTATTTGATTGGTCGTGCAGAAGGAGAGCAAAAAAAAATGTTAGGACCTCGCGTGGTGATAGGTGTACCGTCAGGGATTACAAACGTAGAAAGGCGAGCTGTGCGTGACGCAACCATAAATGCAGGTGCTCGAGAGGTTTATATTGTTGAAGAGCCTATGGCGGCTGCAATAGGAATTGGAATACCAATTCAAGATCCAACAGGTAATATGATTGTTGATATTGGAGGTGGCACAACAGATATCGCCATTATTTCACTTGGAGGTATTGTGCATTCTCGCAATATCAAAATCGCAGGAGACAAACTCAACAATGATATTGTTCTTTTCTTAAAAAATGAATTAAAAATTCTTGTGGGCGATAAGACAGCGGAAGATATTAAGATCAACCTCGGTAATGTTCTTATAAGTGATACTCCACATGAAATGACAATTAGGGGCCGTGATTTGATTACTGGTTTGCCACGAGAGGTAGTTGTGACAGAAGCTGATGTACGAGAAGCTATTGCTAATTCAATTGATGTTCTTATTGAATCAATTAAAGAAGTAATTGAAATAACTCCTCCAGAAGTTGTGGCTGATATTATGCATCGAGGTCTTCATCTTGTGGGAGGAGGAGCTTTATTGCGAGGTATACCTGAACTTTTAAATGAAGTCCTCAAAATCCCTGTTCATGTGGCAGATGATCCATTGACTGCTGTTGTGAGGGGGACAGGAATAATCCTTGGTGATATTGAAGGTTTTGGTGACGCACTAATAAAAAACGAAGATGAACTACCGTTTTCAGCATAAAAAGAGACCTACATATCGGATTTATATTGTAGGCAGTATTGTTGTGTTGTGTTTGTTTGCACATATCTTTTTTAGAGATTTTTTGTTTAGATCGCTTATCACAATAAAAGGTGGGATTGAAAAAACAGTTGATTTTGTCTTGCCACAGAGTTTTCGCCGTAACAGCATCCTTGAAGAAGAGAATAAGAGACTCCGCGAAGAAATCACAAATCTAATTGCATCAAACGCAATCATTCCTGTTTTGCAAAAAGAAAATCAAGATTTGCATTTTCTTTTTCAAAAAAGAAAAGCGTCAACAACTGAAGTGTTGGGTACGGTTGTTGCATATCCTTCAAAGACTCCTTTTGATGAGCTTGTTGTTGAGATAACAGGAGAGACAAAAGTGGGTGACAGGGTCTTTGTGGGAGGACTTGTTTTGGGTGAGGTGGTAGAAGTAATATCGCCTTATGCAACAGTGCGTCTGTTTTCTTCACCAGGTAATACTTTTCAGGGTAAAATTGGTGATAACAAGGTGGATGTGAGAGGGTTAGGAGGAGGTGCTTTTGAGGCTCTTGTACCTATCGGTATGTCTATCAAAGTAGGTGACCCTCTTGTCTTGCAATCCCTGAGTCCTAAAGTCTTTGGTGTTGTGATGTCGGTTGAAGAAAAAGAATCCGAGGGATTTAAAAGACTTCTTTTTTCTTTGCCGGTGAATCTTAATATGATTAATTATGTTGTGATAAAAAACAATTAATGATGTATCGTTTCTTTATTACTATACTTGTTTTGTTGAGTTTTTTTATTCTCCCGTGGTGGTGTACTGTGCTTTTATGTATCGCAAGCTCGATTTTTTTTGATTATAAAGAAATGATTGTTTTTGGTTTTTTGTATGATGTGTTGTACAACACAAAGGAAACTTTTTTGGCGGGACATATTTTTTTTATCGGAGCACTGTGTCTTTATGGTATGATGATAATCGTTAGACCTTACATAAAGACAGAGTATGTTTCGTAAAATACAATCTTTTTGGAAAAAAACAAAACACAAACAATATTCCACAGTCAATCCTGAGGAAATTTTTCTTGATTCTTCCAATCTTCCTTCCTTCAATCGAGATCAGTTTGAGGGTCGTATTGAAACCTCGATTTCAAAAACATCTCTTACTCTTATAAAAATCTGTTTTGCTTTGATTGTGATTGTGTTTGTCTATAAGGTGTGGGATTTGCAAGTAATCCAAGGTGATTTTTATCTTCAAAAATCACTTACAAACACTCTCAAAAAAGATATTATCTTTGCTCACAGAGGTATTATTGTTGACAGGAACAACGCATCTCTTGTGTGGAACGAAGAATCAAATGAAAGACCGTATGATACAAGGGAGTACGTACAACAAAGAGGATTTTCTCATCTTCTTGGGTTTGTTAAATACCCGGGGCAAGATGCTACGGGTAAGTTTTATAGTTTTGATACATTAGGACAAGATGGATTAGAAAAATATTTTAATCAAAATCTCAGTGGAACAAATGGTTCAAAACTGACCGAAACAAATGTAAAAGGTGAGATAGAAAGCCAAAGTATTCTTCTCCCTCCTCAAAATGGACAAAAAATCACCCTCTCGATTGACTCTCGTGTTCAAAGCCAGTTCTTCAATGAACTTGCTCGTGCTGTGGATGAGTCGGGTTTTGCTGGGGGGGCTGGGGTGATTATGGATACGCATACAGGAGAAGTTTTGGCTCTTGTGTCATATCCTGATTATAGTTCTGAGGTAATGACTCTGGGACAAGATAGGTTAAAAATAAAAGAATATTTGGAATCAAAACGTCAACCGTTTCTTGATCGTGCAATTTCTGGTTTGTATGCACCAGGATCTATTGTGAAGCCTTTTATTGCACTCGGTATTCTTGAAGAGAGTATTATTGATCCCAATAAACAAATTTTGACAGAAGGCTTTCTTTCTCTTCCCAATCCATATGATCCAGAGCATCCTACTATCTTTAAAGACTGGAAAAACCACGGCATTGTCGATATGAGAAAGGCTATAGCCGTATCTTCTGATGTATATTTTTATATCACTGGAGGTGGATTCAAAAATCAAAAAGGACTCGGGATTTCAAAGATTGACGAGTATATGTCCAAATTCTTTTTTGGTGTTTCAACTTTTGGTTTCTTTGATGGGCCTGCAGGGACGATACCCACTCCAGAATGGAAAGCTCGTCTTTTTGACGGAGAAGATTGGCGTATTGGTAATACATATCACACAGCAATTGGGCAGTATGGTTTTCAGGTGACACCACTTCAAATCGCTCGAGCAATGACAGGTATTGCAACTGAAGGCGATATTGTGGAACCTGTAATTACAAAAGATGAACAAGGTCAAAAAACACACATTGATGATATCGAGTCAAAAAATTACAAAGTAGTCAAAGAGGGAATGAGACAGGCTGTCACAAACGGTACTGCTATTGCTCTCAATATAAGTACACTGGCTGTCGCAGCAAAAACGGGAACAGCAGAGCTTGGAAGTTTGAAACAAAAAGTAAACTCGTGGGTAGAAGGGTTTTTCCCTTACGATAATCCGCGCTATACTTTTGCTGTTGTGCTTGAAAACGGACCTACCACATACAAGGTAAGTGCAATGCAAGTAATGGGACATACTCTCAAGTGGATGACAGAAAATACTCCTGAATATACAAAGTAGATTGATTTTTTAGTTTTTTGTTGTAAGGTAAACATTGATGAAGACTATGTTCCTTTTGTTGGTCACGAGTATACTCGTGAGTTGTATCCCACAAGGTAATTACCAAGGTGTTCCGATGCCTCCGTATCGTGACGCTCCGGTGAAGTTCGAATCGAGAACACAAAATCCTCCTGTGTGTCACACGTCTCGATGTGTGCAACAGCAGAGGGTTGTTCAAGAAAGGGTTGTGTTTGTGGAAAAACCTACACCGATCCCACAACCTTACCCTGTATACATTGAGAGACCACAACCAGTATTTATTCCCATTCAGAGACAGCCTGTTTCAATGTCTGATCCTGTCTATGAACCAAGATGCAGACAGGTGATACAGATGTGTCCACAACCGGTATTTACACCACCTCCTTGGGGGTCGTGTAGGCAAATATCTATGCCACCACCGTGTTATGGGAATCCATATCATCAGTAAATCCCTCAAAAAAGCATTGCTTTGAGAGGGTATTTTTATTGTTTATATATATTGACAAAATAATCAAATATGATATAATTAAAAAAGATTCCAGTGAGTCTGTCAAACAAAACAAACTATTATGAAAACAGTGTTCCTTACCATTCTTCTTTCCATGTCTTGCTTTATCACCTCCTGCACTCCACAAATGCAGGCAAATTTACAGCGGGCTGCTCTTGCAGGGATTGCTCAAGGACTCCAGCCTCGTGGATATCCTCAACAAAGAGGGTATCCTAAGCGGGTGATGTCGCCACAAATGGGGTATTCGCAACAAATACATTCGCAAGGATATCCTGTTGGGTATATGCCGCAAGGTGGATACTCTCAAATGATGGGTGGTGGGTATGGGCGTGACCATGGGTTTACGCTTTATCCAAGAAGATGATTTGTTAAGCCAGGGACGCAATTGCGCTCCCTGGCTTTTCTTTTTGATTGACTTTTGAGGTCAAAAGTTTTAAAATAGCATTGTTTTTCAATATAAAATCTAATCATAAAATATATGGCCGACGAAAAAGAGTATTTGACAAAAGAAAAGTTTGAAGAATTGAAAGCCGAGCTCGAAGAACTCAAAAAAACAAAAAGACGAGAGGTTGCTGACAGTCTTGAATATGCCAAATCTATGGGTGATCTTTCTGAAAATGCAGAATACCAAGAGGCTCGAGAAATGCAAGCAGAAGTAGAAGATCGTGTAAGTAAGCTTGAAAATATTTTGAAAAATGCTTCTATTGTATCTTCTCATCATGGAGGTGTTGTCACAATTGGTTCGACTGTTGTTGTTAAAAAGCACGGAGACAAAGAAAACCGTACATACCAAATTGTAGGTTCTGAAGAGGCAGATATATCAAAAGGGAAGATCTCTAATCATTCACCAATTGGGCTTGCGATAATGGGCAAAAAGAAAGGTGATAAGTTTGATGTGGCTACTCCAAAAGGAAAGATTGTATATGAGCTTGTTGATGTAAAATAAAACAAAAGCCGCGCCCCTGTGGGGCGCGGCTTTTGTTTTTTTATAAGAAATCATATACTGGAAACTTTGTTCTTTCTCCTATATACTACTAATTATGGCATTAGATGAAATAAGAAATATACGACTCCAAAAACTCGAACAAATCAAAAAATCGGGAATGAATCCTTTCCCAAGTAAAACGATTCGCACTCACACTCTGAAGGAAGTAGAAGATAATTTTGACGAGTTGTCTGTTTCCCATACACAGGTTACGCTTGCTGGACGGGTAATGTCTTTGCGTGGGCAGGGGGCACTTGTGTTTTTTGATCTTTTTGACGGTACGGCAAGATTCCAGTCACTTTTTAAAAAAGATGATACCACCGAAAAAGGTTTTGTGTTTTTTAAAGATGTGGTTGATATGGGGGATTTTGTCGAGGTGACAGGAACTCTTTTTGTAACAAAAACAGGTCAAAAAACTATTGAAGTCATCGACTGGCGTATGCTTACAAAATCAATCCTTCCTCTTCCTGAAAAATGGCACGGACTTCAAGATACAGAAGAAAGATTCCGCAAACGATATCTTGATATTTTGGGTAACGATGAGCTTCGAGATTTGTTTATCAAAAAGGCAAAGTTCTGGCAAGTAACACGAAGATTTTTGACTGAGAGAGGGTTTTTGGAAGTGGAAACACCAACACTCGAGATTACAACAGGAGGTGCAGAAGCAAATCCTTTTAAGACTCATCACAATGATTTTGATATTGATGTATATATGCGAATTTCTGTGGGTGAGCTTTGGCAGAAGCGTCTGATGGCTGCAGGCTTTCCAAAAACTTTTGAAATCGGAAGGATTTATCGTAATGAAGGTTCGAGCCCGGACCATACACAAGAGTTTACAAATATGGAGTTTTACTACGCCTTTGCAGACTATCGTGATGGTATGAAACTTGTGAAAGAGCTCTACCAAACAATCGCACAAGAGGTTTTTGGCACAACTAAGTTTGAAACACGTGGTTATACTTTTGATCTCGCAGATGAATGGAAAGAGATTGATTATAGTGAAGAGATAAAGCGACAAACCGGTATTGATATATTTGGTGCGGATGTATCAGAGATGAAAGCTAAACTCAAAGAGCTTAATGTAAAATATGAAGGTGATAGTAAAGAACGTCTCACTGATACCTTGTGGAAGTTTTGTCGTAAACATATTGCAGGTCCTGCATTTTTGCTTCATCATCCAAAACTCGTCGCACCTCTTGCAAAAGAAAGCGGTAAAGACGCCCGTGTTGTCGAACGATTCCAGGTTATCTTGGCGGGAAGTGAGATTGGTAATGGATATTCAGAATTAAACGACCCGATCGATCAGCGTCAAAGATTTGAAGAACAACAAGCTCTTATCGACAAAGGGGACAACGAAGCGATGATGGCAGACTACGAATTCGTAGAGATGCTTGAACACGGAATGCCACCAACCTGTGGGTTTGGATTTGGAGAGAGACTCTTTTCTTTCCTTGTTGATAAACCAATACGCGAGACCCAGTATTTCCCACTCATGAAGCAAAAAGAAGTGGTACTTTCTAAAAAAGAAGCCGAAGCAAAATATCGTTCAAAGAAATTCGTTGCTATTGCGGATCCGGCTCATGGATACGGTGTGACTGCAAACGCTTTGGGACAGCTTGGTATTTCTATTGGGGGATTTTCAAAAGAGAAATTATTTGATAAAGAAATTCTTCATGACAAAGATGGACGTATACATTATGTAGATGGATTTTATCCGATGACAAACCTTGCAGGTACTCAGGAAGACATGGCAAAGTTTGTGGCTAAATGTTATGAGGCAAAGATTCAAGTATTTGATTTCTCTATGATTATGCGTAAAGCTCACTCAGATAAAGAAATGGAAGAAGGGTATAAAAAAGTGTCTACAAAAGATGTACCATATATAGCAGTAGGAGCACTTGTTCCTGGGGACTTTGAGAAAGAGTTTTTGTCTACTCTAAAATTATTTAGCTAATTTTTTAGATAAAATAAAAGGTATTACAATTCGCTATTTAATTTTATCACAACAACTCCGCTAGGTCGGACCTAGCGGAGTTGTGATACATAATATATACTATGTATTAATATGGCAGTTCGAAAAGTAAAATTCAGTGTTGGTGAATATTACCATCTTTATAATCGTGGAAATAGTAAGCAGAAGATATTTCACGATCAAGAAGATTATAATCGCTTTGCTGCACTACTCTATGCTTGTAATAGAGAAGAAAATATTAAAGCAGATGATCTTGGGAAAAAAGAGGATTTTTTTCATTTGGATCAAAGTGACGCTTGCATTGTTGCCATTGGTGCATATTGTCTAATGCCAAATCACTTTCATCTACTCATTAATGAAATTATAGATAATGGTATTACTAGATTTATGAGAAAACTATGCACTGCATATGTTATGTACTACAACAAAAAGTACAAGAGAACAGGTGGATTATTTGAGGGTAAATTTAAATCTGAATACCTATTGTCTGATCGGTATTTAAAATACATATTTTCTTATATTCATTTGAACCCTGTAAAATTGATAGAGCCAAAATGGCGAGATATAGGTGTCAAAAATATTCACGGTGTAAAGCGATATTTGAATTCTTACAAATATTCGAGTTATTGTGATTATCTTGGTGAAAATAGGAAGCATAATTCAATTTTGAATATAGATAGATTTCCAAAGTATTTTCCAACAAAACGTTCTTTTGAATATGAAATTCAAAATTGGATTAATTTCAAAATTTAAATGTTGTTTCTCTCCGCTAGGTCGGACCTAGCGGAGAGAAACAACTAAGATTTACTAGGGTCTTGTTTATTGAATATTTTTTTTGGTGTGTTATTCTTGAGATAGAAATTATGAAATCAAAAAAACTTTGCCGTGAGAAGCCAACTCATAAGCACACTCCCTTTGATAAAGTGATTGGTTTGTTCTATCAACGTGATCCACATGTTACATTTGAAGATTGTGTGGTAGCTGCTCAAACAATAAGGGACGTTTGTCGTCTTTGTTGGATTGCTGCTCATCGATGGCAACAAACGATCGTTGTCAGGTTAATAGAAACAAGATTTGGTGGACAAGTGCGTCCTTTTAAAGCATTTTGCCGGCATTTTGATCCATTCTTTTATTGTTTGCGTTTTGGATAAACTTCATCTTTCTCAAGGTGGAGTTTTTTTATTTTCATTACACCTTCTCCTGGTGCGTTTTATTTAATGTGGAAAACTTTGTGTTGCAAGACATATAAAGTGGTATAATGTGGTATGTAAGTGGGATGAAGTGGTAAAATAAAAATATGCTTATTGGAGAATATACACATACCATAGACGACAAAAAACGAATATCTTTGCCATCAAAGTTTCGTAAAGAAGTCGGCAAAAAAATCATCGCTACTTATGGTCTCGAAGGGTGTCTTTTTTTGTATCCTCTTCAGGAATGGAAAAAGATCTCAGAAGAGATGGGTAAAATGGATTCGCTCAAGGCGGATACTCGAGGTTTCAATCGTTTTATGTTCGGTGGAGCGGTTGAACTTGAGGTCGATTCTCTCGGTCGTATTTTGGTTCCTGAATATTTGCGTGATTTTGCACATCTCAAAGACAAATCTGTTTTTATAGGTGTACTCAAAAGAATTGAGATGTGGAACGAACAGAAATGGCAAGAATATAAGTCACGTGTCGTAGGGGAAGCGGATACATTAGCAGAGAAATTAAGCCAATCAGGAGCATTTTAGTGTATGTCAACCGAATATATTCATAAAAGTGTTCTTTTAAAAGAAATGGTAGACGGTCTTTCGATACAAAAAGACGATGTTATTGTGGATTGTACCTTAAATACAGGAGGACACAGTGAATACATCTTAAACAAATACAATGATGTGACTGTAGTAGGTATTGATGCTGACAAAGAGGCAATCACAAAAGCACAATCTCGTCTCGGTAGTTTTGGTCAAAGATTCATCCCTCAAAAATCCAATTTTAGAAATCTTGATGATGTTCTTTCTAGATTAAGATATGAAACTGTTCAAGGATTTATGTTTGATCTTGGATGGAGTTCGGATCAGCTTGAACTTTCGGGAAGAGGATTTACTTTTCAAAAAGATGAACCTCTTCATATGTCGTACAATTCTGAAGAAAAAGACATCACAGCAAGAACTGTTGTTAATGAATGGTCAGAAGAAACCCTTGCATCAATCATCAAAGGTTTTGGAGAAGAATCCTTTGCACGAAGAATTGCCAAGGCGATTGTTGAAGCAAGAAAGATTCATTCCATCGAGACTACAAGAGAGCTTAAAGAGATTGTTTGGCAGGCGGTACCTGTTTTTTATAGAAAAAAGAAAATACATCCCGCAACAAAAACCTTTCAAGCCATTCGTATTGCTGTCAATGATGAGTTTGGAGCACTCACGGAGGGGCTTGCCAAAGCATTTGAGAAGCTCGAGGTGGGACGAAGGATTGCTGTCATATCATTTCATTCTTTAGAGGATAGGATTGTCAAACAATGGGCAAAAGCCTTGGTAGAAGAACAAAAAGCAATTTTAATAAACAAAAAACCTATTATTCCTGGCAACGAAGAATTAAACCATAACCCCCGAGCTCGAAGTGCAAAATTAAGAATTATTCAAAAAAAATAAAAAAGACTATGACAAAAATGCCAACACAATATATATATCAAAAGCAAGTGTGGACTCTCGGAGGAGTTTTGTCTGTACTTCTGATTGCGTATGTATCTTTGGTTGGGATGACTATTTTTAATACATTAGCACGACAACAATCAGAAAGAGATATAGCGCGTATTACAAGTGAACTTAGTCAAACAGAGTTTTCTTATCTCAACTCAAAAGCGCAAATCAATCTCGAGCTTGCTCGTAAAATGGGTTTTGTTGATGTCTCTCGTATTATTGTTGCAAAAGAAGATTCTCTCACAGCTTACGTCCCGCGTTAATTTGTTTTTATGAATCAACTTACCACAAAAAGATTACGATTTGTGTCATTGGGAATTGTGGGAATTGCCCTTATTTTTTTTGTTAAGTTATATTTGCTCCAGGTTGTTCATAATGAAGATTTTATTAATCTTGCGGACAAACAATATACGCGAAACGCTCAGGGTGTGTTCTCTCGAGGATCTATTTATTTTGAAAGCAAAGACGGTGAACTTATCTCTGCGGGTACTCTTAAAACAGGCTACACTCTCGCAGTGAATCCGAAACTTTTGAAAGATGTAGATGTTGTATATGAAAAAATAAACGCAATTATTCCTCTCGATAAAGAAGAGTTTTTGTCAAAAGCACAGAAGATCAATGATCCTTACGAAGAGGTGCAAAAGAAAATCAGTGAAGAAGATGCAGAAAAGATCCGCAATGAAAAGCTCACCGGTGTGTATTTATATAAAGAACAGTGGAGATATTATCCTGGTGGCAAAACAGCTGCACATATTTTGGGATTTTTGGGGTACAAAGGGGATGAGTATGCGGGGCGTTATGGGCTAGAAAAACAATACAACGATGTCTTGTCTCGCAATCAAAACAACGTGTATGCCAATTTTTTTGTCGAGATTTTTTCAAATATCGAAAAGTCTTTATCGAATGATGATTCTTTTGAAGGTGATATTGTGGCAACAATTGAACCGTCTGTGCAAGTAAGTCTTGAAGATACATTGCAAAAAATCCAATCACGATGGAATTCTGCAGAAACAGGAGGTGTGATAATGAACCCAAAAACAGGTGAAATTTATGCACTTGCATCAGTGCCTAATTTTGATCCTAACAGTTTTAATCTCGAAAAAGATGTATCTGTTTTTTCTAATCCACTTGTTGATAATGTAAGAGAGATGGGGTCTATCATCAAGCCTCTTACTATTGCAGCGGGTATCGATGCTGGTGTCATTACTCCCAAAACAACCTATGATGACAAAGGGTATGTTAAGGCAGATACAGAAACGATTTGGAATCATGACAAAAAAGGTCACGGAGTGATTTCTATGCAAGAAGTACTCAATCAATCTTTGAATACAGGTGTGGCGTATGTGGTAAGTAAGCTTGGGAATAGTTTGTTTCGTGATTATATGGTGAAATACGGTCTCACAGAAAAAACAGGAATAGATTTGCCAAGTGAAGCAAGTAATATTATTAATAACCTCAACAGTCCGCGTAATGTCGAATATATCACAGCTTCTTTCGGTCAAGGTATTGCTCTGACTGCGATATCAACTATTCGTGCCTTGTCTGTCATTGCAAATGGTGGTAACCTTATCGAACCTCACATAGTCAAAAAAATAAATTATCGCGGTGGATTTTTCAAAAATATTCCTATTGTATCCAAAGAAGTGCTCAAAAAGGAATCTTCAGAAGCGATTACAAAAATGCTTGTTGAGGTGGTAGATACTGCACTTCTTAAAGGAAGTGGTAAAAATCCTCACTATAGCATTGCTGCAAAAACAGGAACAGCTCAAATAGCAAAACCAAATGGAGGAGGGTATTATGATGATCGATTTTTGCATTCTTTTTTTGGGTATTTTCCAGCATATGATCCACAATTTATTGTCTTGTTGTACACATTAGACCCCAAAGCAAACAACTTTGCAGCGGATACACTTGCGATGCCGTTTTTTGATCTCTCAAAATTTCTGATCAATTACTATGAAGTTCCTCCCGATAGATAATGATCTTGTAGACACGAGACACTATAATTATATTTAACGCAAAATCACTTATATGAAAGATATTTTCAAAAAAATCATCATCTTTATTCTTACACTTGAAGCAAAGCTTGTTATCAAAAAATACAAACCAAAGATCGTTGCCGTCACAGGAAGTGTGGGGAAAACATCAACAAAAGATGCGATTTATACAGCACTCTCTGCTTTTTTTTATGTTCGCAAGAGTGCCAAGAGTTTTAATAGTGATATAGGAATACCTCTTACTATTTTAGGGTTACCTAATGCATGGAGTGATGTAAAAATGTGGCTTTCTAATATATATGATGGATTCTTGCTTTTGGTCACAAAAACCAAGTATCCCGAATGGCTTGTTCTTGAGATTGGTGCAGACCATCCAGGTGAAATCGAGCGTGTGATGAAGTGGATTCATCCTGATATTTCTGTCATTACTCGTATTGGCAAGGTACCTGTACATGTTGAGTTTTATAAATCGGTCAAAGATGTGGTGCGTGAAAAATCTTTTTTGGCACGAGGCTTGAAGCTTGATGGAACGTTGATTATTAATGCAGATGATGAGGATGTTGTAGGATTTAAAGAATACACAAAAGCAAAATCTATTTCTTTTGGTGTCAAAGAAAAAGCAGATATAAGAGCTAGCTTCATTGTTCCTCAATACAAGGATTCTAAAGTATCAGGAATGTCATTTAAGGTGGATAATGCTGGCTCAAGTTTGCCTATTGTGTTAAGTGGTATTGTTGGCAATCAGTATGTCTATCCTGTATTGGCGAGTTTTGCTGTCATCCAATCACTCGGGCTCTCACCACTCAAAGCGGTCGATGCTTTTGAAAAATATGACTACCCTCGTGGTCGAATGAATATTATTGATGGGATCAATAGTTCTGTCATTATTGATGATACGTATAACGCATCTCCTGTTGCTATGGAGGAGGGTTTTTATACAATCAAACATCTTGCAGTATTGGGCAAAAAAATTGCGATTATCGGTGATATGCTCGAACTCGGAAAGTTTTCACTTGATGAACATGAAAGACTCGGATCTATTGCTGCAGATGTTTTTGATTTTGTGTGTTTGGTTGGGATCAGGGCTTCTGATATGAAGAACACTCTTCTTCAAAAGGGATTTGCTAAAGATAATGTGTGTGTATTTGAAACAGCCAAAGAAGCGGGTGTTCATATGAAAGACAAAATATCCGAAGGAGATATTGTCTATGTCAAAGGATCTCAGGGAATGCGAATGGAGCGTGCTGTAGAAGAAATAATGAGCAATCAAAAAGACAAAGAAAAACTTCTTGTTCGACAAGAAAAAGAGTGGTTGAATAAGTAAATGTGCTACAATAATAAAAGAAAATAATTAACCCCTCTTCTGTTATGGACTCTACCTCTATTGCTCCTAAACAATTCTATCTCATCTATAGGTCTCGCAAGGACCCCGAACCCATCAGTCCCTCTGACTATAAAGACGGCATGCAGGCATATGGAAAAAGAGAAGAAGGTTCAGGCAACTTTTTGCCGTCACATATGTGGAAGGCTATGGTTGGGTAGAGAGTGCAGATGTTACACATGCACAGAGATTTATGACATCAACCTAGGTTGATGTTTTTTATTGACTTTTGTTTTAATGTTCAATACAATTAAACTATGAATTTTAATCTAATAGCAAAGACATCTATTAAAGCCGTCAAGCATTATTGCTTCAGGGTTTGTCTTTGTTGTTAATTACTCAATTTACACTAAAAACAAGTCTTGAAGTCAATTTCAAGACTTGTTTTCATTTATGACTCATCCTATCCCACCCTTGCGTATCCGACATTCCGAATCAGTCCGAATCAAAATCGGACTCAACCCTCAACCGTCTAAGACATGAACAGTTTACATGGCCTATTAGAGCCCTTTGATGATTCTTATGCATTCTTGTTTGATCTAGATCTTCATCCTGCAGAGGATGTTTGGGGATCAGGCTAATTGTTCTTTTCTCGGGTGTTAATTCACTCGTGCACACTTTGTTCCTATCGGGACAAAGTGTTTTTTTTATGTTATTTTAAGACTATGAATGATTCGGTATTCAATATACAAAGTAAATATGCGCCAGCAGGAGATCAGCCTGGAGCTATCAAGTCACTCACCCAAGGTGTAAAAAAGGGTCTCAAACATCAAACTTTGCTCGGTGTTACTGGTAGTGGAAAGACATTTACTGTGGCAAACATAATCCAAAACATTGGTAAGCCAACACTTGTTATCGCTCATAACAAGACTCTCGCTGCACAGCTTGCTCAAGAGTATCGAGAATTCTTCCCCCACAACGCTGTTCATTATTTTGTCTCGTATTACGACTATTATCAGCCAGAGGCATACATGAGTGCATCTGACACATATATCGAGAAGGAGGCTCAGATCAACGAAGAGATCGAGCGTCTTCGTCATGCTTCAACTCAAGCACTACTCACTCGCAAAGATGTCATTATTGTTGCATCAGTTTCTTGTATTTATGGACTCGGCTCCCCCAAAGAATACGAAAAAGTCAATCTCCGTATTGATGTTGGTCAAAGGATTAGTCGCAATGATCTCGCTCGTAGATTTATTGATATCCACTTTGAGCGGACGACAGCCGATCTTTCGCCAGGTCAATTCCGTGCACTTGGAAATACGGTTGAGGTTATGCCGGTAAGTGAGCGAGTAATTTATAAAATTGATTTTAAAGGAGATGAAATTTTCCGAATATATAAAGTCGATGCGGTAACACGAGCCATTATTGAGGAACTCAATGTATTTTTCCTTTTTCCTGCAAAGCATTTCATTACAGACGAAGCGGGGCAGAAGCGTGCGATAGCAAGTATTGCAGACGAGCTCAAACAACGTCTTAGAGAACTCGAAAAACTAGGCAAGAATCTCGAAGCCGAGAGACTAAAGAGAAGAACTCAGTATGACCTCGCTATGATACGAGAGGTGGGGTACTGTAACGGTATAGAAAACTATTCAAGGCATTTCTCAGACAAAAAGGCAGGTGAAGCTCCGGAGACATTGCTCTCATATTTTCCTCACAAGGCGGATGGGACACCTGATTTTCTAACTGTGATTGATGAGTCGCATGTCACAGTATCTCAGATAGGCGGGATGTATGCAGGTGATGCAAGTCGCAAGAAGAATCTCATCGACTTCGGATTTCGCCTCCCGTCTGCTGCAGACAACAGACCACTCAAGTTTGATGAGTTTGAGGCGAGAGTGGGTCAGACTATTTACACCACAGCAACTCCGGGTAAATACGAAAAGGAAAAAAGTGAAAACATCGCGGAGCAAGTGATTCGTCCTACAGGACTTATTGATCCAGTGATACTGGTCAAACCAGTAACTGAAAGTGGATTGTACAAAGGACAGATCCGTGACTTTATTGAAGAAGCGGAAAAGACTATCAAAAAAGGTTTTCGAGTGATAGCTACGACTCTCACCAAGAGAATGGCAGAAGATCTCTCAGAATTTTTGAAAGAAAAGAATATCAAGTCCGAGTACTTGCATAGTGATATTCAGACTCTCGATAGAATCCAGATTCTTACTGAGTTTCGAAAAGGTAAATTTGATGTGCTCGTGGGTGTGAATCTCTTGCGAGAAGGTTTGGATCTCCCAGAGGTTGCACTTATTGGTATCCTTGATGCTGATAAAGAGGGTTTTCTCCGTTCAGAAACTTCACTTATCCAAATCATCGGGCGAGCCGCTCGTAATATTGAGGGGCGAGTGATTCTCTATGCAGACCATATGACAAAATCTCTCGAATACGCAATTAACGAGACTGCTCGACGAAGAAAGATTCAGATGGAATATAACGAGAAACATGGCATTACTCCAAAGACAATCCTAAAGAGTATTAACGATATCACAGAGACAATTCAGTCTGAAAGAAAAAAGACAATTAATGATCTTCTGTCCGTAGACAGTGTATTATTTGAGAAAGATCCAAAAAAATTTATTAAAGAAAAGGAGCGACAGATGGAAGAAGCGGTAGAGGAGCTTGATTTTGAAACCGCTGCGTTACTTCGAGATGAGATATCCGAGCTACTTGAAAAGACTGGACTCGAGTCAAGTAGTTTTATACGTAAACCTAAAAAGTCAAATAAAAAATCCCTTCGTTAAGGAAGGGGGATTCTCTTTATTGTTCTGCTTCGAGGGTGATAGTAGATTTGCCACTGCGACCTGTGTCCACACCCACACACACAACTCTCAGTCACGACACCTCTCTCACCATCGTTGGGAGCTGGTTTGTATCCATGGACTCCAAACATGTATTTTCGACAAGAATGGCATCTATTGTCTTCGATGTGGTGATAGATCAGACGGATTGCCTTGTAGATGCAAATCCCTACAACGGCTATTAAAAGGAACGGGTTCATATTCAGACATATTTAATCATCTTTCTGACTTTTGTCAAATTCCTTATTTCCTGTTATAATTGCTTTTCATATGTCACATAAACACGTCAAAAAACTAGATAAAGATATTGAAAAGATTGTTGTCAAAGGTGCGCGGACACACAACCTCAAAAACATAACCGTAGAAATGCCCCGTGGCAAAATGATTGCGGTCACAGGTCTTTCTGGCTCTGGTAAATCGTCTTTTGCCTTTGACACTGTATTTGCAGAGGGACAGAGACGATATGTTGAATCACTCTCATCGTATGCACGGCAATTTCTCCGTCAGATGCAGAAGCCTGATGTAGACGAGATTACTGGGCTCTCACCAGCTATTTCTATTGATCAGAAGTCTCGATCGAACAATCCTCGTTCGACTGTTGCAACAATTACTGAGATCTACGACTATTTACGTATTCTCTTTGCTCGTATCGGCAAACCTCATTGTCTCGAATGCGGACGAGAGATCAAGAAACTCTCAAAAGAAGAAATCTTTGAAACTATTGTAAATACGGTTAAACATATCGGTGATGACAAATCAGCAAAAAAGGTTCTCGGTGTTGAAATAAGTGACCTCACTTTTAAGATATATTCTCCTATTGTTGTTGGTCGCAAGGGTGAGTACTATCAGATGCTTTATGATCTTTTAGGCAAAGGCTACGAGAGAGTTATGGTAGACGGAGTAGAGAAGAGTCTCCGAGAGAGAATCGAGCTTTCCAAGACCAAGAAACATGATATTGATGTATTGGTTGACGAGTTTTACTTTACTGAGCTTCGTGATAACACACCGAGTTTCAAAGAACGTTTGAGTGAAGCGATAGAGAGAGTACTCCACGAGTCAGATGGTCTCCTCCGTATCAAGACACCTCATGACAACCATCTCATCTCAAGTAAGTTTATGTGCCCTTATGATGGGTTCTCATATCCAGAAGTGGAGCCAAGACTTTTTTCATTTAACTCGCCTTATGGGGCATGTCCAGAATGTAATGGACTAGGGACTCGAGAATTTTTTGTAAACGAGTTGTGCAAGGTCTGTAATGGAGCACGACTACGACCAGAAGCACTCAATGTGCTTATTGGTGATAATGGACTCAACATTGTAAAAATGGTGGCGATGTCAATCAAGGATGCGACAATTTTTTTCGATTCACTTGAACTCTCAGAAAAAGAACAAGAAATTTCAAAAGTAGTAGTCAAGGAGATCCAGGCTCGACTCAAATTTATGGTCAATGTTGGTATCGAATATCTCTCTCTTGATCGGCGTGCCAACACACTCTCTGGCGGTGAGGCTCAGCGTATACGACTCGCATCACAGCTCGGTAGTGGACTTGTTGGGGCACTCTACGTGCTTGATGAGCCTACAATAGGACTCCATCAGAGAGATAATGACAGACTCATTAAGACATTGCTCCATCTCCGTGATCTCGGTAACACAATACTTGTCGTCGAGCACGATGAGGATACTATGTTTGCATCTGATTTTATCGTCGACATTGGTCCTGGTGCGGGCGTTCATGGGGGTAATGTAGTGGTCTCCGGGTATCTCGATGAGCTCATTACTACAAAGAAGAATGAATCAGATTCACTCACGCTATCATACCTTCGTGGTGAGAACACGGTGGAAATACCAGATGAGAGGCGAGAACAAGACAAAGGTAAGCTGAAGATTGCGGGGGGCAAAATATTTAATATTACAAATCTAAACGTAGAGATTCCTCTCGGACGTCTCGTGACTGTGACTGGTGTGTCAGGTTCGGGCAAGTCATCATTCGTCTATGAAATAGTCCACAAAAACCTCCAAGCGCGACTTGAGCGTAAGCACAGGACAGCCGAGACATTTAACTGCACATCGTTTAGTGGCACAGAGTATGTGAGTCGTGCAATCCTCATCGATCAGTCTCCAATCGGGAGAACTCCTCGCTCAAACCCTGTGACGTATACGGGTGCGTGGACTCATATCCGAGATCTCTTTGCAGCGACGAGTGAGGCGCGTGTGAGAGGGTGGAACGCTGGACGCTTTTCTTTCAATAGGAAGGGTGGCCGCTGTGAGACATGTGAAGGTAACGGAATGATAGAAGTGGAGATGCATTTTTTGCCGACTGTGTATGTGACATGTGATGTCTGTAATGGCAAGAGATTTATGAAAGAAACACTCGAAATCAAATACAAGAAAAAGAGTATCTACGATGTGCTCGAGATGACTATCGAGGAAGCTCTCGAATTCTTCAATGATATCCCAGCAGTATATGATCGACTGAGGACCTTGAGTGAAGTGGGTCTTGGTTATATTAAGCTCGGACAGAGTGCAACAACTCTCTCTGGCGGTGAGGCACAACGAGTAAAGATTTCCTCTGAGCTTTACAGGAGTCATGTACAGAAAACTATATATCTCCTCGATGAGCCGACTGTAGGACTCCATTATGACGACGTGAAGAAACTCATTGAAATCCTCCAGACACTCGTAAACAAGGGTAATACCGTAATGGTCATTGAACACAATATGGATCTCATCAAATGCTCTGATTATATTATTGATATTGGTCCCGATGGTGGAGAGGGAGGAGGTCAGCTTGTTGCCAAAGGTACACCTGAAGAAGTGGCGAATAACAAAAAGTCATATACAGGACAGTATTTGAAGAAGATACTTGGTAAATAGTGATAGAGAGATTTGTTAATAGAGTATATAATATTTATATACTAGACTGTCATTAATATTATGAATATTTATTTAAAGATTTTTATATGGATTGTTGTTCTGCTTCTCGTAGTTTTGGGTGTTGTGTTTTTTGCTACGAGGAAAGTTGTCGCTGCCGGAGATAAGTTCGTTGGTTTGCTTGCGACAAATACAGAAGAAAGTGTCCATGCGTCATATGATTTGCTCACATCAAATGTCAAGGCAGGTCTTGCATTTGAGGGGTATACAAATATATTTAACGGCAAGATTTCTTCTGCTATCATTCCTCCAGCAACATGGATGTCTCGTAGAGTGACTTATGAGGGAGGTTCGCTTCTCGGAGAATTAAAAGGAGTCTTGGTCTTGGAAGATGGTAATAAAAAGTCTATCGAGCTTGAGCTTCGTAAGGAGAATGGCGAGTGGAAGATCAGTTATTTAGCGATCAAAGAAATTGAAGGTCAATAGAGTTTTATAAAATAAAAAACCTCATTCTTCTCTTGGAAGAGTGAGGGTGTGGACCTCTGGTTACCCGATCCTATCTCGCCTCGGAAGAACTGAACAGAACAAAGGAAAGGCGATCGCGAATAGGATGTTCGACCAGATGACGAAGCTCATCATCTGGGTTCCATTCGCTTTAATTTGCTCTGGTGTGGGTAGTAGGTGCCACATATAGTAGCTCCTTACAGTCCACGCAAGACATAATGCTGACTTGCCCCGCCATGTATCGGCATAGTCAGTTAGGAAGTAAAGCCCAAGAAGTAGTGGTAGCCCGAAGTAGACCAGGTCTACGACTTTGTTAATGCCCGCTACAAAGCTGTAGGGGATGAGGATTACCAAGATGATTGCTACAGGAACAAGGTTATTTTTCATAGAACAGGATGAGTTGAAGTGTTAAAGAACCATTATATATTATATTACATTTAACTCATAATGTCAATATTTATATCTGTCATTGCATTTACCCTTTGTTTTATTAATATATACCCATGACCCTCGATGATTACAAAAAACTCAATCTTCCAGACACCCCAGGTGTCTATTTCTTCTTGAACAAGCAGAAAAAGATTCTCTATATAGGTAAAGCGACATCACTCCATGATCGTGTGCGGAGCTATTTTTCGTCTGACCTTGTATCTACTCGAGGTAAATTTATAGTAAAGATGGTAGAAGAAGCCTACACAATCGACCATAAGACGACAGATTCTGTCCTAGAGGCACTCCTTCTTGAGGCAGATCTCATCAAGAAATTCAGACCGACATATAATACAAAAGAGAAGGACGACAAGAGTTTTCTCTGTATTGCTATTACCAAAGAGAATTTTCCTCGAGTTATCACTATCCGCAAAAAAGATATCGAAAGCTCTCGATATCTTGCGGTCTATGGTCCATATACAAGCGGGACACAGCTCAAGGAAGCGCTCAGGATAATCAGAAAGATTTTCCCTTATGCAGATGAGAAATGCACAGGTCCTAAGTCAGTCCAGGAGCTGGCGGACAAAAGGCAACCTGCTCGCCATGCTGTGCTTGGCAAGTCTTTGGCAGGCGGGAAATCAAAGATAGGTAACAGGGCGTGCTTCAACTATTCAATAGGACTCTGTCCTGGGGTGTGTGTTGGTGCTGTGACTAAACAGGAATATGCAAAGACAATCCGTCATTTAAGGACTCTCCTTGAGGGTAAGGTGACCAAGCTTGTGAAAGATCTTGAGAAAGAAATGAATGTATGTGCAAAAGCTAGAGAGTTTGAAAAGGCAAGTAGTATAAAGAATAAAATTTATGCTCTCACACATATACATGATATATCACTCATCAAGAATGATTATGTTGGCAGCAACAAACCATCTTCGAATGCATTCCGCATAGAATCTTATGATATCGCACACATGGCAGGTGGAAGTATGGTAGGGGTTATGACTGTGGTAACCGATGGTGAAGTAGACAAGAGTCAGTATCGCAAGTTCAAAATAGAAAGTGTGAAAGTATCAAATGACACCAAAGCCTTGAGTGAAGTATTGGAGCGCAGACTCAAGCATAGTGAGTGGCAGATGCCGAGCCTTATTGTTGTTGACGGTGGGACTGCACAGCTTAATGTTATGAACACAGTACTCGATGCACACAACCTCACTATACCTGTAGTGTCTGTCCAAAAGGATGAGCGACATCAACCCAAGGATATACTTGGTGATCAGACACTTGCCATCAGATATCGAAAGGATATCTTGCTTTCCAATGCCGAGGCACACAGATTTGCAATTGGGTATCATAAGAAACTTAGAACAAAGAAATTTTTAAGCTAAAGACTAAAAAAAATTCAGAATTTTAAAATAAAAAACCACAAGCGGATTAGGCTTGGGGTATTGAGAATAGGTCTTTGAATCTTGCTTTGCAATCCTTGGGATTAAGGATGAAGTATGCACCAACAAGGATGCAAATTCCACCGCATTTTACGGCCAAGATCAGGATACTCCATACCACTCTGGATGATCCAAGTGGAATTGGATTGACTCAAAGCTCGCCATTAGGAGGAAGGCGAATAGGAATAGTGATAAGGCGAGGAGTAGTCTCCCGATGAAAAGAACAGTTTTCATAAGCTAGTGAGAATATACCAATAAAATGAAGGTCTTGCAAACCAAATAATAAGATCAGTAATATTGAAAAATAAAAAAACTAAGGATCAAATCCCTAGTTTAGGTATCAAATTCTGATTGAATAGGGCTTTGCCTCCCAGACATATCGCTATAAATGCGACGACAAATGTTCCCGGAAGTTCTGGCAATGCCTCATAGATTGCTTTTGCCCATGGGTAATACATGAGTGCAGACCCACAGAGTAATCTCAGTGCAATGTTTATAACTTCCGATATTGTACCACAGACTACTTATGTTTGAGTGTCAGCGCGTGATAGTGTACGTGACCTGGGATACTTAATTTTGAGACACCTTCGAGGAGATAATCGTATTTCTGATCTTTCATGTAGGTGTTTTTGATTTCGCAGAGCTCCTGATACTCCGCCTCTGTGAGCTCATTGTTTTTGATATGCCTTATTGGAAATAGGATGTGGCACGTTTCAGCCACTTCGTCATAGGGAAAATCGTTCTCTATCATGACAAAGTTTGCAAATTTTTTTACCAGTCTTTGTCGTTTTGGATCACAGAAGAAACATCCTCCGTCATTGAGTCTGTTTTTGATTGACTCAATATATCGGGTTTCTGTTTCTTTTGTGCGGAGGCTCTGCATAGTTTATGCAAATAGGCTATCTACTACTTCTTTCACATCAGCTCCGTCTGCTTGACCTTTGAGTTCTTTCATTACTGCTCCTGTAAGTATTCCTGCTTTAGATTTATCAGTGATACCCATTTCTGCCTTTTTCGCTTCTGCGACTTTGAGGATATCTTCTTTACTTGTTGCCTTTGGGAGGAGAGTTTCTATAACCTTAAGTTCTGCTTGTTCAGCTTCTGCGAGCTCTGGGCGTCCACCCTTTTCGAATTGTTCGATAGAGTCCTTTCTCTGCTTGGCGAGTCTTTTGAGTACTACCATTGCCTCTTCGTCTGTGAGCATGTCTTGAGGAGTTTTGCCTTTTGCCATTACTTCACTTGTAAATGCGGCTGAGATGCCACGGTAGACATTGAGTGAGAGTGTATCTTTAGCAATCATTGATTCTTTAATTTTTGCTTTGATTTGTTCGTGCATGGGATTTAAATATTAAAATAAAAATAATTCACTAAAATCTTCATATCAGGTCTTCGCGTAGACTTAACTTGCGAAACGATAGTGCGCGGAAATACGGATGATGTTATCAACTTGATTTAACCTTTTCTTTGTAAAAATAAATGAGTTGCTGGAAAGTTTGTGAACAAAACCTGAAACCATTCGCTGCTATCTACATAATTTAATTCGCTTTAACGCTACAACTGCCGGGGCCGTTTAAGTGTTTCTTTGTACCACATCGACAGGCACTGATATGAAGATTTTAATGAACTATGACCATTATATCATATTACCCTTAATGTCAAATTTCCTTTTGCTGTGAATTTGGTTTAAAATGATAGGTATGGATACAACTTCAATATTACTAATAGTCATCGCATTACTCATCGTTGCAAACATCTTGTTTGTTGTTATCGGTGGCAAAAAGAAGACCGAAGACAAAGATGATCATATCGGCTTTAAGCTCCTTCTTGAGCAAATGAACTCACTTCAGAGGGTTGTTGATGAAAAAATGCGTGATTCAACAGTGATGGTGCAGGATTCTATGAAAACACAGTTTAGTGAATCAGCAAAGATTATCAAAGAAGTAACAGAAGGACTCACTAAGCTTGATGAGACCAACAGGCAGGTGGTGTCATTTGCTGATCAGCTCCAAAGCCTTCAAGATATTTTGAAGAATCCAAAGCAGAGAGGTATTCTTGGTGAATACTATCTCGAGACTCTACTCAAAAATGTTTTGCCTGCAGGATCATACGAGATGCAATACAAAATGGGCAAGAACGATAATGGAGATGATCTTATTCCGGATGCTGTTGTGTTCGTCAAGGACAAGATTATTCCTGTTGATTCAAAATTCTCACTCGAAAACTACAATCGAATAATTGAAGAAAAAAATGAAGTGGAAAGAGAAAAGCTTGAAAAGCTCTTTGTAAACGATCTCAAAAACAGAATTGTCGAAACATCAAAATACATCCAACCATCGAAGGGTACAATGGATTTCGCTATGATGTTTATTCCGCACGAGTCTATTTACTATGATCTTATCATCAACAAGATTGGTGCACTCAAAGATGATAATGAGAATCTCATTCAGCGTGCAGCGAGCAAATATCACGTAATCATAGTCTCTCCTACATCATTCCTTGCGTATCTCCAGACAGTGCTCCAAGGTCTTAAGGCAATGCAGATAGAGGATAATGTCAAAGATGTTATAAAGAGAGTAAGTGAGTTGGTAACACATCTCAAGCGTTATTCAGAAATTCATGAGAAGCTCGGGACAAGTATTGGTACCGTCGTCAGCCATTTCAATGCATCATCAAAAGAATTCAAAAAAATTGATAAAGATGTGATGCGTATTACAGACAAAGAGCAAGAGATTGGAATCGATATTCAGCTTATTGATAAACCAGAGGAGGAATAAAAATGAAAATTCTTTTTGTCTGTAAAGGTAATATGTTTCGTTCACAGATGGCAGAAGCTATTGCTGGGCAAATCATTGGGCAAGAAAATGTCATGTCTGCAGGGACATATACAGGCGCACTAGATGAGCCTGAAGGATTGGTGTTAAAGAATCTCTCTACGATATATAAATCAGGGTATCAGTGCTTTGATAACTTTTTAGAATTTATGAGTCAAAAAGGTCTTGATATTGGTAATAATAAAACTAAAAAAGTGACAGATTCAATGATATCTTGGGCGGATGTGGTTGTTGATATGGCAGAAGATTCATTTAATCCTGATTTTCTCAAATCCAATCCAAAAGTTGTTCATTGGGATATTGAAAACAACGCTTCAAAATTCGATGTTGTGTATCCTGATCTTTTCCAAAGAATAAGAGAACTTGTAAGTCAAAGAAAAAATGATTTTGAGAAGCTGAAGAGATGAATTAATATTTTGATTTATGGGTTGCTAGATTTTTAGGTATTACTTTTCGAGTAGTGGATCATACATCATGATTGCATTGTTTTCTGCTACAAGTTCTTCAATTGTAGAGTTATTAATAATATTGGTGATTTTTTTCCAAATTTTATTATGTCTTGTATAACCACCCCACCATTGTTGTTTAAATATATGGTCTGTTTCATAAATTTCATATTTTGTTTCTGATTTTACGTCACTAGTTATTTCTCCGTTTAAGTATTCTTCATCAAGCCATAAGCTGATTTGAAAACTGTTTGCTGTTTTGTTTTCCAATTGAAGGTCAATGTAGTTGTAGGATAAGGTTGCTCCACAAGCAAAAGGGATTGTTCTATTTATATCTGGAAATACATCATAACCATGTCTCCAACGCTCTTTTATTGTCAGTGGTGTATGTAATGCCATCCAATAAAGTAAATTTCCCAATTGACAAAGTCCACCCCCTGTCTCTTTAGAGACTCTACCGTTATGTAAAGTCATCCCCTCAAGATAGCCTTTTGATTTAGTGGGTTTGCCGACAAGTTTCCAAAATGAAAATGTTTGTCCCGGTTTAATAATGACCCTATTGATACAACCAATGGCTATCTTGAGATTGGTTACTTTATTATATTGCAAGTACATGTCTACATCTTTTAAAGGTCGTAACAAAAAAGATTTATGCTTGGTTAATGAGTACTTGTATTTAATATTTTGATCAATCAAGGCGAAATTATTGTTATTAAATAACCAATGGATTTGTCGTTTTAGAATAAAAAAATTTTCACCTAGAAATTTTCTTAGGTTGCTTCTTTGTTTTGGTTTATTAATATCTCGTTTGTCCTTCATAAAATTATTTACATTGACTAAAAGTGTTATGTTTATACTCGGTTTTACAAACTAATAATAAAATTTTGAATTTAGCAGGTGGTGTTAATATTATATATTTTCACTATAGTTTATGCTACTATAGTGATGTCTAGTCAATATAATACTGTTGCAAAATAAGAAAATTAAATAAATATTTTTATGAACATAAAACATTGGGTTGTTGGAGCGGTATCTATCATGATTGCGTCATATCTTATTCCAGGAGTTGAGGTGAATCTCCTTGGTGCATTCATTCTTGCGCTTGTGCTCGGACTTATCAATATATTTATCAAGCCTTTTATCTTTGTACTTACACTTCCGATCAATATTGTAACTCTAGGACTCTTTTCGCTTTTTATCAATGCGGGACTCATCTTATTTGCTGACTGGCTTGTGCCTGATTTTTATGTCAGCTCATTTTGGTCTGCGCTTTTGTTTTCTATTGTTCTATCGCTTATCACTATGCTCTTTGGACGCGGTACAAAAGCACAATAACAAGCAATGCTCGAGCGCATATTTAATATCATAAATAGTGGGCGCATCAAGACTTGGTATGAGCGATATGAGAACCATATCTCTTCTCTTGCGCTTGTGTTTGGATTTATCTTGGACAACCTTTCGCTTGGGCGAGTGGATGCGCTTGCAGACAAGCTTGTACTCACAATGTATCTCGTTTTGGCGGGACTTTGTATTCTCTTGCTTACTGCATGTGAGGAGGGTCTTATAAAGGAGAGTGTCCCTGGGAGACTTCACTTCTGGTTTATGTTTGCGATGCAGTTTGCACTCGGAGGACTCTTCAGTGCGTTTGTTGTCTTCTATACACGTAGTGCTACTTTCGAGTCGAGCTGGCCGTTTCTCACTCTTTTGTTCTTGTATTTTCTCGGTAACGAAATATGGAAAAGGTATTACAGCAGACTCAATGTGAGGCTCAGTGTTTTCTTTTTTGCGCTACTTTCCTATGCAACAATAGTTATTCCTACTATTTTTAACTCTATTGAGAGATGGGTCTTTGTGGTGAGTACTTTGATTGCAACTATTGTCTATATTGTATTTGTCCTTATTATCCGTATTGTTTCAGAGAAGAGGTATGAACTCTTGAAATGGCGAGTGAGAATGAGTGCTCTCGTGGTGCTTGGGCTTTTGAATTTATTTTATTTCCTTAACATCATCCCACCTTTGCCACTCCTCCTAAAGGATATTGGAGTTTACCATGACCTCAAAAAAAAGGGTGACGGAGGATATTTTGTCGAAGTGGAGGAGTCGAGTGCCTGGTATGATTATTTCAGGTCAAAAAAGATCTTTCATCGTTTCGCTGGAGAGCCTATATATGTCTTGACTGCTGTGTATTCACCAGTCGATCTCAATACTACGGTGATTCACAATTGGCAGAAGTATAATGAGGAGACATCGTCTTGGATTGATCAGAGTAATGTTGTGGTCCCGATAAAAGGTGGGAGACAGGATGGGTATAGATTGTACTCGCTTAAACAAAGTGCGGTGCCAGGACTCTGGCGGGTCAATGTCGTCACCGAAGATAACAGACTCATAGGACGGATTAAGTTTGAGCTTGTAAATGTAGAAGAGAAAGCAAAAACATCCCCGCTCATAAAGTAGCGAGGATGTTTTTTCATGATTATTATTGAATGTTAAATATTGAATAAAGTATTTTTGTGACGAAGTCTGCATTAGGTCCGTACACAAGTATTCCTCCGAGACCTCCTGTAATAGAGAGTGTGGTAAGCGCTATAATTGCAACACTTATCGATACAATTGGAGAAAGTATGATTGTGGTCACAACTCTTACAGCTTCTATGTATTTGAAGTTTCTTTTCTCGAGATATGGCTCAATGAGCTTTAGGATATATCCCAGAGAGAGAAATGAATAAAGCATTATGCTCATCTGTGCAAACATCTCGTGGAAGCGGAGAATGCTACTTCGGCTTTTGAGGAGGTGTGATGCGATATCACCAGTCTGTAGAGCGAAGTATCCGCCCACTGTTCCTGTGATGAGTAGAAGCGCCTTCGAGTAGAATAAGTTGTATTTTAGAACGATATTTTTTGACTTTATGAGCTCGACAACACTGTACAGGGTGAGAAGTGCGATCGGGAAGTGTACAACAATTGGGTGTATGTTCATTATGTGTAATATTGCTGATAATGTTATAATTATAGCATAACACTAATTTCAAAACGTATGAGTATCAAACTATATGCAGTTGCGTTTGTTTTACTTATTCTACTCGATCTTGTTTGGATTGGGGGATTTATGACTCAGTTTTACAAAGACAATCTCAAAGATTTTTTGAGATTTAGTCCAGAAGGTAATCTTATGCCACGACTTATTCCAACAGCGCTTGTCTACATTGCGGGTGCAGTGATGCTTGTGGTATTTGTACTTCCGCAAGTGAGGAATCTTGTGCAGGCTGGGGAGAGTATCTCTGTCGCGTCACTGTATGGTGCACTCCTAGGACTTCTTGTATATATGTTTTATGACTTCACTAACTTTGCACTTTTCGACAAATGGAATCTTGTGGTGACACTTGTTGATGTTGCATGGGGGACTGTCTTGTTCTACATTACTACACTCGTATTAATACTTATCTAAAATACATGCTATGAAAAACGATCCATTCGCAAGTTCAGTTGTACAAATCAAAAAAGCAGGGTCTCTCTTGGGACTCAGTCCTTCTACACTTGAGAGAATACTCGAACCACAGAGAGTGGTCAGGGTGAATTTCCCAGTCACTATGGATACAGGTGAGATAAAGACATTTGTCGGTTTCAGATCTCAACACAACAATGCTCGTGGTCCATACAAGGGTGGTTTACGTTTTAGTCCCGAGGTTACAGAATCAGAGGTAAAAGCTCTATCAAGCTGGATGACCTGGAAATGTGCTGTTGCTGACATTCCTTTTGGAGGAGGTAAGGGTGGTGTTATTGTTGATACAAAGACACTTTCCAAAACAGAACTTGAGAATCTGTCACGAAGCTTTATACGAGCTATTGCAGATGTAATCGGTCCACACAAAGATGTGCCAGCACCAGATATGTACACTACTCCCGAGATTATGGATTGGATGGTAGATGAATATTCAAATATTACTGGTTCAAGAGAGCCTGCTACCTTCACAGGCAAGACTCTTTCTTCTGGCGGTAGTTTGGGGCGTACTGAAGCTACAGGTTATGGTGGAGTTTTTGTTTTGCAAAAGCTCATCAGTGCTCGTTCGATCTCGATCGATGGTCTCACGCTTGCAATACAGGGGTTGGGTAATGTTGGTGAATATTTTGCCAAGAAGGCATTTGAAAGCGGTTTCAAGATTGTTGCGCTGTCTGATTCGAAGTCAGCTATTTACAACAGTGATGGGCTTGATCCGCAAGTTGTGCTCGAGTACAAAAAGGCGAGTGGCAGTCTCAAAGGATATCCTAATGCTAAAGAGATTTCTAACGCAGAGTTGCTTGTGCTCGATGTAGATGTGCTCGTACCCGCAGCTCTTGAAAACGTCATTACCACGGATAATGCTTATGATATTAAGGCGAAGTTTATTATCGAAATGGCAAATGGGCCTCTCACACCAGAAGCGGATGAGATATTACATAACAAGGGGGTTATTTTTGTCCCTGATATACTTTCAAATAGCGGTGGGGTAACGGTGTCGTACTTTGAATGGTATCAAAACATACATAACGAGAAATGGACAAAGGAGGATGTTCTCGACAAACTCAAAACCACTATCGAGAAGGCTTTTGATGATTGTTATAGTATGATGAATGGTGATGACTGCTTTGCTCTGCGAGGAGAGCGGAATATTGATATGCGAACTGCGTGTTATATGATCGCAATCAAAAAGGTCTTGGACAGTATGACAAAAAAATAGAGCCAGGCAAACGCGTGGCTCTACTTGTTGCTATTATTCAAACTTGGTGGTGTTGTCTGACCGAATATCACGAAGCATATTGTCGTGAATATAATTGAGGTCATTATGCCCACCCATTTGCTGAGAGTTGAAAGAGCATGAGAACTTTTCATTACTAACAGTATATTCCTCTCTATATCAATAATCAATACATATGAACATATTTAGAACAAAATTTAAAGGAGAGATTGTGGCAGAGTTTGTTATGCCCAAGAAACCAAGCAACAAGGTCCTTATTCTCTGTGGCGGTATGCCCGGCTATCCTGAGAAATCTCGATATGAAAGTCTCTTTGACATATATACAAAAAAGGGTTTCTGGATTTTTGTTCCGCGATATCGTGGGAGCTGGGAAAGTGGAGGTCTTATGTTCAAGAAATCCCCCCATAAAGATATACAAGATGTTATAGACGAACTTGAGACGGGTTTTGTGGAATTATGGGCGGGTCAAAAATACGTAATAAAAAATCCAGAAATTGTATTGGTCGGTGGAAGTTTTGGCGGACCAGCGGTACTGCTTAACTCAAAGGATTCTCGAGTCAAAAAAGTGATCGCATTTAGCCCTGTCCTCGATTGGCGTGAAGAGAAAAATACAATCGAACCAATCCCGAAACTCGCGCAATTCGTGAGTGATGCATTTGCTTGTGGCTATCGTATTGCAAGAAACGGCTGGCAAAAAATAGAAGAGGGTAAACTTTATAATCCAGCGACAGAACAGGAAAAAATCGATGGATCAAAATGTTTAATCATTCATGCAAAAGACGACGAAGTTGTATCCGCAAAACCACTAGAATCATTTGTCAAAGCTGTCGGCCCAAAGCTCATTTTGGTTGCCAAGGGCGGACATATGGGTAGTCGATATCTTGTAGAAAAACGCTTTTCTAAAAAGTGCTCTGACTTCTTAAAATCAAAATAGTTTTTACTTTGAGATATATTATATAGTGATAGCCTTTTCTCTCCCTTTGATACTTATCTGTGCAATATAGAGTGTTACAAGTGCTGATATCCAGTTGATAACTAGTAGTGACCACCAGATCGCAGATAGTCCTAGGTTAAAAGTGTGTACTACAATAGGAAGAATAAGAAGTGGGAGTACAATCTGTCGTATGATACCTGTGATGAGTGCGCGGTTTGGATATTTGATACCTTGGAGGGCAGAACCGCCAACGAACGACACAACATATGCCATGAATATACCGAGAGCAATATAGAGATACTGCATGCCGATATCAGTGATACCTTTGCTTGTTGTAAACTGAGCAAACAATATCCGTCCAAACAATACTGTCACAAAGATAGAAAACCCAAGCGCATAAAGTCCGTCAGTAATACAGATCTTCATAGTCTCTTTGATTCTGTCATATCGATGAGCTCCGTTGTTTTGTCCGATGATTGAAAGTGCAGCAATGTTGAGTCCGATAGTGGGGATGAGAGCGATTTGTTCTATTCGTATAGCGACACCGTATCCAGCGATTGCATCGGCTCCGAATGATGCAATGAAATAATTGATAATAAAGCTACCAACAGCAATATTAATCATATTGAGACTAGAGGGTACAGCCTGTAAGAAGATTTGTTTTATGATAGGCAGTCTCAAACTGAAGTTTCTTATATTACCGCTCAAAATTTGATGCTTTTTGAGGTAGATAATAAGGAAAACGCATTCAATAATCTGTACGAGTACTGTTGCGAATGCTACACCTTGGATCCCCATTTGTGGAACACCAAACCCACCATACATAAACCATGGGTCAAATACGACATTGAGGAAAAAAGCAACAATGAGTAAGTTTCGAAATACTTTGGTATTACCTTGTGCATTGAGATAGGTGTTAAGTATACTCACAAGGATAAAGAATGTTGTACCAAGGAAGATGATGTTTAGATAATCCGTTGCATAAGTGATCACATCGCCAGAGAGACCCATGACTTCTAGTATTGGTCTCCCAAATGCAAGTCCAAGGATTGTGAGGGTGAGTCCACCTATAATACCCATAAATATACCCTGAATATAATACGCTTTAGCTGTCTCTGGATCTTTTTTACCAAGGAAGTTTGCAATGAGTACGGTAGTTGCTGTTGATATACCAGTTGATGCGGCAAGGATAATGAAGAAAGCGGGGAATGAAGCTGTGAGTCCTGCAAGCGCCGCATCGCCTAGTTTACCGCCGAAATATGTATCGACGATATTAAACATAGTGTTAAAGAAAAAGCCTATTGAAGCAGGGATCGCTATATTACGAACATGTGTTCCTATATTTCCTTCTGTAAGATTGGTTTTCATAGGGTATTTGTGTCTAAGGATTAAGAAGTAATATTATACTTTATTTTGTCTTAATTGTGTAGACTTTTAAGATGTTTCTTGTTAGTATATAGAACCATAAATGCGCCCATAGCTCAGTTGGTAGAGCAGCTCCCTCTTAAGGAGATGGTCGTAGGTTCGAATCCTACTGGGCGCACAGACACGGTTTACGAAAAGAGTGCTTTGAAGCGCTCTTTTTGCGTCTATGTGAGGCGCAGTTATGTTTTTGTAGTATAATGAAACAATGATTAGTCTAAACAAAATCCAAGAAAAAAAAGACTGGATAGTTCCAGATGTGTCTTTCAAGATACCTCTTACTCAAGCATGGTTTTATGGTGACATTCAAAAAAAAACAGGAAGGAATGTGATTCGGTTTTTGATCAAAAAAAATAACAATAACATAGGGTTTGTTCAGTTTATTGAATACTCTCTTTTTCAAAAAAAAGTGTATTGGTATGCTCCCTATGGTCCTCTTTTTTGGGATGTTGTATCCCAAGAAGAGCTTTATCTATTCAAAGAAAGTATTAAAAAAATCCTGTGTACAGACTGTGTTTTTGTACGACTTGATCCTTCTCCACTTTTGTCAGGTCCTCAAGAAAAAAAATGGAAAAAAGCGTTTGGTAATGTAGCACTGTCTTCTTATAAAGGCGCTTATTTCCAGCCACGTCTTGAATGGTATACAGACATTCAAGGATCAGACGAATCGATTCTGTCTCATATGCATCAAAAAACAAGATATTCTGTGCGTCTTGCAGAAAAAAGAGGGGTTGCTATATCTATAATTAAAAAAGATTTTGACACAGCTCTCGCTGATTTTCTTGTTTTGATGAAAATCACTTCCGAAAGAAATAATTTTTCACTCCATAATGATGTTTATTATGCAAACTTTTTTCAATCTCTTGAAGAAGATCAAAATGGATTTATTATTGAGGCTCGGTATAAGGGGCTTTTACTTGCGTCTCACTGTATTGTGATTGTGTCCGGTGTTGCTCATTATGTTTTTGGAGCCTCATCTAATATACATAGAGATGTTTGTGCACCTTATTTGTTGCATTTTAGAGCAATGCAAGAATCAAGAGCACAAGGTGCTTGTTTTTATAACTTCGGTGCTATAGCAGAAGAAGGTGGTGCCGAATGGCAAACCCTGTCTGTTTTCAAAAAGAAGTTTGGAGGCAAAAAGTTTCGTCACGATAGTTTTTTTGATGTAGTGGTACACCCTCTGTGGTATTATATCTATATACTAAGGAAATTTATTAAACACATATTATGATGCATACTCTAAAAAATTTTCTCAAAAAAATAATTCCAAAAAAAATTTTTGACATATATCATTTTTCTCTTGCGTGGATTGCTTCTTTTGTTTTTAGATTTCCTTCAAAAAAAATGATTATTATAGGTGTGACAGGGACAAAAGGTAAGACAAGTACTATTAATTATCTTTGGTCTGTGTTGGAGTATGGAGGAATAAAAACAGGTGTGATTACAACAGCAAATGTACGTATTGGAGAAACAGAAATATTGAATCCTTTTCATATGACAATGCCAGGAAGGTTTGTAATACAAAAATTCCTTCATCGTATGGTGAGTGAAGGTTGTCGTTGTGCTATTGTGGAGACAACATCTCAAGGGATTGCACAGTTTCGTCATATTGGTATTGATTATGATGTTGCTATTTTCACGAACCTTACACCAGAACATATTGATGCACACAAGACATTTGAGAATTACAAAATGATGAAAGGTAAACTTTTTGAAACTCTATCTCACAGTGCTACAAAATATTTTGATAATAAACCTTTTCCCAAAACAATCATTGCAAACGCTGATAGCGAATATGCACCTTTCTTTCTTTCTTTTGATGCGCCACGCAAAGAGGCTTTCAGTATGAATCTCTCGGGTGCATACAAAGCAGATAATGTCTTGTTTCAGAAGGATGGGGTCTCATTTGAAGTTGGTAAAGAAAAATACTCACTTCAAATTCCTGGTGTGTTTAATGTATATAATGCACTCCCTGCAATCATTATTGGACACATCTTTGGTATAAGTAAAGAAAAAATCAAAAGAGGTTTACATCATCTTTCTGTTATACCTGGAAGAATGGAAGAAATTAGTCTCGGTCAAGATTTTCGTCTTTTTGTTGATTATGCTCATGAGAAATACAGTATGACTTTTGTCACAGAAACAGCCAATCTTTTAAAGCAAAAAGGTGCCAAATCAATTATTTTGTTAGGAGCAGAAGGTGGAGGTCGTGATAAATCAAAAAGAGCCGTTATGGGTGAGATTGTAGGTAAAAATGCAGATATTGTCGTTGTATCAAATGTTGATCCGTATGACGATGATCCACAAGAAATTTTAGAAGATATTGCTCGTGCAGCTGTTGCTGCGGGCAAATCGAGAAATAAAAATCTTTTTGTTATTGAAGATAGAAGAGAGGGGATTCGCAAATGTCTCGAAGAAGCTAAAACCGGAGATGTGGTTATTATTGCATGCAAGGGTGCAGAGCAATCAATGATAATCGGAGGAGATTCGATTCCTTGGGATGATCGTACTGTTGTGAAAGAAGAATTGGAGTCATTACTTAAACTTGAGGTATGTGATGGACTTTGTTAATCTAATAAAGATATGTTTATTTATACTTTTTTGTATTATTGGTGGGTAATCAATAACATTTATGCATCAAAATAATTCACCATGGCTGTACCAGCTTCATCGTACTCGTGAAGTCGATATTATAGTGACTGATATGAATACTCAGATTGTGATAGTGGGGGGTGGGATTTCTGGTGTGATGACTGCTTACTTTCTTCTAAAAAATACACACAAACAAGTCACTCTCATCGAAGGGAATAAAGTTGCTCACGGTGCAACAGGACACAATGCAGGACAGCTTGTGGCAGAATTTGAGCGTCCTTTTACTGATATTGTACGAGAGTATGGTCTCGAAAAAGCTAATGATGCTGAAGAGTCTGTCAATTCTGCCTGGATTCTTCTTGAAGAGATTTTTAAGGATGCTAAAATCGAAACACCGGTTTCTACTTTTGTTGGTTATAATGGATATAAATACAAAGATCATATTATTGATCAATTAAAAGCAGTGTCACTGCGTAAATATGGAGAACGGAATATTTCACCTCTTTTCATTGCTTCAGAATGGATAGAAAATAATCCTCTCCCACAAGAATTTGATGGTTTGTACGAAGTTGTGCCTCAGGCAAACATTCTTTCTTTGCTTGAGACAGAAGATTCTGATTATGTGGCCGCAACATCACTAAAGAAAGGATGCACCAACAGTGCACTTCTTACAGAAGAGCTTGCTGGGTATCTTTTGTCTCAATATAAGGGTCGTTTTACACTTCTCGAGCATTCTTCTGTTGCTATGGTCACACTCGGTCAAGGTGATATTAATCTTTCCGTTGTTACTAATCGTAAAGATGGTAATCCAGAAGATACATATACAGTTCATTGTGAAAAAGTGATCTTGTGTACAAATGGTTTTGAAAGAATACAAATCAAAAACAATGCTGGGGACGATATAGATGCTAAATTTCATCATATGGTAAATGGTGATATAGGATATATGGCTGCGTATACTGAAGAACTCAAAAATCCCCCAACAGCGCTTGGGTATTATGATCAAGGGGAAGAAATGCAAGGTGTGAACGTAAATGCGTACACAGACACTCCTTATGTATACAAAACCCGTCGTCCATATGAAATCGAAAAAAATGAAATCCATAATCTTGTGTGTTTTGGTGGACCAGAACAGCAAATCGAAGAAACCCAAGATTATGACCGATATGCCCCTTTTGTTGAAGAAAAAGGTGACATCATTAAAGCATTTATAAAAAAAACCGTTATTGATAAAAAAGATTCCCATTTAGAATATCGTTTTAAGTGGCACGGTATTATGTGCTACACACCTACCAATCTTCGTGTGATTGGTGAAGAGCCTAAAAACCCACTTTTGCTTTATAATCTAGGATGTAATGGTGTGGGGATTTTGCCTGCTATTTTTGGAGCTCATAAAATTTCAAGAATAATAAATGGAGAGAAGTTTGAAGAGTCAGTTTTTGATCCTAAAAAATAGTTCAGTATATATGATATAATAAATAAAATTATTATTGTATAAAATAAATTATGGAACAATCAAGCGAACATACTGCATCTTTTAATGAAGATACAGATCAAATGGAGTGTGAAAATGTGAGAAGTGAAAGCCAGACTGGTGACCCTGTCGTGACCCACATTTGACTGCGAATGTAGATGTTGAGGCGGCTCAAGCAGAAGGGATGAATATTGAAGCGGCAACATCCGAGACTCAAGCAAGTTAAGAATATGAAAAAGATTGGTGGAGGCTGGCAATATGTAGTCTATGATATGGGAAATGATAAGGTCTACAAAAAATACAGAAACAAATTTTCACGTTTCTTGTTTATTTTGTTTCATTCAAAAACATCGATTTTTAAAATGTGGCAAGAAGTAAAGCGTATGGACACAGAGGTTCAAAACTCTTTTAGGATTATACAAAAAGGAAAGATTCCTTTAGACCTGCTTGCAAATCCTGTTTTACTCGGTGGTTATGATTATACTCAAGATTTTTGCATACCTCTTTATGTTGTCTTTCAAAATATATCTACAGAAAAAGGTAAAGATATTATTGATCGTTTTATTGCTTTTTCACTTAAGCTGCTTGATTTGGGTGTTATCGATTTGTCATTTCGGATGCCGACAAATTTTGGTTTAACTAAAGATGGTGATGTGGTCCTTCTCGATATTGGGGAGATTCAAGATGATAGAGAGATTATTATTCAACAGAGAAAAGCGAGATATTGGCAGCTTCCATACATAGACGCAAGTATCAAAGATAAAGAAGTTTGTGCTTATTATCGAAAACAAATGGATACTTTTTTTGGGCTTTAATTTTGAGACTTTCGTAGTATAATACTTATATGAATAATGAAAAAATATCTAAATTTATAGCCTGCGTGGTCGTTGTGTATATTGGTGTGTGGTTGTGGCCTGTGTTTTTTCATCAGAGACTTTTTTATCCCCAAGGATGCGAGTTTAATTGTTTTTATGGTGGTGCAATACCCACACCGTATTCTTATTCAAAAGACTCCGAGATCTATATTAATTCTGGAATAGAAAAAACAGAAGATGAATACCCAGTTCAAATAACTATTGACGGTAGTGCAACTAATTCAGACAACGTCGCCTGCCCAGCTGATGCAAAGCTTTGTGATGACGGATCATCCGTAGGACGCGTAGGTCCTAACTGTGATTTTGAAGAATGTCCTCAGATACAATAAAATGCTCAAAAAAGAAATTTTCAAAGCATACGATATTAGAGGTCTGTATCCCGAAGACATAAATGAAGAGTCGCTGCTTTCAATCACGAAGGCTCTCATATCTCTCTGGAATCAAGGTGCGATTGTGATCGCGCATGATGGGAGGCATGGGTCTTACGAGCTTGCGTTGTATGCAAAGAGGGTTTTGGAAGAGGAAGAAGCTTCTTGTAAGAAATTTGAGGTTGTTTTTGTGGGGCTTGCCACAACCCCGATGTTTTATTTTTTAGTCAATCATTTTGATGCGATGGGGGGGATGATGATTACTGCTTCACATAATCCCAAAGAATATAATGGTGTCAAAGCTGTCGGCCCAAAAGCAGTACCTTTTAGTGGAAAAGATGTTTTAGCTGTTATTGAAAAAAAATGAACGAAAACTATACCCAACTCTATATAGATTTTTTGAGAAAGTTTGTTGATGTGAGGAAGTCTCTCAAGGTAGTCTTTGATGCGTCCAATGGTCCAGCAGGGATTCTAGTAAAAAAAATTTTTGCAAATACTCCTGTAGATGTTTTCGTTATAAACGACGACATCGATCCTGATTTTAAAGCACATGGTCCCAACCCTCTTTCACCATCTGCATCATCTATGATACAAAAAACAATTCTTGAAGAAAAAGCTTCTCTCGGTGTTATGTTCGATGCTGATGCTGATAGAGCTGTTTTTTTTGATGAGGAAGGTGTGATGATGGATGCTTGTTTCTCTTTGTCATTTATGTTTGGCTATCTAAAAACACCAGTGGTTGTAGATGAGCTTGTCTATCAAGCAATTCGTTTTCTTAGGCTCTTGCCAGAAAGTGATCTCGTACCTTCACGGATTGGAGCTTTCTTTTTAAAAGAAAAGATGCGCGATCAAGGTATTTTTGGGGGTGGTGAATTTTCTGGGCACTATTTTTTTAAAGATTTTTTTAATGCTGATTCTGGTATTTTTGCAAGTATCTTTTTTTTGAATGCATTATCTAGGTCTCAGACTACTTTGTCTCACTGGAAACAAGAAAAGGGTGAACATACAATTTGTACAGAGGAAATAAAAATACAAAATCTCGATATGGCTTCTTTGCTTAAAACAATTGAGAATAATTATCTTTCAACTGCAAAAGAAGTAAGTAGGAGAGATGGGTTGTCTCTTATTTTTGATGATTTTTGGTGTAATATTCGAGCTTCAAATACAGAACCTATTCTTCGAATTATCGCAGGAGGTAGACAAGGGGTATGTGATAAGGTAAAAGAAATTAAAAAACTCATTAACGAACAAAAGTAATCAGTGTCTTATGTTTTTGTGTCTGTTTTTGTGCTTTAGAAATAGCTCTTTTTTTAAAAAAATATTGATTCAAAAAAAACTATGTGTTGTGATACTTTTTTTTAGTTTTCCACTGTTTTAATTGGGTTGTTTTTGAGGTAAAATTATTGAACAAACTTTAATTATTATTATTTTTATTTGAACTTTTATGGCTATAGAACTTGTAATAAAAAGAAATGGATCTATCGTTGAGTTTGATAGAATTCGTATCGAAAAAGCAATCCAAAAAGCATGTGAAGCATCAGGTGAGAGTGCAACGGTTCAAGATATTTCTAAAATTACAGACAAAGTCATACAAAGTCTTAATGAAAAATTTGGCAACAATACTCCAACTGTTGAAGGTATTCAAGATATGGTTGAAATATGTCTTATGGAGTCTGATCTTCATGCGACAGCAAAGGCTTATATTCTCTATCGACAAAAAAGAGCAGAACTTCGAAAAAGAGATATTTTCAAAAAAAGACTTTCTTTAAAGCCCTACGAATATCCAGAGCTTCTCGAGTATGTTGATGGGATTAGACACTCATACTGGCTTCATACCGAGTTTAATTTTACCTCTGATATTCATGACTATTTGGTCAACACAACGGAATCAGAAAAAAACGCTATCAAAAACGCAATGCTTGCTATCGCACAGGTAGAGGTATCGGTAAAAACTTTTTGGGGTGATGTCTACAAAAAAATCCCAAAACCAGAAATAGGTGCAGTCGGCGCCACTTTTGCAGAAAGTGAAGTAAGACATCAAGACGCATATGCACATTTGCTTGAGATACTTGGTTTTAACCACGAGTTTGAACGAGTCAAAGAAATTCCAGCAATCATAAATAGAATCAATTATATTGAAAAAGCGATTTCTAACGCACATTCTGATCATCATAAGGAATACTCTCGCACACTTCTTCTTTTCTCTCTTTTCATTGAACATGTGTCTCTTTTTTCTCAGTTTCTTATTATCATGTCATTCAATAAGTTTAAAGGGCTCTTTCGCGGAATGTCTAATGTCATTGAGGCAACATCAAAAGAAGAGCAGATTCATGGTTTGTTTGGTATTGATCTTATGCGAATTATAAAATCCGAACATCCTGAGTGGTTTACACCAGAATACGAGCAATCTGTTTTGGATTTGTCACAAGAGGCCTATGATGCAGAAATGAGTATACTTGATTGGATTTTTGAGAAAGGGGAACTTGAATTTTTGCCTAAAAAAACAGTTCAAGAGTTTATTAAGAACAGATTTAATAATTCTTTGTCTGCGATTGGCTTTCGAAAGCTTTTTGATGTCGATCATAGTATCCTCGAAGAGACAGAATGGTTTGATGATGAGATAATGACCACAAAGCATTTAGATTTTTTTGTAAAACGATCTGTCAATTACAATAAAAGAGTTGAAAGTATCACAGGAGACGATTTGTTTTAATTAATCATCATTTAAAATCCACATCAATTATGTACTGGCTTAATGAAAATAGTAGAAAATTTCTAGCAAAAGATTATATCAATGACGGGTCAAGTGCTGAGGATCGAATCCGTGCTATTGCAGAACATGCGGAGAAGATTTTGGGCATAAAGGGGTATGCTGATAAGTTTTATGGATATATGGAAAAGGGATATTATTCACTTTCGACCCCTGTATGGGTTAATTTTGGTGTCAAAAAGGGTCTTCCAATTAGCTGTTTTGGATCATATCTTGGCGATACCATGGGGGATATTTTGTTTACAAACGCAGAGGTAGGAATGATGAGTAAGATGGGAGGAGGAACATCTGCATATTTCGGTGGACTTCGACCTCGTGGAGCCGCGATAACAAACAACGGATACTCGTCAGGACCTGTTCACTTTATGCAGCTTTTTGATGTGATGACTGATGTGGTATCGCAAGGATCTACTCGTCGTGGGCATTTGGCGGCATATCTTCCTGTTGAACATCCAGACATTGAAGAATTTTTGGATATTGGTACAGAAGGCAATAAGATCCAAGGACTCAACAATGCTGTGACAGTTACAAATAAATGGATGGAAGATATGATTGCAGGAGATGAGAAGAAGCGACATATTTGGGCAAAAATTATCAAAAGAAGAACAGAGATCGGGTATCCTTACATTCTTTTTTCTGACAATGTCAACAACAATAAACCTCAAGTTTATAAAGATAAAAAACTAGATATTTATGCAAGTAATCTTTGTAGTGAGATAGCGCTTCCTTCAAATGAAGATTGGTCTTTTGTGTGCTGTTTGTCTTCTATCAATGCTCTTCATTATGAAGAATGGAAAGACACCGATGCTGTAGAGACTCTTACTTATTTTCTTGATGCTGTAATGAGTGAGTTCATCGAAAAGCTTGAATGGCGTAAAGATCATCCAGACAAAGACAAAAGACAAGAATTTCTTTTTATGGAAAAAGCATATAATTTTGCAAAACAAAACCGTGCACTTGGGCTTGGGGTACTGGGATGGCATTCATTATTGCAAAGTAAGATGCTTGCTTTTGATTCTCAAGAAGCAATGACTCTTAATGTCAAAATTTTTAAGCTCATACAAGAAAAAACATACAAGGCATCAAAAGAAATGGCAGAAAAGTACGGTGAACCAGAAGTGCTTAAGGGTTATGGTATGCGTAATACTACCACTATGTCTGTTGCACCGAACACATCTTCTGCATTTATTTTAGGACAAGTATCACAAGGAGTGGAGCCTATCTGGTCTAATTGTTATGTAAAGGATATTGAAAAAATGAAAGTAACAATCAAAAATCCATTTCTTGAAAAGTTGCTCGAAAGTAAAGGTCAAAACACAAAAGAAGTGTGGCAATCTGTTCGAGATATGAATGGATCTGTACAACATCTTGATATTTTGACAGCAGAAGAAAAAGAAGTATTCAAGACCTTTGCAGAGATTGATCAATATTCTGTTATTGATCAAGCGGCTGCAAGGCAGCTTTATATTGATCAAAGTCAGTCTTTGAATCTTATGATCAATCCGAAGACAGCAACAGCAAAAGATATTAATGCTCTCTATATTGATGCGTGGAAACAAGGAGTCAAAACTCTGTATTACCAGCATAGTATGAACGCTGCACAAGAACTCAGTCGTAAAAAGGTTTGTATTAGTTGTGAAGCATAATCTTGAACATATTTTAAAAAACGGAGGAATTGCTGTACTGCCCACAGATACTTTATATGGTATCGTGGGCAGTGCCGTATCTAAAAAAGCAGTTCAAAAGATTTATAAAGTTCGCAAACGAACCCCAAGTAAGCCTTGTATTATTTTGATTTCGAGTATTACTGATTTGAAAAAGTTTGGTATTAAAAATATCCCACTAAAAGAACTCAGGGAAGTGTGGCCAGGGAAGGTGTCTGTTATATTGCCTTGTCCATATAAAAAATTTGAATATCTTCATCGCGGTACAAACAAACTCGCGTTTCGACTTCCAGATAGTGTTTGGCTTTGTACACTTCTCAAAAAGACAGGACCACTTGTAGCACCGAGCGCAAATATTGAGGGTCAAACACCTGCCTATACGATTGAGGAGGCGGAGAATTACTTTGGAGGTAAGGTAGAGATATTTATGTCGACAAAGGTCGTATCAAGTCCAAGCCATCAACACTTGTGATTATTGTTGAGGGTAATATTGTGGTCCTCCGTAAAGGTGCAGTCAAGGTTGAGGCGAAGTAGTTGATTTACTAGAACCTCGTGTATTTATATGCTAGAATAGCCTAAACCAATATGAAGCAAAACAAAAAGCAACTAAAGGCACCAATTATTATCTCAGTAGGAGGTTCACTCATTGTTCCTCTCACCATCGACACAGAATTCCTCAAAAATTTTAAAGCACTCATCGAGCGACGTATCAAAAAGGGTGACAGGTTTATTGTTATCTGTGGTGGTGGGCGTCTTGCACGAGACTATCAACATGCTGGTAAGGAAATAACAAAGCTCAGATCAGTTGATGTTGATTGGCTCGGTATACATTCTACTCGGCTCAATGCTCAGCTCCTAAAGACCGTCCTTATTCCTCGTGCTGTAGAGAGGGTTGTCAAAAAGCCTGATGAGAAGGTTGACTTCAATAAGCCAGTGCTTGTTGCGAGTGGATGGAAGCCAGGCAGAAGTACAGACTATGTGGCGGTGTGCCTTGCAAAGAAGTTCAAGGCAAGCAAACTTATCAATCTTTCAAATATTGATTATGTCTACACTGCAGACCCACGCACTAACCCTAATGCAACAAAAATAGAACAAATAAACTGGAAAAACTTTAGAAAGATAATCCCAAAAAAGTGGGACCCAGGACTTTCATCACCATTTGATCCAGTGGCAAGTAGGGAAGCAGAAAAGCTAGGTCTTGAAGTGGCGATCATAAACGGCAAAAAGCTCGAGGAGCTTGATCACTATCTCGCAGGTGAGAAATTTGTGGGTAGCCTGATAATCTAAAACACCTCTCTCTCGAGCGCTTTTTCCTTTAAATTCTAAAAATAAGGTTCAGATTATTTTCAAGGCTGGTGGGGTGAGTATGGAAAGCTTGATGAGTTAGTTTTTTTGTTTATACTTATATTTATATGCAAGTAGAAATACATCACCAGCACTACGGTGCTATCTACCCATCAGTTCTTTTTGACCAGCAAACAGCCAATTCCATGAATTGGGTTGCATACTACGGTTTCTAGACCCAGAGCTCAGATACATTTTGTGGTGTATCTGATTTTTATTTAGTTAACTAGTACCACCACTTTACCTTTTCCTATTTCTGCGAAGCCTCCGTTTATCGAGATACTCTCCTTATTGAATTTGATCACTCCTTTTTGTAGTAGTGTGATAATAGGGAGGTGGTTTTTGAGGACTGTTATCTCACCCTGAGCAGTCGGTAAAGATACTTGAGATACCTCTCCTTCAAATTGTGTTCCATCTAATGAGTATATTTTTAATTCCATATTTTATATTAATCAACAATAATCAAACGATATTCAATGAATTAATTCTTAAATCATTTAAATCTTGGTAATTAAAATTGTTTGTATATTGATGCTTGGTAATCGGTTATTATCTCTATTCCGCTGCCTTCACTTCATCAATACTTCCTACAAGGTAGAATGCACTTTCTGGTTTATCATCATGCTTACCTTCGATGATCTCCTTGAACGATCGAACTGTCTCTGCTCGTGTGAGGAATTTACCTTCTCGCCCTGTAAACTGTGAAGCAACAAAGAATGGTTGAGAAAGGAATTTTTGTATCTTTCGAGCTCGTTCTACAAGGAGCTTGTCCTCTGCAGAAAGTTCTTCAATACCCAAGATAGAAATAATATCCTGAAGGTCTTTGTATCGCTGTAGAATTCGCTGTACTTCACGAGCTACTTGATAGTGCTCCTCACCAACAATGTTTGGATCAAGTGCACCTGAGATTGAGTCGAGTGGATCAACAGCAGGATAGATACCGAGCTCAGAGAGAGGTCGAGAAAGCACGATAGTAGAGTCGAGGTGGGCGAATGTTGTTGCTGGAGCTGGGTCAGTCACATCGTCGGCAGGCACATACACCGCTTGCACAGAAGTAATAGAACCTTTCTTTGTTGATGTAATTCTTTCTTGTAGGGCACCCATCTCGTTTGCAAGTGTTGGTTGATATCCAGCGGCACTAGGCATTCGTCCGAGGAGAGCTGACACCTCTGCTCCAGCCTGTGTAAATCGGAAGATATTGTCGATAAAGAAGAGAACGTCTTTACCTTCTGTATCACGGAAGTATTCAGTCATAGTAAGTCCAGCGAGAGCTACTCGGAGTCGTGCACCAGGAACTTCGTTCATTTGTCCAAACACGAGAGCTGTCTGTCCGAGCACTCCTGAGTCTTTCATTTCATGGTAGAGGTCATTTCCTTCACGAGTACGCTCTCCAACTCCAGCGAATACTGAGTATCCCTTGTGTACAGACGCAACGTTTCGGATGAGCTCTTGGAGAAGCACTGTCTTACCCACACCCGCACCTCCAAAGAGACCAATCTTACCTCCTTTGATAAACGGACAAATAAGGTCGATAACCTTGATACCTGTTTCAAAGATTTTGACTTCTGTTGATTGCTCTGTAAAGTCTGGAGCGTTTCGGTGAATAGCCCATCTCTCTTTTGTCTCAACCTTTGGCATACCATCGATCGGCTCTCCGAGGAGGTTGAACATTCTACCCAAGATTTCTTTTCCTACTGGTACAGAGATCGGGGCATGTGTATCGAGCACCTCGTCACCTCGCTTGAGACCGTCTGTAGGACCCATGGCAACAGCTTTTACTCGGCCGTTTCCGAGGTGTGATGCAACCTCAAGTACAAGAGTTTCATCTCCATTTTTGATTTGGAGTGCAGTGTAGATTTCTGGTACCATACCTTCGTTGAATTCGACGTCGACTACTGGACCGATTACTTGAATTATTTTTCCTATATTTTTTTCACTCATATACTTTTGGTTATTTATAATTTAATTGTTGTTAATTACTCACTTGATTCTAATGCGTTTTTGCCTGATGTGATTTCGATAAGTTCTTTTGTAATCTGTGCCTGACGTTCTTTGTTGTATTTTATTGTGAGTTTACCTATCATCTCTTTGGCGTTCTCTGATGCGTTCTTCATGGCGACCATACGGGCAGAATGTTCCGAGGCGTTCGCTTCGAGAATACTATGGAAGATTTCGAGTTCCACAAGTTTTGGAACAAGCTTTGTGACCATCTCCTCAGGAGACGGTTCAAACTTGTATTCCGAAACTTTCGGCATCGAATCATTCTTTACATCAGAGAATTTACCTGTCTTTGGGATAATGTTTTCTGCCACTTGTCTCAAAGTACTCTCACTGAGTGGGAGGAGTGGACGATGGATTACTTCGAGTTTGAGAGCAGAGATGAAGTTTGTGAATACGATATCAATCTTTTTATACTTATTCTCCTTGTAGAGATCCATAACAAAAGACGATATCTTTTCTGCTTCACTCAGTGTTGCGAGGTCTCCCGCACCTTCAAAATCTTTAATAATAGTAAGTCCCTTTCGTGAGAAAAAATCACGCCCCTTTTTACCTACTGCAACAATGTCGGTAGGGAGTGTAGAAGACTTAATAATCTCCTCTGATCTACGGATGACGTTTGAGTTGAATGCCCCAGCAAGTCCCTTGTCAGAACTTATAACAACGAGACAGTTGCGAGATGATTCGTCGTTTGATGTAAAGAAAGGTGAGAGAGACTTGATATCGGTCTTTGTGTGTGCCTCTATCTTTGCGAGTATGTCGAGAGCATAGAGTGCATAAAATCGACCCTTGAGTGCTGCGGCTTCGCTCTTGCGCATTTTGACAGCAGAAACAGACTGCATCGCCTTTGTGATTTGCTGAATGTTTTTGGTTGACTTGATTCTGCTTTTTATTGCTCTAGAGCCTGCCATTTGAATAAGATTAAGTAGTAAGAATTATAGATAGTCTGAATTACTTGTTAAAATAATTTTCTGTAAAATCTTTCAACACTTCTTTAAGTGTAGCTTCTGTTGTTTCTGAGAATTGCGCTTCGTCTCGAACTGTCTGGATGAGTTTTGCGTGTCGCTCCTTGAGGAACGCTACGAGCTTTGTCTCATATTCTTTTACCTTTGAAACCTCGAGTGTGTCAATAAATCCTTTTGTTGCAGCGTATATTACGATAGCTTGTTCTTCGAACGGTTGGCTTGCGTATTGTGGTTGCTTCAAGAGTTCGGTAAGGATACGTCCTCGTGTAAGCTGTCGTCGTGTTCCTGCATCAAGATCAGATCCGAACTGTGCGAATGCTTCAAGTGATCGGAATTGTGCAAGGTCGAGCTTCATACCACCAGCAACTTTCTTGACTGCTTTTGTCTGAGCTGCAGAACCCACACGAGATACAGAGAGTCCCACGTTAATCGCTGGTCGAATACCTTTGAAGAAGAGTTCTGTTTCGAGGAAGACCTGACCGTCTGTAATTGAGATTACGTTAGTAGGGATGTAAGCAGAAATATCTCCGAGTTGTGTCTCGATGATTGGGAGAGCGGTGATAGAACCACCACCGAACTCTTTGTTGAGGCGACCTGCTCGCTCGAGAAGTCGTGAGTGGAGATAGAACACGTCTCCAGGATACGCTTCACGACCTGGTGGACGCTTGAGGAGAAGAGAGATTTGTCTGTATGCCCATGCGTGCTTTGAGAGATCATCGTACACAACGAGAACGTCCTTGCCTAAGTCTCTAAAGTACTCTGCGATTGTACATCCTGTAAATGGTGCGAGATATTGGAGAGCGGCAGGATCGGATGCTGCAGCAGAGACAACAACAGTGTAATCCATTGCGCCTGCGTTTTTGAGTCTTTCTACTATTTGAGCAACTTTTGATTCTTTTTGTCCGATGGCAACATACACACAGATAGTAGGATTCTTTTCATGTTTTTGATGGATGATTGCATCGATTACGATAGCTGTCTTTCCTGTTTGTCGGTCGCCGATAATAAGTTGTCTTTGTCCACGTCCGATTGGGATCATGGCATCAATCGCTTTGATACCTGTATGCATTGGTGTAGAAACACTCTCTCGTGTAATAACTCCAGGAGCAATCTTCTCAAGTGGATATTCCTTTGCAGTAGATGGATTGATTGGTGCGAGACCGTCTTTTACTTCTCCGAGTCCACCAACCACACGTCCAATGATGTCATTACCGACAGCAACAGAAAGAATCTTGCCTGTGTTACGAACAGTTGTTCCTTCTTTGATGTGCGCCCCGTCACCAAGAAGAATTGCACCAACAAAATCTTCCTCAAGGTTGAGTGCTACCCCTAGCACTTTATTACCTTTTGAATCAGTAAACTCCACCATCTCATTGTATCTGACTTCAGAGAGACCTTTGATGGTGACTACTCCGTCAGATATTTTGACGACTTCTCCTACATGAGATACTTTCGCATCAGTCTTCAAGTGCGCGATTTCGTTTTTGATTGTTTCGATTATTGATTCTTTGTTGTGCATGATAATGGGGTTATTAATATTAAAATTATTTTTTTAGGGCGTTTATCTTTGATGCAATACTGTTGTCTACTATATAATCTCCGATCTTGATGACTGTTCCACCAATGATAGCTGGATTTGTTTTGATACTTTTAAGGACTTTCTTGCCTGCAATATGAGATGGTATTGCTACGTCGCTCCCATCTGCTGTCTCGACGATGACGTCAATGCTCTCGTTACGTTTATTCCATACCTTGTTCCAATGAACGATGATTTCGTTTATCTTTGAGATTTTGCCATGAGAGGCTAGGAGAGATACAAAATCCTTGATGACTGCCTTGTGATCGCCTGAGCTTTGCTTTTGCAAAGCCTCGTCAAGTATGTATGCGTATTGCTTGGTAGTAATTTTCATCCCGGTAGAAAAGATTAGTGTTTAGATACGAATGATTCGATTTTTTGAGCTTCTGCACTCGCTTCGTCAACAAGCATTTGCTTGGCATTATTGTCGAGGTATTTTGCAACTGTAGCTTCGATTGCACCCGCAACAACGAGTTTAATCTCTTTGCGGATCTGTGCATCACGTGCTTCTGCCTCGCCACGGAGCTTGTTTTCTGCTTCTTTGACTATCTTTTCTGCATGAGCTTCTGCCTCTTTGGAAAGCTTCTCTTTGAGCTCTTTTGCTGAATGTTCTGTATCACGAATGAGCTTGTCGCTCGCTTTTCGTGCTTCAGAAATCACTTTTTCCTCCAACGCTTTTATCTCTGCCATTTTGTCATCGATTGAAGAAGACTTTGCCTCTGCGTCTTTGACCATCTTTTCTCTCTTGTCGAGAACTTCGAGAAGTGGCTTGTAGATAAGCTTAAACAGAACAAAAGCCAAAACTCCAAAGTTGATCATTTGGGCGATTAAGAGTTTCCATTCTATTCCAAGCGAGTGGAGGATTGATTCCATAATAATATATTGTTAGGTGGTTAATAACTGTATCAAGAACAAAATCCACGAGAGTATTGAATAGAGATAACTCTCTATTCAATACATATATGTAGATCAAGAAAGATAAAGTGGATTAACTATACGAACATGATGATAAGAGCAACAACGAGGGCGTACACCGCGATAGCCTCAGTAAAGGCGATAGCGAGGATCATCGCTGATTGTACTTTACCAGCTGATTCTGGGTTTCGTCCGATAGACTCCATTGCTTTACCTGCGAGGTTACCGATTGCTAATGCTGGTCCTAGTGCTCCAATACCGATTGCAAGCGCAGCTGCGAAAGGTTTAAGGTTTGATACTTCTTCCATAAATTTATTTGAAAAACTTATTACTAATAAATAACAGACCAAAAGGTCTAATATGTGAGTATAATAGCAAAAAAACTATAAAAACAAAAGAGGGGATGGGGGTTGCGTATTTGTAAAACAATTGTATAAAATAAATTGACACAATTATGGATTGTATGTAGTATACTTTTGAACTGTTATTTGAATCTACCTACCATTATGAAATTAGAACGAACTATCTTTGACCAGGCGCGCATTAGTGAGTTGCATCTACGTGATCATGTCTGGCATCGTCTCGAAGGCGCTCTGGAACGCTTTTTGAACTTGTGTTGTGATGACGTGGCTGCCACTTTGGTTCGAAGGATAATCTTTGTAAACGACGGACAGGAGAAAGAGTCAATCGCACAGAGTCTCGGAGAACTCTTGCCTCCAAGCGACAAGAGGAGGATAAAAGGCCATATTTCAATGTGGCGCAAAACCTTTGGAAGTGATTTTCATCTTCTCTATCCATTTTCCTTTAAGGGGGTTTTGGAAGATGAAGACCTGGTCTATCTTGATCAATACCTTGTCTCGCTCTTCTGGGACGCGGTCAAATACGTCAAGGTGTGATGGGTCTCTGTTGTTTGGCACGGTCTTTTAGAGACTGTGCCTTTTTAATATATTGACGCCACTACATCTTGTGGTAAAGTCATGATTAGTAAATCTAGACGATGAACGTCTGGTGAACCTTGTTTTAGCTTATGTCAAAATTTGATCCTTTTAAAGTAACGGCTCTGAGTTGCTCGATATCTTTTGGGTTTACGGTCGAAAATACCGACACACCCGATGAGGTGATTGATGGGGTCGCCTATCGATTCGTTAAGGTCAATGTCCTTCATCGGGACAGACTTTCTGTGTCAGCTCAATCTGTGAGAGATGCTTTGCGAGATACTCCAAGTGTTGTCCTTGTTGGCTACGTGACTGCTCCCACTAAGGTTCGGAGCTATGTCAGAGAATGTGCTCATAATGTTTCCATCCCTCGCATTCTTTTTGGTGATAACCACACCGGGTATCACTTTTTCTTCCCTGGAGGGAAGATGACATGCATTACACCGCGCTCTTTGATTCCTGAGAGTTTCATTACACTCATTGCAATTCCTGCTTAGTTTTGAACACAACACAACCCCTCGGGTTGTGTTTTTTAATGCGCCTCGTGGTGCGAGTCGTCGTGGTCTCCATGCATTTCAACTGAGCTTGAGAAGAACATCATCGCAAGTACTGAAAATACGAGAGCCTGTATGAATCCTACGAAAAGTTCGAGACCAAGGAATGGGATAGGGATAATGTATGGTGCAAGGAAAGAAATAATGAGCATAAGTACTGAACCAGCAAAGATGTTTCCAAACAGTCGGAATGTGAGAGAGATGATACGTGATACCTCGCCGATAAGCTCAAGTATACCAACAAAAAATCCTATTGGGTTTTTGAGCGGATTGACGATGAACTTGCCTACATGTCCTTTGCCGAGAGTACGGAGTCCTACGAGATGAGTACCGACAACTACGATAATCGCAAGTGCGAGGGTCATGTTGATATCAGAGTTTGCAGTACGGAAAAGCGGGACGAAAACTTCTTGACCATCCTCGATCTCATGGAATCCAATAGACTCAACACCAGGGAGTGTACCCACCCAGTTACATGTAAGTACAAATATAAAAATAGTTGCAACGAGAGGGAGGAATTTTTTGACGACGTCTCGAGAGGTGGCGAATACACTCATGAAATTCATGAATTCTTCGAGTACTATCTCGCCGAGTGCTTGGAGTCGCCCTGGAACATTAGAAATCTTACGTGAAAAGACAATTGCGAGGATGACAATTATAAAAAGCGCTACCCATGAAGTGATGAGTGTGTTTGTGATCGGGAATCCTGCTATTTCAAATAGTTTTTCTGATGCGATTGATATATGCATATAATAAAATTTCTAAATTCTAATATCTAATTTAAATACTAAGATCGAAGACTGATTACACAAATGTTTTAACTTTCTTCCAGATGATGATTCCTGTTGAGACGAGAGATAAAAGCAGTCCAATAATAAGGTAGAGAGGAGAAGTGTCGAATTGCCTATCGAGCATTCGTCCGCCAAGCGCAAAGATGACAAGTGGAAGTGCTATGGCTGAACCAACCTCAAACGCAAATGAAACGAGTTCTTCTTTTGTTGTGGGTGCTGTTTGGAGTGTTTTGTTCTTTATTTTTTCACTTTCCACATAGTCGAGTATAAATCAAAAAACCCATAAAGGCAATCTTTGTGCTTGATTTTCATATATGATATAGTATTATGGTTATTGTTTGAAAGATTGATATGAAGGGCCTGTAGCTTAGCTGGTAGAGCACCTCATTTGCAATGAGGGGGTCAGGAGTTCGAGTCTCCTCAGGTC
>CAYORS010000003.1:0-56381 GCA_964406475.1 uncultured Candidatus Saccharibacteria bacterium
AGAAATTATTAACCAATATAAATCTTTATAAAATTTCATTTATGAACGAATTAGATATACCAATCTTTAAAAAGTCTTACGATTTGTACAAGGATTTTTACACGCTCCGATTATCAGTACCGAAACAGGATAGATATACTCTCTGGCAAAAATGCGAGAGCTTATTAATCGAAGTCTTGGAAGGAATTCTCTTTGCAAGCCAACAGTCAAAGCTAGAAAAATTACCGACTTTAGAAAAGACTAGCGTTAAGTTGAATTTTCTACGAGTTTGTATTCGACTAATGAAAGATGTCAAAGCAATTGATGCAAAGAAATATGTCATCATCGAAGCAAATCTTGATGAGATAGGAAGAATGCTTGGAGGGTGGATAAAGTCCACTAAAGAGCGTTAATAGAAAACCCACATGATGTGGGTTTTCTCAAGATAGAGTTATGACTGCCTGGCACCCGACAGACCGATGTTGTCATTGCGGTTGTCGTCGTTCCAGTTGTTGACGTTGAGACCCTTGGAATCGAAGTTGCCGACGTTGACACGGTTACCGTCCGAGTCGAGATATTGCTCGTTCCCATCTATGTCACCGAGACTCTAGGTTTACTAGCCTTTACAGCTCTATATCCTCCCATCTCTGAATTTAATTCAGGAGCAGTTTTGAAACACCTCCACGAGAAACGAGCAAGAAGTTCTCTCTATCCTTAATCGCACTCTACCGTGATCCGTAAACCACTAGTACTCTGGCGATACCTCAGGTGAGATATCTCGCGAACTTGAATCGTGACCCAAGTTACATTAGCAAGATATAAATATATTAGCGTTAATAGTATAAAAATGAAAGAGCCTCCGCAAAAAAAATTTTCGCGGAGGCTCAAGTATTCAAGAGAGACAAGCTCTCAAGGGTTCAAGGTTCACTGCTTCCTGCTGGCCGAGACCCCAAGGTGGTCGCGGCGGACGTCGCCCCAGTAGTCGCTGACGCGGAGACCCCCGGAATCGAAGCGGCCGACGAGGACACGGCCACCGTCCGAGTCGAGACTCGAAGTCCGAACGTAAACGCTTTCGAAGAGTCGGATACCACGGACCTCGAAGTAGGTCGTGATGAACCAGCTCATTTCGGCAGCGTTCGGAACGTGCTCGAGTGCCGTGAGAAGCTTGCTCTGCTCGTCCCAGTTTTTGCTGGTCGAGTTTGTGACTGGCGTCTTCTTGATGGCGAGCCATCCGAACGACGTTTTGTCTTCGCGAGCAAACTTCTGATCCGCATACCAACCACCCGTTTCCGAGTAGAAGTGTGTGGATTTGATTTCACGAACATCGAGCAGTGACATCGCTGTCGGCGGTGCAGGCATGACGGCATAACCGTTTTCTTTGCACCACTTGAGCATGTCTTCCGACGGCAGACTTTCGGCGAGTGCCGTGATCTGTTCATCGGTATAGACGATGCTCGGGCGAGCCTTGCTGACTTCCTCGGGCGTAATGAAATCCGTCCCGAGGATTGACTGGGCCAGACCGTAGTCGGGCGCTTTGGCAGAGAAGCGACGGATGCCTTCTGCGAGATACTCGGCGAAACCAGGATTCTCGTTAAGGCGCTGTGCACTTTCGTCGTTGAGCCCCGCCTTGTTGTATTGGGCGCGGAACGTTTCGGTGGCTCTCTGTCCTTTCGGACTGTCTGCGGTCACCAGTGCAGACGTGTTCAATTGCTTTTTCATCGACATCATCTCCTGTGTTTTGGTGTACCGAATCGTCGGTTGGCGACTTGCCTCAGATTGAGACTAGCTTTTTAAACCCTTAATTAAGGCTCAAAAAGCTAGTCTCAACAGTGAATTACTTGTGAAAGAACTACGTATAGTATAACAAATATATACATATATGTCAATAGGTATTGTAATTTTGCTATACCCCTATCTCAGGGTACATCAGTTCTTCCTCATAATCTTCAATTGGATAGTTATTGCATCTTTTCTCCCACACAAACGTCATTCCCAACGCATCACAAATAGATAGATCAATTCCATCTTCTGTCAGTTTCTCTCTATCAATAATTTGCATTAATCCATCACGATCTTTCCATACAACGTACAGAAGATCGTCAAACCTCAGTCGGTTAAGAAGCTTTCCTCCATTCTCTAACCACTTCTTTAACTTTCCAAATCCTGAAGCGTAGATATCTGCATACTTTCCGTCGTTGTACATATATCTGTAGCTCACATCTAGTCCATATCTCTGATGATTCTCATACTTGTCCAGTATGAATTTTCCTTCAGCGTGTTTTTGCACGAGCCTACACAACTCAATTCCACTTCCGCTGTTATCTATAAATATATTTTGGTCTGAAAGTGGTACATCATATTTGAGTGCAAGCTCGACTACTTTTCTCGCTACCGTATCCGCATCACTCGTTGGTTCAGAGTAAAGTATTTCAGCCGCTTCTTTGGTGCGAAGAATGATGGTTGAGTGAGTTCTTCTTGCATCTGCCAATATCACACCAAACATTCCATCTCCGTACATGGGGATTCTTTCACTGTAACTTTGGTTTAGGAGTTTTTCATCAAACAAGGTGAAGTATCCTTTGTTCATTCTAGAATCTTGCTCAATAACACTTAAGACCAAAATACCTAGAGCATCACATAAGTCATCGTGTGTTTCATTTCCAAATCCTATAAGTTGAGTAATCAGTTTTTCTGCACCATGTCTTGGAAAGAGAACTGCTCCAGATTGTATATGTGCTGAAACAAGAGATAATCTTGCTCTTTTGTCTGAACCACCAGTCTTCCATTCTTTGGCAGGATATCCGTCAGAACGTAGTTGATCGACGATTGCCTGTTGGTATGCGACGGACTCAACCCACAGGTGAACGGGCAGACCGTTGCCTGACAATCTAGAAAGCGACTTCACTTTGGATATAGTCTCGGTAAAATCCATCTTTTCATTTATTGGGTTTGGCAGTATATATATTTTTAATCCTTTTTTTCTTCCACATATTTTTCCAGATACTATAGCAGTTGAATCATTGTCACTCTTTTGACCGATTGCGGGGTCAACCCCAATTCCTGTGTATCTCACCGTGTCATTTGGTGGAAGTTCATCGTAGTGCTGTATCCACTCGGGTCTGATCAACTGATTATCTTCAGAAACAATATTGAGCATATATTCACGCTCCCAAGCTTGTATCGTGGGTATAGATTTACGGAGAGTGTCTATATCTATCTGTGTCTGAAATTTCTCAGGCCAAATTGAAGCACCATTCGCATCCAAAAAAGGATATCGTTTCGTTACACCGTCCATTCGACCTTCAATGATAGCTTGCTTCAATTTTGAGATAAGCGAGTCGTGATGAAGTGCAGTACCAATAACTACAAGTCTCGTATGTTTGTCTCCAAGAGGCATAATGTCACCTGTGAGCCACTTGTACATTTTGTCGCGACTTTCTTGAGTCTTCACAATATCCAAATCTTCCAAGTCGTCACAGATGATGAGATCTGGTCTATGTGCTCCGTGTTTGATACCACGAATTGAACTTTCAATAGAGGCTACGGTGATTCTCGCACCGTATTTCGGAAGCACGATACTTGTTGCTCTCCACTCGTCATTAGGTTCTTCAAATGGCCCAAGATCAGATCGAAGAAGTGTATTTGATTCCAGTTCAATTTTTATGTTCGCCAGATATTGTCTCGCTTGAGATTCAGTCTTTGCAATCATGAGGACAAACTTCTTCTGTTGCACTCCAAGTATCGACCATATCGCATACGAAGTACCCATGATTGTGGTTTTGCCTGATCCTCGAAAGGCTTCAATGACCACAGTCTTCTGGCTTGTATCTTCAGTGACTTCAAATAACTCTTTTTGAAATCGTGCAGTTTTATATTTCACGTAGTGAGCAAAATATACATGGAAGAACCAGTGGTGACAGGCTTTGGTGAGTTCACGTCGAATACGCTGATCTTTGACGATCAGATTAAGCTTTTCTTGTTCAATTTCTACATCGTGATTATGAGGATTGTTCATATGATTTTTCTGTTGCGTTTTCCTTTATACCCAACGCTTCACGTATGAGAGCTTCTTGTTCAGGTGTGAGTGGATCTTCTTTTTCAATTTTTGCTTTCACTTCAAGTCTATTTCCATATTCTGGATGATGCTGACGAAGCCAAAGCTGTATAGCTTGAAAGTTTTTCTCCTTTATCAGAGTAATGAGTTGAGACTCGCTTAAGTCACTGATTATATCTTTGCCATCTTTCATTGAATCATCTGAGTCTCTGCGGAACTGCTCATCGTCTTTCCTCCATTGATAGTAGGTAGTGCGAGATATTCCACACCTTTCACATGCAAGTTGAACAATGGGTGTTTTCTTTAACTGCTCAATAAGGAGTTTCTTATCAGCGTCCTGTCTTTTTTTAATAGTCTCATTTCTCATATCTGTATAGCCTTAATGCCTGTTAATTTTTCAAATCTGGAAATGGTTGTAGCAACATATTCAGGATCAAACTCAATACCGACACACTTTCTTTTTGTCTGTTCACATGCAAGAAGGGCTGTACCTGAACCCATGAATCCATCGAACACTACATCACCGACTCTTGTGCTGTTTAGAATGAGGTGACGAATCAGAGCAACTGGTTTTGTAGTCGGGTGATACGGACTTTTGTTGGGTTTTGGATAGACAATCACACTCTTATCTTTTGACTTCAAAAATTCATGCGTGCCAAACCATCCGTATGCAATAAGTTCATGCATTGGGGCGTAATCTAATCGACCAATGACAGCATGAGTTTTTACCCAGACAATGAGCTGTGCGAATTTACATCTAGCCTTTAGCATTCCTTCTCGGAGAGCAAATATCATCTTGTCACTGTTAAAAATGTACAAGGCATTTTTCTTTTCAAGATGTGGAGTAATTGCCATGAGCCAGTCTTCTGTGAACTTCACATATTCCTCGTCACTTTGATGGTGATCATTTTCAATAACTTTGTCTTTCTTCAATTTCTGAAAGTTTCGTTTGGATTCGGTTGCTTCGATACCGTAAGGAACATCCGTGATGATGGCCTTAATTTTTTGTTTACCGACAACCTTAGCGACAAATTCTTTTTCTCTACTGTCACCACACCCGAGAATATGATCACCGAGCTTGAATATCATTCCGTGTTTAATTGATTTTTGTAACTTTTTCATTTGGATTAAGTTTTTTAAATCTATTAATGATGAGCTGGCAGAATACTGGTTCGTACTCAGCTATATATGCTTTACGCTTGAGACACTCGCATGCCACAAGCAAACTGCCTGACCCTCCACAGAGATCCAATATCTTGTCTCCTGGCTTACTGCATCTTCTAAGTGATTTTTCATAGAGGCTTGGAGGCTTCATTGTCGGATGCTCATAGAGATTGCTTGCCATTCTTTTTGCAAGCCAAATCTGGAACATATCCATAATGTCGTCTATCAACCTATTGCCTGTGCCAATCTCTTTATTCAGGATTTCATTGAGGTTCTTTACGCCTGATGACAAGAAGGGTTTTCCTTTAGTCGAATACATGCACAATTCGACCGCCCGATTGAACGCTATCTGTGGTGTTGGATTTTGATTGGATTTAACCCAGAAACAGAGTCGCTTGAAATCAATACCAACTTCCTTGAATATCTCTTGGAACATGCCGATGAATTTTTCATCGAGCCACGTGAAGATGTGACAGTCTGGATTCGTGGTCGACAGTGCATTGGTAAGAATATTCTTTACGAACTTTCTGTACTCAGTACTTGATTTATTGTCGTCGATTGTGCCTCCGTAGTTTTGTTTTCCACTTATACCGCCCGAGTAGTCGACCCCGATGTTATACGGAAAATCAATATTGATGACATCTATCTTTTCTTTGCCAACGAGCCTTTTTACGGTGTTCGGATCCGTGCTATCCGCGCAGATGAGTTTATGGCTTCCAAGTGCGAATATATCGCCACGCTTGATGTTGGTTTCCTTAGCTTTCTTAATCTCAGCTTCTTGGTCGAAGTCATCATCTGAAACCTCAAGTGAGTCATCGAATATTTGTGCAAGGTCGCTATCGAATCCTGATGCAAGTAGTGTGTCGATATCAAAGTCGCTTGCAAGAACATTCCAGTCCCAATCTCCGTGTATTCGATTACTAGATAGAAGATACTGTTTGAACTCAGAAGGCGTGAGCTTTCTGTTTGGCATTCTGACCTCTATCATTTCCTCACCACGATTCAAAAGCTGTAACGCCCTGATTCTCTGGTGACCTGCTACAATTTTTCCATCAAGATTGATTGCGGGAATTTCCGCCAGATTAAATTTTTTAAGACTCTCCTTGAGATCATCCATCTGCTTTTCACTAATAACTCTAGGGTTCTTCTCGTAGGGAAGAAGATCGTTTACTCGGCGTTTTATGGTACGCCATACCAATGGTGTTTTTGACATGATTATTTTTAATAATTAATAATCCGTCATTCTCTAAAACAAAAACCAACATACGTGTGTATGCTGGTTTTTGTTTCTAGGTATTTTGTGCGCTTCAAAAATCTCACTAGAATAACAAAAAAGCATACCTCACATGAATGTGAATATGGTTTGTTACTTTAGTGAAATCTTCAAGCTTCTCCTATTAGAGTATTTAATCTCCCTTTATTCTTTACGTCAGAGGTAAAACAGCTGGGAAGGCTGCATCTGCTTCAGAGATCTTGAGCGAAGTGTCTTTCTATTTATTGAAAATAGTGAGAATACGTATTCCTTGCTTCCACCCTCGAAGGCTACGTTGGGTGCTAGGTCTTGGATCGCCACCAAGACAGAATAGGAGAATATCGTATGTTCTCAAGTTTGTATTTGTTTTGAAAAGGACGGGCTTGATTACTCAAGCTGTTTATATTCTCTCATCTTGCTTCCCGTGATGTCAAACTAAGGTTGGTGGACATCATCTGTGGCAGTATGTAAATCTTACGCTCTACCTTGAGTGTTCAGTCTATATTTGTCCTGAAATACCCTTATTTTTATTTATCTCTTGGTTTTTGACTGTAAATATTGCACCTACTCTAAAACCCATGTTTTGTGTCAGATTTGTTCGGTTTGTGAATAATTACACCCCGACCCACAAACCCTAAATTCGATTGGCTAAGTATGCTAAAATACCCTTACAAGGCCTCGAGGTGTGGGTACCATACCCGAGTACACCGTAGGAGCAAAAAACAAAGTTTTTTGAGAGAAAGTGTGGGACACTTTCGTGAGGGATTCGAAAGGATTTTCGGGACCCGGCCTAGTAAGGCTGGGTGAAAATCCAGGCGATAAGCTTAGAGTGCCCGAGAGGGCTTCGAGAAATTCTTGGAGCGACGGCGATAAAATGTTCTTGACCGAATATCCCTCCGTCTTCAATTTACAAAATAAGGTCGACTCGTCATTTATATAAAAACCACCTCTAGCACGGAGTGCATAGAGGTGATGATGTTTAAGGTCGCCATTGCATACTTGGGTCATAAGCGAGGCGCATCCCCCACATGGTTGGACTGAATTGTCCATTGATATAGTAAAACGCACCCAAAGCTGTGGCAGCCACGCTGATAGCCAAAATTTCTTCAGAAAGATTTCTGAGAGAGCCTGTTACGGATTGATCCATGAGTCTTTTGAGAATTGTCCTGTTGGACGAATGCATTAAAAGTGGATTAATCCATGCCATACGCTCTGCAAGGATTTCTTCTTCTTTGAAGGGGAAATTTTGAAGGACTTCGTGCACATTCAGCATGGGGCCCTGAAGGGTAATCATGTTGCCAAGGCGGGTCATTTCCCAGTGCCTGCCGTTGATACGAAGCAAGCCGAGCTTTGCACATTCGAGCATAACAGTTAAGGTTTCTCGATTGGCAATATTTGCATGTAGATGTGAATTTGAAGAAAGAGCCCTCTGCAGGGCTCCGTAGTTTTCATGGCGCCTAAGTAAAAATAGTGCCTGTTTGAAAAAAGGGTGCAGTATGTGTGAGTTCATAAGAGAGCTATCTGGTGGAATAGTACTCCAAGATGCTTTAAAAATCTAGTCAGGCTTGCTTTTGGTAATAAGGGTCTTTTTCTGCTAAAATCTTTTTGTAACAAAAGATGAGTTCTTAATCGCCTTTATCTCCAACAAATCATACTATCTCCACCAAAAGCACTACATTTACAAACTTCTAAAAATGAGTAGTCTTACTTCAGACTAACCAGCTCTTCATTATGAAAATCTTTACTTCTGAATACCAGTATTACGTCTGTTATTCGATTCTCTGTGTCGTGTATCCTGTCTCTTCGTCTCTTTGGCTCCTGTTCTGGCGCAATTGGAGAAGAACAGCAACATGTGGGCAAGTCCAGAAAAGATATGCCTATCTACCAAAAACAAAACCTAGCACAATGATCGTGTTGGCAGTCGGACTTTTGGTAGTGATGCTCACAGTCCATATGCTTCTCTTTTTATGGAATGTGAGTGAAATAAAAAAGGGTTTATGGATCGCATGGGTCGGATCAGGTTTCAATTGTTTAGGGATTCTGCTCATTCTCAAGCCCTTTGGAGTAATCGCATCAAGATGTCTGAAACCAAGAGGAAATGCTTCATAGACAAAAGTTTTAACCCGCTTGCTGGTCTCTAGATCTGCGAGTGGTTTTTAAAATTTCATCCACTGAAAACTTCTATTTCCTCTCCGCCACCTCCGCTCGAGTGATAACACCTTTGGTGGCATTATAATAAAAATTCACAGGAATCTTTTGCTCTAGCGACATCTTGAGTACAGCAAGTATCGCTGTATCTTCCTTGTCTACACAATATTTGCCTGCCATAGGGGGGAAGCTTGCGCAGTACAATTCTCTGTATTCTTGAGAGTCACGAGTCACAGGTAAGGTGAGAAGTTCAAGGTGGGATACAGTTCCTGTCTGCATAAGAGAGCTGTCCTGTGAGTCTGCTTGTAGTGGTGGGGTGTTGTGAGATGAGTTAGTCATAGATCCTTTTATAAATAGATATGTTAATGATAACATAAAAACGACAAAACATAAGATGATGATATGTTGCTTTTTCATATTATAATTATATGTCATCTAGCCTTTTATGTATAACATTGTCTCTAACTTTTTTCTTCGCAAGGGCTGTCTCTGTGGATATAATATGTGTGATATAATTACACTCATAAATCAATGATACAGAAAATATTTTTAGTAGTAATAGTTATTTTTTTTGTCGCATCTTATTTTTTAAGAGGGATATTTATGGATTTATTTAATAAACAAACAAATCCTATGCTTGCTCATCAAGCGGAGGAGTATTATTCTGATTCAGTTTCAATAAAAATTGCTTCTGCAATACAGAAAGATGACATAGATCTATTGGAGGATTTAGTGAAATCTCCTGATTTTAAACCAGAAGATCATGGCAAGAGAGATGTTTCATTAATTTTGTGGGCAGCCTCTTTAGATAATATAAACGCTATATCTGTATTAATAAAAGCGGGTGTACCTGTCGATGATGTTATGGTATTTAATAGAATTAATATGAACATGGTATCAATTGCTGTTAGTTCTAGAAATCCTGAGTTTTTAAAAATTTTATTAGATGAGGGAGCAAATCCAAATGGTGTTGGAGATACAGAAGCGCCTCTAATAACCGCTATTTTTGCAAAGAGATGGGATAGATTTGATCTTTTGATTAATAAAGGGGCGGATATTGAAAAACAAGATGATGCAGGAGTAACACCACTTATTCAACTTGCGCTAGTAAGTGAATATGAGCAAGTGTTAAAACTTTTAAAATTAGGTGCTAATCCAGAACATAAAACAATCTTGGGTATGTCGCTTCGTACAGTGATAGACAAATTTCCACTAGATCTATCATCAGAAGCTGGTAAAGCTCAGCAAAGTGTTGTTGATTTTTTGAAAAAAAATAATTCGCAAGGGTAGCTTTTGTAGATTTACAGTAGGTTTGCTCATTTAAAATATTAATGACATAATTCTTATATGAAAGATTTCTCCGGTAATCTTCTTTTGAAGAATAAATACACACCACTCACCGACAGTCTAGTATTTATTGATTGTTCAATGGAAAAGATTGTGGAAAAATTTGTAGAGTGGCAAAAGAAGATTTTTTTATCGACAACTGTGCCCAAATCAATAGTGTGTAGTACTATAAATAGTTCTTCATTGGAGCAGTCACTCCAGAGTATGTCGCTTGTAAAAGAAGGACAGCCCAATAAGTTTTTGTTTATGGAGACAAAAAGTAATTGGACAGCATATTTTGAAAACGGGGTAGATGGAACAGACGGAATTTCATACCCTTCTTTTTTATCTAAACTACTGAATTGCAAAGTTATTCACATTATGGCAGTTCCTCATAGTTCAAGTATTGAAGGTGCTTTATCTTTTGATCTATTCAGTAATAGAAATAAAGGATCTGATTTCTTAAATTTAGAGAGAAGTATTTCATTGATTCATGATTCAAAATGGCATTTTTATGCCAGTGGAGAACCTTTGAGTTTTGAGAAAGTAGAAGTGTATGATTCTGATTTTGTTACCGATAAATTTACATTTGATATTCTATCTGAATATGCATTCAAGATGGGTATAAGTCCATTCGATATTGATTTTTACATTCCAGAAAAATCAATTTTAGTTGAAAGAGTGAGTATTTAACGTTTCATAAAGACAACCCTTGCAAGTTTGCTCGTATAAAATGTATGTTATGATTTGTATATACACAGAAATTTAATAAAATAATCATTTCTCAATGAAAAATATTTTTAGAATTTTATTCGCTGTGATTTTGTTTTTGGTTGGAGTAACTGCTTTTGCAGAGTTATCTCTTTCTCAAGATGACAAAGCACAGATCGCAAACAGTCTTGATACATTGGTTCAGGCAGTTAATGCAGGCGATGTGTCAAAAATCTCTCTTTTGCTTTCTTCAAGTGGTCAGGCGTTGTTACCCCAAATACAAGATAGAATAAGGGGAGGGGTCGCATATCAGCTTGACTATACCTCATTTGATAAACGTCTTGAAATAATTGATGCAAATCATATCAAAGTCGAAGCAAAATTTGCTGCTTCAGGAGTTGGTTGGAAGACAAGTGGTCTCTCAACATATTTTGTTTTTGAGAAACAAGATAATCAGTGGCTTATTGCTGATACGGATTTTTACAAAAAGCTAGGATCTGATTATGTTGTCGGGGTATTAAAATGGGTCTTCATAATCACAGGTCCAATATTTCTTTTCATGTTCATCTTTTGGCTTTGGATGTTGATTGATTGCCTAAAAAGAGAATTTAAAGATAAAGCTTTGTGGGTTGTGTTACTTTTTGTTTTCAATTTTATTGCTGCATTGTTGTATTACTTCATCGTCAAACGTAAAAACATATCTAATACGACAACTCCTGAATTTAAAGTGCAGTAAAGATTCTAATAAAATTTATGTCATTAAGTGAACAGTCAGAGAAGAAATGGTTCGGCGACCTGTCTTTGTTGTCGCTTTTGTGTTCGAATGCTGCAACGATCTTTTTTGCAATAACAGAAAACTGGAATTTGTCGACTGTGATGTGGGTGTACTGGTTTCAAAGTGTAATCATTGGATTTTTTAATTTTGTAAGAATTCTTGGGCTCAAAGAATTCTCTACCGAAGGTTTTAAGATAAATGGAAAGCCTGCAGCGCCCACACAACAGACAAAATTTTTCACAGCATTTTTCTTTTTGATTCACTTTGGAATTTTTCATCTTGTGTATTTCATATTTCTTTTGACAGGAGCTATGACCAAGATATATGGCAGCACTCCAGGTACAACTGAATTAAAATACATTGGATTAACTGCAGTGCTTTTTTTCTTAAACCATCTTTTTTCTTATTTTTATAATAAGCCTCGAGATACCAAAAAACAAAACATCGGATCACTTATGTTTTATCCTTATGCGAGAATTATTCCAATGCATTTAACAATTATTCTTGGTTTCAAATTCGGTAATGTGTTACCACTGTTTCTTGTACTCAAAACTTTTGCAGACCTTGTGATGCATATTATGGAGCACAATGTTTTGAGAAAGGGAGAGGAGTAATCTTTCTTTTATGTTATTATGTATCATATGATTTCTATTGATACAATCAACGGTTTGGAGGTGTTCAAATACATATGGATTGTTTTTGTGCTTTTTTGGATTATTGTTTTTGGAGTTTCTTCTGCACTTATCTATCATTGGGTCAAATATACTCAGATAGGGACCATTGGGTTTCGTATATCACAGCTTATTTACATAGGCGGCATTATATTTCTTTTCTTTTTGTCTTTTTTCTTTTTTGTTAATATATAAGATATGATCAATCTTGAAGAAGGTGAATACATTGTGACAAAAGTGCGAAAGCATTGGTGGGGTATTTTGGTGTGGAGTACCAGTCTTGTAGTTTTGGGATTTCTACCTTTGCTTTTCGGGATACTTTTTTTTGAAGTTTCGTTGCTCTCGGATCCTCATATGGTGAATCTTTTTGGTCTTGGATATACGGTCTGGGTGACTATTTTGTGGGTTTTGTTTTTTGTGGATTGGACAGATTATTATCTTGATGTATGGGTAGTGACTAACAAGAGGGTTGTTGATATTGATCATATAGGACTTTTTTCTCGTGATGTATCAACTGTGCGTCTTGATGATATTGAAGACATTACCACAGAGCTTCATGGGGTGATATCTACTCTTTTGAAATTTGGTACTATTACATTACAAACAGCAGGTTCTCGAAATGAATTTTATTTGAGAAATGCAAAAAATCCTGAACATGCAAAAACAATTATTTATGGATTAATAAGTGATGTAAAAGACAAATCAATCAACAATGATTAAAACAAAAACAAAAAAGCAATACATAATTACAGACTCTCATCTGTATCTTGATAAAAAACCAGAAGACAAAAAATACGTTCTTACAATACGTGATCTACCTCAAGATCAGAAACCTCGCGAGAAGATGCTTGCGTATGGCGTTTCGACACTCACCACTCAAGAGCTTTTGGCACTTGTTCTCAATTCAGGAAGCAAAAAAGAAGGGATCTTGGAGATGGCAGGAAGAATTCTTAAAGACTACGGCGAAAAAACTTTTGCGGGCAAAGTTGACCCAGAGAAGCTCGCTTCGGATCTCGACATCCCACTTCTCAAAGCAATGCAGATTGTTGCATGTTTCGAATTGGGGCGGAGGTTTTTTGAAAAGAAATCATCTCAAATGCCTACACTTCGTACCGCACAGGACGTCTTCGAGTATCTTGCTGATATGCGCTCACTTCCAAAAGAGCATCTTCGAGGTCTTTATCTCAACTCTCATTTCAAGCTCATTCACGATGAGGTAGTCTCGATTGGGACTATAGATGCTAATATTATTCATCCGCGTGAGGTGTTTCGTCCTGCGCTTGAGTACGGAGCTGTTGCTCTTATATTGGCACACAATCATCCGTCAGGAAGTACTCATCCAAGTGATGCAGACAGGGCGGTCACAGATCAGCTTATTGAAGCAGGGAAGATTATGGGGGTTCGACTTCTTGATCATATTATTATATGTAAAGATACGTTTGGAAGGGTGGAGGCTGATTATTAATAATTAAAATAATATGAAGAAAAAAGAAGAAAGGTATTATCTTGTTGAGACTAATGTTGTAGTTCAAGAGTCGGGAGTGTCGATGTTCAAGCTTCTCCGAGAAGAAGATTTTTCACGAGATTTTACTCAGCAGTATCACGATGATGTCAAAGAACTCATCAAAGCAAAACTTGCTCTCCTCACAAAGCAATATAATGTTCCAAGTAAAGAAACAAAACGACTCGAAGATCTTATTGAGGAGCTTGTACACGTGAATGAAATACTTGTGACATATGATTACAACGATCCTCAGATTAAAAAAATTTTAGAAAAATAGTATGGCAATAATTTGGAACAAAGTAACTTGGTATTCTAAACTTCTTGCAGTTATTGTGTTTGTAGGCACTATTTGGCTAGGAATGAATTTTTGGGACGAGTATAAAGAAATAGAAAAAGTAACTAAAGAAACAAGTATTATTCAAGAGAGATTTGGTTTAAATCTAGAAAATACAATTACTCCTTCACAAAAACAAAAAATTGAGTTTGGTAATCAGAATATAACAGAAGATGATATTAAAAATGGGGAGTATGCGGTATGGAATAATAGTGAAGTTATTAAATTCAAGGATGGCAAATATGAAAATAATACAGAAATGATACTTTCCACGATGTCTAAACCAATCATTACTGATCTCAATGGTGACGGAGTGAATGAAGGTGTTGTGAGTGTTGTCACATCAAGAGCAGACTCAATGCAGGAATTGTTTTTCGTATCCAAAAAAAATGATCACATTTATACTTATGTAGTTGTTATTCCTACCGAAAATAGTGATACAGTTAGAAATATAAAAAATATAAGGGTAGACAAAGGTGTAGTCGCTCTAGATCTTGATATTTTAAGTCCCTCTGATCCACATTGTTGCCCGTCGATTAGTGGTGAGTACAAGTTTACCATTAGAGATGGTATACTGGTAAAAGTCGATGCTGATAATCTAAAGTGGAAAACATATCAGAATGAAAAGTATGCATATCAAATTGATTATCCGGGAAATTACTCTATCTTTGAAGATACAGATGAGGTAAAAGAAAAAGTTATTCCTGTAACAAAAGATAGTTCCTATGTTTATCTTGTCCCGACAGACGGTATACGATTTTTCTTTTGTTGCGAACCTGGTTTCATATTGATTAATTCTATTTATGATCCAAAAAACGAGAATCTATCAAAATGGATAGAGAAAAATGAGAATAGGTTGCAGACTACTAATAACCTTCTTGAACCTAGTAAATATGTTACTTTTGCAGGTGAAAAAACATATACTTCCTCAGGCAGTGAGTATGGTACGTTCAGCGTCTTTATGTTTAATCACAACAATGTTTCTTACAAAGTGGAAGTAGTTAATATGGATGATGAGTATAATATTCTCTCTACTTTCAAATTCACAAAGTAATTTGACAAAGTAGCTACTTTGGCTATAATAGCTATTATATGACACAAACAACATTTTCAGCCAAAGAGGCAAAAAACAACTTCGGGCGACTTCTCGATGAAGCGCGCGTCGGCCCTGTTTCAATAGAAAAAAACGGTAGAAAGGTGGCTGTACTACTTTCGACTGAGGAATATAAGAAGTTTGAAGAAATGGAGGATGCAATTTGGATTAAAAAAGCCAACGAGGCAGCCAAGGAAGGATTTCTTGGTGCGAGTGAAAGTGCTAAATTTATTCAAAATATTTTGAATGAATAATGAGGGTTTTAGAAATTTCAAAAAAATCTACTAAGTTTATTTTGAAACTTGGCGAAAAGCAGCGCAAACAAATTGTTTTAAAGATTAACTCTCTTACTTTACATCCATTTCCTAATGATAGTATCAAACTTCTAGGTGCTGATTCTTTTTACCGAGTTGATATCGGAGAATATCGTATCATATATCAAGCAAACTCTGATTTTTTGAAAGTTTTTATTGTAGAGAAGAGGAATGACGACGATGTATATCGTAAGTTTAGTAGATTAATTTAAATTATATGACTATTATTTGGAACAAAGTAACTTGGTATTCTAAACTTCTTGCAGTTATTGTGTTTGTGGGAGCTGTTTGGCTAGGGTTTTATTTTAATTCTGAATTCAAAAAGGTAGCTGGTATCAAACATGTTCAATCTGTTGTTCAGAAGATGGAGAGGGTAGATACATCGGATTGGAAAACATATGAAGACGAAGATATGGGATACTCAGTTGCTTATCCGGAGTCATATCATGTAGCTTACAAACACAACCTGGTAAACTATAATGAAAATTCTCCTGAATATGTGAAAGGTAATCCAAATGGAGTAAAAATCCAATTTTATAGAGGCAATGCTTTTGGTTTAGACCTAACAAAATCATACCAGAGAGAAGAACTATTCAAGAGTTATTACGGATCAGATGCCTCAATTGCAAGATTACCAACAAAAGTAGAGGGGATAGCTCCAGTCGGAGAATTCACTTATCGTAATAGTATCTTAAGTGGTCCAGGAGGGGCCTTTGATGTGTATTATGCTTTTGCTAAGGATGGAAAGAGTTACTATACAGCTACTGTTTGGTATATAAATAATGATGCAAAGACGGTGATGAATATTTTGTCTTCATTTAGACCAATTGCGATTCCAAATTATAAAGTATTCAGATCAGATACAAACAAATTTGAGATTCACTACCCAAAAGACTTTACATTCAGTGAATCAAATGATGCAGGATACAATAATGAGCTAAATTTGTATCACGTGTCATTCAATCCTTCGCCAAATTATCAGAAAGGCACAGATTTTGGTAATGCATTTGTCGATGTCTCTATCAGCTCTAAAACTGAAAATTGCAAAAAACAAAACCCGCAAGGTCTAGTGTTTACAGGCACTAAAACAATCGGAGGTGAGACATTTTATTTTGATCCAAAGCAACCTACGTCTGATGCAGCTATGGGAGGGGAGAGAGGGTTCAGTTCACTTTTTGCTACAGTGTATAATGGTCAGTGTTATAGAATACAAAAATTGCTTTCTTATCGAGATCTACACGGATTCGTAGATGAACCGTATAACTATCCACCACACTTTGATGAGAAAAAAGTAAATGAAGATTTGGATACTATTATAAACAGCTTCAAATTCACAAAATAATCTATGAAAATAATCTGGAACAAAGTAACGTGGTATTCAAAACTTCTTGCAGTTATTGTGTTTGTAGGCACTATTTGGCTAGGGTTTTATTTTAATTCTGAATTCAAAAAGGTGTCTGATATCAAACCTGTTGAAGTACAAAGTCAAAGCGATATAGACACTAAAGATTGGAAAACATACAGGAATGAGAAGTACGGGTTTGAATTTAAGTATCCTGCAAATTTGGAATTCAATGCTGAGGTATCAAACAAACCTCAGGCTGAGTATATAGTCTGGACTTCTGATGATAGGGGTTACAAAATTCAATTTTTGATTGGGGCGAACATAAAACTTACTCCAGCAAAAGATATGGGAAATACAGATTTTCCGGGAATGATTTGGCACAAAACTTTATGGAATCCTGGAACTAGTGAACAAAATTATGTTTACGAAAATTCTAATATTCAGGTCTTGGTGAGTCCTGATTATGAAATATTGTTCGAGCAAATTCTACCGACTTTCAAATTCATACATTAATTTTTTAAAATTACTCATCATGTCTCTCTACATCATCGCAACACCTATAGGTAACCTTGAAGATATTACTCTTCGTGCACTTCGAATTCTTAAAGAAGTAGATTTGGTTTTGTGTGAAGATACTCGTGAGACTCGAAAGCTTTTGAATCATTATGATATAAAGACCATGACACAGTCATATCATGCACAGTCGAAGCTTTCAAAGATTGATTCAATTATTGCAATGCTGGCGGACGGAAGAAATATTGCACTGGTATCAGATGCTGGTACTCCTGCAATCTCTGATCCTGGGTCACTTTTGGTGAAAAAGGTGCGAGAGGAATTGCCTGATATGCGTATTCTTGCGGTCCCTGGTCCATCAGCTCTCACCTCAGCGTTTTCTGCAAGTGGGATTGTGGGAGGGGAGTTTACGTTCCTGGGATTTTTGCCACACAAGAAAGGGCGAGAGACGTTGTTCAAAGAGATTGCGAGTGGAGATCGTCCATACATATTTTATGAGTCACCACATCGTCTTCTAAAAGCTCTTGAGTCACTCGTGAAGTTTGCTCCACAAAAGACTGTCTTTGTAGCAAAAGAAATATCAAAAGTTTTTGAAGAATATGTCACAGGGACTCCAGATGAAATGCTTGCGTATTTTATACAAAACTCTGAAAAAGTAAGAGGGGAGTTTGTTGTGATTGTTTCGTGATGCTTATATATGGTAGAATAGGTGTGATTAGAAATTTAAAAATAAAAAATGAAAATTAACCGCGTTCATGTTGTTGTTGGAATTTTTCTTGTTTTAATCCCTCTTACAGGTGTCACTCAAGGTTTCAAAAATTGGTCAAGTATTTTGGCAGGAGTTGTGATTTTGTATTTTGCAATGAGATCAATACACAGTGAAATTACAAAAAGACAAAGTCGGCATCGCAGGTCTGATTCTTTTGTTGAGTCTCGACCGAGAGATTTTTCTTCAAGAATCAAACAAGCCTCTTTCGACAAAGACAAAAAACCTCTCGAAAACAAACAAAGTGTAGAATCCGAAGAAAAAGGGGATATACAAGAATCTAACCCTCACTCACTAGAATGAAGTATTTTTTTGCAGGCGTACTTATTTTTGGGTTACTTTGTTTAGGTGTATTTTTTGTTATACCTTTTTTCTTCAATAATCAGAATGTATTATCTTCACAAGATGCAAACAAAGAAAAAAAAACCGACATTGAAGAAACTCCTCAACCACCTGTAATTTCTCACATCGAAACACCTGAGCCACTTAAGGCAATATATATGTCTGCGTGTTATGCGGGAAGTAAAAAATTAAGAGAAGGATTGGTAGACCTTATAGATACAACAGAACTCAATGCTCTTGTGATTGATATCAAAGATTATAGTGGCAAGGTGTCTTTTGCTCCCAATGCTGACTGGGATTCTTTTGTATCTAACAAATGTAGTGTTTCTGATATGGCGGATTTTATTAAAACTCTGCACGAAAAAAATATTTATGTCATAGGACGGATTACATCTTTTCAAGATCCATATTTTGCCAAGCTTCATCCAGAGATTGCAGTAAAACGTAATTCAGACAAAACCATCCTGTGGGCTGATAAAAAGGGAATCAACTATCTTGACCCAAGTGCACCGCTTACAATCGATCATCTCACAAAGCTTGCTACTGATTCGTATGATATAGGTTTTGATGAAATCAATTTTGATTATATTAGGTTCCCTTCAGATGGTAATATGAAAGATATTTATTTTCCATATTCTGAGGGTAAGAATAGAGCGACGGTAATGGAAGATGTCTTCAAATCACTATCTCAAAATTTGAAACCAAAAGGTATTGTTATTTCTGCCGATCTTTTTGGTATGGTGACCACCAACACTGATGATTTGAATATTGGGCAAGTATTAGAGCGGGCTTTACCTTACTTTGACTATATTGCACCGATGGTGTATCCATCCCATTATCCTCCGAACTTTAATGGCTGGAAAGATCCCAACAAATATCCTTATGATTTGATTAAGTTTGTGATGTCGAGTGCGGTCAAAAGAACTGTTGCTACTACAACCAGTGTAGAAACTTTTGATGGTGTATATGTCGCATCATCATCCCCTCGTCTTTATACCAAAGAAAGTTTTAGCAAACTTAAGATGCGCCCATGGCTTCAAGATTTTGACTATGGAGGCAACTACGATATTCCGGAAGTAAAAGCTCAGATTAAGGCAACATATGATGCAGGGCTTACAAGTTGGATGTTATGGTCACCATCAAACAGGTATACTGTAGGTGCGTTAGAGAAAAACTAACTACTCACTTCTATAATTTTCACTTTTTTATTTTACTCTCATTTATATTTGTTTTATAATTAAAACAATGAATGAAGATCCTAATAAAGTAGTTTATTTTGCTGAGACAGATGCGCGTAACCGCAAGACAAAATTTGGTATTAAAATCAAAGATCGTTCTCGCCATACCTATGTTATAGGAAAGACAGGTATGGGTAAATCAACACTCCTCGAAAATCTTGCAATCCAAGATATTCAAGAAGGAAGAGGAATTGCCTTCCTTGATCCGCACGGGAAGACGGCAGACCTCTTGCTCGAATATGTGCCTGAAGAAAGATTAAAAGACGTTCTTTATTTTGCACCTTTCGATCTTGATTTCCCTATATCTTTTAATGTACTTGAAGATGTGGGTCCCGACAAAAGACATCTTGTTGCAAACGGTCTTATGTCTGCCTTCAAAAAGATTTGGGTTGATGCGTGGAGTGCGCGTATGGAATATATATTGAACAATATTCTTCTTGCACTTTTGGAGTACCCTGATTCTACTTTGATTGGAGTCAATCGTATTTTGGCTGATGAAGATTATCGCAAAAAAGTAGTCGAGTATATTACAGATCCATCGGTCCGATCTTTTTGGGTAGATGAGTTTGCCAAATATGGTTCCAAATATATGCAAGAAGCGGGCGCATCTATTCAAAACAAGATTGGCCAATTCATTTCTAATCCACTGATTCGAAATATTATAGGACAACCAAAATCAACCTTCGATATTCGTGAGCTTATGGATTCACGAAAAATTCTCATCATCAACCTCTCAAAAGGTCTCGCTGGAGAAGCGAACGCGAATCTTTTGGGTGCAATGCTTATCACAAAAATCTATCTTGCTGCAATGAGTCGTGCGGATAAGCGCGATGCCGAGCTTGAGGCACTTCCTAACTTTTATTTGTATGTTGATGAGTTTCAGAACTTTGCAAACGAATCTTTTGCAGATATTCTTTCAGAAGCTCGTAAATACAAACTCAATCTTACTGTTGCTCATCAATATATCGAACAAATGACAGAAGAGGTAAGAGCTGCGGTGTTCGGTAACGTGGGTACAATGATTACGTTTCGTGTGGGTGCATATGATGCAGAAGTCCTTGAGAAAGAGTTTGCTCCTGAGTTTATGGCGACAGATCTTGTTAATCTTGGTTTCGCACAGATTTATTTGAAGCTTATGATTGATGGTGTGTCATCAAAACCTTTTTCTGCAACCACTCTTCCTCCTGTGCCTAAACCAGCAAAAAATCTTCGATTGGATATTATAGAAAATTCTCGCGCTACTTTTGCACGCAAGAGAGAAGATGTCGAAAATGAAATCCGCCAATGGCATGAAGAATCACAAAAATCAATGCATTCTCAGGCAAAGTCTAAAAAAGGTAATTATCAAAGTCCTATAGATCAGGCTCTTAAGGCTGTGTTGGGAAAAGAACCAATAGCACAATCATCATATGAAGACAAAAAACACACTCACACAGGAGGTGCTAAATTTTTATCTCAATCACAAAAAGAAAACAAACCAGGTTCTGAATCTGAAAGAGAAAAAGCTCTAAGAAAAGCTGTGTCACTTAGTTACTTAAAACAACAATCTTCTCCTCGAGAGAAAAAAGCACCTACAGAAGAGCATCTTAAAGATCTGCGAAGTGCACTATCTTCTATTATGTCTTCTTCAGGTGAAGAAAAAGACACACCTCCTGTACCACCTCAAAAAAATATTGATAACAGCAAAAAAGAAGAGCCTAAAGAAGTACCGGAAGATGTTTTAAAAAAAATATTAGCACTCGACTAGTATGATTTTGGTTGTTTTTTTGGTTGTTGGAGTTGGTGTAGTGGGGGCGCTGTGTTTGTGGTCGGGGGATGCTGTGGAAAACGATGCCCTAGAAAATTTTGAGATTATTGAACAAAATATATGAATAAAAAAAGAGTACTTATTTTTTCGCTTACTTACTATCCGCGCTTTGTTGGTGGGGCAGAAGTAGCAATCAAAGAAATCACTGATAGACTGGGGGATCTATATGAGTTTGATATGATAACTCTGCGATTTGACAGAAACCTTCCTCGTCTAGAGCAGATAGGTAATGTGCGCATCTTTCGTATTGGTCCTGTATGGGGAAGAGATATTACACCAAGTAATCTTCATATTGTACACACGCTCGCAAAATACCTTTTTGTGCCCCTAGGGTTTGTAAAAGCAATATCTCTTCATATGACTCGGAAGTACAATGCTCTTTGGAGTATGATGGCATCGTATAATTCTTTTGCTGCACTACTTTTTAAAAAGGTACACCCTTCTGTTCCTTTCCTTCTTACTTTACAAGAAGGGGATCCTATCCCTCATATCAAAAGACGAGCTCGGTTTTTTTGGTCTTTTTTTAAAAACATATTTGTGTCTGCAAATGTAATACAGGCTATTTCACAATACTTGGGGCATTTTGCACTCGAGATGGGTGCTACGTGTCCTATTATTGTTGTTCCCAATGGTGTTGATTTTTACAAATTCAGTACTACATCTTCTGAAGAAGATTTGAAACAGGTGTCTCATAAGATGCAAAAAAAAGATACAGATATCACACTCATTACTACATCACGTCTTGTCATCAAAAACGGTATTTCTTATGTACTGCGTGCACTCGTGCATCTTCCCTCTAATTTTAAATTTGTAGTTCTCGGTATTGGACCTCTCGGCCAAACACTCAAAAAAGAAGCAGCAATACTTGGTGTGGAAGATAGAGTTATTTGGCTTGATCATATTTCTCATACCGAAATACCTCTATATCTTAAAGCATCAGACATCTTTGTCCGCACCCCAATATCAGAAGGCTTTGGCAATTCTTATGTCGAAGCTATGGCTTGTGGTATCCCATGTATCGCAACTCCTGTGGGAGGCATACTTGATTTTATCAAGGAGGGAGAGACAGGTCTTTATGTTGATATTGACAATCCCGAGAGCATTGTCGACGCTGTTATGGATCTTGTTCGCAACCCCGATCTAGTATCAAAAATAAAGCGTCAGTCATTCGAAATGGTAAAAGAAAAATACGATTGGGATATTGTCGCAGAGGGGATGAATAGTGTATTTAAGAGTTTGTAAATAAAAATACCAACCTTTTCGGGTTGGTGTTAAGTCTGAGGCAGGGCCGCAGGGGCATGTTCAGACACTTGAAAGATATGTGCCTTTGGACCATCATCAGTTTGTTGATAGGTGTCGTATGAGTCTATAACAAACAGACCTGCGCCCGAAGCGATTGTCTCCGCTAATGCAAGGGCGTGTTCATGATCAATGTCGACTTTGAATAATTCTGTTCCCAGCTTTGATCCGAATACAGGTTTTCCAGTATCTGGATCTATTTTCCATGCGAGGAGACGATCCATTTCGACATCGTCAACCACCACTTTCCGGAGGACATAGATAAAGGTGGTCTCAAAATGGACGAGAATAAAGTCACCTGGTGTAAGTTTTGTGTGCTGAGGTGTTCCGTCTTCCAATATAAAATACATAACTTTTTTCAAAATAATATAAATTATAAAATTTGTCAACGGTATGATTTGTGCTCGGGATGATAATATTTCTATATGGGTAATTATAAAATCTACTTTAAAGGTAAAAAAATAACACAGCTAGGGCTAGGTCACCTCGGAAACCCACTGTTTTCCGACGCTCGTTATCACTCACTGCCTTCCTTCACAGGAAAACTAGAGTTTTCCCGACCCCTTTCCCAGTCCCAGTCGTAATGATGTATACTAAATTTTATGAATAATATTGATTATAAAAAATATTTTTATGGTAAGAGAGTGACTCAACTCGGACTGGGATTACTTGGTCGCGGACTTGGGGATGCGATATTTCTTGCAGAATGCGGAGCAGAGTTGATTGTGACAGATTTGAAGACTGAGGAAGATCTCAAGACATCCGTTGAAAAATTAAAAAATTTTCCAAATGTGACTCTCCATCTCGGAGGGCACAAGCTCGAAGATTTCAGAGACAGAGATTTTATTTTAAAAGGTGCTGGTGTACCACTCGATTCAATCTATATCGAAGAGGCTCGAAAGAATAACATTCCAATAGAGATGGATGCATCACTTTTCTGTAAGCTTCTGCCGAAGGAAACACTTATTGTGGGTGTGACGGGTACACGCGGTAAATCTACAACAACACATCTCATCAATCATATTTTGAAAACGGCAGGCAAGAAAACGATCCTTGGAGGCAATGTTCGCGATATGGCAACACTACCATATATCAAAGATGTTGCGGGCGGTGAGGTTGTGGTACTTGAGCTTGATAGTTGGCAGCTTCAAGGATTCGGAGAAAGTAAAATATCTCCTCATGTTGCAGTCTTCACCACATTTATGCCAGATCATCTAAACTATTATAGAGGTGACTTGGAGAGGTATTTTGATGACAAAGCAAATATCTTTAAATATCAAAATGAGAGTGACGTGCTGGTGGTAGGGGGAGACGTAAGTCAAAAATCAGAATTCAAAGGTCAAAATTGTCATTCAAAAATCAAAATCGCCTCAATCGATATCATTCCAAAAACTTGGCAAAGCCACCTTCTGGGAGAACATAACAAGATTAATATTGCTTGTGCGATTGAGGCGTGTAGGGCATTAGGAATACCTGATGAAGATATAAGAAAAGGTGTAGAGAAGTTTGAGGGAGTAGAAGGAAGATTGCAGTTTGTAAGAGAGGTTAGGGGGATAAAAATCTATAATGATAACAATGCTACAACGCCTGAGGCGACAATTGCAGCGCTCAAATCTTTTGAAGAAAAAATCGTTCTTTTTTGTGGTGGGGCAGACAAACAAATACCTCTTGAACTTCTAGCACAAGAGATAAATCAAAAATGTAAAAAAGTAATTTTGCTCAGGGGTTCGGGAAGTGAGAAATTAAAACCGCTCCTTGGCGATTTTGTTGAAGTTGTGAGTTTGCAAGAAGGGGTGTCCCAGGGGCTTTTGTACTGTAACCATGGAGATATTTTGATCTTCAGCCCCGCCTTTGCTTCATTCGGACTTTTTAAAAATGAGTACGAAAGAAATGATGAGTTTATGAGGATTGTGTCTGGATTGAAATAGGAATTGTTATTTTATTTGCACAAATTGAGACAGAATTGTGTAGAATAATCTATTAAATAATATATGGTATTATGTTATTTGTATGGATATAAATAACATTAAAAAAATCTATTTCCTCGGTATTGGGGGTATTGGTATGTCAGCACTTGCCAAGCTATTTAAGCATGAGGGTAAGACTGTCTCTGGTAGTGATACTGGCTTTGCCGATAGAGAAGGTCTTATTAAGGCAGGTATAGCTACTTATGAAGGGTATGATGCTCTGCATATTACATCTGATATTAATGTTGTTGTCTACACTCTTGCGACTACAGAAGACAATATCGAACTCCTAAAAGCAAAAGAACTCGGTATCAAACTTCTGTCTTATGCAGAAATGTTGGGGCAGGTATCAAAAGACAGACATACTATTGCAGTATGTGGTACACACGGTAAGACCACAACAACCGCAATGATTGCTCATATGATGATCAAAGAAAAACTTTCTCCTTCTGTGGTTGTAGGTTCGCTTATGAGTTATGACAATAACGGCAAGATAGAGAAGACCAACTTTATTCCAGGGGAGAGTGATTTTCTGGTGGCGGAATCTTGCGAATACAAAAAATCTTTTCTCAATATCAATCCGCAGATTATTTGTATTACCAATGTTGATGAAGACCATCTCGATTTCTATGGCAATCTGGACAATATAATCAGTGCATTTAAAGAATTCGTCGCTAAACTTCCGCTAGATGGTGTGGTGATTGCAGATCTTGAAGATCCGAATTCTAAAAAAGTAGTTGAAGGATGTAAAAGACAGGTAATAAATTCGAGAGATTTTTTGAAAGATGATATCAAGCTTCTTGTTCCTGGTCTTCATAACAGACAGAATGCTTCTGTGGCGCTTGCCCTCGCGTCATATTTTGATATACCTGAAGATTCTGCAAGGGCAGCCCTTGCAACTTTTCCTGGGACATGGAGAAGGTTTGAATACAAAGGGATTATGAATACAATCAAAATTTATGATGATTATGGTCATCATCCTCACGAGATACGCGCAACTCTAAACGGTGCACGAGAAATGTTCCCATCAACAAAAATTGCCGTTGCATTTGAACCTCATCTGTATTCTCGCACCAAAGAACATTTTGATGATTTTGTGCAGGTACTTGCTGATTTTGATATTGTGTTTCTTACAGATATTTATGCTGCTCGTGAAAAGTTTGATGGCACTATCTCAAGTGGACATTTGAGTGATGCGATTATGACAAAAAATCCCAATGTGTATTATGCGCCGTCGTATAATGATCTAGTGCTTTGTATCAAAGACAAAATGCCAGAAAACAGTGTGCTCATTACAATGGGTGCAGGAACGATTACAGAGATTGTGTCAAAACTTCTTGACTAGCTTGTATGAAAAAAAACATTTTGATTATGACAGGTATTTATTTGCCCGATATTGGGGGGCCTGCTTTGTATGCAAAAGAACTCAAAGATGTCTGGTCTGAAAAAGGATACTCTGTTAAAGTAAAATATTTTTCTTCTGTTGAAAAGATATTGCCAACAGGTTTGAGGCATCTGTATTTTGTATTTAAATCAATCTTTGTTTGGATGCAAGCTGATGTGATTGTGGTGCTCGATACGTTTAGTGTGGGGATTGGAGCTTTTTTACTTTCATATGTGTTTAAGAAAAAATATATTATTCGTACCGGGGGAGATTTTTTGTGGGAGATGTATGTTGAGCGCACAGGAAAGAAGGTACTTCTCAAGAATTTTTATAATACAGAAAAAAACAATTTTAATAGAAAAGAAAAAATAATTTTTTATCTTACTTCCAAGGTGATTGCTCGTGCATCTTTTGTTGTTTTTTCGACAGAGTGGCAAAAAAATATATGGCTTACTCCTTATAACTTATGTCTTTCGAAGGTACATATTGTTGAAAATTGTTACACTAAAAGTACAACAGACAAACAATATGCTTCCAAAACTTTTCTTGGTTCTACACGATCTTTGGTGTGGAAAAATCTTGATACGTTAATTGATGTTTTTAAAGATGAAGAAATTCTGTCACAAGGTCTTGTTCTAGATACGCACAAGTATCCTCAAGATATATTTTTGGAGCATATCAAAAAAAGCTATGCTGTTATTCTAGTGTCTTTGGGAGACATTAGTCCTAATATGATATTGCAAGCAATCAAAAACAACACACCTTTTATTGTGACAGAAGAAATCGGTATTAAGGATCGTATTAAAGACATTGCGATTTTTGTTGATCCATTGGACTATTCTGATATTAAAAAGAAGATTCTGTGGCTTAATCATAAAGATAATTACGAAGTGCAAAAACAAAAGATACAGCAGTTCACATTTACACACTCTTGGGAAGATATTGCAAGAGAGCTTCTTATGTTAGCATAAATTTATATGAAGATTCTTATGATTTCTCGTGATACGAAAGTCCTCGACAAAAAGTCGCCTGTTTATCTGCGAATGTGTGCATATGCCGAACTCTTTGATTCTCTTTGTGTTGTAGTTATGGGTAAAAAGCCAGGAATAGTTGATATTGGTGAGAATGATAATTTGCATATTATTGACGGTACAAGCCGAGTGAAGTTTTTTTCTTTTTTCTTTTGTTTTGTTCTTTCGCATTATCGTATAGACAAAAAAAGTGATTGGGTGACCACACAAGATCCTTTTGAGTCTGGTCTGCTTGGTTTGTATATTGCAAAAAAAAATAATATAAAGTTTCAGCCTCAGCTTCACACTGATTGTTTTGGGTATTTTTATTCGCGACTTTCTTTCTTTAATTTCATAAGAAAATATATTGCACTGTATGTATTGAGGTTTGCGACACATATTCGTGTTGTCTCAAAACGCATAAAAGATTCGCTTATCGAAAACAATGTGCCAGAAAATAAAATTTCTGTTCTACCTATTTTTGTTGATATAAAAAAGTTTAATTCAAAAGATAAGGAACAAACACAGGATCTTAGTTTTGATGCTCAATACAAAATACTTATTTCTGCACGACTTGAGAAAGAAAAAAATATCGAACTTGCATTATCTGCTTTTTCAAAATTTTTAAGATTTTTCCCTGACGCACTACTCCTTATTGCAGGGGATGGTAAAGAGCGTCTGTGGCTTCAGAAATATGCAGAGCATTTGAAAATCGAATCAAGAGTAAAGTTTTTGGGCTGGAGAAATGATATTGACGTACTATGTCATCTTGCAGATATGGTGCTTGTGACGTCTTTTTATGAGGGGTATTGTCTTTCTCTCGTTGAAGCAGTTGTTGCTCATACACCTGTGATTTCTACTCCTGTGGGTATTGCAGAAGAATTGCCAGTACGCATTGTACCTTATGATCCTGGGCGTGTGGCTTTTGCGATGAAAGAGATTATTTTGAACAGACAATCATACATACAACCTGTGTTTGTTTTTGACACTGAAGAAGACTATTTGCAAAAATTTAAAAAAATTTTTTATTAAAATATATGGCAACACAAAAGATTGGTTTTATTGGACAAGGTTGGATTGGTAAAAATTATGCCAATGATTTTGAGGCGCGAGGTTTTTCTGTTGTGAGGTATTCTCTTGAAGAACCTTATATTCATAACAAATCTCAGATTGCAGATTGTGATATTGTGTTTATTGCAGTACCCACACCAACCAAAGATGGTGTCTTTGATTATTCCATTGTCGAAGAAGCACTTACGCTTCTTGGTCAACATAAAATAGCAGTTATCAAATCAACTCTTTTGCCGGGCACCACAAAAAAAATACAACATCGTTTTCCTCATTTGACTATTATTGTCAATCCTGAGTTTCTTTCGGTTGCGACAGCATCACACGATGCTTCATATCCCACAAGAAACATTATTGGTATTCCTTGTGGCGATGATGTTCACAACAAAGCAGCTGAAGAAATAATGCGAATTTTGCCTCAAGCTCCGTTTTCTTTGGTGTGTGATTCAAGCGAAGCCGAACTTATTAAATATGCTCGCAATTGTATAGGATATGCACGTGTGCTTATGGCAAATATCTTTTATGACATATCACAAAATATTAATGTGAATTATGACAATATCAAAAATGCTATTGCTGCAGATCCTGATAATGGTCCTACATATGTGAATGCTCTTCACAAGTCAGGGCGTGGTGCCGGAGGGGAGTGTTTTATAAAAGATTTTGCCGCTTTTGCAAAGTTTTATGAAGATAGTGTCTCAGACACAAAAGGGGTGTGTATGCTTAAGGCAATGGAAGAAAAAAATATCGAATTGTTAAAAAACACAAAAAAAGACCTCACTCTTTTGAAGAGTGTATATGGTAATATTATTTTATAAATGAACATACTGATTATTACTCAATCTGTTGACAAAAAAAATCAAGTTCTTGGTTTTTTTCATCGATGGATAGAAGAGTTTGCTCAGCAATTTGATTATGTGACTGTTATTTGTCTTGAAAAAGGAGAGTATTCTCTCCCAGATAATGTAAATGTTTTTTCACTTGGTAAAGAGTATAAAGCATCAAAGTTACAACTTATTTTTAATTTTTATAAATATGTGTGGGGACAACGGGACAGGTATGATGTTGTGTTTGTACATATGAATCCTGTCTATGTTATTTTGGGATCGTTACTGTGGTTCGTGTTAAATAAAAAGGTGGGTTTATGGTACACACACAAACATATTGATATAAAATTGAGGATTGCTACTCTATTATCTGATTTTATATTTACTGCATCAGAAGAAAGTTTCCGATTAAAAACAAAAAAACGTTATGTTTTAGGTCATGGCATTGATACGCGGCTTTTTTGTCCTAGGCCACACAGTATGTCGTATAAAATAGTGACAGTAGGAAGAATTGCTGAAACAAAAAAACTAATTGAGATTTTTCGGGTATTTAAAAAACTAAAAGAACTCAACAGTGCATATACTCTTACGATTATTGGAGATGCTATTTTGCCAAGGGATTTTGAGTACAAAAAGAAACTTATTGATTGTATTGCAAGCGAACGTCACAAAGATTCTGTTATATTGCTTGGAAATAAAAGCCAGTCTGAATTGGCTACATTACTTCCTTCATATGATATATTCATCAATATGAGTCATACAGGAAGTGTAGATAAGGCTCTCTTGGAGGCGGCAGCTTCCGGGCTGTATATTGTAACTTCCAATGAAGCCTTCAAGAGTATTTTTCCTTTTGCATATGTTGAAGAAACCACCAATGCTTTGGTTGAAAAAATATTGCACATTCAAAATGTATCAAGCGAACACATAAGAGAGATTATTGTTAAAAGTTTTGACTTGACTACGTTGCTTCAAAAAATCAAAAAAAATTATGAATAAAAAAATACTTGTTGTTTGTCCAAGTTTACCTTTTCCCTTAACAGGTGCTGAACAAAGTGATAGAGCGTATGGTATTTTGCAGTTAAAAAGATTAGGGTTTGATGTTTCAATCCTTGCAAAAGCATACCCTCGACATCAAGAAACTTTGAAGGAAGCAGAGCAGTTTTTTGGAGTTCCTATTGTTACTGTATCGTATAAATATCAAAAGTGTAACAATTTTTTTGATTTGTTTAAAAAATACACACGCTTTTTCTTGAACATTCTTTATATTGATGGTGCGGCGTTTGAGTTTAGTGACAATGAGATGAAGCAAAAATTATCTACTCTTCTCAAAGATTGGAAACCTGACCTTGTGTGGTTCGAGTATACATACCTGTGGCCTCTGTATGATCTTGTAAAGGCGCACAACGTTCCTATCATAACTCGTTCTGCAAATTTTGAACCTCAGCATTTTTTAGAAGAGGGGGGGCATGGTTTTTTGAGTCAAATTATGTATTTTATAAAGATGAAAGGTGAAATAAAAACAATCACTAATTCTTCACATATCTTTGCAATCACACCAAAAGAGAAAAAAATTTATGACAAATTAACAAAAACACCAGTGTCGGTGCTACCTTTGCGAGGGCTTTACCAGTGTTTTTTGCAAGTACCTCATTCATATAATTATAAGAAAAAGATCAATGTGTTTTTTATGGGTTCAACATACAATGTGTCTCATAATTACAAAGATCTTTCTTTTATTTTAAAAGAGATAATTCCGCTGTTGCGACAAAGACTTGATGGACGCTTCGTCTTTCATATTTTAGGCAAAAAAATTCCAAAAGAGTGCGAAGTGTATTTAGGTGATGATGTCTTATATGATGGATATGTTGATGATTTGTACACAACTCTCCAAGATATGGATGTTGCATGTATTCCGTCGCTTGGTGGTTGTGGTATGCAACAAAAGATATTTGAGTCATTGTGTTTAGGGATTCCAACTGTAACTTCAGAAAGAGGGGTTGCCCACTATCCCTTTGTTCATGGGACACATCTTCTTACTGCGCAGTCTGCAGAAGAGTTTGTGTGGTCAATAGAAGTTTTGTGTGATGAAAAAGAAAGATCTCGTATAGGCACAAGCGCTCGTTTTTTGAGTCGAGAGCTCTTTGAAAGAAAAGTGATTGATGGTATTGTATATAACGTTATTTCTGATGTTATGACTTCTTATGAACAAAAACACTAAAATCCCATGTTCGGTTGGTATTCTTACTCTCAATTCAGCAGGGGGACTACGTAAGTGTCTTGCTTCTCTTAAGGATTTTGAAGAAATTGTTATTTGTGATGGCAACAGTACTGATGAAACGAAGAGTATTGCTTTGGAGTTTGGCGCAAAAATAATCCCTCAGTATGATTCATTCCGACCCTCTCTTCCTTGTGTTAAAGATAAAGCGTCTGTACGCCAAAAGAATATGGAAGCAAGTACACTCGATTGGTATTTTTTTATGGACTCAGATGATACTCTTTCGGAAGAAGTGGTTCAAGAAATACGTCAGATTACTCAAAACCCTCACATCAAACATTTTGCGTATAAAATGCCTACTCGAATTTTTATTGGAGAAAAAGAAATTTTACACGAGGCATCTTACCCTTCGTATCAATTGCGGTTAGTGCACAAAAGCATTAATCCATACTTTAAAGGAGATGTGCATGAGAGAATTGTTTTTGATGAAAAAAAATACAGTACAGGAACATTGTCTCATTATTATAACTTTGTTTGGTCTGAGGAGAGAGTTCGTCATTTTCCGGCATATCTCAAACGTTATGCGTATTGGGAGACAGAGTTTGTTGATTATAGATGTTTTAGTGACTTTTTTTTGAAAGGTGTTGTGCGTCGAGTAGGGATTATTTGCAAATATCTTTTTTATCGGTTGCCGTTTATGTATATGAGGTTTGGGTTTAAGGATTCTATGCCTCTTTCTATTGAGCTTTCGATTGTACGGTATCACGGTATTATTTTGCGGAGACTTATTTCTGTCTACGTTTCTTCTCGAAATTTTTTTGTTTTTGTGAAGGAAACATTAAAAGGTAAAGATATTTACCGAATTATAAATAACATACCTCTTTTTCGAAAGGAGATTTTTGGTGAAATACTCGATATCGGATGTGGAACTACAAAGCCTAGTTATTATCGGTTTTTTAGGATGCCAAAGTTTCATTTTATTTCCTCGGTAGACATTGATCAAAAAAGAAATCCAACCTTTGTGTGCGATCTCAACAAAGAAAGCATCCCTTCGCAAGATGATGCTTTTGATTTTGTTTTAGCTTTTAATGTCTTCGAACATCTCTCGGATCGTCAACATGCTTTGGGAGAGGTTTTTCGTGTTCTCAAAAAAGGAGGGAGGCTAATAGGGTGTGTTCCGTTTTTGGTTAATGTTCATCCAGATCCTTTTGATTATGTAAGGTATACATCTGACGAACTTAATGCTTTTTTTGCAAAAGCTGGTTTCAGCTCTATCTCAATAACCGCGATTGGTGTCGGTCCTTTTACGGTTGCGTATTCAATGGTGGAATGGATCTTGCCTCGTGTTGTCAAAATATTTTTGTATCCGGTGGTGTATATGACAGATGTCTTACTTCAAAAAATATGGAAAAAAGACAATCTGCGAGAAAAATATCCTCTTGCTTATTTGTTTGATGTAAAAAAATAATTTATGTGTGGTATTAATGGATTTAATTTTGAAAACAAAGACCTGATTCATAAAATGAATGAGTCTTTACAATATCGTGGACCTGATGGGGAGGGAGTTTTTGTGGGACACGGAGTATCTTTGGGGCATCGACGATTAAGTATTATTGATACACATACACGGTCTTCTCAGCCTATGTGGAACAAAGATCACACTCACCTTATTGTCTTTAATGGTGAAATTTATAATTTTAAAGAATTAAAGCAGCAGTATTTTTCTTCTTATGATTTTGAAACAGAAAGCGATACTGAAGTAATCTTGGCTGCGTTTGATAAATGGGGTGTTGATTGTCTTTCTTATCTTTCTGGTATGTTTGCTTTTGCTATTTATGATTGTGTGAAAAAGACATTCTTTGTTGCGAGAGACAAACAAGGTATCAAACCTCTGTATTATTCTTTTAAAGACGGTGTTTTTATTTTTTCTTCAGAGATAAAATCAATTCTTGAACATTCAGTATCTCGTGTGTTAAATAAAGATGCGTTTTATTATTATTTTTCACTTCTGTATGTTCCAGAGCCTCTGACTATGATAGAAGGTATTTTCAAACTACCTCAAGCATCTTATCTTTTGTGTTCGAAAGACGGAATAGAGATTACATCATATTGGAAAAGAGATTTTGATACTACACGATATGAACCTCTCGAAAGAATATATGAAACTTTTACAGCAGGAGTCAAATCCGAACTGATTTCTGATAGGCCTCTTGGCATTTACCTTTCTGGGGGATTGGATTCGAGTGCAATTCTTCATTCAGTCGCAAGGGAAAGGAAAAACATTGATACGTTCTCTATTGGTTTTACCTTGAGTGAAGATGAAGAAAACAAAAAGTTCAATAATGATCTTCTTCTAGCTTCACAAACTGCTCAAAAATACAAAACCAACCATCATGAGTTTTTTGTAACACCTAAAGAAGTCCTTACTTATTTTGATGAAATGATATATGCAATGGATGAACCTATTTCAAACCCAACAGCGCTTTCTCTTTTTATACTTTCTCAAAAAACCAAAAAGTATGTTGATGTTGTGTTGAGTGGTGACGGTGGAGATGAGTTGTTTGGTGGATATGAAAGATATCGTCTGTTGAAATGGTTGGATATGTTTTATAGGAATACCCCCTTCTTTTTCAAAAAAATACTATTTTTCGTTTTCAAAAAAGAATGGTTGCTGTACTCGTCAGAAGCAGCTTTTATTCGTTTGTTTGTCTCGCAAAAAGAAAATACCTTAAAAAAAATCATCAATAAAAAATATCTGAAACAAAAGAATATAGATGATTTTTTTGAAAAGAAAGTTGCTGCGTTGCCTAAAGATTTGTCTCTCGTAAAAAAGGCTATGGAAATCGATCGTACAACATGGTTGGTAGATTTTGATCTGATGCTTGCTGACAAGATGTCTATGAGACATGGGCTTGAGGTTCGGGTTCCTTTTCTTCATGATTCTCTTATTAATACAACATGTGTGCTTTCTGTGAAAGATGTAGTTGGTTTTTGGCAAACAAAGCCAGGATTCAGATCTCTATTAAGACACAAGATTCCTGATTTTTTGCTTATTCAACCCAAAAGAGGTTTTTTCTCTCCTGGTGCAAAGTGGCTGAGACAGTCAGATTTCGCTTTAAAAGTTGAACATATGCTATCACCTCATTTCTATCTAGAAACTAGAGATCTGTTTTGTTGGGATCACATATCTGTGATGTTTGATAACCATAAAAAAGGAGGGTATGCATTACAAAGTCTATGGGCTATAGCGGTATTTCAATCTTGGGCAAAACAATATAGAATAGAAGTATGATTCAATTTGTGTGTCCACATTGCAAAAAAAACCTCAGCGTAGAAGAGAAGTCTTTTGCTTGTTTGTCTTGTCAAAAAAACTGGTCTACAAAAAACAATGTACCTTCTTTTGCTGAAAAGGATATTTATTGGGGTGAGTTTGAGGAGGAGAAGCTTAAAAATGCTATTGCCATTTTCGATCATAGCAATAAAAAAGATTTTTATAATTTTATCGAAAGGGATTTGGGAAGAACTGATTTTATTTTTGGTAAAGCGAGAACTGATTTTATGTATTATCTTCCTCTCTCAAAAGACGCTTCTGTTTTAGATGTAGGATGTGGACTTGGAATACATAGTTTTAATATTGCTCCTTTTGTAGGGCAAGTGTACTCTTTTGATCAATCTGTGACGCGTGTTAGTTTTTGTCTTTTACGTAAAAAAATTGAAGAAATAACCTCTCTTCATTTTTTTCATGGTGAGGTGACATCACTTCCTTTTAAAAAAGATAGTTTTAATATAATTATGATGAATGGTGTAGTTGAGTGGCTTGGGAATATTAATCGTCATAAAAGTCCGCGCCAAGATCAAATTTTTGTTTTGAAACAGATGTTTGATTATCTCAAAAAAGACGGAGTGTTGTATATTGGTATTGAAAATCGTTTTGCCACTGCGTACCTTCATGGTATAGATCACAATGGCTTGCGTTTTACGAGTTTTATGCCGCGATGTCTTGCATCTTTTTTGACATACATATATAAAGGACATTTCTATCGTACATACACATACAGTATTTTTGGATACAAAAAACTTCTCAAAGAATCTGGGTTTGATGTGAAAAAAACTGATTTTTATATTGCATATCCTGGATATAATTTGCCGCAATATATTATTCCATTCAATGACATCTCTGCTCTTCGTCATTTTTTTCAAACTATGACCTCTCAAAAGGGTTTGAGAGGATTAATTCTTCGCTACGTGTCTCAAAGTGATTTTTTAATTAAAATAGCAAGACATTTCTTTTTTAGTTATCTTATTTATACACGAAAATAGTATGATAGATTTTTTCAAAGATAAAATAAAAAATATAGAACCTTTAAGACTTCAAGGAGCGTCAACGGTTTTTTTCAGTAAGTTTTATCACGGAGAAGAAAGGGAAAGTCAAAAGATACTTTTCCTTGTTACTGATGGTTCTACACCGTTAGCGGTTTTAAAAATAGTCAGAACACATGCATTTTCAGAATCGTTAAAAAAAGAGTCTCTCTCACAGCGAAGATACGTACCTGATTTTTTTGTTGAGTCAGCTCCTGTACTTTATGAGGGTGAGTATAATGGGATTTATTTTTATATTGAAAAGTATATTCAGGGTACATTTTTTGACAAATCAAATGCATCAGGTGTGATAGACAAGATTATTCTAATTCAAGAGAAATTTAAAAAAGAAAAAAGTATTGATAGTAAAAAAGTGTATGAAATTTTGTCACGTTTTCAGAAAATTGATCCAGTGTATGAGGTGTTGTTTGAGAGCGTATCGACACAAAAATGGCCGGCTCTTTTTATTGGTGATTCACATGGTGATCTTACATACAAAAATATCATTCAATCCAAAGATTCAAAAATTACCCTCATTGATTTTGAGCGCAGTGGAGAACGTGTCTTATGGGGTCTTGATTTTTGCCATTACGTGATAAGATGCCTTTCTATTCAGGATTATGCACATTTTATATCATTACTTGATACTTTACATATTGAGAACTCAACATACACTAAAGAAGAGTGGAAGATTCTTGGGGCGATTGAATCAATGCTTGATCTTCTGCAAAAGAAGTATAAAAGAGAGTATCAAGAAGTTTTGCTTGCATTAAAGAATTTATAATGAAATCGATTTTCTATATATCGCGAATGAATTTAAGTGCTAGGAAGGCTCATGTTTTTAATACCCTTAAAACCTGTGAGGCATTAGAAGAAAACGGAACACCTATTACTTTTGTAACAACACTTCCTATGCCAGATGCTCATATATTTCAAAAAGAAGTTCTTGATTATGTAGGTATAAAAAAACATATAAATATCGTATCGCTTAATTCTCCTGTGTCAGGATATCTTTACAGCACATCTATTTTCAAAAGAATGATTGCCTTTGTAGTTGATTCTTATGTCATTTCAAAATATCTATTTTTGCAAAGAAAAAAAATCAACACTCTTTATTTAAGAGATCATTTGTTGATTGGTGTTGTGATGTTTAGTAAATTATTTTTGAGAAAGAAAATATTTTTTGAAGCCCACTACAAATTAAGTAAGAAGATAAGTCAGTTTTTAGTTTTTCTGTGTGTGTATTATGCAGACGGTGTTATTACAATTACTCATTCTCTTGAAAAAATATATAAAAAGATAAATAAACACTGCATTACCTTATTTTGTGCAGCATCAGAACCAGAACTTTTTGTTTTAGATCAGACAAAAGAAAGTTTGAGAGAATCTCTTGATTTGCCTCAAAATAAAATATTGATTGGATATACAGGCAATATGTATCTTACGGGAAATAATGATTCTTATGGTATTGAAGATGTGATTTGTGCACTGCCACTTCTGTCTCCTGGCTATGTATTTGTGGGGGTTGGTAAAAAAGATGCTTCAAATATGCAACATGAAAATTTGGCAAAAAAACTTGGTGTCGAAGATAGGGTTATTATTTTACCATGGACAAACAAATCTAAAGTTATTGATTATATCACCGCATTTGATGTACTTGTGATCCCTGCTTCGGGCAATAGAATAGGGAATTCGCCCACAAAGATATTTGAATATTTGCCATCTGGACGGCCAATTGTTGCGGCACAAACAGATGCTATAACAGAAGTTCTTTCAGACAGAGTTAATTCATTTATTGTTGATTATAAAAATCCACAATCTTGGGCTAATGCTTTATCTTATGTGACCACAAGAGATGTGTCATCAATTGTAAGTCAGGCAAAAAAAGATGCTTTTATGTACACATGGTCACAAAGAGCGAAAGGTATAATTGGTTTTGTTGATTCTATATGAAAAAGAAATTGAGAAAAATTTTAATATATATTTATTTGCTTTTTAAAATAGACTTGGTGTTTCGTTTTTTAAAACGAAGAGAGTTGTTTTTGATTGGATACCACAGCATTGCTCCAGATAATGCTTCGTATAATTATCTGTATCCCGATCTAGTTATTTCTCCAGAAGTCTTTGAAGAGCATTTACGATTACTTATTTCAAATGGTCACACATTTATTTCTTCAAAAGATATTGAAACTACAAAAGCTCGTTTGCCGACGATGATTTATTTTGATGATGCGTATTATGATGTGTATCAATACGCATATCCTATACTCAAAAAATATAATATTTCTGCTGTTGTATTTGTACCTCCTTGTGTGATAGAGGAAAAATCTTATATTTGGTCAATCAAACAAAGATATCTTTGTAAACAAAAAGGTAAAAACACGGAAGAGATTGAACAAGAAATTAATACGCTTCGGTCTATGGATTTTGTTGAAAGAGAACGGAGGTTGTATAAAGACATAATTCCAAAACTTAGTATTTTTTTGTCTTGGGACAATCTTTCTTTTTTGTATAAAGAGGGGTGGGAGATAGGTTCTCATGGTATGACACACACACGGTTGAATGAACTTCGTAGTAATGAACGCCTCTTTGAGTTTGTTGAATCAAAAAAAGATATTGAAAGTAAAATAGGAAATATTGTTACTTTATTTTCATATCCTGGTGGAAGGGTGACTTCTGATTCGGTTTCATTGTGTCAGAGTGCGCAGTATACATACGCAGTCTCTACTGAGTCAGGAACTAATAAACTTCCTATTTCTAAGGACAATTGTTTCTCTCTAAAGAAAGTTGCACCAAAACCCAATGAAGATATATCTATGTTTAAGGCTCGTCTTTATATACATCATTTATTCAAATAAGAAATATGCTTATTAAAAGGAGAAGATTTTGGTTTACTGTATGTCATATTATCCTTGAGGACTCTCTTATTGATGAGGTTATACAAAGTGGTATATATGACTCTATTACTATTCTTTCTTATAAAGAACATATGTTGCCTCATTTTACTGTGGTTACAAAAAATACAGCACTACTTGATATCTCAGATCCAAAAAAAACTTTTACACAATTCAGTCATACAACACGAAATGAAATAAGAAAAACATACAACGAACCTCGTCTTGCTTTTGTCTCGGAAGATAAGAATACGAAAGAATTATATACAATGTATTGTGCGTTTGAATTATCTCAAAAAAGGGTTCCTATAGATTATAATGAGTTTGCAAAGTTTACATTTTTTGGTGCTTATTTGGATGGGGAACTTATCTCAGCGATATCAGTTGTGGAAAGTATGCCCTATATACGAATAAGATCTATTTTTTCAAAGAGACTTAATACTTTGTCAGACAAAGAAAAATATAAAATGATAGGGTATGCCTCTCGAAGGCTTATGTATGAAATTTGTGAATGGGGGCATACTCATCATTTTGTTTCCCTCGATCTTGCATCTGTCAACTTAACCGACACTTCCAAAAAGGGGATTACAGGTTTTAAGATGTCGTTTGGCGGACAGCACGCAAATGAATACACATATACCTATAAAAGCACCTTCTTTGTATTTTTTGAGCGGTTTGTGTGGCTAAAGTTGATATGGGTCAAAATAATGTTAAAATTAAAAAATGCTTGAAAAAGAACAACAAATACAAGAAGATCAATATGAATTGCCTTACCATTGGTTTTTGAAACCTGATGATTATTATGGAAGAGTATATTTTGGATATATGAGGATAATTGCTGGCCTCATTAAAAGAAAAAATACAAAAATAAATATACTTGATGCGGGATGTGGTGATGGGAGATTGCTTTGTGAATTAAAAAACGAACATACTTGTTTGTATGGAATAGATTATTCAGGAAAAGCAATTGAGTATGCAAAAATAATGATACCAGAAGCGGAGTGTGTTGTTGGAAGTGTACAAAAACTTCCTTATCAAAATGATTTTTTTGATGTGGTGTGTTCTGTTGAAGTGTTTGAACATATTATTCCTACACTTTTGGAAGATGTGGTTTGTGAAGTGCAAAGAGTAATGAAGCAAGGTGGTGTATTTATTATGTCAGTACCTTCTCTTAACACACCTGTTATTGATAAGCATTATCAACATTTTAATGTCATCAAACTAACGGACCTCCTCAAAAAAGATTTTAAAGAGATTGAATTTTTTGGTCAGGATTATGCAGGATTTTCAATCTTAAAAATCTGTTATAAATTTTTAGATAACAGGTGGTGGTGTTTGAAAAAACTTTCTTCTTGGTTTAATAAGTGTGTATGGACCAAACATTTGAACGTGTGCTCTCCTGATCTAGGTAAGAGAATTATTCTTCGGGCAATTAAAAAATAGTTTAGATTTTTTTTGTCATCATATTTGTAAGGACAAAATTAAATGCTCGAGAGAGTATGCGAGCATAAATTATTCCTAGAAGTCCTCCATAAGGAATAAGTAGTACAACAAGAGCGATTTCTACTCCCGAAGACCATATGTTGTATTGATAAAGCTCTTTTGTAGAGCCTGATGATTCCAAGAAAGAATAAGGGAGAAGTAAGGCAAGAGGGATCAGTGACAGTGAGTATAGTATCGAATAGTTTACAAACTCTTTGTATTTAGGGAAGAAGACTTCAAAAAAATAAGGCGCACATATTATATATACAATAACAATACCAGAAATGATAAAAGTAAATTTTATTGTTTTGGACCAGATTGTTTTTTTGATAAGAGATTTGTCAGAAGATGCAAATTTGGGAAGCGATAAGGTATAAATATGTTTGAGAAGACCCTTTATTTGTTCTGGGGGTCCAATGATGATTGAGTATATGGCTAGTTCGGCTGCACCAAGAAAATGAAACACTAAAAGTCTATCAAGCGAATTGGCTATTGTGCCGATAATGCCCATTGCACTCAAGTGCTTGCCGTAAGGTATTGCGGAATGATCGAGATCTCCTTTTGGTGTGTATTTTTTTGCTGTTAAAAAAAGAAAGAGTCCTCTTGCTCCTGTCCAAGATATAAAATATGCAAGAATAAGAATAGGGAGTGAAGGTGTGAGGTATAACACGCTCATTATTGTACAAAAAGCAATAATGTGAGAAAAAATAAAATACACTGTTGATGTTTTAAAATCTTTTTTACCTTGTAACACCGAATCATAAAGAATAAATGAATCCATAAAAGGTAAGAATACTGATGCAATTAAAAAGGCAAGAGAAAGGTCTGTATTCTCATTTACAAAATAGTATAAAGACAAAATACCACTTCCAATTCCTCCCAATGTTCCCCAATAGATTTTTGTTTTTAGTGAAGGAAAAAAAGTGCCATCTTTATGGTTTGCGACAGCACGCGTAAGGGCTGTGTTTATTCCTCCAAGTGTTGGTATTGATAATATTCCAAGCACAGAAAGCACGAATCGATATGTTCCTAATGTTTCTTGAGAAATAAGATTTGCAAATGCAACAGATAAAAAAAATGATAATATTGCAATCGTGCCTTGTCCTATAACAAGCCAAGAGCCACCTGTAATAATGTATGTTATGTCGGTTTTTGTGTATTTTTCGATTTTTTGGAGGATATTTCGAATAATCGTTTTTGTTTTGTCTTTTATGTCGCTCATTGTTGTCGTTTGTATATAGTAGTCATATTATACATTATTTTAAATAAGTCCATTTATCGCATATATGGTATTATTATGTTCTACTATCTTTTATTTATATTATGCTTCAAAAAATAATAAAAAATTTAATTGTCGCTATTCCGTTTGTGGCTATTCTTGTGACGGGAAGTTTATTTTTTCCTTTTATTACTGGTAAAGCTTTTGCGTGGCGGCTTTTGGTTGAATGTGCTTTTTGTCTTTTTGTGCTTTTGTGTATCAAAGACCGGAGCTATCTTCCTCGTCCCAAACCAATTGTATTGTCTTTTGTTGCTTTTACTTTGGTAATGTTCATTGCTGATATTTTTGCATATTCACCTGTTAAAGCATTGTTTAGTAATTTTGAACGAATGGAAGGTTTTGTAGGCCTGATTCATTTGTGTCTTTACTTTATTGTTCTGTCTGGTGTATTTCGTTCGACAGATGATTTTATGGATTGGTTGGGGAGTACTCTCAGTGTTTCTTTGTTTATGACAGTCTTTTCGCTTCTTCAGTTTTTAGGAGGCTTGGTTATCAATCAAGGAGGTGTAAGACTTGATGGAACATTGGGTAATGCATCATATCTTGCAACATATCTTGTGTTTCATATTTTCTTTCTTGTCTTTGTCTGGATTCATGATAATGCTCATAGGCGTATGATCTCATGGATTGCGATAAGAGGACTTGTCCTGTTTGTTGTCTATTATCTCTGGCAGCTTTCTTTGCCACAAGTAAGTCGAACAGTTCCTGGAATTATTTTGATTGTGTGTGCAATATTGTTGATTATAAAAATAGCTGTTTTTGCATATCACAAAAACCTTGCTCGATTGTATAGTTTTTTTAGTATATCTTTGTACATAAGTATTCTCGGTCTTCATCTTTTTATTCTTTACTACACAGCGACCAGGGGAGCGATACTTGGTCTTATTGGAGGGGTGTTGTTAGCTGCTTTGTTTATTCTTTTGAAAGAGAAAAAAAATATTTTTATAAAAAAAATATCTTTAGGATTTCTTTGTTTTTTGCTCTGTCTTGTTGGTTTATTTTTTGTGTTCAAAGATTCTTCTTTTGTACATAATAGTTCTGTTTTATCTCGATTTGCATCTATTTCGTGGAGTGAGAATAAGACACAAGCACGTGGATATGTGTGGCCAATTGCCATTAAAGCATTTGAAGAACATCCAATCCTTGGTTGGGGTCAAGATAATTTTATTTTTGCTTTTGCAAAATACTACACTCCAGAAATGATCAGACATGAAGCGTGGTTCGATAGAACACATAATACTTTTCTTGATTGGCTTGTTTCGGGCGGCATTTTAGGTTTTGGTTTTTTTGTTGCTATATTCTTTTTTGCTTTGAAAGATTTGTTTTTGAATAAAAAGTTTGATGTGTCCGAAAAAGGAATACTTTTTGGTCTGTTCGCTGCGTATATCTTTCTTTCACTTTTTATTTTTGACAATCTCATCAGTTCTGTTTTGTTTGTTTTTTTGATTGCTTTTGTATCAAGTGAAGAAAATAAAAAAAATACACCAATACCTTTAGGAGCTGATGTTGTTTTTGCACTTTTGGGTTTCATTATGATTGCTTTTTTTGTCAATTTTTCTCCATGGAATCAAAGCCGCTTGTTGGTTAAGGCTTTGTCTCCTCAACAAGAAGGTGTTCAAAAAAATTATGAATTATTTGACAAGGCTTTTAGTGAAAGTCTTCTTGGTAGACATGAGGTATTAGAGCAATTGGTCGATACAACACAAACACTTATAGGAATCGAATCATTGGACCTTCAAACCAAAAACAAATTTGCATCTCTTGCATTTGAAAAAATAAACGCACTTTTAAGCTCGTATCCTTATGATGTAAGAATTTTTGCTTTAGGGGGTTCTTTTCTTGCGAATATAGGAGATTACAAGGATGCACTGCCTTTTATAGAAAAAGCTTTGGAGATGTCTCCTTACAAACAACAGTTTTATTATAGCCTCGCACAAATATACTTTACACGAGGACAAACAGAATCTCGATTGGAAGATATTGATCTTGGGCTTTTGACTTTAAAAAAAGCAAGCGAGCTCACCCCTTCTATTGATAATCCAAAAATTGTTTATATTAGAGCGCTATTATCTCTTAAGAAAAAGCATGATGCTCTTGGTTTGATTTTGACTCTTGAAAACCCAGGATATCTTCTTGATTCTGATATGATGGATTGGATTGTTTCAAATTGGCAAAAAGAAGATGTTAAAAAGGTGTTAGATTATATTAATAACAAGAATCCAGAAAAAGGTGAGGAAATAAGTCTTTTGAGACAAAAACTTGCATATTAAGATTATATATGATATTATACAAAGGTGAGTTGTGGATTTTATATTCGGAACTCAAATAAGCAAACATCGGCAAAATCTCGCTCTTTGGGCGAGATTTTGTTTTTTTACTTTTTTGTTATATTATTGGTATTGATTGTGTTTAGAGATGGTCGATGACTGCACTCACAACGATGTTTGCTTGGGGTCCGCTTTCATCGACCATCTATGGACGCAATCTTTTTTTATGAACCACATACAAACTAATATACTCCTTAAAGATTTTTCAACATTTAAAATCGGAGGGAAGTGTCGATATTTTTGTGATATTCGTTCGGTCGATGATTTGTACGAAGTGTCTGATTTTATCAAAAAGAATAAACTAAACTTTTTTATTCTCGGTGGTGGATCGAACACTCTTTTTTCTGATAAGTTTTTTGATGGTATTGTCCTTAGAATAAACCTCAAGGGGATTGAAATCAAAGAATCTCAAAAAAAAGTTTCAGTATCTGCGTATGCAGGTGAGGTGTGGGATGATTTTGTTGCTTTTTTGATACGTAAAAAAATATATGGATTAGAAAATTTATCTCTCATACCTGGTACTGTTGGTGCAAGTCCTGTACAGAATATTGGTGCCTATGGTGTTGAGGTATCACAGCTGATTGATTCTGTGACTGTGTTTGATCTTCAGACCAAAAAAATAAAAGTGCTAAAAAACAAGGAATGTCTTTTTGGTTATCGGACAAGTATTTTCAAAAAAGAAATAGCAAAAAAATATATTGTTATAAAAGTATGTTTTAAACTTTCACGAATTGCATGTGTTAATACAACATACAAGGATCTTTCTTTGTATGTTGGTAGGTATAAAAAAATCACACCACAATTAGTACGTAAAGCTGTCACTGATATACGCAAGAAAAAGTTTCCTGACTTGTCTCTTTATGGAACTGCAGGATCGTTTTTTAAAAATATTGTTGTTTCACACGCGGTAGCAAAAAAAATAAAGAAAAAGTTTCCTGATGTTCCTGTTTTTGTGTTTTCTCAAACAAAATCAAAAATATCAACAGCTTTTGTGCTCGATAAAATTTGTGGTTTTCGCGGTGTGCGAGAGGGTGATGTGGGTACGTTTGAAAACCAAACGTTGGTGATTGTAAATTATGGAAATGCAACTTCAAATGAAGTAAAAAAATTTGTAAAAAAAATAAAAAATAAAATAAAACAAAAATTAAATCTGATTCTTGAAGAAGAAGTAATTATTTTTTAAAAAAATAAAAAAGTTATCCACAATTTTTTTAAAAAAAGTATTGTGAAAAAAAAATATTGATTAGATAATTATATTGTTACTTGGAATTAATTTATGGTCGTAAATTTTTTTCAAGTTAGCTTAAAAATAATTTTTTATCTTCGTTCTTTTCAAAACTCAAATTTTTATAGAGAAGGCGAAGTATCAATCATATGGCAACAAAAAAGAAAGCTAAAAAAGCTGCTCCAAAGAAAAAGGCTGCAAAGAAAAAGAAGAAATAATCTTCTCAAAACCCCTCGAAAGAGGGGTTTTGTTTTGTCTTTATTTGAGGGTGTTTGTGTGCTATAATCGTCTTTATGTCATTATTTACAAAAATCTTTGGTGATATTTCGACACGATCGATATCTGAAGCTCAAAAGATTGTCACAAAAATCAACGCTCTCGAATCTTCAATGAGTATTTTGAGTGATGAAGAGTTGAAGAAGCAAACTGAGATTCTTAAAAACCGTCTTCATACCGAAACTCTTGATGATATTTTACCGGAAGCATTCGCGGTACTACGTGAAGCGGCAAAACGTACACTTGGAATGCGTCATTTTGATGTACAGCTTATTGGAGGGATTATGATTCATCAGGGTAAGATTGCAGAAATGCGAACTGGTGAAGGTAAAACTCTTGTTGCTACATTACCGCTTTATTTGAATGCATTATCAGGCAAAGGTGTACACCTTGTTACGGTGAACGATTATCTTTCTCGTCGAGATGCTGTATGGATGGGACAAATTTTTGATTTTTTAGGTTTGTCGGTGGGTATTATAAACAGTGATGCTTCTTATATATACGATGCAAAGCATATTAAAGCAGAAGAGGAAGAGACTCTTGATGAAAAAAGAGATGATATGGGGTCATTTAAGATTGTGTACGATTTCTTAAAACCTTGCTCACGAAAAGATGCTTATCTTGCAGATATTACATATGGAACAAATAATGAGTTTGGTTTTGATTATTTGAGAGATAATATTGCTACACACCCTCAAGATATTCGCCAGAGAGAATACTCTTTTGCTATTGTGGACGAGGTGGATTCTATTTTGATTGATGAGGCTCGGACCCCTCTGATCATTTCTGCGCCAACACAAAAATCAGAAAATCTCTATGTTGTTTTTGCAAAAATGGTTTCTTCTTTTATTGAGAATACAGATTATACTGTTGATGAGAAACATCGTAGTATATCTCTTTCTGATCAAGGTATTGAGAAAGCCGAAAAAGCTTTAGGTGTTGAGAATATTTATACAGACAAAGGGATGCGATATGTGCATCACCTTGAAACAGCGGTGAGAGCAAAAGCACTTTTCCATAAAGATAAGCAGTATGTTGTTCGGGATGGAGAAGTGGTTATTGTTGATGAATTTACAGGAAGACTTCAAAATGGGCGACGGTGGAGTGAGGGGCTGCATCAAGCTGTAGAAGCAAAGGAAGGGGTGGTGATCAAAGAAGAGAGTCGTACTTATGCATCAATCACATTTCAAAATTATTTTCGTCTTTACAAAAAACTTTCAGGAATGACAGGAACTGCTGATACGTCACGAGAAGAATTCTTAAAAGTATATGGTCTTGATACTATTGTTATACCCCCGTATAGAACAATTAAGCGCATTGATTATAATGATCTTATTTTTCAAAATGAAAGTGGTAAGTTTAAAGCTCTTGCAAAGAAAGTAAAAGAACTCCATAAGAAAGGTCAGCCTGTTTTGATTGGGACTGTATCAATTGAAAAAAATGAGCTTTTGTCTTTGTATCTAAAAAAAGAAGGAGTGCCTCATGAAGTTTTGAATGCAAAAAATCACGAACGAGAAGGCGAGATTATTGCTGGTGCAGGAAGATATGGTGCTGTCACTATTGCAACCAATATGGCCGGTCGTGGTGTTGACATCAAGCTTGGTGGTATTCCTTTTAGTCGCGAAAAGGAAGATCAAATCAAAAATCTTGGAGGACTGTTTGTTTTGGGTACAGAAAGACACGAGGCACGACGCATTGATAATCAGCTTCGAGGACGTTCTGGTCGGCAGGGAGATCCTGGTGAAACACAATTTTATGTTTCCCTTGAAGATGATCTTATGCGTGTTTTCGCATCAGATCTTATCAAGCGAATGATGGTCCGTTTTGATATCAAAGAAGATGAAGCGATTGAAAATAGACTGATTACCAAATCGCTCGAAACAGCTCAAAATCGTATTGAAGGTTTTCATTTTGATTCGCGAAAGCATACATTGGAATATGATGATGTACTAAATCACCAGAGAAGATCTATTTATGATAAAAGAAGAAAAATTCTTTTATCCGAAGATGATCAGATACTTAATCTTTTGGTAGCTTTTTTTAAGCCTGAGCAAGACGTGCTGTCTCTCTTACACAAAAAAGAACAAGATATTGGAAGACCGTTTATTCTCGGGATCAAAGGTCTTATGCTTCAAACTATCGATATGTTCTGGATGGATCATCTCGAGATGATGGATTATTTGAGAGGGAGTGTAAACCTGCGTGCGTACGGACAAAGAGACCCACTTGTGGAGTATAAAAAAGAAGGATTAAGACTTTTTAAAGAAATGGAAGCAGGAATTGCGGATACAGTCCTCCATACAGCCCCTCTTATTGGAGGAGAAATAAAAGAAGAAACATTTGAAGATACAAAAAGTTCTCTCTCTTCTAATGTTGTATCTACAAAGCAAGCTACCGAAGAAGGCGAAATTGGAAGAAATGATCCTTGCTTTTGTGGAAGTGGCAAAAAATACAAGAAGTGTCACGGGAAGTAAGAGTGGTTGTTTTTAAAAACAGTGCTATAATTACGGTATTATTATACTAATAATATATTTATGGGTATTTTTGATCTAATAAACAAAGTTGCAAACGGTATTCAAAATGGTGTCAATGCTGTTAATAATATGAGTTCAACAGTGTCTTCTGTACAAAGTACAGCAGCAATGACAAGTTCACAAGTGAAAGATATTAAAGATGCAGTGTCTTCAAAAAAAGAGGAGACTCCTGGCACTGAAGAAGGTGAGAATAAAACACAGTAAAGTAACTAATGTCTTTTGTTTCTACATCAATAGTTGAAATTTCTCAAAATGCACTAAGAAAAAATCTTAGTGCATTTAAGCGACTGCTTCATAGTCAAGATAAGATTATTGCAGTTATTAAAGCAAATGCATATGGGCACGGAATCAAAGAAGTGATTGCCACTATCGAAAAAGACGTATCAGGATTTCAGGTTGATGATATTGAAGAGTTTTTGGAAGCGAGAAAATATACTCAAAAAGATATTTTTGTTTTTGGATACATTAATGAGTCTAATCTTGAAATTATTGTCAAAAATAATGGCAGCGTTGGTTGTTACAATCTATCTACACTTCGCAAGCTTGATCAATTGTCTCGCTTGTATAAAAAAAAGATTAAAATTCATTTAAAGATAGATGCTTTTTTAGGAAGACAAGGGGTTTTTTTGGAAGATGTGTTACCTTTCCTAAACATTATAAAAAAATCAGAGTTCCTTCAGTTAGAGGCCGTCTATTCTCATTTTTCTAATATTGAAGATGTTCAAAATCTTTCTCACGCAGAAAAACAATATCTGTATCTACAAAAGGTGTGTGATATGGTCAAAGAATATGGCTTTTCTTCTGTGTCTTTTCATATTGCTGCGACGAGTGGTATTTTGACGAATGGGTCTTGGGGTGGGGCATATGTTCGACTTGGAATCGGACTTTATGGATTGTGGCCATCAGAGAGTCTTTATAAAAAAAATATAAAAAAAATAAAACTCTACCCTGTCCTAAAGTGGATAACAGAGGTAGCACAATTGAAAAGTGTACCAAAAAATTTCCCTATTGGGTATGGTCTATCGTATATCACAAACAAACAAACTCGTATTGCTGTTATTCCACAAGGATATAGTGATGGTTATGATAGAGGACTTTCACAGAAGGGTGCTGTTTTGATACATAAAAAAATATGTCCAGTGTTGGGAAGGGTGGCTATGAATATGTTTGTGGTTGATGTGAGTAAGGTTCCTTTTGTATCGGTGGGCGACAAGGTTGTATTACTTGGCTCTGATCATAAAACGATTTCTCCTGACTATATGGCACATTGTTGTGGTACAATAAACTATGAAATAGTCGCTCGTATTTCACCTCTTATTAAAAGAATTATTAGAAAGTAAATTATGTATTTCCACCCTCTTTTTGATTTCTTGGGTACTATTGGCAAGTTTGCTATCCCTGCCGCTCTTTTAAATCTGGGTATTTATTTTTTTCTTTTTAAAAAAATAGAATATAGTTTCTCTAAAGCATTTTTTGCCTTTTCAATTCCAATTACAAGTATTATTCTCACTTTTGCAGGACTTATGACTCTTTTTGCGGTCATCGGTTTGGTCTTGAATCTTAAAGGTTCGGATGGGTATTTTGAGATGATGGTAGGTTTTGTACTTGGTCCTATTATTTTCTTTTCTCTTCTTATATATCAAACAAAACTAGCTTTTGCTTTTTCAACTGGCAAAGCAATAATACTCTCTCTTGTTGAGACTGTTGCAACAGCAGCTTTAATGTGGTTTATTGGATAAATGAATAAGCAATTTTGGAATGATGAATATAAAAACCCACATCATTTGACGATGTCAGATGAGCCGTCAAGTGATATGATTTCTTTTGTCCGTTGGGCAGAGAGGAATGCGGAATGGCCTCCATTCCCAAAAGGGGGTGTTGTGTTAGATATTGGATGTGGCAACGGTCGAAATCTCATTGCACTCATTAAGGAATCTCATATGAAAGGATACGGTATTGATATTTCTGAAGAAGCTATTCGTCAGGCAAAATCAAAATCTCAAAATTTTCCAATTACTTTTTCTGTTGGCCACGCTGAAGATCCTCTTCCGTTTCTAGACCAATCCGTTGATGTGGTTTTGGATATGATGACAAGTCATTTTTTGAATCAAAAGATGCGCAACAATCTTGTATCTGAGGTTGCAAGAGTACTCAAGCCTTTCGGGTGGTTTTTCTTCAAGACTTTTATTCTTGATGATGATCAGAATGCAATGAGAATGATCAAGGAGAATCCGTCGCTTGAAGAATCAAACACATACATACATCCGCGCATCAAAGTGACTGAGCACGTCTGGACAGAAGAGGAGATTCTTCATACATTTCTTCCTTATTTTACAATCCACAAGATAATCAAGTCTCATAAGCATATAAAAGATGGTAAGCCTTATAAAAGAAGGACTGTTTCTGTGTATATGGAGAGAAAAAGAGATGATTGAAATTATACGCAAACAAGCATATAATTTAGACAATTATTCACCAATTCATTACTACAATGAAAGAAAGTAAACTCGAAGTGTATCTCTATTTTATTCTCCTGGGATTTTCTGCTTTTTTGGTATATAAAATTTTTGAACCATATCTTTTACCTATTATACTTGCGCTTATTTTTACTGTTGTTTTTTTTCCTTTGCATCACCGTATCGAAAAAGCTTTTTCTCGTCACAAATCACTGGCTGCTTTTTTGACTCTTCTTACTGTTTCGGTGTTAGTTCTTTTGCCTTTTGTTTTATACGGAATCCAGCTTTCTGATGAAGTAAAAAACTTTTATGATTATGCTTTTGCTGCAATGCAGGGAGGAGGAATAATGACAAAGCTTACTGGTGTCGTGAATCATATTATTTCTTCTTTTTCACCATTTGGGGTGAAATGGCCTGTTTTTGATGTATCAGAGACTGAAGTATATGTGTTTCAGTTTTTGTCTTGGATACGAGGTCATTTTGGTGACATCTTCTCTGGGCTTGCACAATTTTTTGTCGGGTTGTTTATTTTTCTTATTGCGTTTTACTACTTTCTTCGAGATGGTATGGTATTGCGAAAGCGACTCATCGAAGTAAGTCCTTTCCCGGATAATCGCGATGAAGAAATACTTCTGAAGTTAAAGGTGGCGATTATGTCTGTTGTCAAAGGATCAATACTTGTTGCTCTTGTACAAGGGATTATGACAGGTCTTGGGCTTTATATTTTTGGTGTTCCTTCTGCTCTTTTGTGGGGAGGTGTCACCGTGATCGCTGCACTTGTGCCTGGTATAGGAACATCACTCGTTCTTTTGCCAAGTATTATTTTCCTTTTCTTTTCTGGTATGAGTGTTAATGCGTTTGGATTATTGTTGTGGGGTGTTGTGTGTGTAGGTCTTATCGACAATATTCTTGGACCAAAACTTGTCGAAAAAGGAATCAATATTCACCCTCTTCTTATTCTTCTCTCTGTGCTTGGGGGGATTAGTTTCTTTGGGGTGACTGGTTTTATTCTCGGTCCAATAGTCCTTTCATTTCTTTTTACATTATTTGCAATCTATAAACCGATTATTTTGAAGGATAACAAATAATGAAAAAAGCACTTGAGATAAAAAATCTTGTAAAAGATTTTGATGGGTTTAGAGCTGTTGATGATTTGTCTTTTGTTGTTGAAGAGGGAACGATTACTGGACTTTTGGGACCCAATGGTGCAGGAAAGACCACGACAATCCAAATGATTCTTGATATCATTACTCCAACAAGTGGTACGATTAGTGTTTTGGGAAAAGATTTTGCAGATGCAAGACAAGAAATATTATCATCTATAAATTTCTCTTCTCCTTATGTGGCATTGCCAACAAATTTGACAGTGATGGAAAACCTTCTCACCTTTGCGCGGTTGTATAATGTGGAGAATCCTCGAAAAAAAATAAATGAACTTGCGGATTTTTTTGAGATACGACACTTACTTGACAGAATAACAGCTTCTCTTTCTACAGGGCAGCTTACTCGAGTGAATCTTACCAAAGCTTTTGTTAATGATCCAAAGCTACTTCTCCTTGATGAGGCGACAGCATCTCTTGATCCAGATATTGCAGACAAGACGAGGAAGGTTTTAAAAAAAATGCAAAAAGAAAAAGGTGTAACTATTCTTTATACATCACATAATATGGCAGAGATAGAAGAGTTATGTGATCATGTGATCTTTATGAACAAAGGAAAGGTGCGAGAAGAGGGGACTGTTGCCGAGCTTGTAGAGAAGTTTGGCCACAAAGATTTGAATGATATTTTTATTAGTATTGCACGAGAATGATATGAATCCAACACGAATAAAAGCAATAGTGATGAGACATCTGTATCTTTACAAGGGAAGGAGTCTTCCAAGGTTTCTCGATATTTTCTTTTGGCCCGTCATTACACTTTTGACATGGGGATTTCTATCTGTGTATTTGCAGCAAGGTAATCTTTCAAATGTAAATTTCGTCTCTGTGATTTTGGGTGCTGTGATTTTTTGGGAGATTACTCAGAGAGCTCAGCAGTCAATCTCGATCTACTTTCTTGAAGATGTTTGGGAGAGGAATTTTTTGAATATCTTTGTGACACCTCTCACTACGTTGGAATTTTTTGTGGCAAGTTTGATTTTGGGATTTATTCGTATTCTCATTATTGCTTTTGTGATGTTTGTCTTATCTTTTCTTTTGTATCACTATAGTATTTTTGCTTTAGGGTTTGCGTTTATTCCCTATGCTGCGAATTTGTTTTTGTTTGGAGTGGTGATTGCTATATTTATTAATTCGATTATTCTGAGGTTTGGTACATCAGCACAGGTTCTTGCTTTTGGACTTATTTTTATAATCCAGCCAATTAGTGCAATTTTTTATCCACTCTCTTCACTTCCTTTTTGGATCCATCCTTTTTCACTTGTTCTTCCTACAACACATATTTTTGAAGCTATGAGATCGACTCTTATGACAGGACAGATTGATACTCTCCATCTTATAAGTGCAAGCATTCTCAATATTCTCTATCTTCTTCTTGCGTGGGATTTTTGGAATCGTATGTTTAAAAGTGTCAAAGAAAAAGGTCTTCTCATCAAGGTTCAAAACTAGCTTGACTCGAGTTTTGAAACTTGCTTTTCGGACAAAAAAGATATATATTTGCCAGGAACATTTGTTTTTTATTCTTATGCAAGTATTTGATCTTACAACAGAGGCTTCTATGAACGGCACTCGTTCTACGGTAGTGCATTATAAACAGGGTTGGTTTTTATTTCCTCAAGATATAAACAAGCTCACTCTAGTCCATATCCCGGAAGGGGAGAACATTATGAAAGCGATTGAGAGTGTGGGTTCGCGTGCATGCAATGTGTGTTTAGCACACGCATTTTACGCGAGCTGGATCGAGATGCCTTCTCGTTGGAAAATAGACAGAACGGGCTATAGAACGATTATTTGTGCAGGTTCCATATTTCAACCGAGTAATGGTGATGTGGATTATCCTCGGACATCAAGATTAGTTGCACAACTTTACTCTCAACACAGAGGGGGATCCGAGAAGATTTCTGTTGGGCAGTTTATCCTCGACCACACAACTGTTGCAGAGAGAAGTGACTATCTTTTGTGCTTCAGGCGACGAACAGTATTTAGAACTGCTGTGAAAAAGAGAAGAAAAAAAAGAAAGAAAGAAGCCACTGCATAAGCGGTGGTGTTTTTAATTAATGATCTGCGAACATATAGGGGCTATAAGACCAGTTTGATGTCCATTCATTATCTTCTGATTGACACCAATATGAATTGGATATTGTCTTTTCAAAGTAATGAAACATTGCTCGGTGTGCTCCACACCGAAGAGGGTTGTCTGTATTTTCAAATTGTGCCACAAGATCATAGTCACTTGCATCTGTGTTAGGGATGTATGCATAAACATAATTACCATTACACCAAGGACCTGCATATCCGTTACAGACAGTATCGTTCGCGATATTTAGCGGGTCGGTAGGGAGTTTGATATAATCTGCGAGTGCTTGTGCAAGCCTGTTCCAGGAATTGGTGGTGCTGTAAGACCATACCACACCTGTTTCTGGTTGTGGGTATTTTTGGCCGTGATCTGCAAAATACAAAGCAAGTGCTTTTTTGATTTCTTCTAAATTTTGTCCTCGGACAGAATCTCTTGCTTTAATCCGTGCATTACTTAATGTAGTAAAAACAATAGATGAGAGCAATGCTATAATACTTATTACAACAAGCAGTTCAATAAGAGTGAATCCTTTTTTGTTTGTTTTGAAAGACATATGTTTTATTTTTTTATACCAGGAAAAATGAATTGCCCATCTTTTGAGTTTTTTTGTGGATTGTAGGATGAGCTTGTTATTTGTGTTGGTTTTTTGGTGTATGTGCCGATATAAAAAGCGAGAACAAAAAATATGAGAGCAAAGCCAAGTAATGTAAAGTTTGTTTTGGGTGTACGAGGTCTGCGGATGTCACCAGGAAAATAAATAGTTTTTTTGGATTTTTGTGTGTATTCGTCTTCAAAAACAAATGTCATAAAGCAATTGTACCAACAATTAAAAGAGGGGGCAATGTTGGTTTTGTTTTAATATTCTCTTGATGGTATCATAATTCTATGAAAAAAATAGTAACTCATAATGGAACATTTCACCCTGATGATGTCTGCGCAGTTGCTACACTCAAGATGGCTTTTCCCAATGAAGAATTCATTATTGTCCGTACTCGAGATCCAAAGGAGTTTCAGGATGCTGATTTTGTGCTTGATGTGAGTAAGCTCTATGATGGTCTCAAGTATTTTGACCATCACCAACTCGAAGGGGCGGGTAAGCGAGACAATGGAATACCGTACGCATCATTTGGACTCGTATGGAAAAAGTTTGGCATAAATGTATGCAACACAGAGCTTATCTGCGATGCGATTGATAAAAAAATTGTTCAAGTTGTAGATGCTGGGGACAATGGGGTAAATATCTATAACGAGATATACGAAGGTGTTAGCCCATTTGGACTCACTTCTGTTATTGCATCATTCAATCCAACAGCACTCGAATCTCGAGAGGAAGATAAGTGTTTTGTAGACGCAGTTAAATTTGCAATCTTTGTGCTCGAGCGGGCAATCGCCTTTGAAAAGGTGAGTGAAGAGGCACAGAAAGTATTCGAATATGTCTACAACAATTCAGAAGACAAAAGAGTGCTTGTGTTTGATCGGGACTTAGACTGGAAGTTCTATAACGGTTCGAGAAACGGTCATGGCTTTGATGAAGTTTTGTATATTGTATATCCAAGTGATGATAGGTGGAGTGTGAGAGCAATGCACAAAGACCCAAAGAAATTTGAGACAAAAAAACCTTTTCCAGAAGTATGGGCAGGACTCTCGGATGAGGAGCTCGAAAAAGTAAGTGGAGTCACTGGTGCGGTCTTCTGTCATCGCGCGAGATTCCTGGTAGTGGCGAAGACCAAGGAGGCTGCCCTCAGTCTTGCTTCAAAGGCTCTTCTTTAGTTTTGTGTTATACTGGGCGTATTATAACTAATAATTAACTTATGGCTTTTATCGACGAACTATATATTCATGCACGTGCCGGCAAAGGAGGAGACGGTGTTGTTCGTTGGCGTCACGAAAAAAGTAAGGAGTTTTCTGGACCTTCAGGTGGAAATGGCGGTCAGGGAGGAGATGTCTTCATTAAGTCAGTAAGCGATTTGTCGATTCTCCAGAGATACAAGTCCCAGAAAAAATTTGCTGCAAAAGACGGTGACCCGGGCTTTAGGGATAGTATGCATGGTAAAAATGGTGAAGATTTATATATCGAACTTCCTGTTGGGAGTGTGGTTAAAAATATGGATACTGGTGAAGTGTTCTCGCTCGATAAGCGCGACCAAGTAGAGCTCATACTCAAAGGTGGGAGAGGTGGTCTCGGTAATGAATATTTCAAAAGTTCTACCAACCGTTCTCCAGAAGAAAGTACTCCTGGAACTCTAGGTGAAGAAGCGGATTTTTATATTGAACTACAGATGGTTGCAGATATTGGACTCATAGGTCTTCCAAACGCAGGTAAGAGCTCCCTTCTAAATGTTCTCACACGTGCGCAAGCCAAGGTTGGCAACTATGCGTTTACTACTCTCGAGCCAAACCTCGGTGATATGTATGGTACGATAATCGCTGATATCCCAGGTCTTATTGAAGGTGCAAGTGAAGGAAGAGGACTCGGACATAAATTCTTGAGACATATCAAGCGTACGAGAAGCTTGATCCATTGTGTTTCTGTTGAAAATGAAGACCCTCTTCAAGTATATAACACAGTTCGCGATGAGCTCTTAAAATCAGATAACGGTCTCAAGGATAAACCAGAGATTATTTTGCTTACCAAAACAGATTTAGTTGATGTAGAAAGACTCGAATCCATCAAAGATCTTTTTAAGAAAAAGACTAAAAAAGAAGTGTTCTCTGTTTCTGTCTATGATACTGACTCTATTAAAATGTTGACTAAAGATCTGTTATCTCTTTAGACGCGTTAAATTAAGCATCGTATCTTGCTTTGATTTATGTATTTTGCTATAATTTGATTTAATGATTTTAAGTAATTTTCTAAAAATTAAAAAAAGCTATTTAACTAGAAGTATACTTTTGAGCTCTTTTTTTGTCTTTGGGGTTATCCTGTCTTTCTCCTTTTATATACAATCTGTATATTCTGCTACGAATATAACCTGTAATGGTGGTACTGAATATTTGAGCTCACCAGGTGATTATACTACAAACCCGAATCTAAGTAATTGTATTATCTATATTCAAACCGATGGTGTTGTGATCGATTTTGGTAATAATGGTGTAAATTATGTAAATATCTATGCAGTATCATTGGGGAATGCATATTCGCTTACTATTAAAAATTTGGCTTACTCGGCAAATTCTTATGTATACGCGTATGGTGCAGATGGGGCATC
>CAYORS010000004.1:0-47262 GCA_964406475.1 uncultured Candidatus Saccharibacteria bacterium
CCACTATACCATCGCCAACAAAAACTTTATTCAGTATAAATTTATCAAATGCATATTTATGTAGTATCTCAACAACCTTCTTTTCGGTTTCGGCTTTTGAACACCATTCGACTGTAAAAGTTTCTTGAGTTTCCCGAGTATGGTCTGCTCTTCGCAAGCTTCGTAGTCTCATATGAACAAACTTTGTATCCGCTTGATAAGTAATATTCTTGGCAAAGGCAAAGTAAGTGTAATTAAAGACCTCTTCACCTAAAGCCAAGACTTCCGCGTCATCGTAGCCCGTTTCCTCTTTTAATTCACGTAATGCAGTAACCTCAGGACTCTCTCCGTCTTCTGTGGTACCACCGAGCAATAAATACCCTCCAAGAGTAGCCCCCCAATTAAGCACAAGAATTTCTTCTTTCTCATTTTCTACTACGGCGACAATCTTGTTTTTCTTTTTGGCAACACTTACATCCTTAACATCAGGTCTAACATAAACAGGATCAATAACATTTTTTATAGATAATTTATATTTCTTCGCAAACTCAAAATCCCTCTCATCATGTGCAGGTACCGCCATCACCGCTCCTGTACCATAATGCCCGAGCACATAATCAGCGACCCACACCGGCACTTCTTCGCCATTTGCAGGATTAATTGCTTTGATACCTTTAATTTCTACCCCTGTCTTTTCTTTTTTGTCATTAGTCCTATCTTCTTCAGTCTTTGCCTTACAACTTAAAATATAATCCTCAACTTCTTTTAAATTTTGAATTGAATTTTTGAATTCTAAATTTTGATTTTTGAATTCATCAATCTTTTCTGGTGCCAGCACCACATACGTCACACCAAAAAGCGTATCTGCGCGAGTCGTAAAAACTTTTAGCTTTTGAATTACACTTATGACTTCTGACTTTTGACTTTTGACTTCAAATTCTATTTCCGCTCCTTCTGATTTTCCAATCCAATTCTCTTGCTGGACTTTGACTGCATGAGGCCACTCAGGGAGATTCTTGAGTCCCTCGAGGAGCTTCTCGGCATAATCTGTAATCTTCAAATACCATTGTCTGAGATTTTTCTTCTCTACATCTGCACCACATCTTTCGCACTTACCATCCACCACCTCCTCATTAGCGAGCCCTGTCTTATCCTTTGGACACCAGTTGATCTCACCAAACTTCTCATAAGCAAGCCCTGCCTTGTAAAGCTCGAGGAAAATCTTTTGTGTCCATTTGTAATATGCTGGGTCAGTCGTATTCACTTCGCGAGACCAATCAAAGCAAGTCCCCCATGAGATGAGTTGTTTTTTTGCATTTGCAATATTCTTTGCTGTTGAGACTCGTGGGTGAACCTTGTTTTTGATAGCGAAGTTTTCTGCAGGGAGTCCGAATGCATCCCATCCCATAGGATACATAACATCAAATCCCTTGAGTTTAAAATACTTTGACACTACATCCCCTGCGACAAACGGTCTCATGTGACCCATATGCAATCCACTGCCTGACGGATACGGGAATTCGACGAGGACGAATTTTTTCTTACCTTTGTTTTTTGATGCGAAGGTTTTACTCGAAAGCCACTTTTTTTGCCATTTACCCTCTATCTTTTTTGGATTGTATTCGTTTTTTTTCATTGTTTTATTTTCAGAGTATACTATAATTCTTCTATGACACCTATTGCTCCTTCGTGGCCAGTGAAGTCCTCGCATTTTACTAGTAATGCTTGCCACTTAAAACCTTCACACACTCCCCCTTTCATTTATCGCATCCCACCTACTGTCAGAAGATAGTAGGTTATTTTTTATTTACAGGATATTTATCTGGATCTATCGTGCGAGCAAAGCATACATCACCGATTCCGTGTTGCCAGTTTTCATTAGTATCCAAAGATCTGTATTTTGGTTCATTTACATAGTTATTATTATCTGTAGCATCACCAACCATAAACTCAGTTTTAAAATCTGCACATATCTCAAAAGTATATTTACTTGTCGGACTATATTTGTAATCACTGTTTGTCTCCGGATCTCGAGGAGGTACAAAACCAGAAAGAGGATCTTCCAATTGTTTTAGATCGGAAGGAAGAGTACCTTTTTGTTGAAAGAAACTTACAACCTCATACTGGATACTATGCAAATTACCCACTCTTATCACATCAAGATTTTTATTTTTTTGATATGCAGGGGACCCTATAAGAACAAACCCAGATATAACAAGAAGAAGAACTACTCCAGCGACAATAATAGTCCATAGCTTTGATTTTTGAGGATGAGTATCGAAGTAACCTTTAAGATCTTTGAGACAAAATACAAATACAGTAAACGTGATCACAAAAACAGAAAGAATCTTCAAAAGAAAATTAACCCCTAATGTCTCGCCACTCAAAAATGTATTGATAAGAATAATACCATCAACAGCCATTGTTAGTCCTGTAACAAAGAGAGTAAGGTAAATAATCCACTTGCGGAGTTTATTATCTTTGATCTCACTATTTTCCAAAACAAATCGTCGGTACACACGCCCCAAAATCAAGAAAAGTGGAAACGAAATAAAGAGCACAGATATTGCGAAGCGAATATTTTGGCTTATATTAACACTTTCATTGTACCCCAACATCTCATCGGGATAATATGTAATAACATCTTCAGGAAAAAGAGAGTTGGTAGCAGCAAAAAGAAAAACAAGAAGTGCGATAGTTGAAACATAAAGCGACAATAATATGCCTATTTGTAAGAAAAAATTCTTTGGCGCAAGAGATTTATTATTCATATTTTATTTAACAATCTTATAATTGAGAACCACATAATACATTCTTTTACATCAAAAATCAAAATATTATTTTATTTGAGTATATGACCATCTTCGATGTCTAATAGGTATGACTGTTTTTTAGAAGACCCTATTTCAACATAAACCACTTTTTTACCATCGATGTTTTTAATTTCGAGATGAGAAACAAAATAATCAAGAAGTTGAACATCTTTTTCAAGACTTGCGTCAAACACAGGTTTCGCAACCTCAATTTCCCAATCTACTGTATCAACACCATTCCCCTTCATTACCAGAGACGGTTTATCTAGATTGTTAGGAGCATAAATATGAATATCACCACTATCAAAGACGATGGGCACAGGAACGGCTATTTTTTGTGATGGTGTTCTGTGTTCATTTTCTTTTTTCACAGATTGATACATCTCTATTGCCTTATCTGGAGGCATAGCAGAAGACAAATATGTTACTTCTCCATATAGATCAACAACAAAAGGACCAACTCCTGGTACAAGATCTCTCAAATTGTGAGATTCAAGATACTTTTTTGTAGTACGAAAGAAAACCCACCCAAAATCCTTCTCGAGAGTCTGATCTTCTTCAAGGACAAATTCACCTTTAGAATCCGTAACAACATTTCTTGCAATTACTGTTGCATCTTCTCTAGTGATAGGAGTCTTCGATTTACTACCGAACCACGCTTGCCTATTAAAAAATATAACCGAAGCACATGCTACTAAAAACAATAAAACAATAATCAATGTTTTTGACATATAGTAATTATATCACAAAGACTAAAGCTCGGTCACACCATATTGAAAGCACTATTGCCAGTACACAGTCTTCAGTATTTTATGAAAATCGATATTCCAATAGATATCACGGGATTTTCCTGAGGGGCTTCCGAGGACTCGTTCTTGCATTTCAAAATCCTTTGCATACCAGAGATGGACAATATAGAGATTGGTACCCGCAGCTACCACCTCTTCAATATTGATATAGTAATCATCAATACTTTCTCCCGAAGATTTAAATGCCTCTGCAATCGAAGGTATCATTGTATCATCTTTGTCGAAGACAGTTTCTGAAGCCTTGGCATATTTTTCTTTGACAGAACTTTCTCTTTCGTCTATGGGCATATAGTTTTGATTATATTTATAAATAATAAAAAGGGTTGAGATAAATACTAAAAACAAAGACCCTAGCATAAATTTCTTCATAGAGCTATAATACAATAAAACTTATCTATATGAAACCAATACTCACTATCATTGTTTTGATTTTAATAATCTTCTTCTTTCCAAAGACCAAGAAAATTAGTACAAAAATTTTGAACTACCAAGAGACACCTCCAAAACATTTGGGCTTTATCAAAAAAGATATCCGTCCCGATATGGTTATATATACATGTTACGGAATATTTCTTTAAGCAATGCTATTTAGATACTCTTAATCACCAATCACTTTTAGGCCTTAAACTCTATGAGACCACCATCTTCTGAGTTAACATTGCTCGGTCCCAAATCTGTTCAAATTCCTCTTTAGTAATTTGAATCTCTTTGAAATTATGCTTTTCAAGAATAGGTTTTATATCAAGAGTTGTTCCATTAAACTGAGTTTGTTTGCTCGCAAAACCTAATAATCCTCCATTTGCAAGTTCAACTTTTCGAATTTCAATTCTCTGGTTGTTAATTTCAATATAAAATTCTAAATTTTCAGTTTTTATTTGGAGATATTTCATAGTAATTTCTTACCTACACCCTAAACTCGATCACATCTCCATCTTTTACAATGTATTCCTTCCCCTCTGTTCGGAGCCAACCCTTCTCTCGTGCAGCTGCGAAGCTTCCTGCCTCGAGGAGTTTGTCCCACGATATTACTTCTGCGCGAATAAACTTGTCCTTGAAGTCATTATGAATCGCCTGGCCTGCAACTGGTGCTGTCGAACCTTTCGCAATGGTCCATGCTCGTGTCTCTTGTTCACCTGTTGTGAAGTATGTTTCAAGACCTAGGAGCTCATATCCGGCACGTATAAGGTCATCAAGTCCCGTACCAAAAATTGGATCAATTTTGATATATTTGCCGGGAATTTTTGATGCAACCTCATCTGCCACATTATCTGCAGCTTCTGAGACATTAAGCACATAAAGAATTGGTTTTAGTGTCAGAAGTCCCAAGCTTTTGATAACAAATCTTTCCTCATCTGACAGATGTGCATTCGTTGCAAGCTCCCCTTTTGTAAGAACCTCTTTTACTTTTTCTAAAATTTCCTTTTCTTTGATCGCCTCCTTCTTGCCCGCTTTGACATCTCGTTCTACACTACCAAGTCGTTTTGAGACTGTCTGTTCATCAGCGAGAATAAGCTCGAGATTAATGACACCAATATCAGAAAGAGGATCTACTTTACCACCCACATGGATCACATCATCATCTTTGAAAGTGCGTACCATTTCAATAATCGCATCCACTTCGCGAATGTTTTGGAGGAATTGGTTGCCAAGACCTTCACCAACCGATGCCCCCTTGACGAGTCCTGCAATGTCAACAAACTCAACGATTGCTGGAACAGTCTTTTGTGTCTTTGAAAATTCAGCAAGCTTGTAGAGTCTCTCATCAGGTACAGGCACAACTCCTACTGAGGGATCGATTGTACAGAATGGATAATTCTCTGCTGGAACTGATTTCTTGGTAAGCGCATTAAAAAGCGTTGATTTACCGACGTTTGGGAGACCGACGATTCCAAGTGATATATTCATATAATATTGAATATATCAGATAATATCTTTATTTCAAAATAAAAATGATTTTGACAAAATACCCAGACTTGAATATAGTTAAAATAGTTTTATGAACACAAAATCCAAGCGAAAATGGAGACCACCATCACAGCGTCACCTTAAGAAACTCGAAAAAGCTAGAGCGAATTACGGGTCTGCTTGGTTAACTTGGCATCCAGAAACTGGATGGCACGTCAATTTCAGAACTAGGGACTCTGGTTATCCCCAGGTGGAGGGTAACCGCCCCCTCTAACTTAACCCAGTTCATCACGAAGCATCCGCTTCGTGATTTTTATTTTAAAATCTAAATTCTACTTAAATCTCCAAAGCAAATTATTTCATCGCATCCTTAAGCTCTGCCTCATGTTCCTTGACCACCTCCATCATTGCATCCATCTGACTTTTACCCTGTTTCATTTTTTCTTGAGCCTTGATTGCAATCGTCTGGAAAAGCTCTGGCTTCTCTTCGATAAGCTTCATTATCTTCTCCCGTTGCTCTGCAGGCACGTCTTTCATTTTACTTTCGAGCAATTTGCGCATTAAAAAATTTTTGATCATATACTATTTTTTATTTTTAATAATAAAACTATTCTTCATCATCACCAGAGACCTCAAACCCTGTCTTTGACTTTTCTTCGAGCGTATCGAGTATCTCGTCGATGTTTCCAAGCATGATGTTGGGGAGGTTGTGCCAAGACTCTTTGATTCGGTGATCTGTGATTCGATCTTGGAGGATGTTGTATGTTCTAATCTTTTCTGATCGATTACCAGAGCCAATCTGCTCCTTACGGTTGTCAGAGTATTTCATTGCTTCTTCTTCTCTCTGTTTTTCCTCGATCTTGGCCGCGAGAATAGCATAAGCCTTCTCCTTATTCTTGAGCTGACTTCTCTCTGATGTACATCGCACATCGATACCAGTAGGCTTGTGAACCATACGGACCGCAGTCTCAACTTTGTTGACGTTTTGACCTCCAGCTCCACCAGAACGTGAGAACTCGATTATGAGATCACTATCTTTTATCTCTACTTTGACTTGTTTGCGGATTGGCAAAATAGCAACTGATGCTGTCGAAGTATGAACACGACCGTTCTTTTCTGTTGCAGGAACTCTCTGGACTCTATGAATACCTGTCTCATATCGGAGTCTCTTGTAGACACCTCGCCCATGAATCTCAAAAGAAGCCTCTTTGTAGCCCCCCACATCATTCTTTGACTCATGGACCGTAGACCAGACCCACCCTTCTTTAACACAGTATCCTCGATACATTGTCGCGAGTTCTTCAGCAAAAAGAGAGGCTTCATCTCCTCCAGCACCAGCCCTTACTTCAAGAATGACTTCATTGGGAAACTCATCTTCTTCTTGGTCGGCTTTGAGTATTTCATCCATTTGTTTTTTGAGCTCTTCTTTTTGAAACTCAATCCTTTTGAGATCATCACACGACATCTCAAAAAGCAACGGATCTTGTTCGACAAGATTTTTGATTTCTTGCTCTTCTTTGATAAGTCTTTCCATATCTTCGGCAAGAAAGCGAGTTTTATTGTTTGATTTGTATTTTGTAAGATCCATAAGGATAAGTATAAATCAATAATCAGAAAGATTAAAGCAAAACAAAAACAAACCCCGAAAAGGAAGTTTGTTTTTGTTTGTGAGTGTTATTTTTTTGATTTTGAAGCTCGGTTTTTGAACTTTTCAACACGACCCGCAGAGTCGATAAGTGTTTCTGTATTAGTATAGAAAGGATGTGACGCACTTGAAATTTCAACATGATAGAGAGGGTATTCTTTACCATCTAGCTTTGTGGTCTCTTTTGATGGAACCATAGAAGAAATAAGAAACTTATCTCCTGTTGTTGTATCTTCAAATACAACTGGTCTAAAATTTTCTGGATGTATATCTTTTTTCATAGTAGTTAATACTATACCAAAAAACACAAGAAATGCAAGTTTTTTGTATTTTGTCTTCCACCGCCTTGTACAATATTTGTATCTATGTTATGATGTATATTAATGTAACTCTCCTTAATATTTTAGCACCTTATTTTAAGTGAAATATCCCAAAGCGAGTTACTCCTTATCATAAAACATAAATTACATATGATGTCATATCTACCTTATATACAAGTTATCCTTTCAGTTATTATGATTGGACTTATTCTTCTTCAGCACTCAGATGCGAGCGCAGGTGCAGCTTTTGGAAGCGACAACCTTGGAGGCACAATCCACACACGTCGTGGTCCAGAAAAAATTCTTTTTATAATAACCGTTATTATTGCGGTCTTGTTTGTTCTCTCATCAACAACAGCTCTTTTTGTAAAATAATCATACACTCTGTGACAAAAATAAAATCATTTACAAAGACCATATCTCACCTATGGAGTAAGGATAATAGAAGAAAACTTCTTTTTGTCTTTGAGCAAATGAGATTGATCGAAAAAATAATATTTTTTATTATTTTTGCTTTTCTTATCATAAGCTCACTCACACTCCTTCGCGGTGCTTCCAATGCACTCAGCATCAAAGTACCTATTGAAGGCGGCACCTTGAGTGAGGGTGTTGTAGGGTACCCGCGCTATGTGAACCCCCTCCTTCCCGTTACTGATGCAGGGCGAGATTTGTCTGCACTTGTTTTTTCTGGACTTATGAAGCTCGATGAACAAGGTAAGCTTTCTTTTGATCTAGCAAAAGATTACACTATCTCAGATGATGGACTCACATACACATTCATTCTCAAAGACAATATATACTTTCACGACAACACAGAGCTCACAGCATATGATATCGAATTTACAATCAAAAAAGCCACAGACCCGATCATCAAAAGCCCAAAAGCATCAAACTGGGAAGGTGTACAAGTAGATGTTATCGACAAAAAAACAATTACATTTAGACTCAAAAAACCTTACGCACCCTTTATTGAAAACCTCACACTTGGTATTTTGCCACAACACCTTTGGAAAGATATAGATTCTGACGCGTTTCTGTTTAGTCAGCTTAATTTTGAGCCAATAGGCTCTGGCCCATACAAAATTAAAGAAATCGTCCGCAACAAATCAGGACTTCCTGACTATTACCACCTTATCCCTTTTCCAAAATACGCACGTGGAGCAGTCTATATTCGTGATCTTTTTGTGTATTTCTTTACATCAGAAGATAAACTCCTTGAAGGATATACTGCAGGAAAAATCAATGCAATGAGTTCTGTATCACCTCAAAACATTCAAACACTCGATCTTACAAACTCACAGGTTATTAAGTCACCACTTCCACGTACATATGCAGTCTTCTTTAATCATAATGAAGCGAAGGTTTTTGCAAACGATACAGTACGTAAAGCACTAAACCTTGCAACACCAAAAGATTATATTATCAACAAAATTCTTTTAGGTTATGGTACACCAATCGAAAGCCCAATCCCTCAAAACATTTCAAACGCAAATCCAAAAAACATAACAGATGAGGAGGGGCTTAAGGAAGCAACTGACATCCTCACAAAGGATGGTTGGCAAAAAGATACAAACGGACTTCTCGTCAAAAAAGACAAAAAAGAAAATCTTGCTCTCAGCTTCACACTTGCAACATCAAATGTACCCGAACTAAAAACAATCGCAGAATCACTCAAAACAGCATGGGAAAAAATAGGTGCAAAAGTAGAGATTGATGTTTTTGACAACTCAGATCTCCAACAAAAAGTGATAGTACCACGAAAATACGATGCTCTACTGTTTGGAGAATCGACAGGACGTAACAGTGATCTCTTTGCTTTTTGGCACTCAAGCGAGCGCAATCACCCGGGACTTAATATTGCAAATTATACAAACAGTAAAGCAGACAAAATTCTGCAAGATATCCGTGGAACAAGTGATATCAAAAAACGCAACCTTCTCTATCAATCATTCGAAAAAGAAATCATCAAAGACAATCCTGCAATATTCCTCTATTCTCCCGATCTCGTTTATATACTTCCCAAAACAATTCAAGGTGCTTCTGTTCAAGGAATCTCAGGATCATCAGAAAGATTTGCAACAATTAATAGCTGGTATATCGATACCGAAAACGTATGGAAACTACCTTGGTAAAACAAAATAATGAATAACAAACCACATAATCACAGAAAACACTTTAATCATCACACAAACTCTCACGACAATATTCGTGTTGTACACAAAGAAATGCCAAAACAATCATCAGATAATACAAAAAGACATAATCGATCAATACCCTTTTCACCAGAAAGAGCCCACGAAAGAGAAAGACACTTCAAAAGACCAGAACACAAGCAAACACTTCCAGCACTCGATCAGAATATTCGCGTGATTCCACTTGGAGGAGTGGAAGAGATTGGAATGAATATGACAGCAATCGAATACAAAAACGATATTATTGTTATTGATATGGGATTCAAGTTTAAAGACCAGGATACACCAGGTATCGACTATATCCTTCCTAACACACGTTATCTCGAAGAAAGGAAAGACCACATTCGAGCTGTCATTATTACACACGGACACCTTGATCACATTGGTGGTATTCCATACATAATGGATAGAATCGGCAACCCGCCACTCTATACACGTAATCTAACAGGACTTATGATCAAGAAAAGACAGTCTGAATTCCCTCACCTACCTCCTATTGATTTTAAGATTGTTGACAAAGATGAGACAGTAACATTGGGTGAAATGAAAATTAAATTCTTTGGTGTAACACATTCAATCCCCGACTGTCTCGGTGTGTGTGTCCGCACTCCTTGGGGTAATATTATAAACCCTGGTGACTACAAACTAGATCATATTGATGGTATTCCAAGTGAAAGTGAGGAGAAAATTTATACCGATCTATCAAAAGAAAAAACCCTTCTTCTTCTTACAGATTCAACCAACATCGAAAACCCTGGTTTTTCAACACCAGAGCATCTCGTATATGAGAACCTCGCTAATATTATTAAAAATACAAAAGGAAGACTCATTGTAAGTATGTTCGCATCCCACGTAACACGTATTGCAAAGATTATTGAGGCCTGCGAAAAAAACAACAAGAAAGTTGTTGTCGAGGGGAGAAGTATGAAGAATAATATCGAAATCTGTAAAGAAGCAAAAATTGTCGATATCAAAAAAGACACCATAATTCAATCGACAGATATCCCAAACTATCCACCAGATCGTATTGTAATTCTTGCAACAGGTGCTCAAGGTGATGAATTTGCAGCTCTCTCTCGTCTTGCAAATAGAAGTCATAAAACAATCACTCTCACAAAAAACGATACTGTTGTACTCTCATCATCAATCATTCCTGGAAATGAAAAATCTGTTCAGGCGATGAAAGACAATATTGCTCGCACAGGCGCAAAAATAATGCACTACCGAACTTCAGAAGTCTTTATTCACTCAACAGGACACGGCAACAGAGGCGAGATTGAATGGCTCCACAAAAAGCTCAAACCTCAATTCTTTATCCCAATTCACGGGAGCCACTATATGCTCCGACTCCACAGTGAACTTGCGCTAGGACTTGGAATGAAAGAAGACGAAGTGATTGTCCCAGAAAACGGAAGTGTGATTGATATTATTGAGAATGGAACAAAGATATGTACCTACAAAGAAAAAGCACCATCAAGTCCTGTTATGGTAGATGGATTCGCAATCGGTGATATGCAAGAAGTAGTGCTCCGTGATAGACAAATGCTTTCACAAGACGGAATGTTTGTGATTATTGCAAGCGTCAATTCTCAAAATGGTAAACTCAAAAAGTCACCTGATATTATTTCTCGAGGATTTGTGTATCTTCGTGAAAACCAAGAACTTCTACGACAAGCGCGTATTATTATCAAAAAAACAATTGAAGATAATACACAAGGTATGAATCCAATCAACTTTGACTTTATCAAAGACATCGTCACCGACAATGTAGCACGATTCCTCTTCCAAAAAACAGCAAAAAGACCTATCGTGATTCCTGTCATACTCGGAGTCTAAAAAACAAAAAACACCACACAAATGTGTGGTGTTTTTTGTTTTTAACTACTTTACTTTCTTTTCAACTTTTTTGACAATCTTTTTTGCTTCTACACGAACGTGTTTTTTGAGATGATTCCAGTATCCATTAAGCTCTTTTACCACTGCATCCACCTCGTCTCCGTGCTCAGCTTTGATTTTTTCGTATTTTTTCATCACATCTGACACAGCCTTCTTGTAAGAATCTTCACTCACATCTTTCATCTTTTCTATTCTCTCAAGGAGTTCACCCTTTGCTTTAAGAGCCCATCCTTTTACTTTCTTTTTTGTTTTAGTACCCTCTTTTGTACCATACATAAAATACGCACCAGCAGCTGCAGCAAGAGATGCCACTACCGCAATACCTGCACCGACAGCAGAAGAACTTTGTGTTTTTTTCTTTGTCATAATTAATTTTTTTTATCTTGTTTCTTCTTTCGACTACGCAAAGCAAAAAGTGATGAAATAATTGTCGCAAAAGTTTTACCTTTTGTTTTGAGGGTTTCGCGTGCAATTTTGAGATCATCTGCAATATCATCTGTTTCTTCTTTTGCTCTTTTTGAAATGTATTTGATATCAGCAGCAATACGAATTACATAGGCAGATACAACAACAATCAAAAGAGTTACCACAACAACCGCAATCGTTGTAACAAAAAAGAAAAAATCTGACTTCGCTATACTTTCCATAATCTAATGAAATTAATAACTAATACGTCCTCGACTACTTGTATAGTATAGCACAAAAGATTTATATCTGAGGAACACAGAAGCCGCCTTGAAGAGTTGTTCCTTCACCGCACATATATGCACACTCATCTCCTACACACGCAAGTGATGAATCATCAAAAGAAATACCCACCTCAAACGAAGGAATCTGACCCATCCCACGTGGATCATCTGCTTCAATAACTACGAACCCTTTTTTTGTACTTGATTTGTCAAACGGAATAATACCCTCAAAAAAAACATTGTCAGATGTCATCCAATCATCCAAGGCCGAGAGAGGACCTTGACCCAATACCTTTCTGTTTTCATCAAGAATTTTGCCCACAATTTCACCCTCAAAAAACCAGTGTCCAGAAACGGATCCGGTAATTTTGAGAGGTGAAATTATTTTGTCTGTTTTACTCGGTGTTGTGATGTGGGCTGTTTTTAGTATTTTTTTGACATTAAAATAATTTTTTTGAAGAGATGTTTTTTGAATATCTGACACCACCTCATTGGCTTTGGCACGAATATAAAAAAACGAGGCAAAAGAAAGACTGATAATTATAAAAAAATAAAGTATTTGTTTAAACATTTGTTTTTAATCGATATGACATTGACCCTAGTATAACAAATACTATACCAAAAAAAGCATTAAAAACATTCCCCACTCCGTTCAAAAGCACTCCACACAACACACCTCTACCTGCTCCTACATACCACGAACCCACAACAGCAAGTCCAAGAAGGAAAAACCCAACCCCTAAAGCCACAACTTCTATTTTGTGGTAAGAAAAATAAAAAACAAATATAACCAAAAAACCAATCAAAAAATGGATCAGATTGTGCAAAAAGTTTGTCGCAAAAAAAGCAGTTGATCCCAACAAGCTATTAGGCAAAAAAGTACCAAAAGCAAGAATAATAAAAAAAATCCCGCAACCCAAAAAAATCTTTTTTTGGCTCATATAATATTTTTTTGTTTTAGATTATCAATAATAATATGAACTATTTGTTCAGGAAGTATTGATGTTGTATCAATCACAAGGTCAAAATGTTTTTCGTTTTCAAAATCTTTGATCCCGTAGTATTTATCAAACCTCTCATAGATTGATTTCTCTCTCTGTATTGTTTCTTGCTTTACCACTTTAATATCTTTGTACTCTCGTTGTGCCACTCGCCTTGTCCGTTCATCAAAATCACAAACAAAACACACTTTAAATGAATCAGGGATGAAGTACCACGCAAGACGTGCTTCTACTACGAAGTTGTCATTATTTTTACCGAAATCACTTATCACCTTATCCCTCTCAATATCAATGGTCTTGTCAGTTTTTGACATCTCATCAAGCTCAAGAAGGGTGACACCCATCTTATCGGCTGTTGCACGAGCAAAATCCCCCCCAGAAAATGACTTATATCCAAGTTTCTCACAGAGAATCTTACACACAGTACCTTTACCAGTCCCCGCCATTCCAAATACAGTTACTTTAGCCATAAATGTAGTATATACAATCTATTCAATAAATCCACCTACTTGCCTATTCCAGAAGTTCGCATAAACACCCTTCGCGTTTAAAAGCTCTTTATGACTACCTTCTTCAACAATCCTCCCTTTCTCCATTACAATAATCCGATCCATCTTTTCGATAGTTGATAGTCTATGGGCAATGACGATAGTAGTCTTACCTTTCATAAGTATATTGAGTGCGTCTTTGATATGTGTTTCGGAGACCGAATCAAGAGAACTCGTTGCTTCATCGAGGATAAGTATCGGTGCATTCTTGAGTATTGCTCGTGCAATAGCAACACGCTGTCTCTCGCCACCCGAAAGCTTCACACCCCTTTCTCCAACCAAAGTATCATAGCCATGTGCAAGATTTTGGATAAAATCATGTGCATGGGCTTGCTTAGCTGCTTCTATTATCTCCTCCATAGTTGCATCAGGTCTGCCATAGGCAATATTTTCAGAGAGTGACCTATGGAAAAGTATAGGATCTTGAGGAACATAGGAAATAACACTTCGAAGATCATCTTGTGTGATGTTTCTAATATCTTGTCCATCAATCATAATTGCCCCATCATTTACGTCAGCAAATCGGAGCAATAGCTTTGTAAGTGTAGTCTTCCCTGCACCAGAAGTCCCAACAACACCAACTTTTTCTCCAGCTTTAATATCGAGAGTATAATCATTCAAAATTTTAGCACCTTGCTTGTAAGAGAAATCAATATTTTTAAAAAGAATTTGACCGTTCTTAATTTTTAGTTCTTCTGGATTTTGTGGATCAATAATTTCCATTTCTTGATTTATTACCTCAACAAACTCGTGCGCATTTGTATATGAATCGGTAAATCTTCTAATCGCATTTCCCAATCCTCCTAGTCGGTTAAATAATGTCATTCCATATGTAATAACAAGAATAATAGTACCTGGAGTAATAACTTCATAACTCCACAGTAATATACCAACAAACATCAGTGAACTTTTTGCTATTAAAGTTATGATCTGTTGAATAGTGTATGAATTATTGGCATATGTCCATGCATTATCTCGAGCTTTTTCATCAAGAACAAGTACGTTATTAAAACTTTTTCGTTCATTTGTTTGTGAAGAGAAAAGCTTTAGATTGAGCACATTGGAAATGATATCAGAAAGTACCCCTGTAACCTTCGACTCTGATTCACTTTTCTTTTTTTCTAGAGGTATACGAATACGCGTAAGTACTACAACAACATAGAAAAATAAAACAAACCAAGCTAGTGCTGTATATGCAAGTACTGATGAATTTTGAAATAATGTATAAATAATACCCAAAACACTCACAATTGCGAGCAAAAATTCCCTAATAATAAACGATAGCAGTGAATCGAAAGAGCTGACGAATCTTTTGAGTTTAGTGACAAGCGAGCCTGCGAAATTATTTGTAAAAAACTGATATGAATGTTGTGTGAGAATATTCATAGAATAATCAGCAACCTTCACCATGCTTCTAGAAACAAGCTTGGCATCCAAATACTCAAAGAGTCTATCAAAAACTGTCACAATGAGACTTAAAATTATTATTGAATAGAATATATGAATAACCTCAAAGTAGTTGGCTTGTGAGATAATGGCATCCATTAATTTCTGGTAATATACCGGTGTTAACACCGTACCTCCATAAATAGATAATGAGAATAGTACTGCCTCAAGCCCACATAACCATAAATACTTTGTACCTAAAGCATCTTTATAATGACCAAAAACTGACTTTGGTTTTTCTTTAATCATCTAATCATCCTAGCAAATACTCGTATCTTTTGCTACTTTATTATTAAGCTCTTTTCAGAATAGTCACCACCCCTTCTCCACACCCATAAATCTTAAAGTAAAATTTTACTTATAAAAACCATCTTCTTCATAATAATAAGACTGCTCGATCCCTTTCATAAAAACATCTCGATCGTGGATTTTATCAGTCAAAGTACCGCGTAGAAGTTCTCGAATTTCAAGATCATTAACCGGACTTCTCTGCATAGCATTCAGATAACTCATCTTATCTATTTTTTGCCAATCAACACAAAGTCTTAAATTTTTTCTTTAGAATTAAATCAAGCCAAATACGCATAGAACGCCCATTGTCATCGCGAAAGGGATGTGCCACATTCATCTCTACATATTTTTTTATAATTTCTTCAAAACTTGTTTCGCTCATTTTCTCAATCTCTTTTAAGACAGTTTCCAGATATAAGTGTGAAGCAAAACGAAAACCATCTTTGCTTATATCAACAGTACGAATATTCCCTGCAAAAGCATACAGCCCTTCAAATAAATATGTATGAATTTGTTTTAAACCAGATACAGTACCGACTTCAAAAGACGAGATTTTCTCATTCTCAAAAAGTTTTATCGCTCGATCTTTACTTATTTCATCAATAGACATAATTTTATTATATCACACTTTTAAGTAATTTGGAATGATCGGCAATTGCATCTTATGCTCTTTTTATAACCCTCACTACCCCCTTCTCCGCATCCACCTCCACCAAGTCTCCATCTTTGAGAACCTTTGTGGCAATTTTTGTACCTATTATACATGGTTTCTTGAGCTCTCTCGCAACAATAGCAGCGTGAGATAGAAGCCCACCTTCATTAGTAACAAAACCTTTCACCTTCTGCATTACAGGCAAGAAATCAGGACGTGTGGTGCTCGACACCAAAATATCACCATCATTCACCTTACCAAAATCCAAAGGGCTCAAAACAATCTTCACAACACCCTGAACCACCCCCTTGAACGCAGATGATCCTTTAATCTCTGAAATATCTTTTTCTTTCATGAGAGCATCAAAACGATCAAGAAAATTATTTTCGGTCACCGCAAAAGATATATCCTTATAAAACACAAAAGCAGACTTTTTCTGACGTAAGACAAGTTCAGATTGTAGAGTACGCAGACCCTCTATGTTGCCTTGCAACATTTTTTCTATTTCTTCATATGTACACAAAGCAAGCCCCTCGAGAGACAAGGAGGTTCTTTTTGCAATTTCTTTCATCAAAAACAAAAGTTTAAAAGACACCTTCTCTCGCCAACCGTTCTTCCATTCTTTTAGATTAGAATATGTCTCAAACAAGTTGATAAGATCAGCATTTTGTTTGAATTGTTTTCTTATTTGTGAATAAGTTTTTTTATTTTGTTGGAGTTCCTCTTTCAGTATTTTTTGATAATCTTCTACGCTCACATACTTGTCTTTGAGATTTTTATGATTATCATTATGAAACTCAATATCTTTTGATTCAAAGAAAAAATCAAACATACCAAGGTATGGATATTTTTTAAGGGTCTTCTGTGGGCCATGCTTTAGAAGATAGAGGTTATATTCTTCAAGTGGTGTTGTCTTTGTTTTGACAGCAAGCCGTGTCACTGTTTCACTTCCGATCTCATGAGTAATACGCTCAGTTAGTGACTCCTCAAAAAAGGTAAAAAGAATCCAAGAAGGAGCAGAAATTAGCTCCTCAACTTCCATGTGTTTTCGCAATGCTGTAATCAAATTATCATTTGAATACATTATGTAACTTTCAATAACATTTTCACCATACTCTTTATAACCATCAAACCTTTCTTTAAGATAACCATTTATCATCTTTATAAAAGAACTGTCGCGAAGTCTCTTTTGGATATTATTTTTTATAATTTCAGTATCAGAAACTAAATAACCCGCTCCTGCAACCGAATTATTCACACGATAGATTGCAAACAAAGAACTGTGCCCAAACAACTGCTTAAAATCTTTATAAAGCCCAATATAAAACAAGTACATCATATGGAAGCCCATTCTTCTTTCATAAGATAATAGCCATTTTTCTTCCAGAATGGATTTCAAGATTTTATTTTTCATTTTTCTTTTTTATTATGCGAACAACCCCCCTCTCCGCATCAACCTCTACCATATCTCCATCCTTTAAGACTTTGGTTGCGATTTTGGTGCCGATGATGCAAGGCTTATTCATTTCTCGTGCCACGATTGATGCGTGACACATAATACCACCCTCGTTTGTGATAAATGCACTAGCCTTTTCCATAATTGGCACAAAATCAACCGAGGTCATTGTTGCAACCAGTATATCTCCAACATTAACCTTATGAAACTCCTTGGAGCTTAAAACAACCTTTACAACTCCAGTAACAATTCCTTTGTTTGCACTAAATCCCTTTATTTCATTCGTGTCAAAAAAATCAACTTTTTGAGAATTTTGTGATTGAGAATGCGCTCCACCAATCAGGTGTTCGATAAGATGTTTTGAGACTGGGGCTAGCTTGCCATCAATACCAGTAGTAATGCCAACTTTTTTTCTACTCTCTTTAATCTGAGAGAGAGAAATCTTATTACCAGCAAGCACTTCAATCATATCCTCTGGTGTAAGGAAAAAACAATCTCTCCAATCATCAGATTTGCAAAGCTCTGCAATTGTTTTAAAAATTTTCCTGTATCTAAGCGAGGTGGTAGAAAAAATATTTTTTCTATACTCATTCAAGTATGTCCCTTGGGCAAGACCATAAGCAACAATAGCAATCTCTTCATCATTGACTTTTTCTAACATTTGCTTTGCCTCAAATATTTTCTTTTGATGGCTCAATTCCATATTTTCTAATTCACGGGTACAATCCTTGTCCAAAAAGACAGCTAGTTGCTCTCGAGCATTTTTGAGCGTCCAAGCATCCTCGCAATAATTAACAGGTATATTGCCATACTTTTCTACCCACTCACCCAATACCTGATCTAACCGATCTCCATCTAAAATACCATTTTGAACATCTCTCCCGATTGATACTAACCTAGTCTGGGAATCAAAAAGTGGTGTATGTGCATCTGGATATGTAATGGTAGCAATCATCTCAGGAATTTCTGATTCCGAATAACCTTTTTTTAACAGCAAATCATTGAGTATATCTGTTCCTTTCTTACTATATCCAGTAGTTATCATTAAGCTTGCAGTATACCTCTCATATAAATCAAAAAACTTCCGAAGCGTAGAGATAGTGAGGTTTTTCATTGTCTCATCAAGAGCATCTAGTAATTCGTCTCCGTATGCAACAATTTTTGATTTTAGTTTTTCTATTGAACCCCTATCGCCAAATGACTTTGCGAGCACATCAGTGAAATCTTTATAATGCGGGTTGTAGAAAAAACATTGTGTGTGAGTTCCATCAGTAGTAATAGATAGACTCTCAAGTTTAAAATCAATATCGAAATCTGTCATATGATTAAACCATCCAGATGTAGCAAGATATTGGTGCCAAAATGACATATTACGAGTCACAGCAATAAACCATTCTCTTTCTTCCAAATAGTTTTTTTCTACTAATCCATTTTTAGTGCCCAATATTTTTACTACACCCCTCTCCGCATCCACCTCTACCACATCTCCATCTTTTAAGATTTTGGTTGCGATCTTGGTTCCTATAATACAAGGAATCTTGAATTCACGAGACACAATCGCGGCGTGACACATAATACCACCCTCATCAGTAATGATTGCGGACGACTTCTTTATAATCGGGATGAGATCAGGGTTTGTGTTAATAGAGACAAGCACATCTCCTTGGACAAAATTCTTGCCGTCATCGAGGACATTGACTATCCTCACAGTCCCTTTAGCATATCCCGGAAATGCTACCGACCCTTTGAGCGTATCAGTATCATCTACCTGTTCATTCAGAATTGGTATACTTCTCTCAATTGATGTATCAAAAGAAAACACAGGCTTGTTATCTCGAATATCATTCCACAAGATTGACCATTCTTTTCTTTTCAAAAGATCACTTTGGTCTACACCACGAGTCTCGATATTTCGAATCTCATCAGGAGTCATAAAATGCACATGAGCAGAATCGATGCCGTATTTCTCGCCTATCTCATCAAACCATTTATTTAACACAACCCTTTCTAGTTCTGGATATTTTGATGTATTTCTTAGCGGTTCATACAAATCCAAAATAGTTTTGAACGAATCTCGTGATTCACCCTTGGTGAGCTCATTATCAATAGATGAAAGTACAAGATATGGCATAGTAGCCGTATAAAGTAGAATCTGGATGAAATCTTCATAAAACTGATTAAATAGTGAGACCGAAAAAGACTCTGGCATGTTTTTGAATCTATGTAGCCACTGATCGGCAAGCTCATTGGCCTTGTGCCCCTTTTTCGCCCAATCCTCAAGACGAGGATCATTTGACTTTATAAGCCCGAGAAAATGGGAATCACATTTTACCAACTCATCCGCAACACGAAAATGCACACCTGTCTCACCTACCCACTTATACAAGTGATAAAAAAATCTAAAGCCACATATCTCGGGCATTCTCTGAGATTCTATTTCTATAAAAGGGAAATATATAAAAGGGGTTCTCTTTCGCTCAAGGAATTTTACCCAATTCAAACGTATACCCTCCCAGACAACAGGATAGACTTCTTCTGCCTTATCTGAGGTAGGGTCATTTGTCTTAAGCGTCGTGATAGGTCTACTCTGAGTAATATAAAACTTCCCCGCCTCAAATGCCCACTCGATATCACATGGAAATCCATAGTGATTTTCGATTTTTTGAACAAGCACTCCAAGCTCAAGAATCTCTTTATTGGAGAGACATTGCGAATTTGCTTTTTTGTCTTCTATATCCTCCCATTCATTAGTGCCCACTTTTGATTTAAAAAGTCCTCGAGTTTTCTCTGCGATATTGATATCAAGAATTTCTTTTTCTTTTTTTGTCACCACATAACTATCAGGTGTAATCTGTCCTGATACTATAGCTTCCCCTAGCCCCCACGACCCTTCAATAATCATTTGATTATAATCTTCTGTTACAGGATGAACCGAAAAAGCAATACCTGACTTTTCGCTTTGTATCATCTTTTGAACTACAACCGCTACAGAGATATGTGAATTATGAAGACCTTTTTCAAAACGGTAAAAAATAGCTCTCGGAGTAAAAAGAGATGAGAAACATCTCTGCATATTTCTTATCAAATCTTCTTTTGTAGTATTCAAAAAGCTATCAAGCTGCCCCGCCCATGCATGATCTTTACCATCTTCGGCGGTAGCACTACTTCGTACCGCAACAAATTCTGTATCGAGTTCTTTAAATTGGGCTTGGATTTCTTTCTTCAATTCTTCTGGTATTACAGCATTTTCTATAAGTTCACGTATTCTCTCTGATGCACGTTCAACGGATTCTATTTCTTTATGATTTACTTTTGAAAGTTCTGATTCAACTTCTGAAATAAGGTCTGTCTCTTTGAGGAAAAAATCAAATGATGTTGAGAGTACCACAAACCCAAAAGGAACGGGTATCCCTGCATTGGTCATTTCGCCCAAAGATGCACCCTTTCCTCCTGCAATATCCGCATCACTCCTACCTAGTTCTTTAAACGTTTTAGTATACCTCATACCACACACTATAACCCATATTAGAAACGGTGCAATCCTATATCCATATTGAGATGTTTCATATCCATATCGATTTTGTTTGATTCGGATTCGAGTGATTTGATTTTTCTTTCTTTGTCCATAATCATACGCTTAAGAGCCATATCACTGCTTTTCATTCCATATCCTCTAATCTCTCGATTAAGAGAATCAATTTGTGCTTTAATTCTTTGTTGTTCAAACTTCTTGTTATTGAGCTCTCTTTGCTTCATATCAAGAGTACTTTTTTCTATTTGTTTTTTTCTTTCGTCTGCTTCACGCATAATACGAGCTTTTTCAGTCGCGTACGAACTTGCAGAACCTTTGCTTACACGATTATAGAGATCTCCTAATGACATAATTATATTTTAATGAGGGGTAGCTGATAATGATTCGTACATATCAGGAATGAGGTTTTTGTTTGTATCTGTAATTTTCAGTTTTGCAAGTTCAAGAGACAAAACATCTCGGGTTGCGGTGTTTGTACCGTTTACAACACGAATTACAGGCACGCTATAATATTTTTTTGTTTTAGCATTATAGGCAACCCGAAAATCAAGAACACTGTAGAGTAATGTATTCATTGCAACACCTTGTGGTATATCAATCACATAAGTCAAAACAAAACCCGATTTTGGATCTTTTTTGTAAATGAATTTTTGGTCTGTATATACATCATTGATGTCTTTTGTATCGAGAGATGGGAGCTGTTGTTTGTTTTGAGGATTGGAGGATTCTATGTGAAGCAAAGTGTCTAGTGTTTCAGGATAAGAACCGAAGAAAGCCGCATAAATGTTGAGTGCAGAACGTACTCGTGTTACTCGGTTGATCTGTTCTTCTATTTTATTCACCTCATCCACCGGAGGAGTAGTTGTTTCTTTTGAGGATGTAGCTATCTGATTGTTGTTTTGTTGGGGTGGCAGCGTGTTGGTGTTTTGATCTAAAGGAGTCTCTGTAGGTACTACTTCTTTTTGTGTTACAAATTTTGACCATACATCAACAACAGAATTATGAGCAGAGATGTAGAGCGGATGATTTGTGACAGATGAAAGAGGTATAATGCCAGCATAAAAACAATATCCCACACCTCCAAATACAAGAAGAAACAAAAAGAAAACAATACGTCCAAAGTGACTTTTGTGAGGTGCTACAATCTTGCCTGAAGGAAGAACAGTTCTTTGACCTATCACCTTCTCATTAAAGAATTTGACTTCGCTTGCAGGATCAAGAGGACCCTCAGCTTTAAATGGTTCTCCATTTTGATTGAATGGAGGCTGTTTAGGCGACAAAGATGCAGATTGTCCTAATCCAGCAAAGCCAACAGGAATAGTTTGTGATTGAGAGATAGGCTGAGGACCTCCTTGAGGAGCAAACGCCCCGTGTACAACAGTCTGTGCAGGAGCTTTTCCAAAAGCAGTATCAACAAGCTCTGGAGAATGCCCCATATTGATTAAGTGGCTGCGAATATCTGTATCAGAAAAAGTAGGATTATATTTTTTTAGTTGAACAATAAGTTCTTTTAAATCTGGTTGCATACAAATATTATACCAAAAAAAACACAAACAACACAGAGACACTGTGTAAAATGTTTGTTTTTACTTCACAAAAGAGAGAGAGTATGTTTATATTGTTAATACAAATGGACCAATTTATTTCATACCTTACAAAAAACAACATCTCTTTCGATCAAGAAAAAATTCAGAATATAAAAATGTTTTTTGATCTTTTGTGTGAATGGAATCAAAAAATCAACCTAACAGCGATTCGTGAAGAAAAAGATATCTGGCTCAAACATTTTATCGACTCTTCAACGATAATCCCCTTTATACCTCCTCATACAAAAAAAATCATTGATATAGGCACAGGTGCTGGTTTTCCTGGTTTGGTTATTGCAATTCTAAAACCAGAGGTCCAAATAACCCTTGTAGATTCGGTGGGTAAAAAGATCACTTTTCTAAAAACAGTCATAGATCAACTTGCTCTCAAAAACACAGAAGTACTTTGTACACGAGCGGAAGATCTTGCAACACAAAAAAAATACAGGGAGCAGTTCGATGTTGGGGTTAGTCGAGCCGTCGCACTTCTCCCTACTCTTCTTGAATATTCCCTTCCTTTTATTAAAAAGCAAGGCATATTCATTGCACAAAAACAAAAAGGGGATGAAGATGAGCAAAGCACAAACGCTCTCTCTGTACTTGGAGGCAATATACAACAAAAAATAGCTCTTACCGTTGAACACTTAAGTCCACGTGAGCTTATCATCGTCCAAAAGACACATACAACTCCAAGCGAGTACCCACGCAAAGAAGGGCTCCCAAAAAGAAGACCTTTATAATATAAAGAAGCTACTTATAATCGCAAACACCTTTCTGCCATAAGCCGCGAAATTTTTCGCGTGCAGTTTTTTCTGCTTTTTTAAATGCTTCTTGGTATTTATATGCGAGATGATATGTATACTCAAACGCATACCCATCTTCAATCATTTTTTGATTGAGAAATGTTCCTTGAGAGAGATATACGTACGCAAGAGTGCGTCCGTATTTGTCTACTTCACCTTGTGTTGGATCAAGCTCTATCCTCACTACCTGATCAGATGCTATATTTTTCATATAATCACTCGCCTCTTTGCCAAAACATTCGACAGGACGTCTTGGATCTACGGTTTCTGGTGTATTGATACCTAACAATCTGATTGTTTTTTCTTCTCCGTTTTTCTTCACCTTGAGAGTATCCCCATCGATAACCTTCGAGACAACATACTGACCGTCCTCTGTAATATTAAAAACATCACTCTTTATATAAGAAAGAAGAGTTGAGGTAGTAAGTATAAGTAAAGATACTAATATTCTTTTTGTCTTTTTTGAGAACTTTATCATTAGTTTATTGTATCGTATACTAGTGATATGACACAAGATTTTATAGATTTGATCAAAAAAAACATAGAAGGGGATGTCGATACAACAGACAAAACTCTCTCCGATCATTCCCATGATGCGAGCTTATTTGAAATAAAGCCAGAAATTGTTGTTTTTCCTAAAAACAGTCAGGATATCAAAAATATCGTTTCTCTTGTTGTAACATATAAAAAAGCATATCCAAACCTTTCGATAGTTGCCCGTTCAGCAGGTACAGATATGTCTGGAGGAGCACTAGGCAATTCTATCGTTCTAGATTTTACGCGATATATGAATACTATAAAAAACATCTCTCCTTCCTCTGTCACTGTGGAACCTGGCTGTTTTTATCGTGATCTTGAAAAAGAAACACTCAAGATAAATCGGATTATGCCTGCATATACAGCATCAAAAGAAATCTGCGCTGTGGGAGGTATGGTTGCCAATAATTCTGGAGGAGAAAAAACAATCAAATATGGCAAGGTAGAAAATTATATTGAAAAACTCAACGTCGTTTTTACTGATGGCCACGAATACTCAATCACCCCTCTCACGGAAGAAGAATTGGAAAACAAAATCAAGCAAGATAGCTTTGAGTCAAAAATATACGCAAACATAAAAAAACTAATCGACAGCAACAACGAACTTGTCGCAAGAGCTAAACCAAATGTATCCAAAAACTCTGCCGGATATTATCTTTGGAATGTGTATAGAGACGATGGAAGATTCGACCTCAACAAAATCCTTGTTGGGTCACAAGGTACACTTGGGATTATAACCGAAATCACATGGCGACTTGTCCCTGTAGAACCTCACTCAAATGTTTTGGCTATTTTTATGCCAACAATCAAAGAACTTTCACATATAGTAAACGAAATACTCCCATTCAAACCTGATAGTCTCGAAAGCTACGATGACTACAGTATGAAACTTGCAGTCAAATTCTTTTTTGATTTTTTCAAACAATTGGGATTTTGGGGGGCAATAAGACTTGGTCTCACGTTTTTGCCCGAAGCATTTATGATGCTTACTGGGGGTGTACCAAAACTCATTCTTCTTGTCGAATTCTCAGGCAAAACACCAGAAGAAGTTACCAAAGAATTACAAAAAGTCCAAAACAAAATTGCACATTTCGGCTACAAAACACATATCGCCAAAAACGCAAAAGAAGCTGAAAAATATTGGCGTATCAGAAGAGAGAGTTTTAATATGCTTCGCAAACACGTCCAAGGCAAAAGAACAGCTCCTTTTATTGATGATATTATTGTCAACCCAGAATATCTTCCTGAGTTTTTGCCGAAAATTCAAGCATTGCTTCAAGAGTACAATCTTATCTATACAATTGCAGGACATGCTGGTAATGGTAACTTTCACATCATTCCTCTTATGGATCTTGATTCGCCTTTTGGATCAGATACGATTCTTGAGCTATCAACAAAAGTCTATGATCTTGTGCATATATACAAAGGCTCTATCACCGCAGAACACAATGACGGAATTATCAGAACCCCTTATCTCGAACAAATGTTTGGCACTGACGTAATAGAACTATTCAAACAAACAAAAAATATTTTTGACCCTCACAATATTCTAAACCCTGGCAAGAAAGTTGGTGGTACAAAAGAAAACATCAAAAAATATTTAAAAAAGAAATCAATCTAATCAAAAAAAACACACCGGAGCGAAGCTCCGGTGTGTTTTTAATTTAATCTATAAACGTAAGCGCTTTTCCTGTCTTGCCTCCTCGTCCTGTTCGTCCGATTCGATGAACATAATCATCATAGTTTTCTGGAACATCATAGTTGATTACGTGAGATACGTTTGGTATATCAAGTCCTCGCGCAGCAACATCAGTTGCAACAAGAATCTGGATACTATCGTCCTTAAACGCTTTAAGAGCCCTTTGTCGTCTTGCGTGGTTTTTATCACCATGAATAGAATCAGACTTGAACCCTCGTTCAAGAAGCATATTTGAAAGCTTCTCAACCCCATGCTTTGTCCGTCCAAAAATAATAACTTTTGAAAGTTCTTTTTCGTTTAGCAAATCATGTAGTGCATCAATTTTTACCTGACCCTCTTTGAGTCTTACAATATCTTGATCAACACTTTTTGAAGTATCTCCTGTCTTAACAGAAATACTGACAGGATTTTTAAGGAAGTCATTAATAAGGTTTTTAATTTCAGGTGACATTGTTGCAGAGAAAAAGAGTGTGTGTCTTTCTTTTGGCATAAGTCCCATCACGTATTTCATATCACCAATAAATCCCATATCAAGCATTCGGTCTGCTTCATCAAGAACCACGGTATTGAATTTTGAAAAATCAATACATCGTCTTTTTTCTAGATCCTTAAGTCGTCCTGGTGTTCCAATAATAAAGTTATTATGATAACGAAGTTCTTTGATTTGGAATCCTATTGATGCGCCTCCAACACAACACACAGAAAAGATCTTCATTGCATGAGTAAATCCCTTGAGTTCTTCTTGTATTTGAATAGCAAGCTCTCGTGTAGGAACAATAATAAGAATGTTTTCCTTTGGATTCTGAAGCACTTTGTGTATAAGAGGAATGAGGAATGCGCCCGTCTTTCCAGTTCCTGTGTTTGCAATACCGACAATATCTCTATGTTCAAGAATATGTGGAATTGCTTTGTCTTGAATTGGTGTCGGCGTTACATAACCTTTACGTACAATATTTGACTTAAGTTTGTCATCAATTTTGAAATCAACAAATTTGTGAGTTGGAATAAATTCTTCCACCTCTGTCACAACTGCTTTGTTGATATACTTTGAAACATCGATTCGGCCAGTATTGCCACGTTTTGCAAAACGATTACCTCTAAATCCTCCTCTTTTAAAACCTCCAAAAGACGGTTTACCGCCAAATCGTCGTGGACCGTTTCCAAATCCACTTTTTCTAAATCCCCCACCACTTTGTGAAGTTTTAGGACCTCGTGAGCCCCCTGTTGTATTAAACATAATATATAGTACCTCTTTTATGAGGTTTGATTATTCGGTAGGTTAAGCCCTAAACCGATTAGCTCTCTTTGGAGCCCCATAGCTTCGAATGCTTTGGAAATGACTCCCAAAATTGCATTCAAATAAGAATGAGATGAGATTCACTTAAAAATAAGTATATATCATATTTAATATTTTGTCAATAAATTGACTTATGCTATCATACACATATGAACAACAATACCTATGATGTCATAGTTATCGGTGGTGGACCCGCTGGAATGATGGCTGCAATTACAGCTTCACAAAATGGAAACACGGTCCTTCTCATCGAGAAAAATACCCGTCTTGGAGAGAAGCTTCTTATTACAGGAGGTGGGCGATGCAACCTAACAAACAATGAACTTGATAATCGCAAACTCCTTCTCAAATACAAAGAAGCAAAAGATTATCTCTTTTCACCTTTTTCACAATTTGCAGTTGCAGACACTCTGCAGTTTTTCAATACTCGTGGTATGGAAACAAAAATAGAAAACGAAGGCCGTGTTTTCCCTACAACAGACAAAGCAGAGACTGTTTGGCAGATACTTCAAACTGAAATGCAAAAACAAAAAGTGCATATTCTCACAGATACAAAAGTAAAAAAAATAGTCTGTGTGAATACAGTAATACAACATATTGAGACAACCAAGGGTATCTATAACGCTAGACACTTCATTCTTGCAACAGGAGGACTCTCTCATCCCGAAACAGGATCAACAGGAGATGGTTTCAACTGGCTCAAAGACCTCGGTCACACAATCAAAACACCAGATGCATCACTTGTTCCTCTTGAGACCAAAACTGCCTGGGTACCAACTCTACAAGGAGTAACACTCCCCACTGTCAAAATCACACCTATATTTCAAACACAAAAAGGCAAATCAGAAAAAGGTAAAATTCTTTTTACTCATTTTGGAGTAACCGGACCTACCATACTCAATATGAGTCACACTATCGGAGACAAGCTCAATTATGGAAAGGTATTTTTGTCTATTGATGTACTTCCCCATCTTGACCATGGATCATTAAACACAACTCTTCAAAAAACACTCAAAGAGAATGATACAAAAAAAATCAAAAACTCACTCGGAAATCTTTTTATCTCGTCTCTTGTACATATTATTCTTACCGAAGCGAGTATCAATGAAGAAAAAAGATGCAACTCAATCACTCGTGAAGAAAGAATGAAAATCATCAACACAATCAAAAATCTCTCTATTGAAATCAAGGGGCTTATGGGTAAAGATAAAGCCATTGTCACATCAGGAGGCATCTCGCTTGATGAAGTAGATTTTAAAACCATGCGTTCAAAAAAAATACAAAATCTTTCTGTTGTGGGAGATCTGTTAGATATCAATAGACCTTCGGGAGGGTTCTCTCTTCAGCTCTGCTGGACTACTGGATATGTCGCAGGCAAATCAGTGCGATAATCTCACACATTGACATACCCATGATCAAAAAGTAGTATGAGTATGAACGCTCATTCTTATGATCACTTACTTGAAAACAGTCCAGGACTTTCGAGTCGCCATACGAAATTTCAAAGTTGGAAAAGGTGCTAGAGGCCCAGTATACTGGGCCGCCAATACCTCAAATGAACTCTTCATCGTAGCTACCCTAAGTGAAAATCAAGTAACTGCTGAAAAATTGGATTTTCTCCATCCGAGCAGTGCATCTGTTCAACAACTCTCGTTAGCGCTTTGGATAGGAACTTCAATTCATTCAAGTTTTGAGGTGGCATACCCAAAGATGACCCATCTCATCAAATTTGAAACCCTAATCAAACCACCTTGATGGTGGTTTTTTAAATTAAAACGTCGGTGTCAGAAAATGATGTACTAAATCTGATCAGAATAAACTACCACCTCCTCAATATCATGCAAGACTTGCATTGGCTCTTGTATTGGATTTATACCTCCCTTTTTGAGGCTTTGGATAGCTTGTCTTTTACTCTCGCCAAACACAAATACAAAAGCCTTTTTGATTTTGCGAATACCATTAAGACCAAGACTGATACGCATAAAATCAGGTCCTTGATATGAGACCACATCATCTTCCGTTTTGACACCCTCACTCTCTGGTAAAAGTCCTGCAATATGTGCATCAGCACCAATACCAAAACATGCAATAACACTATCATGAGTTTCAAAGGCGTCTTTGATATACGCCTTGTACCAATCCATTGTATTATTGATATCAGTTCCTCTAAGAGGTGAGATGTAGGGTGCGAGTCCAAAGCTAAGCCCTGCCTTAAAAAGTTTCTGCCAATTTGAATCTTTGTGTCCTATCTCACCATAACGCTCATCAGTTATCGTTACCGTGAGATTCCCTATTGGTGCACCGGAGTGCATAATAGCATTAAAAATCTCTACACACGCAGGTATACTTGATCCGCCAGTTGCAAACCACAAGACCTTTTTACCCGCCTTGAGATCATTTATTACCGCTTCAGCCACTGATTCTGCCCCTTTTTTATAATCTTCTGATTTAATGTATTCCATATTATTGTATTATATATTTTTCGGATTTATTTTTCACCATAGTGAAAAATAAATCCGAGAATGTTATTATATTTATTTTTTATTTTTTTGAGTTACTACTCCATGCCCTCCGAACTGTTTGCGAAGAAGTGATACGATTTTGTTTGAAAATTTATTTTGATTTTTTGGTTCTTGTGATTCTTTTCTGACCTGAAGAGAAGATTCGATCACTCTCACATCAACACCAAGTTCTTTGGCTGTTTTTACTGTCCACTCTCCTTCTCCTGTTGCAGCAATAAAGCCATTCGTTTTTTTAATGTTTTCTGTTTCAAAAATATTTCGACAAAGATCAATAAGCCAGCTTCGCACCACAGACCCTTTTTGATAGACTCTTGTGACATCTTTGAGGTTAAGTTTAAATGGTGATGCTTCAAGAACCGCATATCCCTCACCTATCGCTTCCATCATTCCATATTCAATACCATTGTGAACCATCTTGGTAAAATGACCAGCTCCTGACTTGCCCAAATAAGCAAAATTGTCACCGGATGATAGTGCTTCAAATACTGATGCGACTTCTTTCCATTTTTCTTTCGGACCTCCAATCATAAGAGCAAATCCATTTTTTTCTCCCCAGACACCACCTGATGTTCCCGAATCAAAAAGATATACACCTTTCTTTTTTAGTTTTTGAGCATTGAGAATTGTGTCTTTGTAAAACGAGTTGCCTCCATCAATCACAATGTCGCCTTTTTGTAGATATGCTCCCAACCCATTTTTTGTAAACAAAAAATCACACACAACAGTATGAGGAAGCATTACCCACAGTATCGCATTCTTTTTGCGAGACAGTGTTAATACTTCTTTCAAATCTGTAGTTGCCCAGACTTTTGATTTTTTTATTTCCCTCACAGAATCCTCACTCCTATTCCACGCCAACACATCAAACCCTTTCTTTGAGAGTCTGCGTGCTATTTGACTTCCCATTTTACCAAGACCAAAAATAGTTACGGTTCGTTTTTTCATTTTGATGGAGATATGACTTCACATACCCCCTTTTTATATATAATTGGCTTTTGAGGTTTCATCGACAACACCCTATCATTAAAAGCATTGAAAGCGAGAATATCTGTCATAGAAAGAGTAAACCCGCTTGCACCTCCTATGATAGCCTCAAAAATCGCTTCGTATGAATTATACCCTCGATCACCATCAATATCAAAAACTTCTTTGGTTCCGTCTTTAAAAGACACAATCACCTCACTTTTTTTGACACATAGCTCTTTACCTCCTTCCAATACAATATCAACACCTTGCCACAATGCATCTTCTGTTTGTAATTTAATTTTAAAATACGTCTCTGTGAGAGAAGAGGATGGAATGTCTTTTTCACTCAAATACCCCTCATACTGACCAGTAACAAAGATATGTGGGTGAGAAAGCAAAGACAATGCCTTACCCCACACACCTATCTTTAGATTTTCCTTTTTTTCAATAAACGCAAGCAACATAAGAAGTATATGATTACCTCCCACATCAAGATATGCACCAGTATTATCATAAAACCCGCCACGATTGTGAATACCAAAATCTTCAAAGAAATGACATTCCAAAGAAGATATTGATTGATTGTTCAATTCTGTGTCAAAAAGAGGATCATTGATTCTTTTTTCAATAATTGTTCGTAACCCCTTTTTACCAAGATAATGGTCCACCAGATACACCGAATCTGGAGAAAAATATTTTTTTATTATCTCAAAAAGACCTTTTGCATCCTCACTGCTTTTACCAAAAGGTTTTTCCAAAAGTATTTTTGTGGCAATGGAAGCATTCCCTATATTTTGAATAACAGTACGATAATATTCAGGAGTAATACAAAAATGAGTAAAAACGTTGTGATGTTTTATTTTGTCTTTTAATTGCACAAAAGAGTTTGCATCTTGAAGATCTCCTTCACAATACTCAATATGTGCAAAAAAACGAGAGATTGTCACATCATCATATGTACCAAGTCCTGCTCTTATAGATTCGCAAAACAAAGCTCTAGTCATTTTTTTTCTTCCAAAAGCAATGAACTGAGGATTTGTGCCTAGTTTGTTTTTTTCAAAAAGAGAACAGAATGCTGGCCATATCTTTAGGAAGGCAAGGTTTCCAGTGGCACCTAAAACAATAAAAGTAACATCTTTGTCTTGCATATGTATTAGACCTTAAAAAAGAGATATTTGAAAAGTCCTTTTATGTTTTTAGTATGAAGGACCGACTCTGGCCAAAAATAATAAAAGAATTTTGTCTTTCCATGACCATAAAATACAAACAAAATCGCCGCAACATATACCACCAAATCCTCTACTTCCCACTGACCGAAACCGACAGCCATTGTGACAACAGACATTGCAAAAAACGATGCAATGAGAATGGTATTGATCCGTGTAAGGTAACCTAAAATAAAAATGATTCCAAAAATCATTTCGGCAAAACCTGTACTCAAAACAAAAAGTTTGTCTGTAAACCAAGTAAAACCGATATTATACATAAAATTCCAGTGGTGTATTTCAAGAAAAGAAAGACCGAGCTCTGGATAAGATAGCTTTTCTGTAAAGGCAAATATAATAAGCGAAATTCCTGTCCCAACACGTACAATTTCTACACTATGCTTATCAAGTTGAGATAAGAAAGAACCAAAAGGTGCATTGCGAATAAGAAAATATAATCCTATTGTAAGCATCATAATGTTTTCAAAAAACACTAAAGGGGGGGTAAGAAAAACAAGTGAGAAATATAGACACACAAAAGCACATGATGTTACAAAAGGTGTTATATAAAAAATAAACATAATTCCCAACAAAACTTCACAAATCCCAAGTATGTATGTTAAAGAAGAATTGATAGGTAGATCAGGAACAAGCACAAGATGCCACACAAGACTCACAGTCACAAGAAAAAGCCCGAAAAGTTTTGCTGCTACTTTATCAATTTTATTTTTATGTTTTTCCCCAAAAGCCAAAATTGCTTTTGGAAAAGGAACAAGGCGATCTAGAACACTAAACACTAAAACAACAAAAACAGAAATAATTGACCATATAATCACCTCTTTGCTTGTAAGATAATAAAAAGGTGTTGTATTGTGGGATGCAGCAATCACCTTTTCACTATCCACAAACCACTTCACATGTCCAAGTGCTGTCACGGGTAACAGTATTATCAGAAAAGAAAATATTTTTGTTATTTTGATCATCGTTGTTTTTAATTAATTTCTTGTAATGCATCTTTTGCTTTTTGCCCTGCTTTTTGTGCATAACTTTGTGCACTTGTATACACTTCATCATCATAATATATCCGAGCTTTATCAAGCAGACTCTTTGCACTATCTAACAGAGATAATGCATCACCAATACCCTTATTGTTTTTTTGGGCTTTTGTAATTGAAGAATTACTACTGCTAATAGATTTTTTCGCAACATCGATAGCATCAGCAGCATCAGCCTTACTATCATGACTACTGCTCAGCAAACTCTTTCCTTGGTTGATTTTTGCTTCTACCTGATCAAGAATATTTTCTGCTTTAGTGCTACTCCCCGATCGAGCATTGCGAATCAAATCAGCTATCTCATCTGTTAGATCTTCCACCTCTCCCACACTATCACCATTAGTTCGCGCATTATCAACCAAAGCTTTGAGTTTATTAAATTTTTTTTGCAATTCATTAAGACGACTACTTACTTTAATTTTTTGGGTCGTACTATCAAGTTGATCAAGAGCGCTTTGTGTATTAGAAACCACCTCTGTAAGATAAAGATCCACTGCTTTCGTATCATTATTAATATAGGCACCAAAAACTTTAATAAGAGAAGATCTTGCATCTACCAAAAATGCCTCTGCTTTTTTGGCTTTTGAGCTTTCATCCGCATCCTGCACCTCCACTTCTACCTGTTCAAGATTTTTGAGAGTATTGAGAATACGAGCGTCATAAGAAGCACCGCCAGCAATCTTCTGAATCTTTTCAGAAGAAATCGCTTGAGTTTTTGTTTGTTGGCTAGAATATTTTTTTCGTGATAAGGGTCCAAAATAACCATTTGCAGGAATGATATTATTATCTTTTTGCCATTTTTTAACAGCTTCTTTGGTGAGATCTTTGAATGTTTTTGTTTCTCTTCCTACAGACCCCACTCCTTTTGATGCAAGAGTATATCCAGATTTGTTGAGATATTCTTGAAGGCATTTGACATCCTCTCCTTCATCACCCATATCAAGATCTCGTGTAAAGCTGCACGATGCATACGTGGCATTGGTAACACAAAGAAAAAACAGAATGAAAATAATTTTTTTAATCATAAAATATTGTAACTCACTATATAAATACCATTATACCCTATTTATCTTGCCCGATAAACAAACTTATTTTTTCTTTTGATAAAAAAGACCATAAGTGTATTGGTAACAATCATTGTGTAAGAATGTAATGTTGTTGCCACATTATATGCTTCAAGTGAGAAAAGTGACAGAATATGCCTCAAAACATTCATCTGATAGAGTGTTGGTTTTTCACTGGAAGGATTGTTCCATGTCTTACGAAGAGTGGGTACAAACGCAATCAAATCAATCGACACGACAATAATGACAGAAATAGTAGGATCTTTCGTAATAACCCAAGGAATCAAGCCTAGAAGCGCAATAACAAGAAAGATATGATCAACTTTCCGAATATGCTCGGTGTGTTGTTTTTTCAAAAATATTTTGAGTGATAATAAAAATATAAGCACCGTAAAACCCTCTGCAATACCTGTCGGCAGTGCACCAATACCAGCACCTTTTGCTATCTGACCAAAAAATGTCACAAGTGAGACAATCGTCCAAATAAACCATGTATATGGATGTGGTTTGATGTTATTTTTAAGCACATCTTTGAGATACGAGATGTTCCCAAACACAGCAAGCAACGATGCAATAATAGCGAATGTTTCTTTCATTGGTACTATTTACTGCAAAACAGAATCTTTTTGCATCTTCGATTCAAGACACCACTCATCAACACCGTACATAAACACAGCTAATGTCGCAATCGAAAGACCAAAATCCCTCACCCCAATCGCATCAAACCCCACAATCACTGTAATATCAAACATATGAAGCGCCAAAAGCAATGCAGATACACGAGTAAAAATTCCCAAAAGCAATGCCAGTCCGAATACTATTTCGAATGCACCATTTAGTGTCACCAAAGTTTCAAGAGAAAGACCAGATAGATCTGCAACACTTTGTGGAACAAAACCTGTCCACATCACTGCATCACGAAGTTGGCTTACCCCAAACCACAAAAAAACAAGTGCTATACCTATGCGCAAAACCACAGGAGCATATGTGCGAAGGTGTATCATATTATTTTAAAACTCCAATTTTAAATGTTACCAAAATACTTTCTGGTCGAGACTCTCCTCCATGCTGACGATCAAAAGCAGCACTTCCATCAATACCACAAATACGAAGAATGTTTCTATCACCTCCAGGATGCTTACCGAAGAAAGCTGTCACGTCATATACGTTGCCATCAGTTGCAGTCCAGCAATCAGATTCTGTTTTGTGTTGTGACACCTCAAGAAGTGTATATGTTGGTGTTGTAGGGACAGGTGGTTTGGTTTTGATATCACCCTCCTTTACAGATCCAGTTGTTGTAGAAGTCGTATTTTTTTCTGGTGTAGTAGTACTCTTATTTTGTGTCGATACGGGAGCAGGTATATCTAAAGCATTGTTTGACTTTTGAGTCAAAAGCACAAGACCAACAATTAACGCAGCTGCAACAAGAAGAAAAATGATAGTTTTTTTCATAGAAATTATTTTAATAATATATTACATATTATATACGAATACTCTAGAACGTAAAAGAAATCTAATACACACCACCCTCTCATAAGACTTAGAAAAGAGTATTATTTTATAAAGATATTACTTCCTCTAATCCCCAAGGACTGCCCTTGCTGAGCCTTACAACTTTATTAATTTTCACACTTGTATATAATTAAACTTATGAAAAAAGAACATGTGATCAAGATATTACGCGATATAGACAAAGACAATCCATTGTATCAAAAAGCAGAGACGGTCTTACATATTCTTGAAGAAGATAAAGACTATATCATCCAAGATTCGAGAAAAGGCATAAAAAAAGAAAGAGAGATAAGGATAATGGAAGAATATATCAGAAGAGAAAAACCATCACAGGAAAAAGGTGGTGTTTATGACCAATTGGAACTAGTCAAAAAAGAAAAAGGATTGATATACCACCTCGATGTATTTCCAAAAAAATACTGGATATATATTGTTTTGAATCGTAAAAACAAAATCCTGAGACTCAACGTAAATGAGAATAGACCATTCGATATAAAAACAGGATGCGATTTAATGGATTATGAGATATAAGACAAAAATACTCACTCGTTCTCATTTGCGGTTTTTTCGCATAAACACAGGTATCGAATCTGTATTAATGCCCAAGGGATGCCCTTGTGGAACTTTACAGTATATCTTAGCATAAGATATACCTTATACACATAACAATAACCCTTGGTCACAATTCCAACATGATTATCGATAACAATCGTTTTACATCTGAAGATATCTATATTGATTATAATAATGAAGAGGTGATGTTCAGATCTGAACATCAAAGCAAGAAATATTTTCGCAAATTCTACGGAGAAACCAAAGAGACTGAAGTTGCTTTTGATAACAATTTACTGAACGAGGCAATCCGTTTTGGATTGGAGATAACCAGAAAAGAATATTTTGAAGTTAAGCTACCAAAGAACAAAGAAAACACAACAAACAAGCGTGTTATCGGATCAAAATGAAACCCCAAATCCCCTTTCCCACTTTGTAGTGAAGAAGGGGCATTATTGATTTTGACAGCAAGTCGCGATCGTATCCAACAAGCGCTTCACTTGTCGCGATAAGTTTCTTTAGTGCATCAAGCGGCGTTTCTTCTTCATACTGTTCAATACCCACAAGATGATCAGAGAAAGACACTATAACGGTAAAAAGTCTTTTCATGGTGATTTATTTTTTATTATTTATAAACGGGGCAAGACCAACCACGGCTATCAACATGCCTACTGTATTACTTATTAGATCTAGCCACGTATCATTGATACTTATCGAAAAAACCATCCGGATATAGTTCTGCAAAATAAACTCTAAAATTTCATTTGCTACACCAAGAGCCGTTACAACTAAGAGACTGAAAAGAACAAACTGGAATCTCTTCACGTGTACACCAGAATCTCTAGCTGCCAAAAAACAGACAAAAAGCGCCATAAATCCTCCGCCGAAACCATGAAGAAAACGATTACTCAACTCTGGATCGTGAATATTGAAAGCTGTAAAGTATCCCAAGAAACTCAGTATAAAAATTAATCCTACTGAAACTAGTGATTTTAAACCAATCTTCGGTACCTTATTTTCAAAAAAGTATGGAAAAAGAAAGAACAATATAAAGTATGAGATGCAAAGACTAAATGTTATGGCGATTAGATACATAAGTACTATTCTAACATGAGAAAATCTAGATACTGATAGCACCAACATCTCCATCTAAACATACCGGGAGCATGCCACCAATTTCAACTCTATTTGGTTGTTCTGGTAAATTATTTAAAAGAAATATCTTTTTACCAAGAGAAAAAGCAAAACCAATTTCTAAAAATGAATTTGCACCAATGTAATTATCAGTATCTTTTAGTTTTTCATTTACAATTAAAACAGCGTCGCCTTGTCGTATCTTGTCCAAATGGTCAATTATCATTCTATTCTTAAATTCATATTGATCTGTTTCAGTCATTGTTGAATAGTCGTTCGTTTCTCCAACATTTGGTACCAACACATTAAAACCCAAGTCTTTCAATTTTTCCTCTATTTCAAACATCTTATCTTTTAGTTTCATTGATCCGCAGATTACAATCGTTTTCATATTATTTTTTGTTATTATGCCAGTACATAAGTGTGTCATATCCACCTGATCGATAGTTTTATCCGCTTTTGGCTCTTAACTGTGTTCTTCGGTCTAGAACCACCGACAATGAGACCTTGTAAGGATATTTTAGCAAAAAATTCTAAATCAAACTAACCCGCCTCGGTCTATCTTATTTTTATTCTTTAATAGGCTTAAATTGAAATAAAGAGACATTACCAGAAATAAAAGTGAAAGAAATCCTAGTGATGGTTCTGGAGTCCAAGCTGTGCATATAATCAAAATAATAAGGATGATATTTAGTATAGAAATAAAGCCAAAATATGATTTAAAATCTTTAGTTTTCAGCATTTTTAAATTATAAGAAGGTGTGTAACTATTATATTTGAAGGAAGTATGCAGTGTAAATAAAAACAAGAGTAGTACGAGCATGACTGGTGCAGACATAAGAGGAATCCCAATTGAATCCGCCCAGTGTGCAAAAGCACCTCTCATTTGATCAACAATAATACTAGCTACGTACCAAAAGGTATATATACACGATGCAATAAACCCCCACAAGAAAAGGATCTTTTTTGAAGAAGGCGACTTTATCTCCTTTTTTTGAACAACAACAATTAGTAATACGGATACCAGTAAAAAAACTAAAGAAGATTCTTGCAAAGCATATTTATTAGTTAAATACGAATTTCTTAAATCCCAATATTTTTGAGAACCATCTTCTGATGTAAGCTGTAAATATTTTTGCTCGAATTCAGACTGATTCGTATACGGCTTTAAAATTAGTGAGTAGAGAAAAGCAAAAGTACTCAATAGCATCAGAGAAATTAATATTGTTTTTGAATACTTTTTCATGAATCTTAATTTTAGCTTACTTGCTGGATTTCTGATAGCGAGTTGCCTCCTTTTGAGGCGTCTCGGTCTATCACATGACTGCTGCCGATCAGAGAGTCTCTCTTCTTACAGGAGCAGTGCCCCGATTGGAGATTTTGCTCGTGAATACACTCCAAAATTCTCTCAATCGGGCTTCGAGTCCCTGTCAAAGTGCGTTGAGCACTTTGAGGCAGTTATCCGCCTTTGGCTCCTAACTGGCTGTCTCGAGCAAGAACCGCAGTCAGCCAAGCCCTGTAAGGTTATTTTTAATACTTTTAGCTTACAATTTAGACGGTCTTTGAGCACCTACAAAATTACAGAAGTATACCCTCTAGCTCTGTTGCGTCGTGGGCAATATAATCAGGACTGTGTATACTTAGTTTTTTCTCACTAGTAAAACCCCAAGTGACTGCCACGCTTTTTATTCCAGTCGCTTTAGAGACATCAATCTCGTGATTACTATCTCCAACAAAAAATGTTTCTTCTACATTTAAGTTGTGTTCTTTAATTATTCTTTGAACAGGCTTCAACTTATCGTTTGCATTTGTCACGACTTCACTGAATGTGTTCTCTAAACCATATGCTTGTACCTCAGGAAGCAATGTCTCTGGGAAATCGGAACTTACAACAGCAAGGAAGTAACCATTTTCCTTACATCTTTGTATAATCTTTACTACCTCGGGAAAAGCGACTGCTTCTGGGCAGTCTTTGTTTAATTGTAATTGCTGGAATAATGTTGACCGCTCCGCTTCGTCATATCCTTCAGGTAGATATTTCTGATAAAAAAGCGCAGGGGGCTGCGTCCAATTTTCTCTAAATTCTTTCGTGGATATCTCGCTTACCCCATACTTTTTAAATATGTGATTTACTATCCACATTTGGTTTGTCACTGTATCCCTTACAACGCCAGACCAGTCAAAAATAATATTTTTCATTTTTACTTAATTATATTGCTTTTTCTCTATTATAGTAACTATACAAACTTACCAAAGCGTTTAATTGACGCTACTCGTAGTAGCTCTTGTTGGCTGCCGATCAGGGACTCGAACCCCAATACTCGCCTCCAGAGGGCGATGTCCTACCATTAGACGAATCGGCACTGCATACAAACATCCATAGATTACTCTTTTTTGCGATAAAAATCAAAGCTTGTCTTTTAGCCTTTATACCGTATAGTACAAAGAGCATGAACACAAAATTGGTTGTTGTATTTTGTGCTATTGTTCTTTTGCGATTTGGTAGATGTCTCCCTTTTGAGAAAAAAGTGACTTATCTTGTAATCCGTTATATGCCCACCCTCCCAGTCCGGAAACTCAAGACCCCACCTCCTTCTCCTATACGCAATAAACCAGCACTCGACAGACACAAACCCTGGTCTCAACATCAAAGACAAAGGAGAAGCTTTTAGCTTCTCCTTTTTTGATTCTGTGTAAATCTATTCTAAAATCTTCTTGCCTTGTTTGTCGATATAGAACCATGAATCACTTGTCCATTCAGTGTGTTCCTCTTGTACTTTTTGAGTACAGTTGAGTGCCACTTTCGCTTTCCCATTTTCAAAGGGGTACGCACACTCGAACTGCGGCGGGATGACGACCAAATAATTCTTACCCATATACCCAATCTTTTTGTTCAGCACAACTCTTCTCATACCGTCTGATAGCTCGTCTGGTGCATTATCAACCATAAAATACTCTGGAGCAGGATATGGCTTTATATATTGTATCTGAGCATTGAATCTAAATAATGGATGCTCTGGCATAAACGCAAGGAGCGGAGCACCGATCGGTAATCCGTTTTTATCTACAGACAAAAGCTCAGTACTTGAGTCAGAATCAAGAAGACCTTTCGTAGTAAACTCATACTTCACAACAGGACTTGTTGTAGCAAGTGGGTTGAACTCTAGGACCTCTTTACCCACCTTATCGAGAGCTCTTAGAGTATAGATCATATAGGAATCATCTGGACCAAACCCCATTTCTGTATAAGTAAATCCTAGCTCACCTCTCGACTTCAGGGTACCGATTATCTGTCTCTCTTCATCTACAACCTGAATATTCTTCCACTTATAGTGTGCCAAATCACGAACATCCCCATCCAAGATATATTGATTGGTATTTTTGTCATATATCCAAACAAGATAAATATCATCACCTTTCGCATCCGGTCGTGGAGAATAGAGTGTGAAGAAGTCTTTGTATCCATCAAAATTAAAGTCATGGGAGAATCCCATAAGGGGTGATAGGTCGAGCTTCTTGTTACGATAAGCCAAAGTAAGATTTTCGCTCTCTGCCCCTAGAGTAATTGTCTGATTCACCACACCCGAGATTGATATGGTCTTACTATCACAAGAAAGAGTTGCTGTCACCTGTGGTAGAGTGTCTGTCGATCTCAACACACCATCAATCAAAAATTCCTTTTTCACATCTTCTTTGTTTGTCGCATCACAAATCTTGCCAACACTTAAGATATGCAATACTTTTTTTGGAGCTGAACGGAAGAAGAAATAATATAAAGATCCGCAGATAAGAACAAGGAGAACTATAATACCCGTTATGAGTTTCTTATTCATGTTTTTGCTTTTGTTCGTCGTTACCATTTATAACTTTTGTCTCTTCTCCTTGCTTTCCATTCTTTATGTATTGTTCTATCTCCCTGATTTCTTTTTCTTCTTCATTTATTTTTGCTTCAAGGAAAATATCTTTTTTCCAAAACCACACACTTGTAATGAAGAGAAGCATAATCACAAAAGTGACGACGAAAGGAACGAATCCAACATCCTGAATAAGTCCAACAGCAGATCGAGGCTTGCAAGAAGAAAGATACGATCCTATATCAGAGTTTTTAATAAAGTTTTCATCACTTTGTCCTGCATTTCCAAAATTGAGTGCAGCTTCTTTACATTGACCATAGTGATAGTACGCAAGACCTCTTTTGAAATTTGTCTCATAAAGACGCTTGTTGTCAATAACATCTTTGTAATATTCTTTTGCTTCATTTATAGGAATCGCATAAGCAAAGTTGTCTCCACTGCCAGCTAGGTACAGAGCATTACTTTGTTCTGTTAGAATACCAATCACGTGACCGTTTGAATCAATAACAGGGCTTCCACTTGATCCTGGTGCAACTTTTGCGTCAACTTCAAAATATTTGAATTTGATATTTTCTGAATCTTTGAGAGAGCTTACAATACCTGATGTGATAGACGCTTTGTTGGCACTTGTCCCTGTATCTGCCGATGATGGATAGCCCGCAATAATAATGCGCTCACCTTCTGAAACAGGAGTCTCATCATCAATACTGATTGTTGGTAGATTATTTTTTTCGATTTTGATAAGAGCAATATCTTTGTCATCAAACAAAAATTCTTCGTTTGCTTTTACAATTGTCGCTGGAAAACTGTGCCCAATCTGCTCATCAAAATTAGAACTGTCAAAAAGAGGGTCAACAACAGCAATCTGTTGAAAAACCCCTGATGTATCAAGATTGTCCCATACCACCCGATATCCTTTTTCATAAATAGGCTTCCAGTCATCATCAGAGAAAGTTGAGTATTTTTCATAGAGAGCTTTTTCTTTTGGATTTTTACTTTTACTGAGACGCGCTTCTAATTCATCGACCGCTGCATTATAAATCTGCGTAACGAAAGAATCTTTCAAAATACCGATAGTAGCCACATGAGCATTAGTCAAAATATATCCAGAATCATCTACAATAAAACCTGTACCGTATGCATCATCATTACTAAAAGCTTTCTCATTTGGACCCTTCTTTGGAGTAACTACCTCCAACTCAAGAGTATCTGCATTAAAACGAAAATCAGGGTAAGTTACCTTTCCGCTTGTTGATGTAACAACTTTGACAATAGATGGCTTAATAAGTGAAACAAGATCAGATTGTCGGGTAATTGTGTAATTATTAATAATATTTTGTTTTACTAAAATACCCACAGATACAAAAACAACTGCAGATGCAAATATACTTGTTATTAAAGCAAAGATCCTCGAGTGCAAAATAGCACTTAATTTTTGTGAAAAAGACATAGCTTAATTATCACATATATCTTTTTATGCAACAAGTGAATTACTTATTTTTGAGAATTGCATCAATGAGTGCAGTAAATATTTTGTGTGGTGCAAGAGGACGAGCAAGAAATTCCGGATGAAACTGCACACCCACAAAGAAAGGGTGCTTGCTTGTAGGGAGCTCGGCGATTTCGCAGAGAGACCCATCAGGAGACTTACCTGAAAAAACAAGACCTGATTTTTCTAACTCATCAATATAATGAGGATTGACTTCGTAGCGATGTCGATGACGTTCTTCTATTTTGTCTGTTTTGTATGCACTATGAGCAATAGTGCCTTTTTGTAATATTGCAGGATATGTCCCAAGCCTCATTGAACCTCCAAAATTTCCTTCTTTTAGTTTTTGTTTTTGGTCGGGCATAATATCAATCACAAGCCTGTGTGCTTTTGGGTTAATCTCTGCTGTGTGAGCATCCTTCCAACCCAAGACGTGTCGTGCATACTCTATCACCATAAGCTGCATACCATAACAAATCCCAAGATATGGAATCTTATTAAGACGCGCATACTTTATTGTATCAATGAGTCCTTCGATACCACTTTCGCCAAATCCTCCCGGAACAATAATACCGTCAAAATCCTTGAGAAGAGAAAGTTTCTTTTTATCTTTTTCAAAATCTTTTGAATTCAAAAACGAAAGCTTTGGCACAACACCTTTTTCGTATGCAGAAAATTTGATTGCTTCAATCACAGATATATATACATCAGAAAGTACAAAATCTCCCGAATCAAAATATTTGCCCACAACAGCGATTTTTATCTCTGTTGATGCTTTTTTCTTTTTTGAGATGAAGGTATTCCATTTTGAAAGATTGGTTTTGCGATGTGGTAAAGAAAGAATTTTTAAGAGATTGTCTCCTAGTTTGTCTTTTTCAAAATTAAGAGGAATATCGTAAATACTCTCTGCATCAGGAGCTGAAATAATGTGATGCGGCAGAACATTGCAAAAGACAGCAATCTTTTCTTTGCGCTTATTATCAAGAGGCACATCAGAACGTGCAATAATCACATCTGCCTGTATGCCCACACCATTCAATGTGCGTGACGCATACTGTGTTGGTTTTGTTTTCATTTCACCTACCTTTGATGGCATTGGCAAATATGACACCATCACAAAAGCAACATCTTTTGGTGAAGAAATTTTCATCATTCGCGCAGCTTCAAGGAAAATAATATTTTGATACTCTCCGACAGTACCGCCGATTTCGACAATGGTAATATCTGCGTCTGCATTCGATGCGGCAGACTGAATCCGTCTGATGACTTCTTTTGGAATATCAGGTACCACCTCCACGTTTTTGCCTTTGTATTCTAGATTGCGTTCTCGTCTGATTACTTCTTGATACACTCTTCCTGTGGTCATATAGTTTATACGTGACAAATCAGTGTTGAGAAATCTCTCGTAATTACCCATATCCTGATCACATTCCTCACCATCATTTAAAACAAAAACCTCGCCGTGTTCGGTGGGGTTCATTGTACCAGCATCGATATTGATGTACGGATCAATTTTGAGAGCAGTGACCTTAAAACCTTTTGATTGCATAATTATTGCAATTGATGATGCTGATATTCCCTTGCCCACTCCAGACATAACACCACCCACAACAAAAATATATTTTCTTTTTTTCATAAATCTAAAAGTAAAGATACAGGATGTCTAATAACTAGATTTTAAGATATTTTTGAGCTGCAAGATAGCTTGACAAAGCACCAATTAAAATACCTGACAGGAATACAATGCCACCTACAATAGGAAGGTGTGAAAGATAGTACATAAAGATATTGATACCAGTCCCTAGATCGAGAGTATAAGGTCCTGCCCAATATGTAATAGGTAAAAGAAGAGTGAGCGCGCAAATCGCTGCCACACACCCGTACATTACACCACCGACAACAAAAGGACCTTTAATGTATCGAGTTGATGCTCCCACAAGACGCTTGATTGATATTTCTTCTCGTGCCATATAGATAGTCAGACGGATTGTATTGAAAGAAATCAAAAAAGCAATACTTGCAAAAAACAAAGCAACCGCAAGACCGAGTTTATTGGATGCAAACATAATCTTTGTAAGCGCAGTAATCGCTGATTTGTTTTTACTGTAGTTTATTTTGTCGATAATAGTTTGAGGGTTTTCTTGTTTTTGGTTTTCGAGAAAATTCGCAATACTTTCGTAGTTGTTGGGATCTTTAGCTTTTATCTCGAGCGCCGCTCCGAGAGGGTTCTCCCCTATTTCATCAAGAGCTTGCAACGTAAGCTCATCCCCTTCGTGTCGTGCTTTAAACTTGTTGAGTTCTTCTTCACGTGATGAATACGTCACACCTGCAACTTCTGGAAGATTTTTGATTTGTTTTTGTAAACTTGATATTTCTTCTTCAGATGCTCCTGTAACAAGATACACATTAATATCAACTTTGTTTTTGATTTGATTTAGTGTTGAAGAAAAAAGTGTCTGGACCAATACAAGAGATCCTACAACAAGAAGCGCCATTGTCATAATCAAAACAGCAGTAAAAGACACAGATCCGTTTCGCCAAAAATTTAGAAACCCTGATCTTCCCACTCTTTTGATATTAGTCCAAAACATTGTGATGTGATTTATTTTTTAATTGTTTTTAAATTGCGTATTTACCATCTTTATCATCCCGAGCAATCTTGCCACCTTCCATCGTAATCACCCGCTTCCCAATCGAATCAATAACACCTTTGTTGTGTGTTGTGAGTATAACAGTCGTCCCAAGATCGTTAATTTTTTTCAAAATTTGAATAATATCATACGTAGATACAGGATCTAGATTGCCCGTTGGTTCATCTGCAATCACAACATCAGGTTGATTCACAATCGCACGAGCAATAGCAACACGCTGCTTCTCTCCTCCAGAAAGCTGATGAGGGAAACTCGACATCTTCTTACTCAAATCCACAAGCTCCAACACGTGTGGCACATCAGCGGCTATCTCGCTATCATCACGACCACATGCTTCCATTGCAAAAGCGATATTTTCATACACTGTAAGATTAGGAAGGAGTCTAAAATCCTGGAACACAGTTCCGATGCGTCTGCGATAATCTGTAATCGCATCTTTCCGCAAACTATGAATATTGACCGATTCAAAATAAACAGATCCTGTTGAAGGCTTCTCTTCTCCAAGAATCATTTTAATGAGACTTGTTTTACCAGCACCTGAGTGTCCAACAATCGACACAAATTCCTTAGGCTTGATTGTGAACGTCACATTATCAAGTGCTTTTGTGTTGTTTTGGTAAATTTTTGTAACTTTGTCAAAGTAAATCATAAGAAGAAATTATTGTTTGTGAAAATTTTTTTCCGCGTCAATAAAACCCTGTATCTCACCTCGTTCAAGGATTGCATCAATATGCGAGCTTTCGAATCCTGTACGATGATCTTTGATGAGTTTGTACGGATGCAGAACATAACTACGCATCTGACTTCCCCAATCAGCATCCATTGTTTTGGAAACATATGAACCTGATTCTTCTGCCATTTTCTTTTCTTCCATTATAGCATAGAGTTTTGCTTTGAGAATCTCCAGTGCCTTCTCTTTGTTTTGAGCTTGATTACGTTCAGAATCAATATGCACAGATATTTTGGTAGGAAGATGTACTATGCGCACTGCTGTTTCGCGTTTGTTGACGTTCTGACCACCTGGACCACCTGAACGTGTAAAATCAATTTTGAGTTCAGAATCAGGAATTTCAATATTCATATTTTTTTCGAATCGCGGAATAACCTCAACCATTGCAAAAGAAGTTTGCCTCTTACCATTGGCATTGAAGGGAGATATGCGTACAAGACGGTGTACACCAGATTCTTTTTTGAGATTACCATACACATTTCGTCCTTTCACTTCAAAAGTAACACTGCGAAAACCTTGTGCATCGTTTTGGTTTTGATCGAGAAGGATAGATGTCCACCCCTGCTTTGTAATATAACGACTGTACATAACAAAAAGCATCCGAGCAAAATCTTCTGCATCATCCCCACCTGCCCCCGCAAAAATAGTAATAACAGCGTCTCCAGAATCATATTTACCCTGTCCTGGAACATAGTCTTTGAGATCTTGGAGTTCTTTGAGGAGAGACTGAGCTTTGTTCTTATCGTCCCAAAAATCTGCCTTATACATAAGGCCTTCAATTTCTTCTATTCTTTTATTTGCCTCTTCTTTCGTCATTATGCCACCTGTCCACGTGCAATATCCGCAAGTTTTGACACAACATTGTCATAGAGAGACTCGTGAAGTGCGATACTATCGTACGCAAGATCAAGCATCTTATCTTCTTCAAGAGATTCGATGATTGCTTTGACAATATTCCATTTTGCAAGAGACATTCCACTTATAAGAACAAAAAAATCAAAAACATTGTCACTGTTTTTGTCTTCGGTGAGATATATCTCTTTGAGGCGAGATACATCAGAGTCGACTTTCTTTTCTCCCATTTCAAGTAAAGAAAGTTTGTTATGTGACTCATAAAAATGAGTAAACCCTTCAAGGTGCTTTGTGATACGCAGGGTCAATGCATCTATCTGATCTGAAGAAAATAATGTTGTCAAAACATCATTTGAATCAAGAATAAGTCCGTGCATAAATCGTGAAAACGCGAGAGCTTCTCCAACCTTTTTTGCTGTAATTTCATTCATAATATCTTTTTTACTTAATTAAATTAGTACAGTATCTACTATACCACGAAAAAAGATCCATGGGGTAAAATAGATTGTTGACTGAGACTGATTATGAGTTATTAACTTGATTTTATTCCTATTCTGGAGCCGTTGACCGGGATTGAACC
>CAYORS010000005.1:0-36983 GCA_964406475.1 uncultured Candidatus Saccharibacteria bacterium
TCTTACCACAAGTCATCCGGATGCGTTGAACGACATATCGGTTCGGGCCTCCCTTTTGATTTCTCAAAAGTTCACCCTGCTCATGGTAAGCTCGCTCTGGCTTCGGGTCTAATGTATACAACTTATTCGCACTATTAATACTCGGTTTCCCTGTGACTCCGTCCTCTCGGACTTAGCCGTGCTGCATACATTAACTCGTTGGCTCATTCTTCAATAGGCACGCCGTGACGGATATAAATATCCGCTCCGACTCCTTGTAAGCATATGGTTTCAGATCTATTTCACTCCCCTCAACGGGGTTCTTTTCACCTTTCCCTCACGGTACTAGTTCACTATCGGTCTTGTATAATATTTAGCCTTACCGGTTAGTTCCGGCAGATTCCCCCAAGCCATTTGTGTCTTGGAGTACTCAAGAATAACAATAAAAGTTTTTTTGTTTTCGGATACAAGACTATTACTCTCTAGGGTTTTGCTTTCCAGCAAATTCTCCTAACAAAAAAATTTGTAACTTTTCTGTAATAAATACAATTTGTTATCTTACAACCCCGCCCACATCACACTGAACACGAAATTAAAAAATAATTTCATACACAATGTGATGTGAACGGTTTGGGCTTCTTCGTTTTCGCTCGCCGCTACTTGCGAAATGCTTATTAGTTTATTTTCCTTTGGGTACTGAAATGTTTTACTTCCCCAAGTGCGCAATCTAACGTACGTTAGAATAACTGATAAATCAGTTGGGTTCCCCCATTCGGAGATCAACGGGTCGAAGGTTGCTTGGCACCTCACCGTTGCTTATCGCAGCTTTGCTACGTCCTTCATCGCTTATACAAGCCAAGGCATCCACCATATGCTCTTACTTTCCTATTAGGAAAAGTAAAAACCACAATTTTATATTTTTGCTTTGTTTAATTACCTGCTCATAAATTATTTTTAAATAAAATAATTTACGTTGCTTTTGAATCTGTCTCCGCATGAAAAGACCTCGATCCGCATTTAAAGTTTTGCTTTAACTGCGAAAAGTGCGGGACAGGATGAAGTTTTCAAATATCATTCGCTCGGTATTAAGAAAACCGCTTGGACAAAGCGGTTTTGGAAAAAGGCTATTGTGTAGCTTTTCTTTATGCCGCTTTATGCTTTTGTTTTCTTATATTCATCAAGTATAGGGGCTATTATACGCGTTTTAAAAACAATGTCAACTCTTTTTATATATTTCTTTTACCCCCTCTCAATACAAGAGATTATAAGAGTTTTTAGTCTTTTATATTCATCCGATCAACGATAATAATGTGACCAAAATCAAAGACATCTCGAATAAGCTTGTCGCCCATTTGTTTGCGATAATGGAAATCCTCCGTCGAGAAAAGTGCGAAAGAAATTTCTTTGCCGAACTCCCCTTCCATATCTTCCAAAACTTTTTTTAATTTTTTTTCATTGGGATGATCAGCCACAACCAAAAGGTCCAATCGTGATTCTGAGTTATTCATAAACATTCCCGAAAGCACTACAAGTCGCACCCGACCGATAGATGAAATTTTTTTTGCGATTACAGCATCAGTAAAAGGTGTCATCCTCATCATAAAATCACGTAGTGGAGAAAGAAAAACAAAGTTCTGATTAAGACAAAACCCATTCACTTTTCTGTGAGAAGCGTTTTTGATTATTTTCTTTTTCAAAAACCCAATTCGCAAAAGAGATGTGATTTCTTTTTTGACAAGAGGTGATCGTGAACGGATTTTTTTTGTGAGAGTATCACTATCCAAAACAGAAAGTGGATTAGAAATAAAAGTACGAATAAGTTTTGGTTTGACTGCGTTGCCAAAAAGTCTTTCAATAATATCTGTCATGATTGTTGTGTTGTGTGAATAATATATCGAAGGAAACCCCCGATTGAAGACTATTGTATCACAGAAGACAAAACAAAAAACAACACGGTATCGTGTTGTTTTTTGTAAGAAAATTATCCTTAAATCAACTTATTAGTATTACTTCAAAGTAACTTTGTCATAGGTCTTTTTGTACTCAAAAATCCTACGACCCTGTCTCACTCACCTTCGCTCGCTCCGACTCTAAAGTCCCTTTAAAGTAAATCCCATTACTTTAAAGTGACTTTAGCTCCAGCTTCTTCGAGAGTTTTCTTCAAAGCTTCAGCTTCCTCTTTCTTCATACCTTCCTTAATAACCTTTGGAGCAGAATCTACCGCACCCTTTGCTTCAGCAAGTCCAAGCCCGAGAGCTTCTTTGACTGCCTTGATAACAGCAATCTTGTTTGCACCTGCATCTGTGAGTTCAAGATTGAATGATGATTGTTCATCAGCAGCCGCTTGCCCTGCACCCGCTGCTGGAGCAGCTGCGACAGCTTGTGCAGATACCCCAAACTTTTCTTCAATAGCTTTTACAAGCTCGTTTAATTCCAATACTGATGCTCCTTCGAGATCAGAAAGAAATGAATCAAATTTTGACATAATAATTTTATTTTAATTTTTAATATTACTTCTTCTTCGCTACCTCTGAAACTGCAATTGCAAGTCGTTGAAGAGGACTCTTGAGGAGGAACGCGATTTGTGAGAGAAGAACTTCTCGAGAAGGGATCGTTGCGATCGCTTTCATTGAAGCCTTGTCTTTAAATTCACCTTCGAACACACCTCCTATAATAGACACCTTGTCTTTAAACTTCTTTTCGAACTCGTATACTTCACGAGCTGGCAGAAGAGCATCAACACCAAAGACCAAAGCGAGTTCCCCATTCAATTCTGGAAGTTCACCTTTGTATCCTTGTTCACTCAAAACCTTGCTTGCAATTGTTTTTTTGGCAACAACATATGTGATTCCCTGATCTCGCAATTGCTTTCGCATAAGTGTAAGATCAGACACAAGCAATCCGTGGAAATTAACAAAAACAACAGACTGTGCTTTTTTGAGCCCATCATTTATTTTTGAATAAATTTCTTCTTTTTTTTGTCTTGATATTGGCATATTTTTTTGTGTTAAAAAACAAAATCGACCTTGTAAAAGGCCGACCTTATTTTGCGTTGAGCAAAAAATGAGAATCGTGTGACCTCGGAAGGGGCTTGCGCATTAACACGAGTTACCTCGTTCCCTTCTTTCTTCGGCCTTTATATATCATATAATACTGATTTATCGATATAAGTCAACAGAGGGTTGCTGTAGACCACATACTGTGGATAATCCAAACACACTGCATTAACAATGTATACAGTAGAGGTATTATTACTTTGAACATAGCTCTTTGAAGTTGTTTATGCTACCACCCTGTGTGAGAGCTGAAGAAATTCAGGAGTTATGTGCAACGGATAAGCACCAAACCCAAAGACAGAATAGCACCATGAAAACACTGCAACACCTGATGATGACAGCACTGGCGATCTTCGCCATCACTGTGACGACAACCGTCACGGCAAAGAGCAATGAACACGCGCACTTCGGCATCAAGAGCAATATGGTCGCTGTCCACCCGGACACCCCCATCACCGTGACCATGCCGACCGATACCTGGAACGCCGATATGATCGGCTTGACGACCACGTTCGGTTTGACCGATCACGCGCTGACCGCCTTCACAGGCATCCCTGCTACTGGCCCCAACGCCGTTACCACTGGTATCGGCATCCACGTTCAGCCGACGGCTGAAGCTGGCTACGGCCCTGCGCAAGCAGTTGATCGAGTGCAGGGTGAATAACATGCGGACGGAAAGGGGGCTGTACGCCTCCACATGAAACGGGTAAGTAACCCCTAACCAAAAGCCGCGCATTCCCGATGGGAATGCGCGGCTGAATCTTTTTATATTTTTATTTATCTTAAATTTTTATATCTTTAAAGCCTAACGCTTTTTATTCCACCATACTTCTGTATGCATCTCTGTACCCAAAAAGCACAAACAAGTTGAGAGCTACAAGCACAAGCCCTGCTCCAATACTTCCTTGAATAAGAACTTCGTAGAGATAGATATTGAGCGAAATAGGAGCAATCATCACAAGAGCAAGCTTACGAGTCTTGGGTACAAGAATCATAACTCCAAGCACGAACTCAAACACCTTAACAACCGTCATAAAGCCAGAAACCATAAGTGAATGAGAGAATTCTCCTGCAATCCCCGTCATCTCTGGTAATACTGTACCCTTTGCCATCATAACAAAATACATAACCGATGCGAACACAAAAACCCCTCCCAACAAAACTGATGCAATATTTTTTGCAATTTTCATAATATTTTATTTTCCACATTTAAGAAGTAATAACTCATTTTAACAAATAATCATCAAAAGATACAAAGAGGTATTTAGTACTTTCGTACCACACCCACCACACGAGCCCGTATCTTCAAATCATACAGAGGGTAAATATTTTTAAAATTTTTGTTAGCTGGTTCGAGATAATGTTTGCCATTTTTGATGCGAAGATATTTCATAGTCCATCCCCCGTCGACTTCCGCTATGACGATATCGCCAATTCGTGGAGTCTTTTTGCAATCCACAACAACAAGATCGTGTTCGTGTATACCCGCATCAATCATTGATTCACCCTTCACCTCAAGAACAAACGTCGCTTCTTTGTTTGCTATGAGATACTCATCGATATTGATCATTTCATCTACCGTTGTCGCATCCACAGTTGTAGGAATACCCGCCTCCACAACACCAAGTCGTGGCACATCCAAAAGCAGACGCGACGGAAGGATATGTCCAGAGCTGTCTTTGGAGACAAACCCCATATCTGCAAGCTTGTTTATAAACTTGAACACAGCATTTTTAGATCGGAACCCTGTCATCGACATAATCTCTTTGTATCCAGGCATCCGACGATGCGCCCCATAAAAAGAAACTACTTTTTGTTTGTGTAGATCAAAAGACATAGGCTACAGACAAGTGGTAAAAGAATATCTAAAATATTTTTTGCGTTTACGAAAAGCATTCAAGATGCGAGATACACCACCCTTTTCTTGGTGAACAAAACGAGATACCATAGTATCACCAAAAAGAAAGCGAAACTTTTGAAGATTATGAGGTTGTGAAATTATTTTTGTTTTTGTCATTGTCGTGATGTTAAAAAAATACACCGAAGCTTTTTGAAAGACGAGTAAAAAATCCACTGTGCCCCTGTAGTCTTTCGCGAGCACGTACAAGAAGTCTGTGTCTTCTTGATTCTTGCTTGTAAGAAACGCCGCGAATGATACAGAGATCTATCGTGCTGTTCAAACGATTGAGTTCTTGTTCTATTGCTTTGATAGTATCGTATTTACTCATAGTTTTAGTATAGGTGAACTATAGTTCACCGTCAATACTTTGGACCAAAAAACTGTGGATAACTTACCCTCTTCCCATCTTTCCAAATCTTACGAAAGTCTTGCAAGGACCGCCCTTGCGTGCAAGGGCGGTCCTTGCAAGAAAAACAAAAAATATAACTGTGTATATTTTATATGTATTAATAGTATAATTATTACATTTATGAAAAAAGAAATTATTATATTCGGAGGTGGTTGTTTTTGGTGTACAGAAGCTGTCTTTAAAATGCTTCAAGGTGTTGAGAGTGTACTCCCTGGATACGCTGGAGGACATACTCCAAATCCAACATACTATAGTGTCTCAAATGGGGACACTGGTTATGCAGAATGCGTGGAAGTGGTATACAATCCAGAGATAATAGAGCTGAAAGATTTGCTCACAGTCTTTTTTGGTAGTCATGATCCGACGACTCCTAACAGACAAGGCAATGATGTGGGTACACAATATCGATCTGTTATTTTTTATACAAATGACCATCAGCAAAAAATCATAAAAGATTTTATTGAGGAAATAAATCTATCCACAAAGGATGGTGCTCCAATAGTGACTGAGATACAAAAACTTGATAAGTTTTTTGTTGCAGAAGACTTTCATAAGAATTACTACGAAAATAACAAAACACAAGCATATTGCGAGTTGGTGATCAATCCAAAACTCGACAAAGTAATCAAACAGTACGCACACCTACTTCAAAAACAAAGCTGACTCCTGACTCCACAAGGGCCGCCCTTGCAGAATTAAAAAACCTCCAAACACACAATGGCGCTTGGAGGATGTTGTGACACACTATCGCAGGTAATTAGCTATTTAACAGGTGCTTGTTTAAGATGAGCTTATCGGCATCAGGTTCCCATTTCACTTCAGGGTTTGGAGAAACCGTAACAACAAGAAATACTGTGTATTTTTCAAGCACCATTGCGTGGGTCCGCCCCAAAGGGACAACTACAGGGTGAGTAGATGCAAGGTGGTAAGATGTAGCGGATGCTCGATCAGCACTCTCAACAACTACCCTACCCTTGCCGTCCACCAGATAATACAGTTTGTGCCCAGATGTTGTGTGGGCGGGTATGCAGCGATATATGACCCCGGATTTTGGAGCAAGGAATCTTTACCTGCTTTACAGTGAGTGCACCGATAGCCGGTGACAAGAGGGTGTTTTCGGTGCACAACGCTTCAACACATTCTACACCTGGGCGCAAGAATTCCACCTTTTGGAGCTGTTCGTCCGAAAACTGGAGAAGGTCAATAACAGATCTGATCATGAGTTTGAGTGGCTTGAGTTTGATACCTCTACGACAGGATGTCGAAGAACGTTTTCAAGGTATACATTACTCCAAATTCTACTAAGGTCAACTAAACACTATCACCCTACTCTTTCATCTTTTCTCGCAAGGACCACCCTTGCGTGCAAGGGTGGTCCTTGCGAGAAACAAAAACCCCTCCGAAGAGGGGTGTTTGTATGGCTATTCAACTTGTGTTACGCCTAACAAAAAGTTAGGTGGGTGCACCGACATGATCCGCCACAGCGTCACGAAAGGTATGCTCCCTAAAAACACACAAAGTTAAGGTAACATTGTTGAATAACCTACTATAATTATACACGAGAAGAAGAAGACATCAAACCCTTTCTCCCCCACTTTTGCGCGCCCTGTATGACGCGATAGCCACCACACACAGACTGAGAAGCACAAAAGCAATACTTAGTGTTTTTGTCATTCCCTTTTTGTCAAAACAAAGACCGAGCGGTGCGTTACAATACACAGGTGTGTTTGCAATGATAAGAATACAGATAGGAATGCATACGGAAGCAATCTTGAACCAAAGCATCACCACCTCTCGACGACAAAAGTACAACAGTACAAGAAGAGGGATCAGGGGTGTTAGGCCAAGGACCAAAGGATGTCCTAAATTGAAAGAATAATAATAATTACAAGCAACAAAATTATTTGGTATACAGACGTTTAAATCAGGATAATAAACCAATCTAAAACCTAAAAACAAAAGAGTTCCGCACAACAATAAACAAGAAATTAGTATTTTTTTATAACTCATTTTGATTGTAATAATGTAATCAGTTCATCAAGCATTATCACAAAAGCAGCTACATCAGTTTTGTCGATTTTTTTGTGATGATGTCTATCTTCTTTGTGGCGTCCTATTGATTGAAGCTTCTTATTAAAGTCTTTGATTTTTTTGACTGCGTTTTTAATATTACCCTTTTGAACAAGCTTTATTATATCATCGATTTTTTTGATGTATTCTTTTTTGAGTTTACTACTCATATCAAAACCATCGATTGTTTTCCTTATAATAGTAAGATAGGTAACAGGATCAAGTGGAGTCGTAGGATCGAGAGTCACATCAGCCTTACCATCTCCTTCTACATCAAGCACAAGCGATGTGCTTGTCGCAGTAAGCACAAGAGCACCTTCCATATTGGGGTTGGTTGGGATATCAACGAAACTCACCTCTGTGGTCGATGCATCACCTACTGTCTTTTGAATATCAAGACTGAATGTCCCCGAATCAAGACCTTCCAACACTATGTTTGATAACGAAGATTCGTCGCCATAGATGTATTTACCTTCTCCTACCTCTTCATAGAGACTATTGGGGATATTGTTTTCGACAAAGAGCATATCACTACCTGGAAGTGAGGCAAGCCCAGTGTGTCTCCCCTCTGTATCATAAGCATCGACTGATACAGGTGAGTGCATAGCAATACGCACACGAGCGTCTCCTGTAGAAAGAGGTTTTTCGCGTGTAACAAACTGGGGAAGGTCTGTGTTTTTGTTTTCGATAATATGCACCACAAGATCGTTAATATCATTCATTTCAAAAATGGTTCCGTGATTAATGTTTAGACTTTCTTTATTATTATAATTATTTATATTCGCATAATATTTTTCCCCACTTCCCCCAAGTGCACTTGATGAAATAACTGTACCATCACCGTCACTGGTTTTCTGAGCTTCGTGATCAAGTCCTGTGATACAAGTCGTTGTCCCTGGAAGACAAAAGGCTCTGCTTGTATATGCAACTGTATTTGTGGTACCGATACCCCACCCTGCAATCTCAAAGATTTTTATTGATGATGGAGGTGTCCACGTATCAACACTAGAATGCACAGCTCCTGCATTGGAAAGCAAGTTTGTACTCAAAATATTGGGATGTATAAGGTCAGTTTGACTCGGTTTTGGTCTGCCATCTTTTGCCCCTGTAAGGAAATCGACAAGCTCTGAATATGATGTGACTGTATCGCCATACCTTATACGAAGATTTGACACTGCATCAACAGAAACGTCAAAACTTACCACAGGGTTATTTGCATCATCAAAATAAAGAGAAGATGGCAGAAGGTTGTACGCGGACTTCATATTTTCTCCGAGTTTTTTCATCACACTTTTGTCGGCAACAAAAGAAATCTGCTGATTGTCACCATGCAAAAGACCAAGTATCGCCTCTGGTGTCCCTAGTTGTGGTACAGCCACCATAATCAGATTATCAATCAAGTTTTCTTTATGGAGCTCTGTGAGTTTAGTGATCAAGACTTTTGCAAACAACCCACCGTTACTGTGAGCTACAATGGTCACTTTGCCCGATTTGGAATTGAGAGCAAGTCTTTGAATCTCAGTAATAATATTAATAATTTCATTTTCACGCTTGACCCCATCATCAATAATATCTTTATAATCAAACCTCCAATCATAAGGGAAGCTTTCCCATTCATTGATTATATGATCTGCCACGAGACCATCCATAGATCCAACAAATTTTTTGTATACATCTTGATCAAAGATACCTCCTCCAATATTTGTCCTCTCAATGATATCTCGTGTATAAATATTTTGATTGATGCTTTTGCCGTTCGCATCAAGGTATATTTTTTCTACATCTGCATTTCTGTTTGGTTCCCACAGCTGGTTTTCTAGAATACCTTTTGTATAGAGTCTACTTGCTTTGACCCCAGGAAGAAAAATCACACTCGAGCAACAAGCAGTATCCGGAGAAGAAAGAAGCCAGGGACTAAACTGGATATAATCAAGATTGCCATTATATGCCACAATAGAATCACCTGTACCAGTATTATTTTTACTTGAGACCAAAGGACCTGTCGGATCTCCCCACCAGTTTTCTTTGACATCAAAATTTATGGGAGATTGTGTGTTTTGATTGACAAAAAACACACCCATTGTGTTTGATATAAATGACGATTTTTTTATATCGACAGATGTGCCTGTTTGACTTATGATTTCAACTCCTAGATTATTATCTTCAATTTTTGATTGTGTGATTGATATATTGGCATCCAAACCAAAAATCGCATTACCTCCAAATCCTTTGATATCACTTTTTGTTATTGTGGCTGTTACAGGAATATTTCGTCCTGTATCTCTCACAAGATCAATTCCATCAGCAAGACCTCCAGATGTTGTAATACGTGAAGCATTGAGATGTCCTCCCACCATAATAAGAGAAGTGCTTTGAAAAGGAACAATCTCAGAATCTGCAATATCAATTGTACTGTTTCCGTATCCTGCAATAATATAACTGTCTCCCAACATAGAATCCTCAAAAACACTCTGCGAAATACGAGCATAGCTTTCTGATACAAGAGACAAATCAGACCCTTCTTCGAGCCCTCCTATATGCACATCTTCCAGATCAACATAAGAACCATTCGTTCCCATAATACCTAAAAGCGGATTTATAAGAGAAGAGTGTTTCATAGTAAGAGATCCTGTACTTGAGGTTATGCCTGAAACAGAAAATATGTTTGTATTATCCAAAGATACAGACCCACCTTCGCCAATATACATATCCCAAGCAAAATAATCAGGATTGAGATCAAATCTTACCTTATCAGTTGGAGAACCTAGACTATTGAATCGACCCATTACCGCAATATATCCATCTACAAATATTTGAGTCCCCTCTTGTATTGACACTGTCGCACTCGGCATAATCAACACATCTTCAAGATAATATGGTCCATTACTTTTTTGCCAGATTTCATCTGTATCAATCTGACCAGATATGTATGTATCTGCAAAAACAGATGATGAGTAAAATCCCAAGAAAACAAAAATTGTACACAAAGATATAATTATTTTTTTCATTATTCAGTAAAAAAATTTTTAATAAAATCAAAGACATTATGCGAAACAGGAATGTTTTGTTTGAACAATTCTTGTTGATTAAACGAATTTGTTGTTGAAGAAATAGATTCTGTCTCTGGTTCTAAAGAAGATTCACCTGTCTCTTGTGGACCATATACAGACACATCTTCCGTTTGATTGTTGTATGAAACAGGGGTATCTAGATAGACCGGATCAGAATATACGGATGCAATCTTGCTCTTTCCATACACCAAAGACAAGGGTCCATCGTCTGCAAATGAGCTAAAAGGTATTTTAATTTTTGAATTAGCATCAATGATTGTATCTGGTGCAAGAATAAGCTCGTTGTGTGCATCAATAATTTTCCAATCATTTATATTGACCTCATAATTAGAATTATTTTGAAGTTCCACAAACCCATCTTCACCTCGCATAACAGATGTAATATTGACTTCTGGATTTATGACTTTAACACGAGTACGCGACACAGCATGCTCACGCCCACTATCAGCGTTTAACACAACATTATAATCACCTGGAAATTTATAATAGTGAACTACTTTTTTACCTATATCTGCTTTACCATCACCAAAAGACCAAACACAATCTCGCTTTCCTGGAATATCACCATCTCCTGACACAGATGCTTCAAATTCGACAGGCATACCAACAGTCACAAGTCTTTCTCTTCCTGCATCAATCTTGAAACCCGGCCTCTCAAACACATATGTAATTGATACCGTGTTTGTATGAGACGAGAGAAATGTTGCGGGAGAAATAATTTGTGTTGATGATGCGGTTTGGTTTGTTGTTGACGCTGTTGTATCGATAATAACCGCAGTAGACGTAGATGTACTTTCACCGTTATTTGAAATAATAATATCCTGCGAAGCACTGAATGTCTTGCCACTATCTCTACCCTTTATCTCAAGAGTAAGTGTATGTGTCCCAGGAGAAGTGTCGCGATAATAAAACGTACGAGAAGATGTGTTTTTGCTCATTGTTTTTGAAGCAGCTCCACCTGAGCTATTTAAAAACTCACCTGTAAGAGATGTCGAAGAAAAAGTAACATCGTTTGTCTCACTTACTGTTTCAACAGAGTGTGTAGAGTTTTGAGTTTGCACCTTGATCTCGGTTGATATCTCACCTGTTTGTATGGTTTGAGGTTGTGAAATAAATATCAAACTCTGAACATTTGAAGAATCAGCAAAACATATATAAAAAGAAAAAAACCAAAAAACAAAAACAACAAACCAAGAACAAATTTTGTGTTTCATTACTTATTTTTTTAATTTAATAACATATTACCAAATAAAATTACATAACTTTGGCTATTATATTATTATTTTTATATTGAACAAAAAAATCTGTGCATAAATGCAAGGACCGCCCTTGCATGCAAGGGCGGTCCTTGCAAAGTTGTGCACATTCTACCTTTCCTACCTCTCTTTTGATTCGTCACACATAGAAAGCCAGTTCATTACATGTTTCTCGAATGACTGTTCCAAAAAATATAAAGGGAAATCATCAGCATCTAAAATAACAGATTCATCTCTACCGCCGCCCAAGTAATCCGGAAAACTAGAATGATGATAATTACATAAAAACTTAAAATTATGACAAATGTCTTTCTTAGAAAATTTCTTCCATTCTGGATTCAAAAACTTCAATGGATTAAAATGTATGTAGCAGTAAAGATGTTTTAGGTGACTGTCTTTTGAAATATATTTTGCTTTAAACCTCCCCTCAAAAAGAGCACCCGTTCTTTCGTTTTTCTTATTAAAATACATAACATATGCAGTAGTAAGCTTTTCCATAAATTTGCTGATACCACCGTCTTTTCGCTCTTTTATAAGAAGATGAAAATGATTATCCATAAGACAGTAGACTCCTATAGATACAATCTTTCTTGATCTTGGTATTTTAGATAATGGAGTATCCTTGTACTCATTGAAACGAACTTTCTCATCACTATTACATAAATAGAGAAGCTTTAGAAACCTATCTTTATCTTTACAACTGTTAAAAATTTTTCTCTTATCTACTCCCCGATTGTAGACATGATAATACTCACCTAAAGAAATTTTATTTTTTCTATTCATAAATAATTACTTATTATATTATGAATGAGTTTTATGAATTTTCCAAGATTTTGCAAGGACCGCCCTTGCGTGCAAGGGCGGTCCTTGCAAAAAATTATGTAAGACGGAAGAAATATAAATCAATTTCTGGAAATGTTTTTGTTGACTCTTCAATGTAGTCGATGACTTTTTTACTCTCTTCGATTTTTGGATTGAGATCATATGCTTTTTGTGCCCACACACGAGCCTCAGCAAACTTTGCTTGATACAAAAATGTCACGGCTTTCATCCAATATGCCTGAGGACTTTGTGGTGCGATAGTAATTGCCTTATCGAGCACCTCTTGTGCACGACCGAGCTTATCATCATCAAACAATCGTACATAAATCAAAACATCCGCCAAGTTGAGGAGAGATCTGAAATCATCTGGGTGGTCTTTAAGGTACTTTTGATACTCTTCTTCAATGTATGTAAATTCTTTATTAATACTTTTTATTTTTGAAGGATCATTCAAGACAGTGGGGCTTTGTGCAATCCCCCGTTGCAAATCGGCAGATGTACGCCACAAAAATGCGGTGATATCGACAGGAGAACCAAAAAGAGTGTGATACTCGAGAAGTCTTTTTTCTGAAGACCCGATTGTTCGCATATATCCATTGGCATTTTGAGTCCGTACAAAAGGAACAAGTCCATACACAAAAGTCCATCCAAAAAAGCAAACACATATAACACCAAGAACATACCCGAGGTGTTTGTTAAGAGAAATTTGCTTTTTTTGTTTGATATCTTCATATGTCTCATCAAACAATACAATCGCGAGAGCAAGCATAAAAACAAAAATCACATAAGAGACAATAGTGTCGAATGCTGTTTGAAGTTCGAGAAGATGAAGTCCGAAATAAATGAGCAAGAACACAGCAAGAATTCGATTGTTTTTTTGTTTTGAATACAAAAGCACAAACAACAGGGTTCCGCCCAAACTGAGATACAAAGCAAGAAAAAGCGAAAGTCCTAAAACACCACCATCAACCATTTGATCTATAAATATGTTATGAGCGCGATCAAACCACGGCTCTCCTCCATACTCTTTTTGAAGAAGACGGTTATCATAATGATGTTCAAATACTTTTTCAAAATTTTCAATCCCCCACCCAAGATAAGGTCTTTCTGCAATAACATGGTCAGATATTTCCCACACAAGAGGTCGTGCACCTGTTGCCTCCTTGAGATAGAGCTCTCTCACAAACCCTTGTGAAGAAAGCAAAGATGCACCTACATAGCCAATCAGCACAATAACAAATCCAAAGATAGCAAAGACGATTGATTTCCATATTTTCTGGTCTTTAATCTTTGAGATTGCATATGCACACAAAAGAGATACAATGGCAAGCAACGCAACAGTAGCAGATGCGCGTGCCTCTCCCCATATTCCATCTGTAAAGTCTCCCCCAAAAATCTTACTGTTCAACATGAAAGGGTTTGCGATAATCAGCAGAGGGTACAGATAGGTATACCATCTTTTTTCTTTTGTTACGAAAAAATAAAGCGAAAGAATAAAAGCTCCAAAAATATACATACCAGCAAAAGTAGAGTTGCCGAAAGTAAATCCATCAGTCGCATATGTTTTAAACAAAACACCAAGGCCTTCGGGACTAAGAAGAGCCAAAACAGAATAAACGGATGTAGAAAAAATAATAGAATGAATAAGCTTTTCTCTCACCTCGCTATTTCTTAATACTGAAACAAAAAGACATAAAAGAAACAACAGATTAACAAAAAACCACAACCCGGTCATTCGTGTGACATTTGCCCAAAAAGATGTTTGAAAATTAAACCCAAAGTATCCCGAAACAAACATAAAAAGTATATATACTACAAAAATCCAAAAAGACACGGATCGAGACACGAAAGTTTCTTTGCCTTTAAATAGATACATTGAAGCAAAAAGTGCCGCAACAAAAATAAAAATAGAAAGGTTGACCATACGACTCGTAACCCCTGTATACAAATACAAACTATAATTAATAAATGGGAATGTGAGTAAATAGAAAGAGGTTATATAAAAAATAACACTATTCCAAAAGGAAGATAATTTGTTTAGAAACATAAAACCATTATAACAAAAAGAAAAAAACAAACCACCCTCGCAAGAGGGTGGTTTGTTTGAAACTTTGCCAAACTTATGTTCGGACCAAGTTATCCAAGAGATACACTAGTTAAGACCAATGTATGAAGTCTTGAATGAATCGAGGTTTGAAGTGTAAGTATTTGCTGGTGAAGTATCATCTGAAGTATCCCATTTAACTCCTGTAAGAGCTGCTCGGTATTGTCCAGCTGTTCCAGCTGTTCCGAGTTGTGCTGTTACGATAAGTTCAAATGTTTCTTCTGAACCATCTTCAATCTCGTAGTTTCCAACAGATGTTTTATCACTGTCAGTTACGTCTGTGATTGTAGCTGTGATTGAGTTTCCAGTTGTAGCTGTTCCTGCTTTGTCAACCACGTATAATACTGCGTTTGCAACAAGTGAAGATACATATACTGTGTCTCCAGAAGCCTTAACCTTGAACTTAATCTTGAATGTTCCCATATCATCGTTAGATGATGTACCAGTTGTAGCTGATGTATCTGTTGATACAAGAGTTACTTGAACTCCATTTACACGGAATTCTTGTGCCTTACCAGTTGAAAGACCTGTCTTCTCACTTGATGTGAGTTGATCTCCTTCTTCGTTTTCAGCATCAATCATAGCTCGGTTACTTGCTGAGATAGAAGCCTTAAGAGTGTCTCCATCTTCAAAGTTTGAGTCTGTATTGTTGATATCAGCTGTAACTGTGAATGAGTATGTCTTTCCTGCAGAAAGTGTAAGATCGAGGTTATCGAATGTTACAGTAGCTACAGTAGCTGATGAAGTGTTTACACTTTCTGTGTAGTCTTCTCCATCAATTGTAAGTTTGATTGAACCTGTGATGTAGTCTACATCAGTTGCACCTGTTGCTGTAAGAGTAACTGGCAATTGATCGATTGTTACATCTGAAGTTCCATCAACCTTGATTTTACCTTTAAGAAGAACAACATCGTTTGTGTTGTCTTGATCGTCAACAAGAACTACTTGTTCATCTGGTGTAGATGAATCTGTAGAGAACTTGAGTTCTGTGTTAGAAGCTGTTGAGAATGATACGAAATCTACTGCAACACCATCTCCTGCAGAAGCCCAACCAATAGTTGATCCTCCGTTTCCAAGGTCTCCTGTCTCTGAGTCAGTTGTCACAACTCCTGATCCATCTTCGAATCGAATGTTGTTAACACCAACTGTCCATGAGTCATCAGCAATATCTGATGAGTCAAATGTACTAGCTCCGTCTACAGTGATGTAGAATTTCTCTTTTGAATCAGATTTTACAACTGAGTTTGAAAGAGTGATTGTTTTTGTCCAGAGCTTTGAGTTACTACTGTCTTTTGTAAAGTCAGAAGCATCTGCTGATCCAACTTCTTTACTTCCTTGCCATACAGTTACGTGCTTAACATAGTCTTTAATCTTTGTTGAGTGTCCGTTTCCTGTTGCATCAAAAGTAACTTTAACAGATCGAAGTGCAATGTCTCCATCGTTTGAAGCTTCAACTTCAAATCCTGCAACTTTGACATCACTTTCATTTTCACCTACTTCTTCAGAAGAGTATTGTGAAAGTGTTTTAACTGCATCAATAGATCCGTCTGTTCCAGCAAGTTTTACTGAAGAAGATGAACCATTATTAGAGTTAGAATTTGAAGAACCTGAGTTCAACATTTCCCACTTAGCTTGTGTAATAGGACCAAAGTATCCAGCTGCTGGTGTAATACCATTTGCAACTTGGAATGCAGCAACAGCTGCCTTTGTAAGATTACCGAAATAACCTGTTGGAGAAACAGAAAGGTATCCCTTCTGGTTCAACCATGTTTGAAGTACAGTAACATCTGCTCCTGTGCTTCCAACTGTAAGACTTCGAGTGAATGTAGCTGCGTTTGCTCCAGCTGTAAGAACAGCTACGAAAGCAATAGCAGAAACAACACTAGCGATTGTTTTTGTGATTTTCATAATTGAATTAATTTTTTTTATGGATTATATCTTCTTTAATTAATAAATTTTAATAATGGAGAAGATAGAACCTTTGTAATAAAGAATGTACAAAAGATTGTTTTCGACATCCTTTGTATATTCTCAAAACCTCATAACACCTTTGGACCGACCTAAGGTTATTGCTATGAGGACGATCTTGAAAAATCAAGATTGTTTTTTAAACACTACTTTTTTGACTTTGCCGAAACAAAGCGCAAAAAACTAGTTGGCGAAATTTGGTCTGAATATTCAGTAGTATCTTTTCGTGAAAGAAAAAAACCTGAAATACGGGCTTATTTAGTTGTCAAAGATCTTATGTTAAAAACAATGATTTTATCGGTATTTTTTCTGCTTTAAACACATATGAAAGAAGTAAACTTACTTTCACATTTATTATTATAGCAAAAATAATGTAATACCAAGAAAATACGGTGTGGATAAGTGAAAAATACACTTTTCAAACCGTCCGCCTATTATAGCAAATTTGACGCTCAAAAGCAATATTTATAGCAACAATCAATTAGATACCCTCCTAACACTTTTTAAACAAAAAAACTTAAAATCGGGTTGCACAAAAGTAGGTAGGTTATAGGTGGTGCCAAACAACCTAATAAGTGGAGGTGTGTACAACTTATCAAAAGATCTTGTCTACACCCTAGTCAAAAAATGTCTTTTACAAGCTATAAGTACTCCAGCGACGCTCCCCCTTCTTTTTTATTTGTCCTTGAAGAACAAGGGCAATAAGCTCTCTCTGTATCGTCTTTTCGCTGCACTCAGGAAAAATGTCTTTTATGTCTTTTATGCTCAAAGAAGTGTTGCTGTTTTTTATTATTTTTATTATTTTTTCCTGTCTATTGTTTTTATTAAAGTCAGTGTTTTTTGCGATGAATGGAAGACTTGTTTTTTGTTTCTCAGATGACTTTTTTGTGATGTCTTTTTTATAAAAGTCATTCGTATCTTGATGTCCTTTATGTCCTTTATAAAAGACATTGCCTTCACTCAATGTAGGCACAGTTAGCTCTGTATTTTTTTCTTTAAGAAGATCTTCTACTTGGTTTGTTTTTTGCGGGAAAGGTATCTCAAAAAAAGACGCAACAAGTTCTGGAGAGTAGAAACCTTCTTTTGATCTTTCGCTCATTTCATGGATCACTTTTTTGATTTCATTTTGAAGAAGATGTGTGTTCATTAAGGACACGACTTTTGCAAAGGAAGCAAGCTCCAAAAAACTCTCAAGTTCAAGAAGTGTCCTTTCGAGATTATTAAAGACACTTTTCTCATCAAAAAAGTTTCTCAATGCAGAAAGATCTGTTACCGTCTTCCGTAGTGTCCATTTAAGAGGTTCTGTGTCCTTTATGAGGTCGGTAATAGCATATGTTGCATACGAAATTTTTGATATCTTTTTGAAGATATAAAAGACAAACTGGTCACCTTTTCCTAGGTGTTTGAAAACCTCTAATTCTTGTTTTGTGTCCTTTTGTTCCATTGCGAATGTCTTTTATGATAAAACCAATTTTATGACCTTTTAGTGTCCTTATATTATAAAAGACAGTACAAAATATCAAGTGACTTTTAGTCTTTTATTTGGTCTTATTTTTCAACAATAAAATAACTTTGTCGTGATATAATGAGATGGAACTAACGACACAATAAATTTTACTTTTTATGCCAAAACCCTTATCCAAAGAATCATTCCGAGCAAACGAACAAAAGCGCGGTCGGAACAAATCTCAACAACAGGAATCTTTTATTCGTGATGAAACCATGCAGAGTATTATTTCGATACTTTTGTTTTTGTGTTCGATTGTTTTTATACTTGCATCAGTACAAAAAGCAGGTTTTGTTGGGAACAATATTTATAGTTTTTTTGGGAAACTTTTTGGTATTGGATATTATCTTATTCCCCTTCTTTTAGGAATGCTTGGAGTCGCCTTTTTACAAAATCTCTCTCAAAGATTCTCGCTTACAAAAGTGCTCGCAAGCGGTGCCTTCTTTTTTTCATCACTTGGAATTATTGAGATCGTAAAAGCAAAGTCAGGTGGTGCGGTAGGCGAGATTATGATAAAACCTCTCATTGCACTTTTTGATATTTATTCATCAGTCATTTTACTTTTTGCTTTTATCATCATCTCACTTCTTATCATCTTTGATACACATTTAAAAAGTGAATGGCTCACATTCTGGCGACGAGTCAACAAAACACAAGAAGATGATGCTGATGATCAAGATGTTGAAGATGCTATAAGTAAAAGTGTTGTCAAAGAAGAAAAGAAACTCAAAGAAAATAAAATCGCACTCGAAAAACAAAAAGATATTCCCGAACCAAAAACTACAGAAACACCTGCAACGAAAAAGAAAGATGAAAAAGACGAATTGGAACTTGGAGGATTACGATCTCACACTTTCTCAAAAGCATACGAAGCACCTCCCCTTTCCCTTCTTGAGACAGATAGAGGGCGTCCCGGTGTTGGTGATGTTAAAGCTAATGCAAACATCATCAAGCGCACACTCCAAAACTTTGGGATTGATGTTGAAATGGATGAAATCACCATTGGGCCCACTGTTGCACGATATGCACTGAAGCCCGCAGAAGGGGTGCGTCTCTCAAAAATAGTGAGTCTTCAAGACAACCTTGCTCTTGCTCTTGCGGCACAGACTATCCGAGTAGAGGCCCCTATCCCCGGCAAGTCTCTTGTGGGAATTGAAGTGCCAAATTCATCAAAAACAGTGGTTGGACTAGGGTCTCTTCTTGCAACAAAAGAATACCAATCATCTCCAAAACCCCTCCTCACATCTATCGGTAAAAATGTCTCCGGTGATGCAGTCTTCTATGACCTTGCTCGTATGCCACACCTACTTATTGCAGGAACAACTGGAAGTGGTAAGTCCGTAACTGTACACGCAATCCTCACCTCACTGCTCTACAGGAATTCACCCGATCTTCTCAAGTTTATTATGGTTGATGCAAAAAGAGTTGAGCTTACCCTCTATAATAAAATCCCCCACCTCCTCACTCCTGTAATTACTGAAGCAAAAAAAACAATTCTTGCTCTCAAATGGGCAGCAAAAGAAATGGATAGACGATATGATGTGCTTGAACAGTGTTCAGTGCGAGATATAAGCTCCTACCACAAAAACATCTTAGAACCAGCTCTTAAGAAAGAAAAGAATAGTACGAACGTGCCCGAAACTATGCCTTATATTGTAATTGTTATAGACGAGCTTGCGGATTTGATGCAAGCATACCCTCGAGAACTAGAGGCATCGATTGTCCGACTTGCCCAAATGTCTCGTGCCGTAGGTATTCATCTTATCCTTTCAACACAACGACCATCAGTAAACGTTATTACAGGACTTATCAAAGCAAACATCCCTACTCGTATTGCACTCAAAGTACAATCACAGATTGATTCACGAACAATCATTGATAAGGCTGGAGCAGAAAAGCTTGTTGGACAAGGGGATATGCTCTTCTCTTCACAAGATGCACCAGAACCTGTACGAATACAGTCTCCATATATTTCTGAAACAGAAGTGAAAAAGGTTGCCAAATATCTTGTCGATAGCTACCAAGATGAAGTCCCTCAAACAGAACTTGGTCTCACAGGAGACAAACAAGAAGATTCAAAAAATCCAATCTTTGATTCAGAGCTTATGAATGAGAATAATAATGAGGCAGATGATGATGACTTGTATGAAGATGCTCGACAGATTGTTATACAGGCTGGCAAAGCATCTACATCATACATACAAAGAAAACTTCGTGTTGGTTATGCACGAGCAGCTCGCCTTATGGATATTCTTGAAGAGAAAGGTGTCATCGGTCCAGCTGATGGTGCAAAACCTCGTGAGGTCCTCCAAGGTAAACCAGCAGAAGTAGAAGAAATGCTCTAGTATGAAAAAAAATACTCAATTTTTTATTATTGTTGGCTTTTTCTTGCTTTTTGTTCTTTATGGTATATTTGAAGGTGTAAAGCTTTATCTCGGACCATCACTTGTCTTAAATACGCCTTTATATATCACAGTAACAGAGCCGCTGTTTGTGGTAAGTGGAGCTGTAAAGCGATCTGCATACCTTACTCTTGATGACAGACAAATATTCGCAGATACAAATGGGTATTTTGAAGATAAATTGCTCCTCTCCCCTGGCTATAATATAATTGAGGTGGAAGTAAAAGATAGGTTTGAAAAACAAGTATCAAAAAAAATTCACGTTTGGTATAGCAATTAGTATTACTATTTAATTCAATTTTAATGAAAAAGAAAGAAAAAATCGCGAAAGAAAAAGTAAACACAGGATCCAAAACCGCAATCGAAGAAACAATCCGAGCAATCAAATCAAAGTTTGGAGATGACGCGATTATGAAACTTGGTGAGGCACCCAAAGTCGATATCAATGTTATTCCTACAGGATCACTTGGTCTTGATGCTGCACTTGGTATTGGAGGGCTGCCACGTGGACGAATAGTTGAAATCTTTGGACCAGAATCATCTGGTAAAACAACTCTTACCCTACACGCTATTGCTGAAGCACAAAAAATGGGAGGAATCTGTGCTTTTATCGATGCAGAACACGCACTCGACCCAGAATATGCAAAACGAATCGGGGTCAATGTAAGCGAGCTTCTCATTTCTCAACCAGATACAGGAGAACAAGCTCTTGAGATTGTTGAGTCTCTTGTGCGTACAGGCAAAATCGATATTGTCGTTGTCGACTCTGTAGCTGCACTTACACCAAAAGATGAAATCGAAGGTGATATGGGAGCACATCACGTCGGCAAGCAGGCTCGCCTTATGGCCCAAGCACTGCGTAAACTCACAGCTATTGTCGCAAAATCAAAAACGATTATTATTTTTATCAACCAAATCAGAATGCAGATTGGTGTGATGTTCGGTAACCCAGAGACAACTCCAGGAGGAAAGGCTCTCAAATTCTACACTTCAGTACGCCTCGACATCCGTCGTATTGCTCAAATCAAAAAAGGTGAAGAGATTATGGGAGGACGAGTGCGCGTCAAAGTAGTTAAAAACAAAGTAGGTGCCCCATTCAAACAAACAGAATTTGACCTTATGTACAACGAAGGTATCTCAAAAGAAGGAGAAATAATGGCTCTCGGAGAAAAGATGGGTATCCTTCAAAAGTCAGGTAATTCTTATAGGTACACACCAAAAAATGGTGAAGAAATAACGCTTGGACGTGGATACGATGCGACACGACAATTCCTCAAAGAGAACAAAAAGGTATCAGATGAAATTTTAGCCAAGATTCGAAAATTTATGAGTGAAGAAGGTTTTGCATTTGAAGGTAAAGCAGAAGTCGAGGAGAAGCCAGAAGAATAGCTCCAGATTATAAGTTTTTAAAAACTTATAATCTTCCGTAGATCAAATAACAATACCCTGTGAGTAATTTCTAAAATTCAGCACGGCGCCCAAAGGCGCCGTGCTGAATTTTTTATTGCTTTTTGATTTTTGACTTACACTCTCTCTACATATTCCCCTGTCTCAGTGTTTACCCTAATCACATCTCCTTCATTTATAAACATAGGAGCATTGAGCGTAGCACCTGTCTCAAGTGTGATAATCTTGTTACCACCCTTTGCCGTATCACCTTTGACTGCAGGAGGAGCATCAGTCACTTTGAGCTCTACCTTGATTGGCATATCAATACCAAAAACATTTTCTTCAAACATTTTTGCATCGATAATTGAATTCACCTTCATAAACTTACGAGCTTCGCCAAGCACATCTTCAGAAAGCTTGAATCGATTTGCTGGATTAGTAGCGTCACAGAACCACCATTCTCCTTTGTTTACATAAAGGAATTTTACTTGTTTTGTCTCGATATCTGCTTCTTCTGCTTTGTCTTGAGCACTGAATGAATGTTCTACAACTCGTCCACTTATAAGATTACGAAGCTTTGTTGCATTAACAGGCTTTCGCATTTGTTTGCGGAACACATGAGATGAAAGCACTTCGTAAGGTTCATTGTCGAAGATAATACACTTTCTTTCTTTTATTTCATTATACTCTAACATAGGTTGTTTTTAGATAAGAAATAATACTATCTTTGCACGTAAGGCATAAGAGCCATAAATCGCGCAATCTTGATTGCGTTAGCGAGCTTGCGTTGATTCTTGGCACATACACCTGTTCTTTTTCGTCCAAGAATACGTCCGTGTGGGTTGATAAACTTTTTCAAAATGTCTGTGTCTTTATAATCAATATGATTGATTTGATTTTGCTTAAAAAAGCATTGTTTTGAACTTTCTGCCATAATAATCTAATTCTAAATAATAATTTTTAAAAAGGAATATCTTCGATATTAATTTCTTCTTCTGGATAGGCAATCTCACTACCTATGTCTTGATGTGAATCCCCTGTTTGTCCTGAAGATTCTGATCGTTGCGATGTGGTACCCATTGCTTTAGGACCGAATTGGAAATTTTCTACAATAATCTCTGTACGATATTTCTTTTGTCCATCTTTATCGTCCCATGATCGTGTTTGAATCCGACCATCAATAAAAATTGGATTACCTCGTTTCATATACTGAGCAATGAGCTCTGCTGGCTTACCAAAAGCAACAATATTGTGATATTCTGCAGTTTCTTGTTTGACACCATTTTTATCTTTGTAACTACGGTTGGTTGCAATAGAAAATGATGCTACTTTAATTCCTGATGGAAGCGCTTTTAATTCTGGATCCTTTGTAAGGTTCCCATAGAGCATTGCTTTGTTAAGATACATATTTTGTGAAGATGTTAATTTTTAATTATCACCTCAATTATACCACCAAGTTGTCGATTGTTTTATCGAGTTCTACTTCGTTGATTTCAGCTTTTGGTTCTGCTTTGTCGTCTTCTTTTGCCTTCTTTGTTTCTTTGTCTTTGATAAACTTAGATCCATAGAGAGTGTTCTCTCGAACAGTTGTGATAGTAATGAAACGAATCACATTATCGATTTTTTCAATAACTTTGTTAAAACCAATAATCTTGTCTGCGTCGCACACAAACTTGATCCATCCAAAATAAGCCTCTGTTGAAACTTTTTTGTCGCCTTTGATAACCTTCGTTATTGGGTAGGCAAGACCCCTCAACCTTGGAAAGTCTTCACTTATCACTTCTGCTTTGATTGCATCAAGAGCATCTTTGATAAGAGAGACCTCGTGAGCGATATTTTCTTCGCCCACAAACGGAGCAATATGAAAGCCTATTTCATAGACTTTTGAATTGTCCTTAGATGACTCTTTTGTCATAGTATTTTTACTTTTTAATAATAAAACACCTAAAACTAGGTGCAGATCCTATGCTATCACAAACAACACCACAAATCAATACAAATGATTGACAACATACATACGATTAGGTATGATTTCAAAATTTTATTTTTGCTCTTTAATCCAAAAGGTGTCTTCGAACACCTTAACGGTGATGATGGTTATCAATGCTTTTGTGGGCAAAAAGATTGTCCTGATTGTCAAGGAGATTGACTCTCTATAACCAACCCCCTAGCACCCGATTGAGTGCTAGTTTTTTATATTCCAAAAAGTTTTTTTGAATTTTCTACAAGCTGCTCCGCCACCTCATCCAAAGATAACTCTTTTATTTCTGCAATTTTCTTTACTACTTCTATCACATATACCGGCTCATTTCTCTTACCTCTGTATGGCACCGGTGCCACAAACGGACAATCGGTCTCCGAGAGGATACTTTCGAGTGGAATATTTCTAACCACCTCTGTATAGTTATCACCATATGTAATAGCACCCGTAAAAGAAATCGTAAAACCCATCTCTACAAATTGGCGTGCAATTTCAAGTGTCCCTGCAAAAAAGTGTACATTACCCCGAAGACTCTGATGAGCGACTTTGTATTGTCTGATTATATTTATTGCATCTTGGTAAGCGTCGACTTTACCGTTGTCACGAATATGAAGCATCAAGGGCTTATTTAATTCGAGAGCAAGTTCAATTTGTCTTTTAAATACTTCTCTTTGTTTCTCTTTTGTATCTTCTCCAGAGCGGAAGTAATCGAGCCCACACTCACCGATCCCGAGCACTTTAGGATCTAGTGCAAGAGTTTTGTAGTATTCGTAATCAAACTCCTCATCGAATTCATTTGGGTGATGCCCCACAATTGCATAACACCCGAGTTCTTCTGCAATTTCAAGCGCCTTCCTCGATGTTGTTCTATCTGTACCGACGTTTATGACTTGGACACCACCTTCTGATGCCCTGCGATACACCTCTCTATAGTCTTGATCGAACTCAGGAAGATTAAGGTGGCAGTGATTATCAATATATTTCATTCCCATTTTTATTACAATATTTCTTTGTGACAAAAAATAAAACTATTCCGGATATAAACCCGACTAACGCCACAATAGCGTATCTTTCATCAAACATACTTGATGCCACGTCGATCCAAGATTCATTAATCTGAGACGGACCAGACATGAAATGTAGACCAAAATCAATAAAATTTAAAATAAACAACACAAACGTCTTGAATATATCAAAACATATAAGGCCTATTGTAAAAAATAATGATGATTTAAAAGCGTATTTTAACATATTATTTTCTTAAGAATAATGGGGTTTCTGGAGATTTGTTTGCCTTTATGCATGCTTTTATCTTTTCTGATGTGTCAGTCATAAATGGATTGAGCATTCCTGCAATGATATAAAGCTTCTTTACGAGATCAATAATAATCTCTGTCCCCTTTTCTTTATCCACTTTCACAAGCTTGAATGGTTCGGTCTGTTGGATAATAGTATCGAGCTCTCCAATTTTTGACCAAACAAAATCCATTGCTCTATTAAGTTCGAACTCTTTGAAGAATTTGAAATACTCTTCTGGAATTGTGTTGTCTTCGATTCCTACAGGTTCTGACAGATTAGTCTCTGCCATTTTCATAATTCTACTTGTGAGATTACCTATTCCATTGGCAAGCTTCGCATTGTAACTTTCTTTGAATCTTTCCATTGTAAATGGACTATCTTCAAAAGCAGAAAGTTCAGCAAGACAGAAATATCTAAGCGCATCAGTACCATATTCATCAACGATATCATAAGGATTCACTACATTACCGAGCGACTTTGACATCTTGATTCCACCCTCTCCTGTCACATGACCATTCACAATAAGTGTGTGTGTATTTGAAATCCCAGCAGCCATAAGCATTGCTTGCCACATTGCTGCCTGGAAACGTGTATTATCTTTGCCACAGATCTGCACAGGAGTGCCGTTTGCCCAAAACTTTGTAAAAGTATCCTTGTCCTCTGGCCACCCTAATGTCGAAATATAATTCACAAGCGCATCGAACCATACATACATTACCTGCTCACTATCGCCTGGCACAGGAATACCCCACGACATCTTCGATGCGAGCCGTGAAATACTAAAATCTTCAAGACCTTTTTTGATAAACTCTTTAATCTCATTGAGACGAAACTCAGGCACAACAAAAGATCGGTTTTCATTATAAAAAGCAAGAAGCTTTTCTCCGAAAGCACTGTATTTGAAAAAATAATTTTCCTCATCAATAAGTTCAAGATCACGATTGAGATGTATGGGACATTTGCCATTTTGAAGTTCTGAATCACTTTTCTCTTCTTCACACCCCACACAGTATTTGATCTTGTAATTTTTTTTGTAGATGAATCCATTATCTGCACACAACTTCCAAAATTCCTGTGCAGCCTTAATATGGTGCAGATCTGTTGTTCGTATGAGATGAGCTTCGGGCATAATGCCAAATTTTTCCAATCCTTCTTTAAATCTCAATGCAAAATAATCTGTATATTCTTGAGGCGTCTTCCCTGCTTTGGCCGCAGCTTCATATATTTTCATTCCATGTTCATCTGTCCCTGTATTAAAAAACACATCATAGCCTTCGATTGTTTTTGCACGCGCGAGTGCATCGGCACGAATAAGCTCCATTGCATGACCAAGATGCAAATCTGCATTCACGTAAGGAAGTGTAGTTGTGATATAAAATGCCTTTTTCATATGTTATTTATTTTTTGCAATCATCTTCTTACGATCAAGATCTTCGAGAAGCTCGACGAGAAGTACAGAAAGTGGCACAGAGAGGAGTATACCTAAAAATCCCGCGAGTTCATATCCTACTACAAGAGATATAATGACGAGTATAGGAGAAATCCCTACCATTTTTCGAACTACGAGTGGATAGAAGATATGGTTTTCAAACTGTTGTACGAGCACATAAACCAAAAGTACCCAAAAGCCGAGTCCAATACCACCATCAAGAAGAGCAAACATCACAGCTGGCACTGCGGCAAGTGTAGGACCAAAGACAGGAATAATCTCAAGCACTCCAGCAAGAAATCCTAGTGGGAGCGCATGCTTAACATGAAGAATAGAGAGGAGCATAAAAATAATTGATCCAACGAGTGCACCAAGAAATATCTGCCCTTGCATCCACGCACCAATCTTGGTCTTGGTCCTATCCCACAGACTCAAAACATACTCTTCATTCTTGATTGGAGTGACGATTCGCAAGAAATGAGCGACACCATCTTTAGTCACTGAGAAATAAAATGAAAGTACAGTAATCAATACAAAACTTATAATTCCATTAAATATTCGTGTGGTGTCAAAAACACTATTTGTTGTCGCAGAAAGTCCATTTGTCTGTATACCCTCAACATAACTGGCATGAGAAATACTCTCTGCTAGTTGTCGTATAAGGGGTGAATATCCCTCGAGAATACTTTGATCGAGAAGAGGTATTGCATTGTTAATCTGATTTACATATGTGGGAATATTAGAAACAAGATTTGATGTCTCAGACAAAAAGGTCGGGATAATAAAAAAGAGGATAAACCCAACAAGCGCCATAGTCGCAAGGTATATCGAGATAACACCAACAACCCTGGGGACTCGCCTCTTCTCAAACCAGCGTACTCCAGGATCAATAGCTGAGGAAATAACAATTGCAGCAATGACGGCAAGGACAGAATCACGTAGTACAAATAAGAACCATCCAACCAAAATAAGAATCATGGTCTTGATGACTGTTCCTGCAGATATCTCTATTATCTTATTTTCGAGAGGCATGAAGTAAGAATATCACAAAAGGTTGTGATACAAAACACTTGTACAAAGACATTGGGCAGTAAGAGAAGTTTTGTAGTCTATCTCGACTTATATCTTGAGTATCTCCTCAAACTCCTTTGGGTCTTTGTATGGACCTACAATAGCAAGATTGAGTCCAGCATTTACAAATATCTCTCGGGCTACAGTAAGGACGTCCTTTGATTTTACACTTTCTATCTTTTTTACTTTTTCCGCTGGTGTCTTAATCTTTTGCCCCAAGAGCTCTGGAAACGCTACATAATCCGCATACTGATCAGATGTCTCAAGTCCGAGATAGAGCCCAGAAGTACGTAGCTCCTTTGCCTTTTTGAGTTCAGTATCACTCACTAGCTCTTCTTTCATCTTGCGACATTCCGCAAGTATTGCGAGGATTGCTTCTTTTACCCTATCCTTTGCAACACCAGATGATATTGCAAAATATCCTCTATCCAGAGACGCATCATGCCCTGCTCGAACATAGTAACAAAGGCCCAAGTCGTCACGGAGTTTGCGAAAGAGTCGTGAACTCATACCATGACTGAGCACTGACTCAAGTAATCCAAGCTTGTGATTATCTTTATGTCCTATTGGAAATGCCCTAAAACCTATGATCAAATGCGCCTGGTCTGTCTCTTTGTAAAACAATTTTACCTGTGGACTTTTCTGAGCTTCCTTGGTCTTAATCTTTTTATCCTTTTTTGCTTTTGAAATATTTTTGAATGCATCTGCGACGAGCTTGATTGTCTTCGCTTCATTTATCTTACCTGCCACAACTACGACTGTACCCTTGGCAACATAGTGTTTGGTACGATAATCGATCAGATCTTGCTTAGTCAAATTCCTAACAATGTGTTCACGTCCAATAACTGGCCAACCTGCTGGCTGGTCTAATCCATAAAGTAACTCCTCGAACACCTCACCCACCTTGGACTGTGGCAGGTCTTCATACATTTTCATCTCTTCTATTACTACCCCCTTCTCTATTGCAATTGCATCTGGCGTGAAAATTGGATTTTGGTAAATATCAGACACAATGTCGATAAGTTTCGGGAGATGTTTGCTGTGTGCCTTTGCCCAATACCCTGTGTACTCCTTGCTTGTAAAAGCGTTATTTTGCGCCCCAAGTTCATCAAGTTCTCGTGATACATCTCCTGTATTTGGACGCTTTACTGTCCCCTGAAAACACATATGCTCGAGGAAATGCGAGAGTCCGTTTATTTCTTTTGTCTCATAATCTGACCCAGCAGAAACAAGGACCATCGCTGTGACCGTCTCTGTGTTCTTGAGAGGTACTGTAATAATCCGAAGTCCATTTTTAAGTGTTGTTTTTTTGAATTGCATTCGACAATTATAGCAAAATTTAATGAGAAAGAATATACATCTTTGTAATAGGACCAAAATACCCGAGAGCAGGTTTTATTCCAGAACTTTTTTGATACTTCATAAGTGCATCACGAGTCTTATATCCAAAATAGATACTCTCATTTCCTTTTGAGCCAAATCCAGTCAAAGAAACAGTAAATCCTTTGAGATTAAGAAATTCCTGTAATGTTTTTACATCTTCCCCTCTTAATCCAAAATACAGATTTCTAGTATTTACTCTTGTTAAGATATTAATTTTTTCTTTCATTATCTCATCTACCTTTTCATTGGTAGATGATATAGTATCAATTGATTTATTAGTATCAAGTGTCACACTCCCACTGCTTCCCCCACCTCCTCCACTAGAAGAACGAGATGTACCAAAAAGAGCAAAATCGGAAAAGTGATTGGTCAAACAAGTTACAGTATGCGTGTGAGTATCAACAACACATGAGGATAAAGCGGTCCATAAGGGATAATCATATCGATAGATTTTGAGACCAGGTTCATAAACATCGTGTAAATCATCTAGGGAATATGAGAAGGTTACAGAAAGTGGTTCATCAAATTCATTTATTGATGAAAGACCATCAAATGCTTGCAAATTAATGACAGTTGAGCCTACCATAGTAGACCCCGCCGGTGAACCAGCAGACGCAGAAAAAACAGTAGCGTCAAGCGAATGAACTTGAAATGTAACACTAGAAGAAGCGCTTTCTGAAAAACCTACAGGGACCAACAAGACAACATCACCTAAAGAAAGAGTGCCTCCAGTACTCGTTGCTATTGATTCAAGTCCCGAAGAGCTGATTGATGATCCTCCTGTACAACCTGTTGTGAGAAAATAACTATCACTTGAAGTGGCAATATTTAAAGCAGGATCGGCTGACTGAACATTGAAACCATATCGTGTACACGATTCTAAACCTGTGAGTGCAAGTGAATGTGATGTTGCATATAAATTATCAGAAACAAAAGAAGAATATGTGGTTCCTGTTCCATAATTTATCTGACCAAGCGAAACCTCATTTGTAATCCATGTAATAGTAGCACCAGTATCACTTACATTCGAAATAGTAACACTAGATATGGTAGGAGCAGTCACATCATTACAATCATAGATAACACCTGTAACTGTCCCATTATTTGTTGCCCCCAATCCAAAACATGCATTACCATTGATGGTTCCAAAATTAACACTTGTCCCATTGAAAACTGCATTGCCTGTAATTTCAGCTTCGTTATATGTAGCCCCATTAAAAACCACATCTCCCGTTATATGTGCATCACCTGTATTATGAGAATTATCATTAAACACAACACTACCAATAATATCACCTTCATCCCAAGAATTATCATTAAAGATAGTATTACCAGTTAAAGTACTAGAAAAATTTTGATAACTATCATTATTAAAAATAGCACTTCCAACAGTTACAGTACCATATGTATGACTTCCATTATTAAAGGTCGCCACCCCTGTTATGGTACCATTATGTTCGATACTAAAATCATTAAATATAGCATTTCCCGTAATTTGACCTCCTTCTTGATACCCTGCACTATAAAAAGTAACATCCCCAACTACTAAACCAGGTAAAAATCCGACATCTTCTCCCCCGCCCGTACTCGAATGAGCTACATGAATATGACCAAGTGTAACTGTTGATGATGCACTGGTGTTTACAAGTTTACCAATATAAACAATATCTCCATCATGAGGAAACACGCTTGATGGATTTGTATATGATGCATTTGTCCACCAATTACCTAGAGTATTCCACGAAGTGTCAACTGCATTATTAAAATAAAGTGTAGATCCAAAAAGAGACACAGGTACACAAAAAAACACCGTGCCGAAAAAGACCGATATGCTACAAAAAATCTTTGAAATTAATTGATTCTTCATACGCCCATTGTATCATAGACAAAAAACATATTTTTGAAAATTAAATTAGAGAGTTTTTTATATTATCTATCACAGATTGAACAAGACATCTCTCCTGCTCTCCCGTGTCTCGATTACGAAGTGTTACTCCGCTATCCTGTTCAAGTGTCTCAAAGTCCACTGTCACACAATATGGTGTGCCGATTTCATCCTGCCTACGATATCGCTTACCAATATTTCCATTATCATCGAACATCACTCGTCCTGGAAATGCTTTACGCATTTCGGCATACACTTCTCGCGCTCTTGTAACAAGCTCTGGTTTGTTTTTGAGAAGTGGAAATACTGCCACAAGATATGGTGCCACCTTCGGTGAGAGCTTCAAAAAAGTTCGTGTCTCACCCCCCATTACATCTTCAGTATATGCATCAGAAAGAACAGCAAGCATGGTTCGTCCTACACCAAACGATGGCTCAATAACATGCGGAAGAAATCTCTCTTTCTTCTCCTCATCAAAATATGAAAGATCTACCTTTGAACCTTCTGTGTGTGCCTTGAGATCAAAGTCAGTCCGATAAGCAAGCCCATAAAGCTCCTTACGCCCAAACGGGAAATCAAATTCAAAATCTATTGTGCGTTTACTGTAATGAGCTCTGTCCTCGTCAGATACTTCAAGCTCATGAACTTTGTCTTGCGAGAGTCCTACATCTTTTGTATATTCCCAAACTTCCTTTCTGAATTCTTCAAACTTATCTTGCCACATTGTCTCGTGAACAAAATATTCTATCTCCATCTGCTCAAGTTCTCGCACACGGAATATAAAATCTCGTGGAGCAATCTCGTTACGAAACGCTTTACCGATTTGTGCCATACCAAAAGGGAGCTTAGGGTGGAGTGAGTCGACAATATTTTTGAAGTTCACAAACATACCTCCAGCTGTCTCTGGACGCAAGTATGAAATAGAAGAATCATCTTGTATCGCACCGATATGAGTTTGAAGCATCATATTAAACTGCCTCACCTCTCCCACAGGATTACCATCAGGACTTTTGATACCCTTTTCCTTTATCATCCTATCCATATCAACTAATTTCATACCCTTGGTATCTATCCCAGCATCTTCAAGTAGATGGTCTGCTCGATATCGCTTTTTAGTTTTGAGATCTTCTACAAGCGGATCAGAAAATCCTGCTACGTGCCCTGATGCTTTCCACACATTTTGATTCATAAGTATCGCTGCATCCATCCCGTACATATCTTCTCGATCGAGGACGAACCGCTTCCACCAAAGATTCTGGATATTATTTTTGAGAGCAACGCCGAGTGGTCCATAATCCCAAGTACCAGCAAGTCCCCCATAAATTTCTGAACCCTGGAATATAAACCCTCTTCTTTTACAGAGTGAGATTAGTTTTTCTTGAATATCTTTTTTATTTTCCATAAATTAATTTTTGACACTTCCATCACCATAGACATAAGAGGGATCGTTTGTAATGTCGGTTGTTAATACATCTGTTTCGTCCAAAATATCTGTATTCGTAAATGTATCACGAGCAGAGAAGTTTGCAACATTAACCATAATAGGCGCTGTTTGTGCCTGACTTATACTTGGTATAAGAGAAACCTGGAAAGAAACTTGTCGTGTATTCACCTTGCCGTTTTGAGATGTTTTTACACTTCCCAAATCCCAGGTTACCATACGAGAGTCTGCATTATAATTCACCTTTTCACCTTGACCTGCAACAACATTTGTCCAGTTTACATAATCCGGCAACACAGTTGTGACTTTAGCATTGCCTAATTCATTAAAATTATTGGTGACCGTCCAGGTGACTGTGTACTCTGTTTTTTTGCCCACTTGTGGTGGCAAGAGACCTTCGTTTTCGATAGGTCCTACAGAATGCACAAGAATTGTTTTGAGATGAGCATCAGAATTCACTTTTACTTTCTTGTGGAGAGTTGAAACCACTTCTTCCGGAACCCCTGACTCCAGACGTCTCTTCCCTCTGATTGTTACATCAATTACGATTTCTGGATTTGTGGTCTTTAGTGCTTCAAGACTTGTTTCTTGATCTGTGGTAAACAAAAAGTTTACTGAGAGTTTTTGTTTCGGGGAAAGATTCTCAAGATCTTTGTTGTAGAACTTATTCCATCGAACTGATTTTGTATTAGAATCATAGAACCCTTCACTCGGTTTGATGGTTTCTGGCAAAACAAGGTTGCCATTGATTGAGAGTTCGATGTTGGCATCATAAATAGGAACATCAAGATTGTTGATCATATTAATAAGACCAGGAATCACCGCACCACTTTTCGCCACAAACCCTTCTGTTTTGTATGCTTGTCCAAGCGCAAGACTCAAGCCCAAAAACGGCTCCTTAATACTTACAGGTTGCATTACTGTTGCTATAATACCGTTTACTTCGTTTACATTGTTTTGGTCTTTGGTACCTACATTAAACTTAAAATATCTTTCATCATTATGATCGCCATACATTTTGCCTTTGACAATAATCACTCTTTTTCCTGTCGCCTCAATATCACCAAGATCCCATGTATATGTCTTTGGAAGAGGCTCAGGAGAAAAGGTAATAGGTTCAAAACCAACAGGAAACTCTCCTACAACAACCACATCATGAATTGCATCACTGCTATTAGACACCACATTCACTCGAAGTTCATAATCCTGATTAGCATTAACCTCTTTAAGAGCCTCGACAGACAATGTAAGAGGAATAGATCCAATCATTACATCATAAGAAGCATCTTTGGTGAACACACTATTGGCACTGGGAATACGGTATTCTAGGGTCATTTGAATATGTGCTGGCTTACCCTCTTCTCCAAACAAGACAGATTTTATAGTTTTGCGCACCGTTTCGTTCGGACCAATGTTTCCAAAAGGAACTCTGTCGTGAACCATAGGTGTCACTTTATCTGCTGCACTTCGTGTTCCTTTAGGATATTCAAGAACAAGATCGGCTACCTCTAGTGTTACGTTATTATAGTTCGTCACAGAAATATCAAGTGTTGTTTCTTCTCCCGCCTTTACAGATGTAGGACCAACAATATCTATATTGATATTTTTTGAGGATATTACATTACCTCCATTGAAATATACATAAACCGCCATACCCAAAGCAAGAACAAAAAAAACAAAAGTAAACCAAAATATTTTTTTTGGCAAACTACTCTGAACAGGTTCAGTGTCTTCGGGTACAGACTCTTCTTTTTCTTTTTCCCATACTGATCCTACATCAGAAGAATGAGTTTTGAGATCAAGAACAAAATTTGGTTTGATTTTAACCTTTCGCGAATAGAGTATGTCTCTTAATTGATCAATTTTGCTTTTATCTTCATCCACACTCTTATTATATTACAACCCTGTAGATTTTAAAGCCTTGTTGATTTTCTCTATTATTTCTTTTTGTTCGGGTAACACACCTTTGAGGTAATAAGGATCGAAAGGATTTTGTGGAAATTTTGATATATCAAATTGACCATATCCTAAAAGCGAAAGAACGAGAGATACACAAACACACTCCCCTATAAAAAAAAGATTGGAATTATCCTCTTTCAAGAAATACCAAAATTGTTTTTGAACGTCAAAGAGAGATTCATTTTTTTCTTCTCCGAGAATAAGATTTTTTTCTATTGAAAGAATTTTGGCAAAAGACGCATACTGAGGAGACAAAGGATTTAAGGATGGATAAAGCATTTCTACTTCCACAAGCCTCCACGATGATTTGGATTTGATGATGGTAATCAACAAAGGTGTTCCCATAATAATATGTGGACGCAGTTTTGATTTGCTTAATCGGACAGAGGTTGCCACAGTAGATATCATCCCAAACTCTTTTGTGTAGAACAGGAAAACACAATCAGCTTCTTTGCTATAACGAGAAAAAACCAAAAAAGCTTCTGTGGTATATTTTTGATACATTGCGGTTTACACTATGGTGTTCTCTATAAAAGAGAAACCTTGAATTGTACATCAAGAACAACAATCCCTTCTTCATCAAGATTTTTGACTTCTATTTTGTGAGCAAGCACCGTATCACGTATCATAATGAGCCACTCTGGTTTTTCGAGAATGTCTTTGCCTTTCTCGTTTGTTTTAATAAGTAGATCAATGGTGTTATAGGGAGTGAGTCCTTGTGATTTTCGCATATCCTGAACTGCACGAATAATTTCTCGTATAACACCCTCTTCTTTAAGTGTTTGAGTAATTTCTAGATCAAGCTCTACTTCGTTTTGAATTACCTCGTCAAACACCACTTCTTTTACATTCAATCTATCTTTAATGAGAACAAGGTATGGATCTTCAAGATTTACTTTTTTATTTTTGATAGTGAGTTTTAAGAGTGGTTGTCGCACCTTAATATCTGCTTTCATTCGCGCATCCAATCCCAAAGATACAATATGTCGTGTGAACTGCATTTGAGTATCACGATGAGAAGCAGCTTCCCTATCACCTTCGTATTGAGGCCATACTTCAAGATGAACACTCTCAACATCAGCGTCATTTCGTAATTTTTGATACAAATCTTCTGCAAAAAATGGAGCGAACGGTGCAAAGAGTTTTGAAAGTGTTTTTAACACTGTATACAAAGTATATTTTGCCCCTTTATCCCCATCACGAAATCTATCTCGAGAAAGTTGAAGATACCATGTAGAAAGATCTGCAATAAACTCCCTTATTGCGCGCACTGGTTCAAGAAGTTTGTATTCATCCATTGATGAAGTTACCATCTGAACCAACGAATACAATCTATCCAATATCCAAAGATCCATAACATCTGTCACTGCTATAGAAGAATTCTCTAATGTTTTGTCTCGATAGAGTTCATAAAAAGTAAATGTATTTGATACCAAATTAAAAATTTTTTTGTTGATTTCATCTACTGTCTTTTCATCATAGTTTTTACTCTCACCCGGTTGATTGACCGAATACATCCAAAGTCTGATTGCATCGACACCGTATTTGTCCATTTGCTCCCATGGGTCAACCACGTTACCAAGAGACTTCGACATCTTCTTGCCATTTTTGTCGAGAAGATGTCCAAGACAGATTACGTTTTTGTATGCATTACCTTTACCCATGAGCACTCCGACAGCATGGAGTGTATAGAACCATCCTCGTGTCTGATCAATAGCTTCAGAAATAAAGTCTGCTGGAAATGGTACATCACTTACATATTCATCAAATGTTTTCTTAACCTCCCCTACAACGAATGACCGTCTTTTATCAGCGTTCTGTGCGAATGGCATAGCACCACTATCAAACCACACGTCCATCACTTCCTTTGTTCGCTTGAGTTCTTTACCGCTATCACTTACGAGCACCACATCATCAATGAATGGTTTGTGGAGATCGAGCTCGAAGTTTTCATTGTGTGGCATAGGAATGAATTCCAGATCTCTAACTTCTGCATTTTTATATTTAACAAAATGATTGTGGAACTCAGCAACCTTGGAATAATCGAGCACATGATCGAGTGCAAAGAAAGCCTTGAGGACAGATGCATGAGAAATAATCATTATCTTTTTGTTGCTATATTGCGTATCAATATCATACAAAAATTCTCCTGATCTTTTTATCACATCTGCATACGACTCTCCATCATCAAATTTTGAATAATGGAAATCTTTACCGAAAGTTTCATAAAGACTCTTGAAGTAATCATCAATTGGTCTACCAAGCCAATCCCCTCCCACATTCCATTCAACAAGTCTCACGTCTTTGACAATAGAGTTACTTGGTATACCCAACACATTGCAAACAATCTCTGCTGTCTCACTTGTTCTTGCAAACGGAGAAACGACAACAACATCTGGTATATATCCATCCCGCTTCATCTTCTCTGCTTGTTCACGCACAATCTTACGCCCCTCTTCGGTAAGTGGAGCATTGTCTTTCGGATCAAAATCCCAGACACCGAGGTCATTCTTTGCAGTCTTGCCATGACGCATGACTTTATACGAATTACCTGATTTCTTAGACAATGATTTCAGCTTACTCAAAGAATCAACAACAACAC
>CAYORS010000006.1:0-30499 GCA_964406475.1 uncultured Candidatus Saccharibacteria bacterium
TGGACTTTATCCACCCTCCAAGCATTCTTCCTATCTCATCAAGATTTGCTTCGATAATAACGTATTTCTTTGCGTCAATCGCTTTGATGTCTTTCATCAAACGTACACAGACTCGAAGAAAATTAAGTTTAACACTCGTCTTCTCCAAGGTTGGCAACTTGTCTGTTTTAGACTGTTGGCTTGCAAAGAGAATCCCTTCCAAAACTTCGATCAATAAGCTTTCGCATTTTTGCCAAAGAGTATATCTATCTTGTTTTGGTACTGATAATCGGAGTGTGTAAAAATCCTTGTACAAGTCGTAGGACTTTTTAAAGATTGGTATGTCTAATTCGTTCATAAATGAAATTTTATAAAGATTTATATTGGTTAATAATTTCTCCCAAGACATTGTTTCGTGCATGGGAGATATTCAAATCCGGCAAACGGAATAAGCCCGATGTTATGGCTTTTGAACTTGACCTTGAACGAAACATATTCGACCTGTATCGGGATCTGAAGGATGGAAAGTATAGGCACGGAGCATATAAGGGGTTTTGGATACATGATCCAAAACTGAGGAGAATACATAAGGCAACAGTCAGAGACAGGGTTCTTCACCATGCTGTTTTTAGTGTCTTGAATCGGATATACGAGCCAACATTTATCAGCGATTCTTACTCTTGTCGAATCGGCAAAGGAACACATAAAGGCATGGAAAGGGTTGCAAATATGATTCGAGCTGTGAGTAAAAACAATACTCATCCGTGCTATGCCCTGAAATGCGATATTAAAAAGTTTTTTGATTCCATAGATCACACTATTTTGCTCAAAATATTGAACGAGAAAATCAAAGATGAAAAAGTAAGGCATCTTCTTAGAGAAATAGTGAGCAGTTTTGAATCTGGACGTACAAACCTTTTTGAAGCAAAAGGAGTGCCTATCGGAAATTTGACGTCGCAGGTGTTTGCAAATATTTATATGGATAAGTTCGACCAATTTGTTAAACATAAGTTGAAAGTTAAAAATTATGCACGTTATACGGATGACTTTGTGATTATCTCTGACGACAAGAACTACCTCGAAAGTTTGCTTCCTCCAATACAAGAATTTTTGAAAACGGAACTTCATCTTGAATTACATCCTAAGAAGGTCACCCTACGAAAACACAATCGAGGCATAGACTTCCTCGGGTATGTGATATTGCCACATCACATACAACTCCGCACAAAGACGAAAAGAAAAATACCAAAGAAACTTCGGCAAAGCGTTGCACTGTATAGGAGTGGTGTGATAAAAGAAGTTTCTTTGAAATCTTCTCTTGCTTCATATCTTGGAGTTTTGTCGCATGCCGACAGTTATGAAATGAGCGAGAATGTACGTAATATGTTTTGGTTTTGGATGAAAGAATAAACAATACTTTACTTTTTCTCTAAGACTTCAACTATTTTTGAAATTACTTCATGTGGCTCAAGCGATGCTTTTTCTATAGTAAGTGCAATCCTTAAATCAGAAATATTTTCATCTTTTAGGGTTCTAAGTGTGTTGGATAAAAATATAAACGGCACATTCTTAAGCCTTTCATCTTTTTGCATTTCTCTGCACAACTTGATTCCATCAGGATCACCTGAGCCGTGAATTATGTCTGAGACGATAGCGTCTGGTTTTAAATTGGCAGTATCTTCGATTATATTTTGGCTGATTTTTTGGAATGCATATACTTCATAACCCGCCTTTCTTAACCTTGCGTCATACATCTCGAGAAGAAATCTATCATCATCAATGTGAACAATAACTTTAGACATGAGATTTAGTGGAATAAATTAGTAAAGAACCCTCCTATCTTTTGGAATAATGATTTAAACCAGCCTGTATGTTCTGTTGGTTGGGTAGTAGGAATGCCTACCGCAACCTGAAGTGTGGTTGTAGGTGTATTCTGCACTTCATCAGTTGTGGTTGGTGCAGTTTTGTTCATTACTTTTTTGATGATAATTGATTTTTGCACAGGAGGATTCACAGTAGTCTTTGGAGGAGCCTCTTGTACGGGTGTTACTTCTTCCTGCTCTAAGACGCATTGATTATTTGAATCAACAACGTATCCGCTATAGCAGGTGCAGTAGCCAGAAGACTTGTCATAGGTAGCATTAACTCCCATTTTCTGCTGACATGATTTCCAGAAATCAGTTTTAGTGGGTTTGCATGATCCGCTTGGACCAAAATCACCAACCCATTTGCTACCAATACCTTGTGAGCTTTCGCAGTACGCATCATATTTCGTCTGCTCTTGTCCTTGCCAATCATTTTGTTGCTGTTGGCTCGATTGAATATATGTATTAAATTGCTGTGTCTGTATGCTAGCCTGAGAAGAAAGACATTGTTGATATGCGGTCTGGGCACTGTCGTATTGAGCGTTCTGAGCTTCGCACTGAGCCAACTCATTATCTCCAAATGGAGTTCCCAAGTTACCACTTCTCCCAAGCTGAGCACGAAGTGATCCACAGTCTGATTTTGAACCGCTAGGAATGGGGCAAGTAAATTGTGATACTTTGCATTCTTCTGCATCAGAAAATGAAACGGAGCTATCTCTCCAACCATCATTACAAATGACGCTACCGTCATAATCTGAACCTAGGCTACACGCTACACCGCCATGGTACGAACATGAACCAGAAGTTGCATCAGCTTGTGACGGAGATATTAAGGTTATTAAAAATGGGACTACAAATATGTAGCTAAATAGCGCAATGCGCCGTATTTGATTTTTCATAAACTCTACTAGGATTTATGTGGCAGAGCCTTCGAATATTTAGGTAATCAAAAGGCTCCCAGCCATTGCGATCAAACCTTTCGGCCTGACCCATAGCCCTTTCGGGATATGACCTAGTAGAGTGACTCTGACTGGGAGTCCTTTGATCTCTACTAGGTTTTTGCAACCATACCTTAGAAATGTTTAGTTTCTAAGGGTTAGGTCGACTTTTATTAAGTTGTATTAATATGATAGCAAAAATCTCGCTATCTGTCTTGTACCTTAGCTTAAAAAAGAGGGTTTGCGAAGTCTGGGTTACCAACAGTCTTTATTCTTCAGATTCGTCTTGTTCATCGATAACCTCGTCTTCCTCTCCTTCATTATTTTCGGCTAAGAAGTTTTCATATGACCCGATTCTGGTGAAATCGATATCGTAATGTTCGTCGTCTACTTTATAGACAACAACTGTATCAAGTCCGATTTCTTGCAATTTATCATAAGTAAGCAACTCACGTTCTTGTAGGTTTAAAACATCTCGCAAGAGCCATTTTCCAAGTGATGCATTTGGATTACTCATCAATGCCTTTGAATTATCTTGGCACACCTTCGCACTCATGGTGTCCCTGCTTGGAAGCATTAATTCAAAAGGAACATCTCTGTCTGGAAAGAAATTAGGAAACTTTTGATGAATCCACGCAGGGATAGGAATATATACTTCATTTGGATCTCGGGGTCTTCCTGCCGCATTCCATTGATTCAAGGCACTTTTTTCCTGAACCTGCTTCACCCCGCCTTTTCTAGAGTAAAGAGGAAGAAATACATGAGGTTGTGTTTTAATATCAGCAAAAATGAGTCCGTTGTCTGCAACAAGTTTACCGATCTCAATATAAGGATCCTGAATAATTCGCACTGGAATTGTCAGCTCAACATTTTCAGTTATAAAACGACGGTAAAGAGTGCTTTTTGAAACATTAAAATTGTATTCATGATGAGCATCAAAGAAATGGATAGCGCTACCATTTGCTGAAATCTGAATATCGCGAATTGATCCTATATCTATAGGTGACATCGGGGTTTCGTATACCAAAATCTTTCCAGCTTCACGAACGACACAGTGATAAACAAGCTCACTCAAGTTAAAGATACGTTTAGTGGTTTCCAAACGTTCATTTCTCATTTCGGCAATCTTACGCACCTTTTCTTCTGGTTCTAGAGAGCGAAACAAGGCATGGTCGCTGTTAAATTCAGCAACCTTCTCCATAGACGCTCCATTTTTCTTTAGGAAAGTCTTGATTCCTATTCCAACTCCATCTTTAGATGCGTCAGCAGAAGCATCAGATCGTGAAAGATTTTCGGCATCAAAAGCCTTACAGAATATATTCTCTGCCGCTCTGTATGCGAGATATGGCTCTGATGATTCGGAGAAAAGACGCGAAAAAGAAGCTACAGAGTTAAGCAACTGACTGTAAAGAGTTTTTTGTTCTTCTGATTGGCGACTTAGAAAGCTCACCACTAGATTCTAGCGCTTTTTTTATTTGTTTGCCAACCTGCTCGATCACCGTCACAGTAACTGAGTTTCCGAATTGCTTGTAGAGTTTCGTGTCAGCTAAATCTTTTGGCAATTTGTAATTTTCTGGAAAACCTTGAAGTCTTGCGCATTCACGAGGTGTAAGTTTACGAATTCCTTTATTGTCCTTAACGAGAGGTACGTTGTGTCCTCCCATTCCCATATTTGCAGTAAGCGTTGGACATACTCCACTCTTATTTTCACGAACATATTTTCTTCTCCATTGATACACTACACCTTTCTTTGTTATTTCTTTCTTTAGGATTTCGTAAAGTGAAGAATCATTATAGTAATATTTTTTATCTACATCTTTTTCTAGAATATCAGAGATTGATTTCATAAGTGTTTTTGGTTTTGGAAATTCAAATGCATCAAATTGTTCCTTTGACTTAAATCCTACTATGTAAACACGTTCACGGTTTTGCGGAACATTTCCATACTCCATACTGTTTAGAACCTGCATTTTTACATGATACCCAAGATCTGCAAGAGCATCAGAAATTATTTTGAATGTTCGCCCTTTATCATGAGACTTTAGGTTCTTAACATTCTCTAAGAAAACAGCTTGAGGCTTCTTATCTCTTAAGATTCTTATGATTTCAAAGAATAAATCTCCACGACCAGTATCAAGGAATCCCTTTCTGTAACCAGCAATTGAAAATGGCTGACAAGGGAAACCACCAAGAAGAATATCAAAATCAGGCAGTTCAGAACTTTTCACCTTGGCAATGTCAGCGACTTTTAGTGGAACGTCTTTAAAATTTAAATCATAGGTAACTTTACAGTACGCATCAAAATCATTTCCAAATACAGTCTCGAAACCAGCACGTTCAAAACCCATTCGGACACCTCCAATTCCAGCAAATAAGTCTAATGTTTTGTAGGTTTTTTTAGTATTTGTCATTGATAACACCAGTATAACAAATACATGTATAAAAAGCAGCTAGAAATTAACCTTAGTTACCAACACCTTGGGGACATGGGACGCTCTAGACTCATAAGGGATATTGCGTCATTGATTGTGTTGTATGAAAAACGCAACAATACAAGCGCCCTTAGGGGCTATGGCGCAAGAAACAGCCCCTACAAAGGTCCGCTACTGCCTTTACGCAAGAAAAAGTAGCGAGTCTGAGGAGAAGCAGGTATTGTCCATCGACTCCCAGATCAAAGAGATGCTTCAGCTAGCCGAGCGAGAAGGCCTAGAGATTGTGACAATGAAGCGAGAAAGCCACTCTGCAAAGGAGACTGGGCAACGCCCCGTCTTCAACGAGATTGTCGAGGAAATCAGGGATGGTAAATACAACGGCATCCTCACATGGGCACCAGACCGTATCTCAAGAAACGCTGGAGATTTGGGAAGAATCGTGGATTTGATGGATGCCAGAAAACTGGAAGAGATACGAACTTTCGGTCAGAAATTTGGCAATAATCCGAACGAGAAGTTTCTGCTCATGATCCTTGGTTCTCAGGCAAAGCTTGAGAATGACAACCGAGGTATTAACGTAAAACGTGGGCTTCGAACAAGAGTTGAGATGGGACTGTGGCCCGGAATGGCACCGCTCGGGTATCTCAATCAGAAACTGATGGACAAGAAGTGTAGGATCGTGGTCGATCCACAACGTGCACCAGTCGTGAAGCAAATGTTTGAGAAAGTCGCATACGAACAATGGTCGGGACGAAAGGTGTACAACTGGCTCCGCTTCGATCTCAATTTCCATACGCGAGGTAACAGACCTCTCACCCTCTCGGGTGTGTATCGAATGCTTCAAATGCCGATCTACTACGGACCATTTGAATACCCAAGGAATTCAGGACAGTGGTATCAAGGATCGCATGAACCACTGATCACTGAGGAACTATTCAAGAAAGTACAAGAGCAACTAAAGCGAGACAAAATCGTGCGAGAAAACAGAGAGTTCGCATTTACCAAACTATTCACCTGTGGAATGTGCGGATCTGGAATAACAGCACAAGAAAAATACAAACTACTTAAAGATGGCACAAACGCCAAGTATGTCTACTACTCCTGCTCAAAAGCGAGAGACCGTAATTGCAAAAACAAGTACATACGAGAAGAAGAACTTGTAGATGAGCTATTCAAGATAATCGACAAGCTGAACATGAACGAGCTAGGTATGCGAATGAAGCTCGAGGAAGAAATCAAACGATTCAATCGACTACAGCGACTTGCAACAAGTGGAAAGCCCAAGATGCAGATTGATGAAGATGATATCGCCACACGTGAATACGCAAAATACGTACTCCGCGAGGGTACGCCATTAGAGAAGCGTGAGCTGATGGGACACCTCAGATCAAGACTGGTGCTTAACGACAAGAAGATTACATTACTGACTGAAGAATAGAGCCATTAGGTTCAAGGCTTTCTTCTTCGTCTTTAATCACATCCAGAAATATTGTCTTGTCTTTGATGAGAATCTTACTTTTCAAACTGAGTAGGACGTGTCGCTTTTCATCAATAGTTCCATCCGCAAGAAGATACTTAATATACTTTTTAACGTTTAGATCTTTCTGTTCAAGATCGGTATATTCCATCGAGCGACCCATAACATCGCAATTGAAACGATGGATTCTATCTACTTCTGCTTCAAATTGTCCACGAACTCCTAAATCATCTATGCTCAACTTGTCTACCAAATCTCTTAACTGTTGGATGAGACTATCCTCACGAATGTAGAGCATCTTGCACCAAGAATCTTTTGCTCGCGTACAACCGTAATAGACATACCGAGCGAACGAACCGTCTTTGAGCTTTTTAAACTTCTCCTCTGCGGAAACATTTGATCCGCAAAGACCGCACTTCATGAGTCTTGTGTATGCGAAGTTTTTTCTGTAGATAAACTTCTGATGACTTCTGCTCAAAGTGACTTTCTGCACTGCATCAAATAATTCTTTAGAGATTATTGGTGTATGAATTCCTTTGTATCTCTTGCCACTACCTCTCGGAAATTCAAACTCACCGTAGTAGAACGTGTTAGTTAGGATTCTTTGCACATTACTCAAACTGTAATGCTTGTTGCGAACAGATCTGAAGTCTAATTCGTATTGCAACCAGTGTTTTATCTTTCGAGCACTCATTCCTTCTGATGCCTTCTCGAAAATCTGTTTGATGATGGGCGCACGTACAGGATCAATCTCAACGTATCCTTTTCTATCTCTTCTCTGGTTTGGCAAGTATCCTGTTGGTGTACATGTGGGCCACAAGCCCATTTCACATTTAGTTCTAAGTCCACGCTTCACGTTTAAGCTCTTGTTGTCGTTCTCAAGCTTGGCCTGAGAACCGAGGATCATAAGTAAGAACTTTTCATTAGGTGAATTAGTGAATATCTGGTTACAGGTGCGAATTTCTAATAACGATTGCTTGTCCATCAGATCAACAAGCCGTCCTAGATCGCCAGCGTTTCTGCTTAGACGATCTGGTTGCCACGTAAGTATGGCGTTGTACTTCTTGTCTTTAATTTCCTCGATAATTTTATTGAAAGCAGGACGCTGACCAGAATCCTTGGCAGAGTGAGCTTCCATTCGAATGGCTACGATTTGGAGATTATCTCGCTCGGCTATTGCTTTCATCTCTTTAATCTGCGAATCAATAGAAAGAGCTTGTCTTTCTTCTGTTTCAGTGGACTTTCTCGCATAGAGACAGTACTTGATAAGGGGAAGCGGTTTATTTGTAGAGGTCGCGTCTTCCATAGACCTCTCATTTATATTATTCATACACCCAAACCTTCGTTGAAATGTATTCCATAGTCAACAAAAAAGAGCGATATGAATCGCTCTTTTTTGTGCAACCTTTGGCTTTGTGGGTCACAGCTTTTCGTCAGGCTTTCGGGAACACATAACTAACAGGTTGTCAATGCGGAGACGGAGGGATTCGAACCCTCGGTGCGGCTTAAGCCGCACGCCTCTTTAGCAAAGAGGTAGATTAAACCACTCTCCCACGTCTCCATATTATAAATACATAATCAAAGATGTAGATTAAACGTCAGATATAAAATTCTACTGAATTTTTATCCGACCCTGACTCGCACCTGCGTGCTCCGTCTCTGAATTGTTCCAAGTATTCACAATTCAGCTCTCCCACGTCTCCAACTGCCTCAGATTATCACAAAAAGCTTGTTTTTTCTATATATGTTAAAATATTTCTTATGACCCTCGAAGAAGCAAAAGAAATAGTCTTCAGTCACAAACAGGGGCTACGAAAGCTCTATGACACCTATGGCAACAAGACATGGGCTGATTACGCAAGCGACAGATATCCAAAATCATCTCACCTATCTCACACAGAAGAGCTCTTCACCTCTCTCCGTTCTCTTCTTGTACCACTTATTGGAGAAGATAAGGCAAAGAAGACGGAGCTCAGTCTCAAGAAAAATGGTTTTGTTTCGACTACAGACCACCACGGGATTCTGCACCATCCGTTTTTCTATAACGCAAGTTTAGTTCGAAACGTCCTCTCCCCTAGCGATACTATAATCTGTCTTTCATGTGGCAATATCTCACCTACCAACTCATCATACCCAAGAGGCATAAGCTTCAGAGATGACAATCATAATATTCAGAAAATTTCTTTCATTTCTCTACACAATCGTCGACAACCATTATTTGGTCTCCCTGCTTTCAGTCGAGAGACACTCGAGACAAACAAAGACAAAATACAAAGTCTCCACCTTGCACCAGAAAAAAAACACAAACTACTCTCATGGATAGAAAAAATAGAGAGAAATAAAAATATTTTTACCGCCCCACGTATAAGCGACCAATTTACAATAATGAACGACATCCTCTGGGAAGAGATGCGAGGATCAACTTGTGGCAACCTCGTCTATCTTGAGATTGAATCTCTCATAAGACAACTCCTCCTTGATATACATATTGACGAGGATACCTTGATACATAAAATCATCTTTAACTCACACACAAGAGATACATACATTAATAGTTTTGAAGACGTAGTGGGAGCACACAGTCACAAGGTGGGTCGTGGCACAGATTTATTCTGGTATATCGATGAACTACATAATGTACGCATCCAACTCTCTCTCGTAGACAATCACCTCGTGTCAAACGACCATTCGATCAGGATACCTCTCCATACCGGCGTAATACGAGACCATCTCATGAGATTTGAACTCGTGCCATCCATGGCACTGTGTTACTCCATCCTCGCCTTCTACTATGGACTCACACTCGGAGGAGGATTCTGCCAGGTTGATTATCTCGGGGACATGAAGTGTGCATGGAGGCAAGTAGCAGACTCAGCAGGCGAGCCATTTACTGACACAGAGACCGATGTATTCACTGGGGAGTTTGCACTCTTCACCGATAATACCAATAACCCAATAACTCTCTTTGACTTGTATCTACATAAAGATACACTAGACCTCTCAAAAATCATAAATGAAACACCTATAAAAAAGACACTGGACTCCATGATGCCTGAATTTGTAGAGATAGTGACAGGCAAACGTGAAAAGATATGTGATATAAGTTAAGATACTGTATATGAGCACTACACCAAACCAAAGTCAGAAATGCATTTACTGTGGCAATAATCCCACAAACCACACCGTTTCGTTTTTCATGCAGACAATCATGGTGCCTCTCAGTCCGATTTTCAAATTCTTTGCTCTCATACACAATCAATATATTGATATCCTTGCGGGCTATATATTCACACCATATCTCTGGATATTTAGAATGCTCCATCTCTGGGGTATCAATACAGATCCAGAAAAAGCATTCACCGAGCGAAGTAAGGTGATCTGGCTTGAGGCACAAAAGCGAGGGATACTAATGGAGCAGATAACTATTTTTGGCAAACCAGTCGAACAATATCGCGCAAAGATTCGTGGACGATGGGTTTACTTTGAGAGTATACCTATCCCCCCAGAACTCAACGCTCGTTCGTATGCGTGGATGGATGACAAATGGGAACTAAAAAATTTCCTCAGGAAAAACAATATCCCCGTCGCGTTTGGAGGCAGTGTTTCAAACGAAGCACACGCATTAAAGATATTTAATCAAGGAAGAAAGCCTTTTATCACTAAACCTCGACTCGGCTCACGTGGACGACACACTTCTACCTTCCTCACAGATGAAAAGAGTTTTCTACAAGGCTTTAAGATTGCAAAACAACTAAGCCACTTTGTCATTGCAGAAGAACAACTCTTTGGTAGTGTTTATCGAGGTACATATGTCGGTGGTGAGGTGGTAGGTATCCTTCGTGGAGATCCGCCACGCATCACAGGAGATGGGGTACATACAATCCAAGAATTGATAAAAATAAAAAATAAAAACAAAAATCCAAAAGTCAAAGACGTGATAATTACCCCGCTCCTCAAAGAATTTATCGGTCGCCAGAATCTGACAGTGAATTCAATCATAGAAAAAGACAAGACAATCGACCTTTCAGAAAAAATAGGTCTATCATACGGTGGCTATGCAGTAGAAGAAATCACCAAAACTCATCCAAAAATAATCGACTATATCAAAAGGGCTGGGGATGCTCTTAATGCGCCAGTTATTGGCTTTGACTTTATTATTCCTGACATTACTCTGGACCCTGATACGGTGCACTGGGGCATTATAGAGGCAAACTCTCTCCCATTTATAAACCTCCACCATTTTCCTATGGATAGTGAGCCCGTAAATGTAGCAAGCAAAGTTTGGGACTTGTGGAAATAAATCAAAGGTTTCAAATGCACAAAAAAAATGTTAAAATAGTCCTATGAAAAACAAAACCATCATTCGCATTGTTGTTGTATTTTTAATCGCTGTATTATGCGCACTCGGACTTTCTCTTCTCAGTACAGACAAAGGACCCGGTCCTTATGATAACCTTGCACAATGTCTCAAAGACAAAGGAGTTAGTTTTTATGGGGCTTTTTGGTGTCCACACTGTCGTGATCAGAAAAAGCTTTTTGCAAACTCTGCTAAACTCCTTCCTTATGTTGAATGCTCGAACCCAAGCGCAACAGGCCAACTCCAAATCTGTACAGACAAAAAAATAGAAAGCTATCCAACATGGGAGTTCCCAGATGGCACCCGTGTCAGCAAAGTTCTTACTCCGGAAGAACTCAGTCAAAAGACAAGCTGTTCCAATCTTCCACAAGAAGCATCAACAACTCCATTACAATAAAACAATGATCGATTACACACTTGGATTACTGACCTTTTTTTCTTTCGCACTCATTGTGCTTTATGGCATAGCTTTTATGCTGGAACGAAAAAACAAAAACCACCCTCTTGTGCGTATTCTTGGAGAGTATGGCTTCTTGCTTAATCTTTTGATTGCACTTGCTGCTACAATAGGAAGTCTTGTCTATTCTGAAATAGTTGGATTTGAACCTTGCAAATTTTGCTGGCTTCAACGTATCTTTATGTATCCACAGGTTTTTTTACTTGGTATTGCCTTGTATCGAAAAGATTGGAACATAGCAATATACTGCATCACTCTTTCAAGTGTTGGTGCACTTATTGGACTCAATCAATATCTACTTCAACTTACAGGCACATCATTTATTCCTTGTGGCGCAACAGGAGCTCTTGCATGTGACAAAATATTCGTTGAAGTCTTTGGCTTTATCACTATCCCTCTTATGTCTTTAAGTGGTTTTGTACTTATGATTGTATCAATGCTTTTTGTCAAAAAATACAAAAAAATTGTATAGACAAAATGCATCTTTCACAAAAAATAGAAAACTTCACAAAATTATCCAAAGAACAAAAACAAGGACTCAAAAAACTTGGTCTTCATACATTAGAAGATCTCCTCTTCTACATCCCTGTACGATATCACGACCCATCAAAAACAGTCTCTTTACTTTCAATTGCACCTGGAGAGGTGGTGCAAGTTTTTGGTACAATAAAAAATCTCAAAACAACAAAAAGTTTTCGTACCCATATACCTATGTCGAAAGCTACTCTCCACAATGAAGAAGGCAAAATCGAGATCGTGTGGTTCAACCAGCCCTACATTGCCAAAATGTTAAAAGAAAATATGTCTGTCCGTGTTCAAGGCAAAATCGCTCAAAGCAAAAATGGTCTCTCTTTTACAAACCCTCATATCGAAGAGGTTAATCAGATTCCTCAGATTGAGGGACAAACCCTATTCGGCAAAGATAAAGACACCACAGTGCTTATGCCGGTCTATAATGAAACAAAATACATTACATCAAACTGGATATATCACACACTACAAAAGATTTTTAAAACACACAGTGAGACAAAAATCGAAGATCCTATTCCATACAACATCTTAAAAAAATATTCCCTTCCTTCACTATGGACAGCTCTTGTATGGGCACATACTCCCCGTATGCAAGAAGATTATGAGATTGCACGTAAAAGACTCGCATTCCAAGAAATACTTTTTATCCAAATCCAAAAATACATTGAACGAAAAAAGATTCTTGAATCTCCTTCAATCACAATCAAAGATGCACAGAAGCTTGCATATGAGTTCGAAAAAAGACTCCCCTTTGCACTTACAGACTCTCAAAAAAAAGCAATCCAGATAATCACAAAAGAAATGGAAAAAGGAGTGGCACTTTCTCGACTTCTTGAAGGTGATGTAGGCAGCGGCAAGACCGCTGTCGCAGGTGCAACAGCGTATGCAGTAATAAAAAGCGAACCATACATAGGTAAATTTGGATTTAATCAGGTTGCTTATATGGCACCAACCGAAATACTAGCAACACAACATTTTGAATCTTTTATTTCACTTTTTAAACATCTCCCTATCGAAATAATTCTCCTTACAGGAAGCGTGTGTAAGAAGTTCCCATCCAAGGTAACCAAGGAATCTTCAACACAAGTCTCAAAAGCCCAAGCACAAAAATGGATCAAGGAAGGCAAAATATCACTCGTTATCGGAACACATAGTCTCATCCAAAAAAATGTTGTTTTTAAAAATCTCGCTTATGTCATTATCGATGAGCAACATCGATTCGGAGTGACTCAAAGACAAAAACTTGCTCGCAAAGACGGACATATCCCCCATCTTCTCTCGATGACAGCAACACCTATTCCTCGTACACTTGCATTGACTGTTTTTGGAGATTTGGATATTTCGCTTTTAGATGAAATGCCTCAAGGAAGAAAGCCTGTAATAACAGAAATAATTGCCGAGCATAAAAGAGAAGAAATGTATGAAAAAGTAAAAAAAGAATTAAAAGACGGTAGACAAGTCTATATAATATGCCCTCGCATAGACGAACCAGACAAAGACAAAGAAAAAGTCTTGCAGCTCACATCGGTTAAAGCGGAAGCAAAAAGATTGAAAGAAAAAGTGTTCACACAACACCGCATTGATATTCTTCATAGCAAAATGACACCCAAAGAAAAAGAAAGTATTATGACATCTTTTTATCGTGGAGAAATAGATATTCTTGTATCCACATCAGTTGTTGAAGTGGGTGTTAATGTGCCCAATGCAACAGTGATTATTATTGAAGGGGGTGAACGATTTGGACTCTCTCAACTCCATCAATTGAGAGGAAGAGTAATCAGAGGCAACCATCAAGCGTACTGTTATGTCATAAGTAATAGCAAAAAAGACGTATCAATAGACCGACTCAAATCATTTCGAAATGCCAAAAATGGTTTTGAGCTTGCAGAACTAGATATGATGTCTCGTGGTATTGGGATGCTTGGAGGATCAAAACAATGGGGTGTCTCTGATGTCGCAATGGAAGCACTTCGTAATATCAAGATGGTAGAAATAGCACGCACTGAAGCAAAAGACATAGGTAACAACCTTGACTCCTTCCCTCTTATGAAGGAGATCTGTCACAACAAGAAAGAGTTCCATTTTGAATAAATTTGATGTTCTTGTTCTTTTATAGTATCTTCTAACAATGATATTGAGAAAAATACAAAAAATTATCACATCTCGAGTATGGCAGATTTTTGTCCACACCTTTGCTCTTATTGGCTTTTTTTTGGTTACTGGGTTTTTTGCCGTTAAATACGGACTTACCAATACAGAAGGAATTATTGATAGACAAAGTGAGTATTTTGGTAAGAATCAAACAGAAACAAAACAAGAAAAATACGTATGGAACACAGGAGAAGAGTGGGATAATTTTAAAAATGCAATCACAAAAGACATCAAAATCTTAAAACGTGTTCAAAGTGAGACAGATATACCTGCACGACTTATTATTGCACCTGTTTTTGTAGAACAAATGCGTCTCTACCACACAGATCGTGCACTTTTCAAATCACTCTTTTCCCCTCTCAAAATACTCGGCACACAAACACAGTTTTCTCTTGGTGTCTCTGGCATCAAACAACAAACAGCAGAACAAATCGAAAAAAATCTCAAAGACAAGACCTCTCCTTATTATCTAGGAGAAGAATACGAACACTATCTTGATTTTGAAACAACAAACATCGAAGAAGAAAGATTCAAAAGACTGACTGATTACAAAAATCGGTATTATTCATATCTGTATACCGCTCTTTATATCAAAGAACTAGAAACAGGATGGCAAAAGAGTGGTGTTGATATCAAAAACCGTCCTGACATTATTGCAACTCTTTTTAATATAGGATTCAACAATTCCCACCCCCACTCTAATCCTGAAACAGGAGGAGCGCTCATTACGATCCAAAATACCAATTACAGCTTTGGCAGACTCGCAGGAGAATTCTACGCATCTGAAGAAATGATAGATTTTTTCCCTCATATAGACCGATAACGAGACAACACAGGTCATAATTGCGAACATTGAAAAATACTTGTTTTTGAGATAGTATTGTTCGAGTGAACTTCCTTGAAAAGATGTCCTAGACGAATACAGTATTTATATGAATTATTCAAACCTTTTGCGTGCGCGTGTAGCTCAGTTGGTTAGAGCACAAAGCTTATACCTTTGGGGTCCATGGTTCGAGTCCATGCATGCGCAAAAGTTTTGAATTTTATCTGCTACCAGGATTTTTTGTTCAAGTTTAAGTGCACCCATAAGATGTTTACAATGGAAGCAAACGAAGAAAATAAACATTTACTATATCAAAACCCGCCGTGAGGCGGGTTTTTGATTTGGACTATTTTTTAAACCAAGACGTTATAATATTATCGATAACCTGCGATATTCTATTCTTCAATTCTGTCACCTGGCTTTCTGTAAGATTATGTGTTTCCATTATTTTGTTTACTCGTGTACTCATTCTTTGAGTAAAAAAGTTTCGAACATCTGATTCGGATTTGCCTTGTTTTTGTACAATCTCCCCCATTGAAAGCCCTGTCTTTTTAAGTGACTTGATTTCATCATGAGAAAGTCCCAAGAAATTTTCAAGTTCTTTTCTTTTTTCTTCTTGATTGTTTTGACGATTCTCTTTGAGTATCTGTCTTTCTTCTTTTGAAAGATTTTTTCTTTCTTGCTTGAAAGATTCTTTTAATTCTGGTGTCAGGAGTCCAAGGCGATTACCTTTTTGACCACCCTTTGGCATTCCAGAGAAAGCATTTGCCTCGCTTACCCCCACCATTCCAAAGAGTGAAAGAGCAACAATTGAGTAAAGTAAAGTTTTTTTCATTTTATTTTTTGTTTAATGATAGTAAATGAAAGACTATGTGCACAAAGCCTTTCACTTATTAATACACTAGAAATTGAGAAATATTTCACTTTTGATTTGTTTTTAATTCGATATGTTTCTTTTTTTTCTCTACCATATCAAGCGCACGGGCAAGTCTATCATTCATTCTTTTGATACCCACAGCACTAATCATACCACTCTCTTCTTCTCCAATAACCAAAATATTATCATCAATATCAATATCACCTTTTTCAGGTAAACGAGTTTCAGGTGTAATGAGAACAAAAAATACATTATTGTCAAAATCCTTAATCAAAAGACCTTTATCAAAAAGCTCAATCACACTCCCTGTTTTAACACCTTTTTGTTTTTTGAGACCATACTCTTTGTAAAGTGATTTTAGGATACCCTGATCTTTACCTTGAGCGAGAGTCAAGAACTTATCATGAATAGATGTTTTATAAATCACAACACCACCTAGAACAATACAAAAACCTAAAAACACAAAAGAATACACAATAGGTCGCCTATATCCAAAAGAATAATGCCGTACAATGATTTCAAGAATAATCCAAAAAATAATAAGTGATGCAATCATAATCCATGGAAGCGATAACAAGAAAGGCAAAACACCCTTGAGACCGAAAGCGGACATAAAAAGAAGTCCATTCTTTTGAATTATAAATATCACAAAACTAAAAATAGATATTGCAAAAATACCAATCAAGAATAATATTGCATACAAAAAGAGTGCTTTGCACACAAAAACCCAATGCGGCTTTTGGTGTACATTTTCTTTTTTTATTGTATCTACCACCTTTTGTGCAAGTGGGATTATTGTATCTGTGTTGTTCATATATTATTTTTTGTTAATATTTTTTTGAGATATGTCTTCCCACGCCGCAATCGCACTCCCACAGTGCTTATAGGAATATGCAAAATATCTGCAATAGAGTCATAATCCATATCTTCAAAATAAAAAAGGATAAGGATTTCTCTGTATTTTAGCGGCAAAGAATCTAATGATGTTACCAGTTCTTGTCTTATTTCATTTCTGACAGACTCATCCTCAGGAGACTCTGTCTCCCCTCCCAAAGGCAACAATTCATCAAAAAAATCAAAATACAACACAGGAAAATTTTTTTGTTGCCTTAATGCATTAACAAAAACATTATGTGCAATCCGATATATCCACGAAGAAAACTTGAAAGACAAGTTGAAAGAGTTGATATTTGTATACACACGAATAAAAATATCCTGAACCAGGTCCACAATATCATCTCGTGACGACAAAAATCGTCTTCCATATCTCAAAAGACGAGCCTCAAATCGAGACACCAAAATACCAAAAGACTCCACATCTCCTTGTTGAACCTTTTTGACCACATCTTCATCAGTATCCTGTACACTCATCATCTTATAATACACCAAAAACGAATAAATATTTCAAAAAAACAGAGGCTCGAAAGCCCCTGTGTGAGAAAAACGACTTATTCTACGATATCAATACTCCCTTCTTCTATAGTTTGTTTCTTCTTGAGAGGAACTCCGTGTGCAACCAATATTTTTTCATATTCATCTTTTTCGATCACCTCTACCTCCACAAGACGCCGTGCAATCACATCAAGAATATGTCGATTGAGAGAAAGAAGCTCCTTTGCTTTGGACAGAGAGCTGTGAATGAGAAGTGATACTTCAGCGTCTATTTCTGCACTTACTTTTTCTGAATAACTTCTTTCTTCGACACCTCTACCGAATAAAACCCGTCCTTGTGCACTCTCAAGTGCTACAGGACCAAGCTTTTCTGACATTCCATAACGAGTCACCATATCACGAGCAAGAGATGTTGCTACTTGTAGATCGTTTGATGGACCCGTTGTCACATCTCCATAGACCATCTTTTCTGTGACATACCCACCCAAAGTCACAGCCATATCATCAATAAACTCATTGCGTGATTGCATACGCTTGTCTTCAATGGGAAGATGAAGTGTATACCCCGCAGCTCGCCCTCGTGAAATAATAGAGATCTTATGAACAGGATCAGCGTGAGGAAGCAAAGAAGACACGAGTGCATGCCCAGCTTCATGATAAGCAGTGAGCTCTTTTTCTTTTTGACTTAAAATATGACTTTTGCGTTCAGGACCAAGCATTACCTTCTCAATTGAACGAATTAAATCATACTGTGCTATCTTTGTGCGGTTTTCTCGTGCCGCAAGAATTGCACTTTCATTCATAAGTGAAAAAAGGTCTGCGCCAGAAAAACCAGGTGTTCTTTCTGCAATAAGAGAGAGGTTCACATCTTCTGCAAAAGGTTTCTTCTTTGCATGCACCTTCAAAATATCTTCTCTGTCTTTCCTATCAGGCAAATCAATAGTAACCCGTCTATCAAACCTTCCTGGACGAAGAAGTGCAGGATCCAAAACATCAGGACGGTTTGTTGCAGCCATGACGATAAGATTATGTGTTGGTTCAAACCCGTCCATTTCAACAAGAATTTGATTAAGGGTTTGCTCTCTTGCTTCACCTTGTCCGCCACTTGATACAGAACGGGCACGGCCCACAGCATCAATCTCATCAATAAAAATAATTGCTGAGCCTGCTTTTTTAGCAAGATCAAAAAGATCTCTCACACGAGACGCTCCCACTCCAACATACATCTCCTCAAATTCAGATCCTGATATATGGAAAAAGAGAACCCCCGCTTCTCCCGCTACAGCTCGTGCAAGAAGGGTTTTGCCTGTTCCTGGTGCACCAGTAAGAAGTATACCTTTTGGGATTCGTGCACCGATATCAAGAAATTTTTTGGGATTGCGAAGGAAGTCAACAATTTCGGAGAGTTCTTCTTTTGCTTCTTTGACACCTGCAACATCCTTAAATGTAATTTTTTCTTTTGCATCATCAGGTGTAATAATGCGTGCACGTGACTGACCAAAAGAAAGCGCCTGCATTCCTGCTCCTTTGACCGAACGACTCAGATACCAAATAAATAAAAGGATAAAAAGAATCGGTAATATAATAGGAAGCAAATTGGAAACCCAGAAAAAGACTCCTACATCAGAAACGATTTTTATATCAACAAGAGAAAGCATATCACTTGTCACTCCATAATTGAGAAGTGTGGTAGAAAGTCCTGTCTCAGCTTCTTTTTTTGTTTTTTTGATTGATTGGTCTACATAGTTCACAGTGACAGAATCTCCTTCTATTTCAAGAGAAGAAATTTTTGCATCTTTGATATCTCGTGCGAGCTCTGAAAGAGTGATGTTTGTATCTGATTGTCCAACATTAGAAAAATATGGGTAGACAAAAATAATGATACCCAAAAACACAAACATAATAATGATGTTTTTGATAAAATCGATTTTTACCTTGTCCTTTTTGGGTAATCGAGGAGCTTTTTCCTGAGATAGGTTTTCACCTTTGTGATTGTTTTTTTCTTTATTTTGCATAGGGGCATTATAGCATAAAATCACTAGCATAGAATACAAAAAACCCTGCCACATAAAGTGGCGAGGGTGTGTAGATAAAAATCATGTGAGGCGAGCAATCCACTTGATAAACTCACTGATTTGTTCTATTGTTTTAAGAGCCTCTCGAGACGGCAACTCAATAGACTGATTCCCCATCGATACAGAGCATTGCTTTGTTACATGAGCATTTTTTGATTCAAAAAAAAGAAACTTAATATTACAAAGCTCAATTTCATTCACCTTTTCTCCACAATCAAGCAGACTGAGTGTGACGTCGATTACGACACAACTTGGCACGCTATCTATACTTGAAGGCTTGGTGCAGATAGTAACATTTACAATGTATGCGTCATTTTGAAAACAGGTATTCGTGTGTGTTTCAAAATTAACTACAACAGGTTTATTGTCGGAAAATCTCAGTATTTGTGGAAGATAAACAAACACACCATGATTCTCTGCAGTTTTAAATCCTTTGGAAGGAAAAATACCTTTTATATTTCCCAAATATTGTTCAGCAACTCCTTGAATAATCATATCTTTAAAGTGAGTTAATTGTTCTATTATCCACAAATAATGTAACATGGATCAAAAACAAAGTATTATTGATTTTTTAAGGAAATATGTCATAATTAACCTATGGGGATGACAGGCATAGACATAGGAATCCTTCATTTATGTGCGCAATCGAGTATTCTCAAATCTCGTAAAACTTAGAGAAACGTCAAGTGCAAACGCACGAAAAGTTGTTTCTCCATTCTTTGGAGTAAACGATTTCGCTTTCGCAACTGCTCGAGCATAGCTCGCAGAAGCTTAAAGCCATCGATCCATTCTGCTTCTCACGGATTGGTCTCGGTGTTATATAGTGAGGATAGCAAAAAAGTCTTCCAATCTTTTTCTGCGAAAATGATGGATAGAAAGTATTGTGTTCTGCTTTTCTTCAAGCAACACTTTCAAAATCCAAAGATAAGCTATATTGCGTAGACTCATTTATGAAATTCTTGTGCACTCGAGTTCGACTCTCGACATCTCCACAAGAATAAAATGAAAAGCAAGTAAATTATCTCGCCAATAATAGTACAAGTTATCAAAAAAATAGTGCAAGAAAAAACCCAACCGTACCACCCATCTGTGCACATCGTAAACTCTTGACCACAGAGTCTAAAGATAAAAAAGACAAAAGGTGTAAAAAGCATATCTAGTATTTTGCCAAATTGCCCTCCTGGAATAATGTCCATAAAAACATTCAAAAATAAAAAAAGAGAAAGGAAAAAAATGTATATAATAGATAATTTAAATGCAACTTTTGTTCCTTTGTTGACCAAATAACTAGCAATAATGCCAGACCTGGAGTTCGCACCTTGCCTTTTTGTTAAAATAATTTCTTCTTCAAGTTTTTTTACTTCTTTTTTCATATTATTTTATCTCTCTCCTCAACTCTCTCTCTACATCACGTTTTTTGATTGTCTCTCTTTTGTCATATTTTTTCTTGCCTCGAGCTATTCCTATTTCTATTTTGATTTTATTGGCCTTTGGGAAAAGTGATATAGGAATCACTGTCACACCTTTCTTGATTTCATAATCTGCAAGCTGTTTGATTTCTTTCTTTGTCAGAAGAATCTTGCGCGGACGAGTTCTTTCATAAGTATCGGGAGTATTTGTCATTTGAAAAGGAGGAATATCTGCACCAAAAAGATATGCTTCCCCGCCTCGCACACCCACAAAAGACCCAAGAAGAGATCCTTGGCTTTTTTTGATCGACTTTACTTCAAGACCCAAAAGCTCAATACCTCCGACAAGTTTTTCGAGAATTTCGAAGTCAAAATAGGCTTTTTTGTTGGTAATATAAGACATAAGGTAAGTATAATCATAAAAACATAAAGAACAATATCATTGTTTAAGTTCTTTGAGTGCCTCTTTGATGTGTGCTTCTGTTTCTTCATAGCCACCTTCTCCTGTAAAATCATAAATAACATACCCATACGCATCAATGAGATACCGCTCTGGCCACACCTTGGCACCATATGCATACCATGTTTTGTAATCATTATCCAACACAACAGGAAATTCGACACCGTATTTTTTTAGAGATTCTTCCACATTTGACATATCTTTCTGATAAGAAAACTCTGGTGTGTGTACCGCTACAATGAGAAGCCCTTCCGATGCGTACTTTTTGTGCCAAGCATTTAAGTATGGGAGTGTTCGAATGCAATTGATGCAATCATAATTCATAAAATCTATAAGAATAACTTTGTGACCTATCTTGTCCTTCAAAGAAAAAGTAGGTGTATTGATAAATCCTGACGGCTCCACAAAATCCTCATACTTTTGAGAAAGTAAAGCAATAGACAACGACTCCCCTTTGCGGAAACCTTCAACAATCGAAGCTATTTTCATCTCTACTTTTGTTCCATCAAGATACGCTGGAATAGAAAGTTCTATCTTTTTATCTAAACCAAAAGCAATAGCAAATCCTAAAAGGACAAAAACTACTCCCACACAAGCCGTTAAATAACGAGAGACAAAATCCTTTTTGAAAATATGTTCAAGAATCCACACACTCGCATACAAAACCACTAAAAGCCCGACGGCAAGTCCAAGGACATAAAAAACCAAATAGTATAAACCTTCAAAAAATGATGCTGGCAATATCGAACTTACAATCAAAAAATATGTAGGACTGCACGAAGCGAACACAGGTCCAAGTGAAAGCCCTATAATCATATTGCCAATCACTCCCTCTCGCTTAACACCTTTATATAAATATGCCTGACTCAGAATACTAAATCGACGAATGAATCTATCAAATAATCTCAAAGAAAAAGGAGTGATCATATATACACCTATCATAATAAGCAGTGCTGCGGAAACATATGTCCATACAAAAGGAGGAATATTATAAAGCACTGTTGTTGTCTTAAGAAGAAGTGTAAAAACAATAATAGATAAAGAAAGACTGCTAAAAATAGTAAGAATTTTCTTGTATGAATACCCACCAGACAATGACCCACCTACAATCACAGGCAACAAAGGCAAAACGCATGGTGCAAAAACCGTAAAAAACCCTGCAACAAAAGAAATAAAAATAAAAAACATCATTGAATTTTTTGTTTGAGCATATTAATTCCTCCCCCTACCCACATTTTCTGTGTTTTGCCTTCTTTATCCAAAAGCACAAACGTGCACGGATCTATAATATCAAAAGATTCTCTTAGGGTGATAAATGTATCAAAGTCTACAGACAAAATCTGTACATTAGAAGGGATTTCTGTGGTGATAAAATCTTTTTCACTTTTTTGACATTGGAGTGACCAACCTGCATCAAAAAATAATACGGTCTTCACGTTGTCTCCTAACTTCAAAGGCTCGGTGTATGTTTTGTAAACACCCTTTATGGTTGTTGTAGAGGTACTTAATGAAGAATCTTCTTTTTGAAATGAAATACTACTATCAGTTGGTGCCCAAGAGATTGTCTGCCCTATAACAACATCTTCTGTTGCAGAATGGTGACGCAAAAAAACCACTATCACAAATACAAAAATACAGAAAAAGAAAAAAAGATACTTACTATGTAGAGTCTTTGGACGAAGAGGCATAATAACAATATAATAGCATATTTTGTCTTTTCTATTGTTTAATTAGCAATTGTCTGTTAGAATAACAGATACAAATTTATTCCAGTGGCGCATAGCGATACAAAAATCAATTATCAAATAAAAGCTCGTGAACTACGAGTTATTGGACCCCAGGGTGAAAACTTTGGTGTTTTGTCTTTTGAGGAGGCAATGACTCGTGCCAAAGAGCTCGAACTTGACCTTATTGAGATTTCAAGCACTTCAAATCCCCCTATTGCAAAAATCACAGATTATGGTAAATTCTTATATGAGGCAAACAAAAAACTCAAGGTTCAGAAGCAAAAAGCCCATACAGTAGAGGTTAAAAATCTCCAAGTAAAAATAGGCACAGGCGACCATGATTTGGCGCTTAAGGCAAAAAAGGCATCTGAATGGCTCGCTTCAGGGAACAAAATACGTATTGATTTGTTCCTACCAGGTAGATCAAAATATCTTGAGGTTGATTTTTTGAAAGAAAGACTTGATCGGATTCTTCGACTTATTACTGTACCCTACAAGGTAGCAGAGGAAGCCAAAAAATCTCCAAAAGGTCTAAGTATTGTCGTAGAAAAAGAAAGATAATTTAATAAAACACATTTATTATGAAAACAAACAAATCATTTGCAAAAAGACTTCGAGTAACAAAAAATGGCAAAATCAAAGCTCGTAAGCCAGGACAAAACCACTTTAATGCTAAGGAATCTCGAAATGCTCAATTGAACAAAAAAAGAACAACGGATTTCCCAATGTCACAAAAAGAAAAAAGACGATTTATTATTTAAACACTAACAACAAGAGAATCTTATGACACGAGTAAAGAAAGGAGTAAACGCTCTCAAATCACGACGAAATATTCTAAAGCAAGTAAAGGGATATCGTTTTGGACGAAGTACAAAAGAACGAATGGCTGTTGATGCTATTGCACACGCAGGTAATTATGCATTCGCACACAGAAAAGACAAAAAAACAGATAAGCGACAACTATGGAATGTTCGTATTAACGCAGGACTCAAAGACACTGGTATTTCTTACAGTAAGTTTATTGGCGCTTTGAAGAAGGCAAATATAGAACTCGATCGAAAAATTCTTGCCACTCTTGCAGATACAAACCCTACGATCTTTACTAAAATTGTAGAAAAAGTAAAGTAAGGCAAACAAAAAACTCTTAGGGTGACCCTAGGAGTTTTTAAATATGCCTATTTAAATCTTTGCATGGGAAAGCGCGGTACCAGATATCCTAGTACCGCGCTTTTAGAGGACGGAGTCGCAGTTGGAGCGGTTAGGTTTAGATGCACGTAGCACCCATGTGCGCAGGATACTCTTAGACCCTGAAACCGAATTGCAAGCCTACTTGCATTTCAGCATCAAAATATCTTAAACAGAGTTCCAAACCCCAGCATTATTGAAGCGTTATCACCCGCTTTTTTCAATAACTGACCGTTAGTCAGCTGGTTTGACCTAATATCTTCGCCTTAATGGCGTAATCCATTCCGTTGGGAATGAACAGATTTCGCAGTTGCTTTCTCCTTCCAAAGGACGACTAAGGTTAGTGTACTCCTAGAAAATAAAATAGTCAATATTATCATAAACAGTGTAGGCAAGGTGATTATGACAAACTCACATCAGACCATAATTAAAAAGCACAATGCTTTTGAGCATCGTGCTTTTGATTGACCCTTCAACTTGACCCCTATTCCATAATACCATCAAGGTTTACATCGTAGAGAATTGCCTCTGAAACCAGTCTATAATCGTAGAGATCTTTTTCATCAAACCAAAGAGAGATCTCATTTTGTGCATTTTCTACTGTATCAGAACAGTGAATAAGATTGCGCACAGCTCTATCATCAACTGCAGAAATCTGATATGAATCCAAAGTAAGATCCCCTCTTATAGTACCCACATCACTTGTTGTTGGTTCTGTTGTGCCAACAAGCTTGGTTACTACCGCAACAGCTTGATTACCTTCAAGTACAAGACTGACCACAGGACACGCTGTCATGAACTTCTCGAGCGCTCGGATGATATCTTTGCCATATTCAATAGCCTCTTTATCAACCACCATTCCAGCAGCTTTTCTGTTTTCTACAATTCCCGTACCTTTTTTGAGAAACCATGCATCATCTTTGCCATAGTGTTTCCATATCTTATCCTTGTCGAGCATCCCAAATTTCATGCCCACAACTTTGAGACCTACTCTTTCAAATCGTCCTACAATCTCCCCCATAAGTCCTCTTTGAACTCCATCGGGCTTAATAATCACAAATGTTCTCTCTTTCTTTGGATGCATATTGTTTAAATAAGAAGAATAATACTGTGAGTATAGTACAAAAAGAATTTAAAAACAAGAAATAGTTAGACAGCAAAAGGATTCTTGGACACAGGAGGTGGAGTATCTTGTGGTGGCTCTTTTCTATATTTTGAAGCAATTTCTTCTTCAATAATCCCTCTGTCTCTTCCATATGTAAGGTATGAAAGCTCTTTTAATTTATCGACAATGCCCATATCACCCTTAAGCGGAGGCATCGTCTCAATACTGAAAGGGCGCACAGGTCGGCCACCTGACAACATCTTTATATATGCATTACGATTATCAAGATTAAGCAGATCCTTTGCAGTAAAGACGGGACTAAATTGTTTTTCGAGATATTCTGCATCATCAGCCCCTACTCGGAAAGCAGAAATGGATCCGACGTTACCGAACACAGCATCTTTGATTTTATCTTCAAGCTGTGCAATGAATTGGTGCGCGATTGTAAGAGATAGCTTGTATTTACGAGCTTCTGACAGAATCTGTGATATAGAATCCGTGGTAATATTTTGAAACTCATCAATATACAAATAAAAAGGAGGAAGATTGGTTCCAAACGAATCTGCTCGCGAGAGTGCTGCCATTAAGATTTTACCAACAAGAATAAGTCCAATGAGATTAGCATTAATATCTCCAAGTCTCCCTTTTGAGAGGTTCACGAGAAGTATTTTTTTTGTATCCATAACATCTCTAAAATTAAATGTTGAATGTTCCTGTGCAATGATGGGACGCATAATTTCGTTAGAAAGAAATACATCAAACTTTGATGTGATATATGGAACAACATTTTGAAGAGATGCTTCCCCACCTGCTTTGTCAGCAATCTCTTTCCAAAACTGAATGACTGTTGGGTTTTTGCAATATGAGAGTTTGAGTTCACGAAATTGTTTTGAAGATAAGACCCGAGAGACATCAAGCAAAGTGTTACCACTCTCTGGATGATCCATTACAAGCAATACAGCATTTCTAAAATACTGTTCAAACATAGGACCTCCTGCAACCTTCATATCAAAAAGTTTGTTAAAAATTGACAACAATTCATTGACCACAAAGGTTTTTTGCTCTGGATAATTCCTATCATACTCAAGCATATTCAAAGCCATTGGACGTGGTGCATATCCAGGATCAAAATAAATCACATCTTCATAACGAGATTTTGGAATAATAGAAAGAATATCCTGAATATCAGACCCATGAGGATCAATCATACATACACCATTGCCCGCAAGAATATCTTGGGTAATCATATTTTTTAACAGTGTTGTTTTACCTGTTCCTGTCTGACCGATAACATAGAAATGTCTCAATCTATCTTCGTCTGTAGTAAAAATCTTTGTAGTATTATTCCGATCATGATTAATACCCAAAAGAGTGCCTTCCCCCGAAAGACCGATTGGAGCTGGTGCAGTAGTTGCTTTTGAAATCTTAAGTTGTGGGGATGTAACATTACCTTGAGGGAAATGAATAAACGATGTAACCTCTCTTATAGAAAAAGGTATTTTTGTTTTGTCATTGAAAACTCTGTAAATAAACTTTTTTATAAAGCCTTGTTTCTCTTTTGAAGACACCTCCTCCCATGCGATTTTTGCACCAAAAGTATTTTCGAATTGATTAAAAGCGGATGCAACATCATATGCAATTTTGTAAGCCCTATGTGTATTTTTTGCCGAAGCAACAATCCTTAAGTTTGTTTGAAGAATTGGTGTTTGAATTTTTTCTCTGACCTGTTCAATGATCGCTTGGTTTTCTACACCCTGATTTTGTGGAGATTTTGATGAGACACCTCCTGCTCCCACATAATCTCGCACAGCTTCCTTGGTAAATTCCTTGAGGGTTTTTGCAAAATGACCAAAAAAAGTATGCTGCACATCGAGTGCTTTTGAGGCTTTGGCACCCTGCTGAAGATCAGATAAGGCTTCTTTATAATGATCCATGTACTTTTCATAATCGGGTCTTATAAGCACTTGTACAGCAACCCCTTCTCCGTGTTTATCAACTTTTGAAAAAGTATTCAAAATAAAATTGAGTGGGTCAAAACTAAATTTATCATATGTTTTAATGGGAAAAATCGGATTCCCTTGTATATATGCCTCCATCCCAATTGTTACCCCATCATAATTAAAAATATTGTAATCATCTTTCTTTTCAAAAATTTTCGCCTTAGGGAAAATAGAAAGAATGTGTTTTTCAAACAAGTGACTCATCTCATTAGGTACCCCAACATAAAACACAAACTCTTCTGTTCCTTCTGGGTTGGCAATCTCAATAGCAAAAGAATCATCTCTATCTACAACAGCAGATGCCATACCTGCATAAAACTGTTCCATACTTGCAATCAAAGATTTAAGTTCCATCTTTTGAGATTCTTCATTGTTGTTTTCTGACGGGAGTGAAATTTCAAAAAGAGTATGGTTTAAGGATTTTTGGTATTTTATATCTTCTGGCATATCAGGCAAAGACATTCCTGTTTTTAAATATTGCACCAAAAATCTATGAAAATCATCTTCAATATGCGGATTATCCATAAGAGCCACAATATCCAGGGTATTTTTAAGCCCTTCACTTACAAGTAAAGATAAGAGTTCTTCCATTTTTTCATCGTGATTTTCTGGAGCAAGCTCAAGTACCACTTCTTGTTTTTCGTGTTCGAGCATTTTGTGCCCCTTCTCAAGAAGCTCGTCGGGATTTGCTTTTGCATATCGACGAATCTCATCACGAATCACACTTTCTCTATCCACACCAGAAAAATGTTCGAGGTATTTTTTCTCTTGGGACAAAATCTTATTTCGCAAATAGCTTATCTCTTCTTCAGGTGAAGAAAATTTTTGTTCTTTGTTTTCTTTAAAGTGCTCTTGCATACATAAATTATATAGTGATTAAATTTAATTTGAAAGAATTACAGTGCCGGTGCAGATGGCGCATCTGATCCTTCTGGATTTTGTGGAGCTGGAGTCTGTTCTGGAACAGGAGGGTTTACCTCTTCTGTGGGTGTGTTTGGTGTATTATTTGTCTCTGTATTTAACTCTGTCGTACTACCCTCTTGAGATCCACCCATAGGAGTTGTTGAACTTGTGAATCTTTCTTCCTCGCCACCAGAGGTGTTGTTTGTATTATTTTCTGTGATATTGTTTGATGAACCTCCTGTTTGAGATTGTGTTCTATTCTGCAAAAGTAATGCCTTAAATTCTTCTTTTGTCACACACACATCATCAACACACACATCGTTTTGAATATTCAACTTACCATTATCAAACCATTTAAGCACACCATCAAGAGATGATTTTAGTTCTTGAAATGCTTTTACAAGAACAGATATTAATGCCCGATCATCAACACCACTAATCTTTCCAGACGCACTATATGTAGCAAGATGAGGATCGATGAGCGCAGTATCTTCAGCTATAAATCCATACCGTACCGTTGATGATGCGTCAATATTATATATAAATGACACAGATTTGAGAGATGAGATAATATCCGAAGCAGAAAGAGTCAGATCGGTAATATCATGCTTTGTCTCACGAAGTGACGGTAAACAACTATCGGAACCAGAGTTATAAACAACCTCATTGTCAGCAGAAAGACAAAGCGAGCCTGTACCAGTTGATCCTGTAAGACTTGAAAATCCTACAGTACCTGTAACAGAGAACTTCCTCCATGGAGATGTAGTTCCTACGCCCACATAAGCAGTTGATGAGGCAATCGACATTGCAATCGTGTCATAAATTTCATTCCAAGAAGAATTATCTCGTGTAGCAAAGTCAATACCATTAGCTCCAATAAGAAGTTTTGGGCCGTTATTACCGCTTGCTGAATACATTTGTGTTGTAGCATATATAGTCCGCCCTCCTCCATTACCTGTCTTTGATATAACCCATGACACATCGTTACCTGAACTATTTGTTGATCCAAGCCAAGGGGTTGTGAGATATTGTGCACCAGAAAAGAAAGTGCCAGAGAGTGTCGCACCTGAAATTAACACCGTGTTATTATTTCCCCGAAAATCTATATAACTTCCTCCACCGTTTCCTGCGTTATACATTTTAACACCACCATCAGACCCAACTCCATACCGCAACTGATATCCTGATGCAGTACTTGGTAATCTAAAATCAAACGTTGTTGACGCAGCTGTTATTTGCGTCAATGTAGAAGTTCCAGATATATATTCAGTACCTGAAACAGCGAGCGCAAATGTAGGCGATGTTGTACCTATCCCCACTCGTCCACCATTATCAATAAGAAAACTTGTTGCAGTCGATGAGCCGACTACGAATTGGTTTGAAGCATTACCTGCTGTTGGATTAACAGCGAGAGTTGCAAAAGGGGTTGAAGAACCGATACTAACCCTACCTGCGCTGTAATAAATATCAGACCCTGTTGTTGTCCATTGACTTGATGTTATACCGAGAGAACTAGTCGCTGTAAGTGTATATCCTCCTGACGAATTCCCCATAAGCACTTGTCCATAACTTGGAGCAGAAGCAAGCCCTGTACCCCCATACAAAACCCCAATTGAAGATGTCGCAGAAAGAACTCCATTGTTTGCTTGAAGTGGACCATTGAAAGAAGAAAAAGTAAGTGATCCATTAAAAACATTATTTCCTGTAAAAGTATTTGATGTATATGTTTTTGGAATCGTTGATGAAGCATTAATATAGGTATTAACACGAGTATCTGTAAAATACAGATTCGTTCCTTCTGAAAGGTTGGTTGTACTCTTCGATGCAAAGTCAGTATTGAAAAGTGAGGAAGTGTAGTATTTGTTTGTTACACCTTCGAGAAGTGCGTCTGTGGTTGTGGCGCTAAAGTATGTATAAAAAGGGGTTCCGAAATTTGAAAGCTGAGTAGCTGGTAATGAAAGATTTGAAAGAGTTGTGATTGAGTTTATACTTGTGGTTGCAGACAGAACACTAATCACCCTCGCGTCAGCACGAACATTAGTGAAATATTGATTGGTACTACCTTCGAGAAGTGCGTCTGTGGTTGTACCTGCAATAACAGATGCAACACGACCTGTAGTAAAGTATAAATTACCGCTCTCAGTAACTTGAGAAGTATTATAGTCTCCACTTTGAGCAGTAACAGACCCATTTCGACCAAACACAGACTGAACAGGAGCACCACTTGATGTAATATAGTTTGCATCATTTGTAAAAAGAGAAATATTTTGTCCAGTGAGCGCAGTGACAGCTCTTCCGTTCGTAAAATACAGATTCGTTCCTTCTGAAAGGTTGGTTGTACTCTTCGATGCAAAGT
>CAYORS010000006.1:30599-35608 GCA_964406475.1 uncultured Candidatus Saccharibacteria bacterium
CGTCTGTGGTTGTGGCGCTAAAGTATGTATAAAAAGGGGTTCCGAAATTTGAAAGATTTTGTGCATTAAGATAATAACTTCCTTCTTGTCCATCAAAAGTACCTGTCCAATCTCCTGATGCAGAAAACGACAATGTGTTGTTTATAAATGACAAGGGTCCAGTCACAGAGACAATCCGATTATTATAAGCATTTGACCATTCGGTTGTAGAAGCTGAAAGTGGAATTGAGTATCCAGATTCAATTCCTAAACTAATGGTTCCTGCAGAAGTAATTGGCCCTCCAGAGACCGTAAGACCTGTAGGCACAGAAATATTTACACTGGTCACAGCACTTGAAATACCTCCAAGTCCAAGTGTTGAAGTAGCAACAAGATCATATCCTCCACTAGTGTTACCCAAAAGAATCTGACCGTACGAAGGAGATGTAGATGTACCCGTCCCTCCATGTGAAAGAGAGAGGGTGTTAGAAACAGAGACAGATCCTGTATTGTCTGCAATCAAAATTCCCTCAGATGAACCGAATACAAGAGATGAAAGCGTTGCAGATCCAGACACACTTGAAGACGATTCACTTGATGTACGAAGCACTGTTTTGTAAACACCTTCAGAAACCTTATCATTCTGTGAAATAATAAGATTTTTTAAGTAAGACAATGTTGATTCATTCAATGAATAAAATTCTTTTCGAAGAGAGACGAGAAGGGATGAATTTTCTTTTACTGAAACAGAAGTAACGTATTGTTCTCCTTGATGATTTACAGAAGAATTATTTTGGTTAGGATCAATTTGGTTTTTTAATTGTTTTTTTGTAACAGGAATATTAACTGTAGTATCTTTTTCAAACAAAGGAACTAATGGCTCCGAAATTTTATCAATGAGAGAGTCCCACAAAAACCCCACACCCGCAACAGTGTTCAAAGAAAAAGATTTTGTGTTTGCAACAACTCCAGTATTTATTTTTTGTGATTCAATAAAACTATGATTAATTACTCCTGCCCAAAAATCCCCTGTCTTTTCTAAAAGAGAGACATGAGAAGTAAGAAGTGTTTGACCTGGTACAGATGCGAGAGCAAAAACATTACGTGAAAAGTTATACCCAAAAGAACCGAGATTGTCGTTAAATGTATAAAAATTAGCATCAAATTTTCTGTAAGCTTGTTGTGTAGAAAACAACACCGTACCCCAAAAGTCTCCTGTAGTATTGATTGCATGGTCTGTAGCATCCGAAAAAGATTCTCCTACAAAAAACGGCACTTTGGCTAAAGAGCTTAATACCCTCGGGGTTTTTTGAAGAGAACGAGCAACAGAGTTATGTGTAAGATTATAAGCGGTAGATGAAACACCTGTCTCTAGAGTAGTTCCGATATTTTCTATACCATAGACATGCATAGATGAAACAACAAGACCTGTGTTGTACATTCCCCTAAGAAACATATCACCAGATAAGGTGATATCATCAAAAATAAATACGAGATTCCGAGACACATCAGAAAAAAGGGGTGTGAAAAATATGTTTATATTATTTGCATCACTTTTTATTTCTGCAACCAAAGAGAGAGAGGATTCTTTATAAAAATCCGTTACTTTTTTGAAATTTTGATCAAAAGAATAGGCATAAGTAAAATCTGCGCACGATGAAAAAATGAGTACAGAAAAAATCAAAAAAATTGTACGTTTAAACACAGACATTTACATTAATTTTACTATAAAAATCAATGTATTTGAACAAAAAAAATGTGTATAAGTTTGGTGTTTTTTTTCTACTCAGTAAGAACCTCAAAACCGTCTCGTGTAACGACGATAGTATGTTCAAAATGAGCACTTCTTTTGCCGTCCAAAGTTACAACCGTATACCCATCAGAAAGGAAATCAACAGCACCCTTTCCTTCATTAAGCATAGGCTCAATTGCAAGCACCATCCCCTCTTTGAGTACAACACCAAAACCCTTCATTTTGAAATTGGGAATAAAAGGATCTTCGTGCTGAGAATATCCAACACCATGTCCTCCAAGATCTTCTGCAGGACTAAACTTGTATTTTCGAGCAATTTTTTCGATCATAGCACCAATATCAGAAGTGGTGGCACCCTCTTTTACTACAGAAATGGCTTGATTTAAAGCCTCTTTTGTAGCTTTGAGAAGTAGCTCGGCTTTTTTATCAATCTCTCCCACAGGAACACTAATAGCCGAGTCAGTATAAAGACCTTCCGAACAAATCCCTGTATCAATAGTGACGATGTCACCATTTTTTAAAATTTTTGGGTGTTCATTTGGTATTCCGTGTACAACAACATCATTGACCGACACACACAAAACAGCAGGAAAAGGCCTGTCAGCACCTACAGGTGTGTAGTTAAGAAAAGCAGGCTTTACTTTGTATTCTTCCATTTTTTTACGTGCGATATCTTCAAGGTATTTGGTAGACACACCTTCTCTTACATGAGATGCAAGAAAATGCAAAATATCATGAAGTATTTTACCCCCTCTTCTTAACTTTTCTATTTCTTCTTTTGTTTTGATTGTAATCACAAATTATATTCCAAGCGCCAACATCAAATCTGTATGCACAGCTTCGACAGATTGTTCACCATTTATTTGATGCACAACGATATTTTCTCGCGATTTATACATATCAACAATGGGCACAATCTCAGAATCAAACAAATCAAGTCGTGATGCAATCCCATCATAAGTATCATCATGTCGCGCACGACCCAGAAGCTTTTCTGTTGCCCACTTACGACTCACATCAATATAGATCACTACAGGCTCTGCCTCATAAAATGGAAAAAGTGTATCCAAGACCATTGCTTCCGAAACACTTCTTGGTGTACCATCGATTATAATATGCTCATTCTCTTTCAAATCACGAAAGAGGGCATTCGTCCACATAGACACAGCCGCAAACGATGGACAAAAAAGACCCTGATCGACGATTGACTTAATTTTATTTGAACTATATGTATTCATTGCGAACACCCTGCGGAACTCATCTCCTGTTGACACATAGTACACACTCTCGTTTTTTGTTCCTAGTTTTTCAATAAGAAGTTTTGCTTGAGTCCCCTTCCCACTTCCACTTTTACCTATAAAAATAAATACTTTTTTGTTCATAAATATATTAAATTATAATCACATAATACCCGAAAAAGGTACAAAAATCAAAAACAGAAACAAATAATAAATGCAATACACAAAGGTATTGCATTTATTTTGACGTTGCATTAATCCGATGTTAGTATTCTCTCATCGAAATCTGAGCTTCTATTTTTTTTGCAAGATCAATGATAACCGATACCGCAATAAGAAGAGCTGTTCCTCCCACTGCAATCGATGTAATATTCGTTAAGGCTTTGATCACAAGAGGTAAAACAGCGATACACCCAAGGAAGAGTGCTCCTGCAAGAGTAATACGTGTCAAAATCTTTCCAATAAATTCTGATGTTGACTGCCCTGGACGCACTCCTGGAATAAACGCACCATTTTTTTGAAGATTTTCAGAAATTTGATGTGGATCGAAAGTAATTGCGGTATAAAAATAAGTAAAAATAAAGACAAGGAAGAAATAACACACACCGTACACCCATCCATTTGTCACAAAACTAAGAATATTTTCTGCAATATCTTTTATGTTTTGATTGAGAACAGATCCCTTCACCACATTCAAGATGAGTTGAGGGAAAAGCATAATGGAAAGCGCAAAAATAATGGGAATCACGCCAGCTTGATTGAGTCGAAGAGGAAGATATGTTGAGATACCTCCATACACCTTGTTACCTCGTATTCTTTTTGCATAGGTAATCGGAATAGGACGCTCTGCTTCTGTAATAAATACAACCGCATAAACAATAAACAAAGCAACAATGAGAAATGCGAGATAAGTCAAAAACTTTGAAGAATCATATGTGTACAATAACTGCCCCACTGCCACAGGAAGATGTGCGACAATTCCTCCGAAGATAATAAGAGATGTACCATTGCCAATACCAAACTCTGTAATGAGTTCTCCAATCCACATAAGAAGAACTGATCCTCCTGTCACAACAAGAGTATTCACAATGAGATCAAACCGGCTGAGGTCAGCAACAACTCCTTGTTTTTCAAGAAGAACAATAAAGCTCATTGCTTGAATAAAAGCAAGAGGAATAGAAAGAAGACGTCCGTATTGACTAAACTTTTTTCTGCCTGCTTCCCCTTCTTCTTGATACATTGCTTTCAAGCGAGGAATCATCATTGTCAAAAGCTGCATAATAATTGATCCTGTGATATACGGCCCAACACCAAGCATCACAATAGAAAGATTTGACAATCCTCCTCCGGAGAATACATTCAAAAGACCAAAAAACTGATTATTCCCAAAAAATTGAGATAGTCTGAAAGAATCAACACCTGGAATTGGAATAGATGCTAATACACGAAATACAACAAGAAGCCCAAGTGTAACAAGAATTCTTCTTCGAATCATATGATCACGCAATACTAGTTTTATCTTTGAGAACATAAGTTTTTGGATGAGCCTTTAATTATTTTACCTCTCCTCCCGCTTTCACAATAAGCTCTTTTACTTGATGTGTCACAGGCACGCCTGAAACAATTATTTTCTTTTTAATATCTTTTGTTTTTTTACTTCCTACGATTTTCACTTTAGGATTTCGTCCATGAATCTTTTTGATAAGATTTGACTTAAGAAGACTGTCGATTGAGACTTCAGAATTGGCATCAAATACGGCTTCTATTTTGGCAATATCAAGAGCAATTGGTTTCTTTTGGATAGAATTAAAAGCGTATCCTCGAAGTTTTGGAAGTCTTTTGATACGGTCTCGTATTTCTGGTCGAATCTTTCGTCCTGCACGAGCGCCCTGACCTTTTGTTCCACGTCCAGCTGTCTTACCACGTTTACCACCACGACCAACTTGGACGTGCTTTTTGTTTTTTGTCTTTCTTTTGAGTTCGTGAATTTGCATATAATTATAATTAAACTATTACTTCTTTTCTGTTCTTACTTTTGG
>CAYORS010000007.1:0-35535 GCA_964406475.1 uncultured Candidatus Saccharibacteria bacterium
AGGGTCAAAAATATGAAAAACCACCAGAATAGTCTGGTGGTTTTTCATATTTTGACCCTACGGGGAATCGAACCCCGCTTTGAGCCTTGAGAAGGCTCCGTCCTAACCGATAGACGATAGGGCCTATAAATCAACTCTATATTTATAACAGATTTTTGTTATATTTCAAAATTGATTGATGCTCCAGGGTATAGGGTGTAAAATGTCATTGTAATGGTCAAAAAATATGGATTCATTTTAAAGTATATTTCTTTTTTCTTGTGTGGAGTTGTGTTGGGTTTTTTGATACATAAGAATCCTGTTTATCAATTCAAAAACATAAGAGAAAATTCAGACGAGTATAAGTTTATCAATCCACTTCTTTTTATTAAAGTTCTAGATCAAGATACATCGTCAGAATATATCTCACTTAAAGACAAATTAGAAGAGTATATAAGTGAACAGATAGATACAAAGAAAGCCACCGATGTTTCGGTGTATTTTAGAAATTTGAATTCGAGTCAATGGATCTCTGTCAATCCTGACAAAACTTTTTTGCCTGCGAGTATGATGAAGGTTTTGACTTTGATAGCCGTATTACGGGTGGCTGAGACGGAGTCTTCTTTACTTACAAAACATATTACTATTTTGGGTGATGATAAAGATTTGGTGAAGACTTAGGCAGTCTTTACTCCAGAAAATCCAATTCGTTCTGGAGGGACATACACAGTAAACGAGCTTATTACTCATTTGATTGTCGAGTCTGACAATGTGGCAAATTCAGCTCTTATTCAGCTTATCGGCGAAGATAAGGTGTTCAAAGTGTATGATGATCTCAAACTTCATCGACCGAGTGAAGACAAGGAAGGGTACACGGTGCAAGAGTATTCGTATCTTTTTAGAGTTTTGTACAACGGTACATATCTTTCAAAAGAACTTTCAGAACGAGTGTTGGAGCTTTTGAGTAAGACAAAGTTTGCCAATGGTATTGTGGCTGGTGTTCCGTCTGGTACTGTTGTGTCACACAAGTTTGGTATAAAGACACTATCAGATGATGTTCGAGAGCTTCATGATTGTGGCATCGTGTATTATCCCGAGAATCCTTATTTTGTTTGTGTAATGACGAGAGGGTACAATTTTGATGATTTGTCTTCAATACTCAAAACTATTTCAGAGAAAATTTGGAATAATGTTCATCTTATTCCTCAAAGTTGATATTTTGTTTCAATAAATTATTTTTTATTCTTTGATTATGTGTGCAATTTCATCCGATATAACAGCAGGGTCAGTGGATTCCATTGTTTCAGGTGAAAGAGTATATCCTATGCTTGCAAGAAGTTCTGTTACTTCTGAGGAGACTTTTTGTGTCTTAAGATCAATGTGGCCTCCTGTTGTTAAGAGTTCTCTAATTTGTGCTTTAGTTTCGCTTCGAATCCCTTCAAGCGAAAATGCACCGCTTGTATCTTCTGTATTCATAACATTATTTTTTTAATGAGTATACTTATAGTATATCTCAAAAGGGATTTGATGTATCAAATAAAAAACTTTACTTTATTTAAAATATGTGTTAAATAAAGTCTATGGTTCTTTTAGATGACAAACTCCTTTCTGTACCGGTAAATCCATGGGATTACTTTACCTTAAGACTGGGTATGATGGGGCTAGAACACATTCCTTTTAGATCTGATTTAGACACTGGGTGTTCCACTCCTCTTCGGGTTGTTTTTGAGAGAATGTTGGAAAGAAACGGTTTGGCTTGTGGTGAATCGGTCTCTTTTTGGATTCTTTCTCAAGGAAGGTTTATGGCTCATACCAATCAAACGACCTCTTCGACATAGAAGATGGTCTTTTTTTTATTATATTTTTAGATTATACTTGGTATCACACTATAATATGACTACAAATGAGGTAAGAAAAAAATACTTAGAATTTTTTGAAGAGAAAGGGCATAAGATTATCCCTTCTGCACGACTGGTGCCCGAGAATGATCCGACAACGCTTTTTACGGGTTCTGGAATGCAACCACTCGTGCCGTATCTTCTTGGTCAAACCCACCCAGAAGGCAAAAGACTTGCTGATTCACAAAAATCTTTCCGCTCTCAAGATATTGATGATGTAGGCGACAATCGTCATACGACTTTTTTTGAGATGCTTGGCAACTGGTCTCTGGGAGACTATTTCAAAACAGAGCAGATCCCTTGGGTGTTTGAGTTTTTGATTGATAGGATTGGTCTTGATCCAAAGAAGATTTATGTCACGGTTTTTCGTGGTGACGAGTCAAAAGGTATACCAAAAGATACAAAAGCGATAGATCTATGGAAACAACTTTTTCACAAAAAGGGGATTGATGCTTCCGATGCTGATCTGGTAAGCGAAGAAGAAGCATCAAAACGAGGCATCAAAGCAAACGAACGCATCTTTGCATACGACAGCAAAAAAAACTGGTGGTCACGAAGCGGTGTACCCGAAAAAATGCCAGAAGGTGAGCCAGGAGGACCAGACTCAGAAATATTTTATGAATTTACAGATATTAAGCACGATACAAAGTTTGGAGAGTATTGCCATCCCAACTGCGATTGTGGACGATTTCTTGAGATCGGCAATTCTGTCTTTATGGAATACAAAAAGACAGGAAGCGGGTTTGAAAAATTGCCACAAAAAAATGTTGACTTTGGAGGAGGGCTTGAGCGTATTGTTGCTGTCTCAGAAAACAAAAATGATATTTTTGAGATTGATACTCTTCAAGGGATTATTCGCACTCTCGAAAATTTGTCGGGCAAATCATATAAGGATGCTACATTCACATCTACTTTTCGTGTTGTCGCAGATCATATTCGTTCATCAATATTTCTTATTGGTGATGGAGTGACACCATCAAACACAGAGCAAGGATATTTTGTAAGGCGACTTCTTCGGCGTGCTATCAGATTCTGGGATAAGCTCGGGATTCAAAACAAGGGTATCTATTCGCTCGTAGCACCACTACTTGAGCTCTACAAAGACGCATACCCAGAAACATTTGAGAAAAAAGATTTTATTGCAGATGAAATAAAGAAAGAGGAGGAGAAGTTTAGAAAAACACTCACACAGGCTATGAAAATTTTTGATAACTTCGCCTCAATTTCTGTAGGCGGGATGCAATCAAAAGTGTTAATGCCCGATAAGGTTTTCGAACTAATAACTAGTCATGGAATGCCTCGTGAGCTTATTGCGGAAGAAGCCAAAGAAAGGGGGTTAGAAATACTCTGGGATAGAGTTGATATTATGATTAATCAGCACAAAGACCTCTCTCGTGCAGGTTCAGAACAAAAGTTTAAAGGAGGGTTAGGGGATACAAGTGACAAATCTCTCCAATATCACACAGCAACACATCTCCTCCAGCAGGCACTTCGTGATGTACTTGGTCCAGAGGTGGGGCAGAAGGGTTCTAATATCACTCCAGAACGTCTCCGATTTGACTTCTCATATAACAGCAAGATGACCGACGAAGAAAAAAAGAGGGTAGAAGATATTGTAAATGACAAAATCAAGCAAGCACTTCCTGTGCAGGTGGTGAGTCTCCCAAAGGAAGAGGCAATCAAGACTGGTGCGATACATTTCTTTGGTGAGAAATATCCCGATACAGTAACAGTCTATTTTATTGGCAATACTGTTGCAGATGCGTATTCAAAAGAATTTTGTGGTGGACCTCATGTGACAAACACAAGTGAGCTCAAAGGGACCTTCAAAATCCAAAAAGAAGAAGCGGTCTCTCAAGGTGTAAGAAGGATAAAAGCAGTGCTCGAATAGTCTACTTAGTATTGATTTTTGCTGGACAAATTGCAGTTTAGGAGTATTATGATCCTAGTTTTTAACCCCGTTCTTACCCACATGCAAACTCATATTGATAGTTTAATTGAATCCCTGATTCGTAATGCTAAGGATGTTTTTCCAGAAGCAAGAGTTGTCTCAGGAAGTCCAAATGCTCCGTGCAGCCAGATGCATCATTTTCCATCATGGCTTAACAGTTCACGACCGGGTGTAACCCTAAGTAAAGTTGATACTTGCTCAGGATACATTGAGGTGATGCATAATGCTGCTCAAGAAGTGTCGGCTAGACCTCCGATTACTATTGCTCTCGTTGGCTATGATCGTGTATCTCTGAATGAGAAAGCGATTTTAGTCAGAGCTATTCAAGAGGATAAAGTTCTTGTGTTTTACCGTATTGATTTAGTTGATGATACTTTTACTAGTGCGGCCTCGGGTTTGATGTTTTCAGATTTCGTTGAGTTACCACTTCTTCAGGATATTGCTCACGCAATCATGATCACAAGTGGTCCAATACGGAAGCTTGTGTTGAAGCTCTAGCTATTTGCTAGGGCTTTTTTAATTAATTTTTTTGTATTTATCGCTTGGCACTTTTTTATGTTTTAAGGTAAAATATATGTATGTTGTTTCCTTTTTTACACTCTCAAAAAAACCTAGGTTCTTATGCGGTTTTTTCTATTGATACAAGCTCTATTACTCTCACTGTTTTTAATCACAAAAAAACAGGAGAAAAAGAACTTCTCTATGTAGGGCGCCTTGGCCTTGAGCTTGATTCGCTTACTGATGCAGAAGGCCTTCTTCGTATTGTTTCCAAAAAAATAAATATGCTTTTCGATTCTTTGGTCAAAAGCAGTATTTTTTCTATTCTGAAGCACACAACAGAAATCTATATTCTTGTAGGATCTCCGTGGCACATAGGATGGAATGACGAGGTAGTGGTACAAAAAGAAAATGATTTTACTGTTACTGATGATCTTATTAACACAGTGGTGAAAGATGCTTTTGTTACTGCACATCCGGAGCTTGTGATTATCAACAAACATATTTCCAGTTACAAGCTCAATGGATATGTTGTCGATGATCCTGTAGGACGTATTTCGAACACTCTCATTATTAAGGCGTATATTAGCTCGGTGCCTCAGGATTTTATTTCAAAAATTAAAAACGATATTCAAAAATACCTTCCTCATAATCCAATCAAGTTCCTCTCTCAAACAGGGGTGACTCATCATCTTCTTCAAGAAGTCACACAAAATGAAGATTGTCTTATTCTTATTCCTGAAAATGAAATCACCGAAGTTGTCCTCATAAAAAATAGAGCAATTTTTGCAGAGGCTTCTTTGCCTTTTGGCAGTGCAGTACTTGCACGAGCTGTCTTCGGCAAAAAATCGTCAGGGATCAAAGAGTCTTTGTCAAAAATGCGACGATTTATTTCGGGTGATCTTGATATACTTAACATTGAGGATATAGGACAGAAGTGTAATGAAGAAAAAGACAAGTTTTTGAGATGTTTTCGTGATGTGGTATGGAAAATGAACAACACTCTTGTTTTACCAAACAAAATTTTTGTTGTTGGTCGCAATATTGCGTCACATTTTGTATTAGATTGGATTCAGAAAGAACAATATGCAAGCAAATCTCTTACTATTGACGGGTTTAGTGTGGCACAAGTTCGAGGTAATGATATTTTGCCTAAGATAGTAAGTGAAAAATATTTTAGTAAAAAAATAATCCCTTTTACTGTCGCGATTTCATTAAAAGTTGTTGATTTGTTAAAATAAAATTATTTATGAAAAGCCAATTCCACGATATCATACCCCCAGAAAAAAGATCAATTCGTAATATTCCTATTCCCAACCAATCTCAAGACAAGGGATCACAATCTGCAAATCCATCTAGTTCTATATCTAATCAGTCTCATTTTACTCCTACACATGAAGAGACATTGTATTACAAAGGCTCTGCCAAAACAGATGATGCATCAAAATTCTTTTTGTGGATGATTACTTTTGCTATTGCTGGAGGGTTATTTGTTTTTGCATCATCTTTTTTTGCGAAGGCGCACATTACAGTAACAACCAAAAAGTTTGATGTAGAAATTCCTAAAAATATTATTTTTAGTCTTAATCCTTCCTCCGGTGAAGTGGGGTATTCATCTGTGTTGTTATCCGATTCTGTCCAAGCAATTCTTCCGTCAGTCGGAGAGAAAGAGGTGAGTGAGTACGCACAAGGAACTCTTGTTGTATACAACAATTATGATACAAACAGTCAAAAACTCATCAAAGGTACTCGTTTTGAAAATTCAAAAGGTCTTATCTATAAAACAACAAAAGATGTTACTGTGCCAGGTAAGAAAAAAGTAGGAGGCAAAGATGTACCAGGAAGTGTTGAGGTAGTAGTGACCGCAGAAAAGCCGGGTACTGAATACAACAGTTCTCTTACTGATTTTACTATTCCTGGTTTCAAAGGAAGTCCTCGGTTCCAAGGATTTTATGCTCGTTCAAAAACAGAGATGACTGGAGGCAATGTGGGTAAAATCGCTCTTCTCGATGAAAAACTCAAAGAAGCAAAAGTAGCAGAGCTCAAACAAACACTTCATGACAAGCTGGTACAAAAGATCTCAAAAGAGATACCAAATAATCAAATCTTTTTTGAGAATCTGGCAACTTTTGATTACAAGGTTGGTACTCCTCAAATTACCAATGATAAAGCTACTCTTGAGATGGTTGGTAATATTAAGATTTATGTTTTTGATAAAGGCACTTTGGCAAAAAAACTTTTAGAAAAACAAGATATAAGTATTGCAAAAGGAGATGAGTTTGTTTTTGAAACAAAAGATATTACTTCATCACTCAAAGGAGCATCTTCATCACTTCCATTTGATATTCAGGGTAAAACACAAATTCAGTTTTTGTTTGATGTAGAATCTTTCAAAAATTCACTTTTGGGCAAAGATACACGACTTTTACCAAACATAGCATCTTCTTATTCTGCAATTTCTGATCTCAAGGCATCAATCACTCCTTTCTGGATTACCAAGATTCCTACCGATGCAGACAAAGTAGAGATAGATATCAAATAAGACTTGACTTATCTTGCTTTTTTGGATTATAATACTAGACATCTGATGGATACTAAAAATAAACCAGAAACAAAAACAGGATACGTCGTAGAGGCTTTGCCTAATACTATGTTTCAGGTGGAGTGTGAAGGTGAAGAAGAAACATCAGAAAAAAAGGTTATTTTGGCTTATCTTTCGGGCAAGATGCGACATAATCACATCCGCGTTCTTATCGGAGATAGGGTAGAAATGGAGATAGATCCATACGGAGGAAAGGCGAGAATAACACGAAGATATTAATAATTAAAATATATAAACAGGCTCTCTTTGACATTGAGAGTAAAGTATACTATACTTACCCCTGTTATTAAATTTATGAGAGTAAAAGCTTCAGTAAAAAAAATTTGTGCTAAATGTATGGTCGTTCGAAGAAACGGTGCTATACGTGTTGTTTGCAAATCTGTAAAGAAGCATAATCAAAGACAAGGATAAAACTATGAGACTACTTGGTATAACAATTCCAGATAACAAAAGACTAGAGATTGGACTTACTTCAATTTATGGCATTGGACGACCACTTGCTCATAAAATTCTTACTGATGCTGGTGTAGATTTTGGTAAAAAAAGCAAAGATCTCTCTACACAAGAAGAAAACGAAATTAGAAAGATTATTGAAAACATCAAACTCGAGGGAGAGCTTCGTCGAGAAATTTCTGCAAACATAAAAAGACTCAAAGATATCAAGTCTTATCGCGGTACTCGTCATGCAAAGAGACTTCCTGCTCGTGGTCAGCGTACCAAAACAAATGCACGTACATTAAAGGGTGCAAAGAAAACTATGGGAAGTGGACGAAAGAAAGCAGAAAAGAAATAATCAATCAAGTAAATAAAATAATTTTATGGGAAAGAAAAGAATTGCAGATCAAGATCAAAAAACAGATGACTCAAAAAAGTCAGTTGCTTCACTCTCAAAAAAGAGAGCTGATGTTGGTATTTTGAATATTCAAGCAACATACAATAACACAAAGGTTGTTCTTACTGATGTGAAGGGTAATACCCTCGCTTGGGCCTCAAGTGGTAATATGGGCTTTAAAGGCGCAAAGAAGGGAACTCCTTTTGCTGCAGCAAAGGTAGGTGAAACTCTTGGTATGAAAGCTCTTGCTATCGGTATGAGACAAGTGTCTGTTATTGTAAATGGTGTTGGATCAGGACGTGAGTCTGCGATTCGAGGTTTTATTTCTAAGGGTAATTTTGAAATTACAGGAATCAAAGATGTGACCCCGATCCCTCACAACGGACCAAAAGCTCCAAAACCTCGAAGAGTTTAGTTTCATTAGTTAATCATTATATTAAAAAAGTTTTATGATAATTGGACCAAAATACAAATTAGCAAGACGACTTGGAGCACCTGTGTTTGAAAAGACACAGACTCAAAAGTTTGTTCTCTCAAAAGAGAAGAAGAATGCAAAATTTGCACGTCCAAAAAGTGCGTACGGTGCTCAGCTCAACGAAAAGCAAAAAGCACGTTTTATGTATGGAATCAGTGAAAAACAATTCAAAAACTACGTCAAAAAAATCCTTTCAAAAAAATCTACAGATCCACAAACAAATCTCTTTGTTGCTCTTGAGACACGTCTTGATAATGCGGTCTACCGAGGAGGCTTTGCTCGTACTCGAAGAGAAGCTCGTCAAATGGTATCTCATGGACACATCCAAGTAAACGGCAAAAAAGTAAACATTCCATCTTTTGTGGTTAAGACTGGAGAAGTGATATCTGTCAAAGAATCAAGTAACAGTCGTGGGGTAATGGCGACATTCGAAGATCGATTCAAAGATGTGACACTTCCTCTCTGGCTTTCATACGACAAAAATACAAAAGGTGTTTCAGTAGTCGGTCAACCAAAACAAAACAAAGCAGAACTTATGTTTGATTTAGGTCAAATCATTGAGTATTACCGAAGATAATTATTATTTTATATTTTTTGGATTTTATTATTCATTTTATTTTTTAAATATTATGGCTGACACAACAATCGTATTGCCTTCAAAACCAAAAATCATTAAAGAAGAGGGGAACAAGGGTTCTTATGTTATTGATGGTCTTTATCCTGGATACGGACACACATTGGGCAACTCTCTTCGTCGTATCATTCTTTCTTCTCTTGAAGGGGCGGCTATCACATCAATCAAGATCAAGGGCGTTGGTCATGAATTCTCTGCTATTGAAGGTGTCAAAGATGATGTGATTATGACAATTCTTAGTCTCAAAAAAATTCGTTTCAAACTTCACTCTTCTGAACCACAAACTGCACACTTGTCAGTAAAAGGTCCAAAAATCGTGACAGCAGCTGATATCAAAATCCCTTCACAAGTTGAAGTGATGAATCCAGAACAATACATCAACGAAATCACAGACAAAAACACAGAGCTTGATATAGAAATGGTTATCGAAAAGGGTCTTGGCTTTGTATCTAAAGAGGTGATTCAAAAAGAACGAGTTGACATTGGAACAATTGCAATGGATGTTGTTTTTTCTCCTGTTAAGCGTGTGAGTTATGAAGTAGAAAATATGCGAGTAGGCAACAGAACAGACTTCAATCGTCTTACTTTAAACATCGAAACAGATGGAGGTATCACTCCTCATGAGGCTCTCGAAAAATCAATTCAAATTATGATTTCTCAACTCAAATCGATCGTAGGTTTCAAAGAAGAAGATGGGGTTATCGAAAAACTCGAAGAAAAATCATCTCAGGTATCAGAAATGTCAATCGACAAAGACACTATCGACGATATTCTAAAGACTCGAGTTGAATCTCTTGATCTTTCTCAAAGAACAACAAATGCTCTTATCAATGCAAACATAAGAACACTTGGTGGACTTTCACGAAAGAAAGAAAAAGATCTTTTGGATATCGAAGGTCTTGGAGCAAAAGGTATTGGCGAAATTAAGAAGATTTTGAAGGAATACGATATCGAATTAAAATAAGTTTTTCAATTTAATAATACATATTTATGAGACACCACAGCAAAGTAAAAAAATTCAATAGATCAAGAAGTGCGCGAGTAGGACTTATGAAGTCTTTGGCTGTTGCGCTGTTTGATAAAGAGCGTATTGTTACGACAGAGACAAAAGCAAAAGCGCTCCGACCATACGCAGAAAAGCTTATTACAAATGCAAAGAAAAACACTCTTTCAAGTACACGACTCATTGTCTCACGAATCGGAGACAACACATCAACACACAAGCTCCTCAAAGAAATCGCACCACGTTTTGCCGATATAAACGGAGGATATACACGAATTGTCAAAATGCCTCGTCGAGCAAAAGATGCAAGTAAAATGGCAATGATTGAGCTTGTAAAGTAAAATAATTTTAATACTATGACTATGGTTACTATAGATGCAACAAATGAAAAGTTAGGAAGATTGGCTACAAAAATAGCGAAGCTTCTTATTGGTAAAGATCAGACTGATTTTGTCAAAAATGCAATTGTTGGAAGTAAGGTGAAAGTAGTGAATGCTTCTAAAATCGCAGTTGACGATAAAAAACTCAAAACAAAAACACGATCACGATATTCTGGATATCCAGGAGGTCTTACAAAAGAAACTCTCGAAAAAACAGCAGAGAAAAAAGGCTATGCCGAAGTCATCCGCAATGCTGTTTCTGGAATGCTTCCAAAAAACAAACTTCGAACTCGATTTATGCTTAATCTTGAAATAACAGAATAATAATAAACATAATATGAGTACAAAAGAAACAAAATTTATCGAAGGAGTAGGACGACGTAAGACATCTGTAGCGCGTGTTCGTATCACTCCTGATTCCAAAGGAGGATTTACTATTAACGAAAAACCTCTTGCTGATTTTATCAAAGTCAAAGAACTTCAAGATATAGCATCAGAACCACTTCATCAAGAAGCTGTGTCTCAGAAGTTTAAAGTAGGTGTTGTGGTCAAGGGTGGAGGTATTGCGTCTCAAGCGGAAGCGATCAGACTTGGTCTTGCTCGCGCGCTCATTGTACACGAGACAACTCTCCGAAGTACAATGAAAAAAGCAGGATTCTTGAAGCGTGATCCACGAGTTAAAGAACGACGAAAGTTCGGTTTGAAGAAAGCTCGAAAGGCTCCACAGTGGAGTAAGCGATAATTTCAAAAACAAATGCACCCAGATGGGTGCATTTGTTTTTATCGATCATAGATAGGGGTCCAACCCCTATCTATTCGAGCAGGTCCTTGTTTAATTCGAGATCTTTCTGCGCTCTCTGTTTTCTGATGATGGATACAGTCTCATTCCCATAAGATTCTATTTTTTCTACATTTCCAAATACTTTAAAAATATAGTCCATTTCACTTTTACATGTGAGATAAGGTATTTTGGTTTTGTATTCATAAAATGAGGAACTTGTTAAATGAATTATCTCAGTTGGTATGTTATGCACCTGTTGGTTAAAAGTTACATAGCAGAAGAGTGTTTTAAAATATTCATCTGTGGCAATATTTTTGTATTTAAATTTTCCTTGGAATAAACAGCCCGATCTCGAATGTTCCTGATTAAAATAAGAAGTGTAGCCCGCCTGTAATCTTTTCATAAACTCAGAAATACCACCTTCTCTAATTTGTTTTATAAGAAAATGGAAATGGTTCGGTAAAAGGGAATAGGCAACTATGCTCACTAGTGGCTCAGATAGGGGTTGGACCCCTATCTTTAGCCGCTTTAATCCTAAATTCTTTTTCTTGTTAACAATACTGACGATAGGATTAACAGTATTAAAAATAAATACACTCTCTAGGAATCTCGCAAGATCACTTTCATCATTAAAAATTATTCTTTTGTCACTCCCGCGATTGTAAATATGATAATATTCACCAACCACAATTTTGGGTCTTTTTGACGGCATTGCTTAATGTTAGCATATAGCAGATAGGGGTCCAACCCCTATCTGTGAATAATGAGATATGTTATAATAAGAAAAAATTAAAATAAATAAAATAAATCCATATGAACGATGATATACAAAAAGATGATGTAATAATTGAAGAAACCGCAGAGGCAAAGGCGGTAGATAGTCACGATGATGTTGAATTCGCTGATGACAGTCTCGCAGATACAGTCAAAAAACTCAAAGAAAAAATCAAAACTCTTGAAGCAGAGAAGCTCGAGTATCTCACTGGGTGGCAGAGGACAAAAGCTGATTATGTAAATGCGCAAAAAGAACAAGATACTCGTCGTGCAGAACTTATTAAGTATGCCAATCTCGATTTTGTAACCGAGCTTTTGCCTGCACTTGATGCTTTTGATATGGCAATGACGAACAAAGAGAGTTGGGAAAAGGTAGATGCAAACTGGCGAGCGGGTATTGAATATATCTACAATCAAATCATTACAGTGCTTGATCGTTTTGGTGTGGTACAAGAAAACCCGCTCGGTCAAAAACTCGATGTATTAAAACATAATCCTGTTGGTACAGTTCCAACTGAAGACAAGACAAAAGAAGGTATTATTGCAGAGGTGATTCAGAAAGGATACTTTATGAGTGGCAAAGAGATAAGGCCAGCTGGAGTGAAGGTGTTTGAGTAAATAAAAAACCAGCAGTCATTTGACTACTGGATTATTTTCAAATTTAATCTCAACTCCACGGGTCCGGAGTTCTTCGACTACATCATCAGTGATTCTTTCGAGTGTGAAAATATGATGAACAATCGGTTTTTGTGGTATTGCTATAGCCATCGATTGAACTAGATCAGGATTTGTGTTATTAGGGAATGATGGTCCAACTCTTCTGTAACTTAGTTGACCAGTCCCGTAACTCATTCCAAAACCCATGATCTCAAAGACCGTGCAATAGCCTCCTTCAACCATATTATCTTGGTCGCCTGTATCTTTCAGGCTGATCCATTCTCTATATTTGTCTTGCATAGGCATGTTTCACTTTCTTTATTCATTTAATCATTTATATTTATTTTGTCAATACTTTGACAAAAGCAAAATTTTGATATAATTACATCCACAATGCTTACAACTGCGCGTAAACAAATAGTTGAGAAAATAATCGTCAAAGACGGTGTACTTTTTCGTGTTTGGTTTGCTGTCTCTTATGAGGCTGGTAAAATTGTCGCAACTCCTGTTAAGGCTATAAAACTTGGAAGTGTAGAAGATCACGAGGTTAAAATCGCACTCCCATGTGCAAAGACCAAGGACGTCTGTAACTTCAAGCCAGCTACAACTTTTGTAGACAAAATAATCTCTCCTTACTCATCACTGCTTTTTGTGAGTGGATCTAAACCACGAGCCCCTACGGCGAATCTCCAATAGACAATCATCAAATTCCAAATAAATTTCAATTAATTAATTTTGAAATTTATAAATGGACTAGGTTATTGTTTGGTTACTGATTATTGTGATTTGAAGATTATTTTATTTTCAAATCGTTTATAAAATTGTTAATTTAAAATAAAATCACTATGTCAAAAATAATTGGAATTGATCTTGGGACAACAAACTCTGCTGTAGCAGTGATGGAAGCAGGGAGTCCAAAAATATTAGAAAACGCAGAAGGTGCACGAACCACTCCTTCTATTGTTGCAGAAAGTAAAACAGGTGATCGTCTTGCAGGCCTTCTTGCAAAACGACAAGGAGTCACCAACCCTAAAAACACAATCTACCAAATCAAGCGATTCATCGGTCACAACTTTGATGAAGATGCGGTACAAAAAGACAAAGCATCAGTACCATACGAGGTATTGAAGTCTGCAAATGGCGGTATTGAGGTCAAGATGGGAGCAAAAAACTATCGCCCAGAAGAAATCTCAGCGCAGTTCCTACAGAAGCTTAAGGCAGATGCAGAGGCGCGCCTAGGTGAGAAGGTGACAGAAGCGGTGATCACAGTGCCGGCATACTTTAACGATGCACAAAGACAAGCAACCAAAGATGCTGGCAAGATTGCTGGACTCGATGTCAAAAGAATCATCAACGAGCCTACAGCGGCAGCGCTCGCATACGGATTTAACAAGAAAAAGGATGAAAAGATTGTTGTCTTCGACTTCGGAGGGGGTACATTTGATATCTCTGTTCTCGAAGTGGGAGATGATGTTGTCGAGGTAAAGTCTACTGACGGTGATGCACACCTTGGAGGTAAAGATATTGACCAAAAGATTATTAACTTCCTCGCCGATGAATTCAAAAAGGAGAGTGGTATCGATGTTCGTAGTGATGCGCTCGCACTTCAGAGACTTGACGAAGCGGCAGAAAAGGCAAAGATAGAACTCTCTACAGCGGTGCAGACAGAAGTCAATATTCCATTTCTTACATCTGATGCATCTGGACCACGACACCTACTCATTACACTCACTCGAGCAAAGCTCGAAGAGCTCACAGCTGAGTTCATTGATCGTGCAATGACAATAACCAAGCGTGCAATGGAGGCGTCACCATTCAAGATTCCAGATATCAACGAAGTGATCCTTGTTGGTGGTCAGACTCGAATGCCAGCACTCCAAAAGGCAGTAAAAGACTACTTTGGTAAAGAGCCTAATATCTCTGTAAACCCAGACGAGGTAGTAGCGCTTGGCGCAGCAATCCAGGGAGGTATCCTCGCAGGAGATGTCAAAGATGTGCTCCTTCTCGATGTGATCCCGCTTGCTCTCGGTATCGAGACAATGGGTAATGTGGCAACAAAGCTCATCGAGAAAAACACAACTATCCCAACATCACGCTCACAAGTCTTTTCAACTGCAGCGGACAACCAGACATCAGTAGAAATACATATTGTTCAGGGTGAGCGAGCAATGGCAAAAGACAACAAATCTCTCGGACGATTTATTCTTGATGGCATTCCACCAGCACCTCGAGGTATTCCACAGGTAGAAGTGACTTTTGACATTGATGCAAACGGAATTCTCAATGTAAAAGCAAAAGATAAAACTTCAGGTAAAGAGCAATCAATCCGCATTGAAGCGTCATCAGGTCTTTCAAAAGAAGAAATAGAAAAGATGCAAAAGGATGCAGAACTCCACGCCGAAGAAGACAAGAAAAATAAAGAGATTGTAGAAGTCAAAAATATTGCAGAACAAACAATCTATACTGCAGAGAAATCTCTCAAGGATAATGCAGATAAGATTGGAGCTGAACTCAAAGCGTCACTTGAGACAAAGATTGCAACAGCCAAATCTGCAAAGGATGGCACTGATATCGAAGCTCTAAAGAAAGCTACAGAAGAGCTCGGTGCAGAACTCTCGAAGATTGGAGAAGAGATGGCGAAAGCTAATCAATCTGGTGCCACAAACGAAGCGCCAAAGGAAGACGCGAGCACTGTCCATGACGCGGAGGTAAAGTCTGACGCAGAACAAAAATAGTCAGATTTAATTAATGCTGCGGAGGCTTTGCCTCCGCAGCAGACCTCTCACACCATTAAATAAATAAAATAATGAAAAAAGATTATTACGAAATTTTAGGAGTCGACAAATCTGCCTCTCAGGACGAAATAAAAAAAGCGTTTCGCAAAATCGCGCACAAGTATCATCCAGACAAAGGTTCGGGCAACGAAGCAAAATTCAAAGAAGCTTCTGAGGCGTATGCTGTTTTGTCGGATGAAAAGAAGCGTCAGCAATACGATACCTTCGGATCTGCAGGACCAAACATGGGTGGAGGTGGTGGGGGTTTCAATCCAAACGACTTTGACTTCAGTGGCTTTGGTGGTTTTGGAGGTGGAGAAGGGTTTGATTTCGGAGATATCTTCGGAGATATAGATATCTTTGGTGGTGGTCGCCGAGAGAAGGTCAAGCGAGGTAGAGATATCTCAATTGATATTGAGCTTGACTTCAAGGATGCAATCTTTGGTGTAAATCGTAAGGTCTATGTCACCAAAACCTCGGCTTGTTCACATTGTAATGGTCAGGGTGCTGAGAAGGGTACCGAGACTATGACTTGTGGACGCTGTGGAGGTAAGGGTGAGATACGTGAGACGAGAAATACATTTTTTGGGCAATTCGCATCCAATGCTGTCTGTAGCGATTGTCATGGTGAGGGATGGATTCCCAAGGTAAAGTGTAGTGTGTGTCGAGGTGCAGGAGTTCTCCATAAGCAGACAGAGCTCTCTCTCGATATACCAGCAGGGATAAATAATGGAGAGATGGTACGGTTTACTGGTCAGGGCGAAGCAATACGTGGTGGTCAGGCTGGTGATTTGTATGTAAAGGTACACGTCAAGAAACATCCACACTACACCAAAGAGGGACACAATCTACTCACTGACATTCAGATTAAGCTCACTGATGCGGTACTCGGTACAGAATACAAACTAGAAACTCTCGATGGACAACTCGTGGTCAAAATACCCGAGGGTATCCAGTCTGGAGAAGTCCTGCGGGTCAAGGGTAAGGGAGTGCCATTCCCAAAGAATGGAACACGAGGAGATATCTATATGACAGTAAACGTGACAATTCCAAAAAAGATGTCCAAGACAGCAAGGAAGCTTATGGAAGATTTGAAAAGCGAGGGGGTATAAATTAAAAAACAGATGGGCAGCCATCTGTTTTTTAATATCAAAAGTTGCTTTTATATCCAAAGTATGTATATTTATAAATAGAAAATGTTAATTGAATCCCTAAAACAAACTGCTTATGAAAAGGTTTATTTGTATCGAAGGAATTGATGGTGTGGGCAAAACCACAATCGCCCAAGATTTGGCAGCAGATTTGGGGGTGGAGTATTACAAAAGTCCAGGTGGTGGATTCGCGGAAGCTAGAAAACTAGTCGATCAAAGCATTGATCCAGTCACAAGATATTTCTTTTACCGCGCAGCGGTGCAGTACGATTCACACAGAATCGCGGAAATTCTTGAAACTAGGTCAGTGGTTTGTGACAGATATATTTATTCTACTTTTGCATTTCATCAAGCTATGGATGCTCGTCTGGCAAAGCTATTTGAACTCACAGATCTCAAATTGCCAGACATCATTATTGTGCTGACTGCTGAAACAACAGTCAGGCTGTCTCGTCTTCAAGAGCGAAACAGTGTTTCGTCTATTGAGCTTGATATCGGGTTCCAGTTAAGGGCGGAGATGTTGCTGAAAGAATATGCGCATCACGTTCTTGATAATACAAGGTGTAGCAAAGAAGAGCTTGTAAGGCAAATAAAAGAACTACTGAAGTTATGACTGATATTCGTGACAATCTTTCAAGCTTAGTCAAGCTTGATAGGTCTGAAAAGCAAAAACATGCATGTGCAATACTTGAGTCTCTAATTGAAAGTGGTGGAGTTAAGGCTTTGCTCCGGCAATTTCGTGACGAGGTTTCAAGGGCAAAGCAACATGAGTATCATAGCGATTCTTACACGCACGACAATGGCTTTGACAAGATAGTGCTTTCCCAGATCCCTGAGTCGAAAATCAAACTTCGACTCCATATTTGGTACCCAGTCTTGGGTGGATACAAACGGACTCCTCAAAATATTCATAATCACAGATGGGATTTTTCTTCAGCGATATTGCTAGGGGAAGTCTCAAATGTTCAATTTGATTTCGCGGATGAGGGAGAAGTTTACCAGCATTATCGTTATTTCGCGCGTGGTTCTAAGGAGCATTATGACTTGCGACACATCGGGGTTGCCAGACTCAGAGAGTTGCGGATGGATAAGAAAGTTGCAGGGCAAGTTTACTCAACCAGCGGCGAAAAGCTGCACCGAGTAGATATTCCAGATGGACTGCACGCCGCAACTTTGGTCCTAACTCATGAAAACATGAATTGGTTTGAAAATGATTTGCTATCCAAAAGGTTGTTGAGCGCTGATGATAATGTTAGAGTTGTTGCACCAGCCTTGACGCCAAAGCAGATTCTACAAAAAATCGATTCCTTGCTATCATTGCTTGGATAGTCTAATATGACCACTATTAATGTGGTCATTTTTAATAAAATGAAAATAGAAAAAGAAATAAGATTTAAAGATATAGATAAAAATAAAATAATCGAAAGATTGCAAAGTGTCGGTGCTCAGCTTGTGCATGCAGAGTTTACGATGAAAAGGTCAATCTTTGATATAGTGGATGACACTTCGGCATGGGTTAGGCTCAGAGAAGAATTTGGCTGTGTGACATTAAGTGTCAAAAAAATAGTTGATGAAAATAGCATAGACGGTACGCTAGAGCATCAGATAAATGTTAGTCATTTTGGTGAAACAGAAGAATTGCTCAAACTTGCGGGTTTAAAAAAGAGGAGTTATCAGGAAAATAGAAGACAGAAATGGATGCTCGGGGATGTGGAAGTATATATTGATGAATGGCCAAATTTAAATCCAATTCTTGAAATTGAAGGATCGGGTAAAGATGAAATGGCGTCATGTGTATCGAAATTGGGACTTAATATTGATGAATCGACTACAAAAAGTATAACAACGATTTATCTCGAAGATCTAGGGCTTGATATCAAACGTATTGACACATTGACTTTTTAATAATTTAAGGTAATCTTGATCAAGATTAGATGTTCTTGTGTCATGAATAAATTACCTATTACGCAAACAGATTACGCAGTCCTACTTGAAAAAGTTAAGAAACTGAAGAAAGAGAGAAGTGAAGCAGGTAAAGAAATTGGTGCTGCTTGTCAACAAGGTGCTGAGACTTTCCACGATAATGCTGCATACGATGCGGCTATGGAAACTTATGCACTCATGGATAAGTTATTTATTGATGCTGACAGGCTTGTTCAGAGTGTGGTTGTCACCGTTCCAAACCCAAAAGTAGGTGGCCCAGTCGAATTGGGCTCAGTGGTCGGTCTTATACCGTCGGATGAAGGTGAGCATATTTGGTATAAAGTCGGCAGTGCCTGGTTTGATAGCAATATGTATCCTGTAAATGATGGGCATAATGAGGAAGAGCCGATTCTCATTAGTTTTATTTCTCCTGTTGCTAGGGCATTGCTCAGAAAGTCGGAAGGAGATGATGTTTCTTTTTTGTTGCACGATAAGCAAAGAGAATTTATTATCTCTGAAATTCTGGTCTAAACTGTAACTTGTTCGGATCAAATCCGAACTTTTTTATTGCCATGATTGATTCAAAAAAAATTAAAAGGAAAGTAAAGCAAAAAATTAAGAGCAGTAAAGCCTTCATTCATCGAGAATGGTTTATTGCTTTCCATTTGAACATAGTTGAAAAAATCGTTCTTGAGTTGTGTGATGTGTATACTGAGGCTAACAAACAAATTTGCCTCGCCATGGTTTGGCTGCATGATTACCAAAAAGTCATCGATTTTGATCGTGAGCATAAGCTCGGCATCGAATTCAAAAATGATTTGAGAGCGATGGGTCTCAATAATGAAGAAATCGCGACTATCACCGGATATATTTGTATGCTCGATTCTAAGAGTCAGATCAGAAAAAAACCTATAGAGGTTCAGATTGTCTCATCGGCTGACGGGGCATCCCATATGGTCGGACCATTTTTCTCTATCTACTGGAAAGAAAACAGTGGGCAGAGCGTGGGTGATATCCTAAAGGAAAACCGAAGAAAGCTAAGGCTTGATTGGAAAAGAAAGATTGTTCTCCCTGAGGTCAGAAAAAAATTTCAGGATCGATACAATGTTTTGAGTGAGCATTTTGGCATTCTTCCAAGCAAGTATCTTTAATTCGAAAAGTAATTTGGTCTGGTTGAGCCAGACCGTTTTTTATATAGCATCATGCTTAGTAATAAGAAAATATTTTCATTGTCTGTCTGAAGTGTGTTTCCTACGTTTACTGATTTGCCTTTGGTCACTTATTGGGGGATTTAAAAATTGTGATATAATTATCATATTATGCAATCATGGTTTCTAGTCGCTCTCGGAGCGCCGTTTGTCTGGAGTCTCGTCAATCATTGCGACAAGATTATTTTGTCCAAGTATTTTAAGGGTGGGGGATCTGGAGGACTCATGATATTTGTGGGTGTTGTTGCAATCCCTATCAGTATATTTCTCGCTGTCCTCTATCCAGAGGTCTTCTATGTAGAGAGTAGTGATGTGATATATCTTCTCCTGTCTGGTCTTTTATATAACTTTGCAGTGTTTCTCTATCTCAAAGCTCTGGAAAAAGAAGATGCATCCTATATCGTACCATTTTGGCAGTTGGCGCCAGTCTTTAGTTATATTCTTGGTGTCGCATTCCTTGGGGAGTATCTCTCGTCTGACAAACTCTTTGCATCTGTTATTGTAATTATCGGTGCTCTTATATTGTCACTTGAGTTCAAAAAGGGGGAGAGTATCTCAATCAACAAAACCACAGCTTCTATTATGACCTTGTCGGCACTTTTTATTGCTTGTACAAATGTTTTTTTCAAGAAATCTGCAATCGACGATTTGCCCTTTGTTGTATCGATGTTTTGGAATCAAATAGGCATGGCTATATTTGCACTCGCGTTCTTTGCTGACCGTAAGTTCCGCAACGAGTTCACTGGTGTTATAAGACTGAATAGTAACAAGGTGCTCGGGCTCAATATCTTTGAGCAGATTGCAGAGGTGGTGGGGATTGCTATCAACAACTATGCTGTACTCCTCGCACCAGTTGCTCTGGTAGTACTTGTGGAGTATACAGCTCAACCGCTTTTTGTTTTTATTGAGGGTGTTATTTTTACACTTTTTTTTCCTCATCTTGTGCACGAAGATATCAGTGCCAAAAATCTCATACAAAAATTCATTTCGATTGTTGTGATGAGTATTGGGATTTATCTTCTTATGAGATAATGCTACAATTGTACTATTATGTTATCAAAAATTGATTTTGGAAAAATACTAAACATCTTCTTTTTTTTGAGTCTGGGTATTGCTATACTTGCCTCTATTATGCGATATATGGTGGTCAAGGATTTTATAGTCCATATAGAAACACCTTGTGATCCAGAGCTTGAACTTTGTTTTTATCGTGACTGTGAGACCGATGATTGTCCATCAAACAATCTTAGTAATTATCGTACTTTTGAGCTTCCTGGGTATGAGTTTGCGCAATGTATGAATACAGATGGATGCGAATATGTGTGTCGAAATTTTGACAATGTATGTGTAGAAACAGTCTGTAATCCAGAAGAAAACTTATGCTCAACGAAGAAATAAGTCAAAATTCGAGTTCTATTGACAGGTGTCCTAGAAAGGGGATAGTATTGTAGAGGAACTGTATTAGGGATTCTCTAATGCATGTTCCTTCAAACAAGCAACAATATAATCTCAAGAAACCTTGAAAAATGCATTAGCAAGTGCTTCTGCCATGATCGGGCGTAATAGTCATGGACTCATTCTGGATGATGTTCTCCAGAGCTGCCTTTCACAACAACAACGAGACGGTTTGGATAAGATCCAAAGACTTGATCTGTCAAAAGTCAAGTTGAAACTGGGTAAACCTGAAATTGGTAGTAAAGGGGAAGTGTGGACTCCAGAACAAGTGTCGGTGGCTGAATTCTGGTATAAACGCTTCTTGATTCTCATCCTCTTGCGTCCTGGGCACAAACGGGTTCCAAATGGTGTAGTCGATGCTTTCTGGCACCAACATATCTTGGACACTCGATCGTATTTCAAGGACATCATGGATATCTTTGGTCGCTTTCTTCATCACGATCCATATTTTGGCATTCGTGCTGAGCTAGGGGGAAATGATGATCGCAAAGAGCACGCCCGTTGTTTCAGGCAGACCTGTCGTGATTTGCATGATCTCTTTGGAGAAGACTATTCGGCAACAGAGTCTCTCTTTCCTGGTATGAGTGGGTTGGGGTGGGACTGCTGCGAATTGGATGATGAATGTAGTGACGAAGAGATGTGATTATATAAAATGTATTAGAGGAAGATTTTCTTCCTCCTTTTTTATAAGTTAAATTTATTGTATTTATTATAGGAATTAATTTTGCATTTTCGATTCCATCTGAGAGATTGCTCAATAGCAATGTCTCCTTCGAAGATTAAATATCTTTGATACAAGAAGATGTACAAATAAAGGTTGAGATGTTAAAAGTGTTTTGGTGGATGATCATGTAAGGGTTATAGACAAAAAAATTTCGCAATTTAAAACTTATTTGAGATTATACAGTTTTGATGAAATTGTTTCTTTGTGTCAAAAGTATAAACTAACACTTATATATGCGTTTGGGGACATGAATAGAAAAGTACCTTTTAATGAGGAAAATTATTCTCGAATGGTGTTGGTTTTTAAAAACTAATTCTAAATAGTAGTTCCTGTGCACCATTAAAAAATAGTTTTTGGTGTATAATAAATCCTATGGAACCAAAAGATATGAAATCAGATGAACAAGATGATAAAAATTTAATAGATGAATTAGTGAATGATCGTAAAAAGTTTGATGAGTATGTTTATTTTGCTTCTATGGAGGAGGCTCTTCAAGAACTAGAACGAAGAAGGCAAGATCCACTACTTGCCCAAAAGGTAGAAGAATATCTCAAAGATGTCGGTATTCCAGAGCCGTTTGTGGGTGATCCTCGACTCGTGATTTTTAGGCAAGTGGCAACTCCTAACATCGAAGTATCTCGATTTTTGATTATAGCTGACGGGGTAGGTATGAAGCCTCTTTTTTTGGAATATTATGATGACAAATTCACATCAAATAATGAGTGGAAATGGTTTTTGGGTAAGCTTGGGTTTTATGAAGGGGTGGGTAAAAAGGGTGGAGAAAAGATTTCTTACAAACTCATTATTGATTTTGTTGCATCTGATGGAAAGAAGCTTAAAGATGTGAAGACTTTTTGGGGTGAATCTCTTATTGATTTTCATCACAGACTTTTTGATTTTAATTACACCCATATTGATAAAGATTATTTTTTTGATATTACACCGTGGTTAGAAAAAGGTATTGGTTTCAGTGCTGTACAGTATTACAAAAAAGTTTTTCCTTTGTTTATTAAAAACGCAATTCTTTTTGAAAATTTTATGCTTTGTTCGGAAGAAAAAAAATTTACATCAGAAATTTTTTTACCTGTATTTAAAAATCTTTTTGATTATTTCGGAGTAAAACCAATTATTGTTGCTTTATCTCCAACAAATATTGAGAGCGATGCTTTTTGGTTTTGTCAAAACCCTGTTACTAAAACACATATTGATGATATAATTAAAAAGTATGACAAACTTGATTAATACATGTCTTGCGGGTGCTGGTCCATTGAGAACAATCGCTTCTTATTCTCATCTTCTTCCGGCAGGTATTTTGCTTGCGATGAGTATTTATATATTGAGTAAAGATCGAAAAACACTCAATTTTTCTTTTTTTGTTTTCGTGGGGTATTTGTGTCTATGGCTCGTGGGAGACTGGATTACATGGTTTACTGACAATTATTTTCTTGTGAATGTTTTTTGGGCTTTTCTGGATTATACCGATGTGTGTATGTTTATCGGTGCATTGTATTTTTATGTTGTGTTTATTACGGGACAAGATCTGTCTTTGCGACAAAAAACAATTCTTGCTTCTTTGACACTTTTCCCGCTTGTACTCACTCTCTCAGGCAATTCAATTCTTGGGTTCGATCATACACAATGTGAATCTGTCGAAGATGTATATCTTACCTACTATCGTCTTTGTATTGAAGTGGGAACTATAATTGCAATTGGTGTCATATCGTGGATAGAATGGAAGCGTAAAATGGTTGTGGTGAACAAGAGGAGTTTGATCATTGTAACAGCATCAATCATTGCCTTCTTGGGGACATTTTCTTTGGCAGGGTATTTATCAAGTGTGACATATGTCTATGAGATACAGCTTTATGGACTCTTTGTTCTTCCTGTTTTTATTATGTTTATTGTTTTTGCTATCAATAGATATGATATTTTTGAACTTAAGTATTTCAACCAACAGCTTCTCGCGTGGATACTTGTTCCTCTTGTTGCATCAGAATATTTTTTCCTTGAGGGGTGGAGTGATTCTATTTTGAATACTATCACACTTCTTATTTCTGGATTTATTGTCTTTGTTCTTGGTCGTAGTATCAAAAAAGAAAATATCTACAAAAATAAAATTGAAGCATTGAATACCGATCTTATCGAACTCAACAAACATCTAAAGGAAGCAAACGAACAAAAAACAGAGTTTATTTCTCTTGCATCACACCAGCTTCGTGGACCACTCACTGCTATCAAGGGGTATGCGTCTATGATCCTTGAGGGGGATTTTGGGGCTTTGCCAGATGCTCTCAGGCTCGCACTTGAGACAATCTTCAAATCCACACAATCTCTTGTTGTGCTTGTGGGTGATTATCTGGATGTGTCACGAATGGATCAAGGTAAAATGAAATATGATTTTACAGATTTTGATTTGAGAGAACTTGCAAAGGAGGTGGTACTCGAACTACAACCGAACATTAGAATTTCTGGTTTGGAGCTTAATTCTTCTGTTGATGATACAAGCGACCTCTTTATTCACGGAGATAGGGGAAAGATAAAACAGGTGATTTCAAACCTTATCGACAACTCAATCAAATATACACCAAAAGGAGTTATCAATCTTATTATCGAACGAACTCCAGATGACAAGATTATTGTATCAATCAAAGATACTGGTGTAGGAATCGAACACGATGTGTTGCCAAAACTTTTTGAACGTTTTACACGAGCGCCAGATGCTTCACGAACCAATATCTCCGGAACAGGACTTGGTCTTTATGTTGCCAAAAAAATGCTTGAAGCCCATCGAGGGCGAATTTGGGCGGAATCAGAAGGTAAGAACAAGGGTTCAACATTCAAGCTCGAACTTGATGTGTTGCACCGCACACCAACAGAAATCAACAAAAAACTAGAGGCAAAAATAGCCGAAGTGAACAAGGAATTAGACAAAGAAATATAGTGGTTTTATCTCTTGATTTGTTTTATACTATAAAAATATGTCACAACAAAGAATTCTTTCAGGAATCAAACCAACAGGAAGACCTCATATTGGCAACTATTTTGGTGCGATGAAGCAGTGGATAGAAATGGCAAACACACATGATACTATCGTGATGATTGCAGATTATCATGCACTCAACTTTGTCCATAATGCAGCAGAAATGCGTGATATGACAATCAATATGATTATTGATTTTCTTGCGATCGGTCTTGATCCAAAAAAAGTAATTATATTCAAACAGTCAGATGTGAGTGCACATACAGAGCTCTGTTGGATATTTGATACACTTGTGACAATGCCATATCTTGCTCGAGCACATGCATTCAAAGATGCGGGAGCGAAGAACAAAGAAATCAATGTTGGAACATTCAACTATCCTGTTCTTATGGCGGCAGATATTTTGCTTTATGAACCAGACATTGTTCCTGTAGGGCTTGACCAAAAACAGCACATCGAATACACACGTGATATTGCAGAAAAATTCAATCATACTTTTGGAGACGTGTTCAAGCTCCCTAAAGAGCTTGTTTTGGAAGATGTGGCAACTGTACCTGGTATTGACGGTCGCAAAATGAGCAAAAGCTACAACAACCACATTCCTCTCTTTGCAGAAGATAGTGAGATACATAAGCTTTGTATGTCTATTGTGACTGATTCTGTGGGGGATGTGCCTCAGAATGTCTACGCGATTCACAAGCTCTTTAGAAGTGAAGATGAGCTAAAAGAAATATACGAAACAAATAAAGGAAAGTATAAAATTCTCAAAGAAAAATTAGCCGAAGATATTATAGCTTTTGTGAGACCGCTTCGAGAAAAAAGAAATCAGATCGCAGAAGACACACAATATCTTCATCAAGTCATAAAAGAAGGAGGAGAAAAGGCAAACAAAATCGCGCAAGAAAAGCTCATACAAATCAAACAAAGTATCGGTGTTTTGTAGTTTTTGCACTATACAATCTTTACAAAAACTCTTTTGCCTTTTTGAAGAATGGAGTTTTTTTCTACTGTATATTGCACATCAGTCACTGTTTCGTTGTTTATTTTAACAGATCCATCTTCGATGAGGCGCCTTGCTTCTGTTTTTGATGTTGCTATGTTTGATTCGATGAGGATAAGGACAATATTATAATCTTTAGGTGCAAACTCTCCCATTTCCTCAGGTATTTGTTTGTTGGTAAAAGTGTGTACAAAATACTCTTCTGCTTTGCGAGCTTCGTCCTCTTGGTGGTAGAAACGTACAATTTCGAATGCAAGTTTCATCTTGATGTTGCGAGGATTTTCTCCGTTTGCGAGCGATTCTTTGTATTCTTCTATTGTAGCCATTGGTACTCGTGTGAGTATGGTGAAATACTTGATGATGAATTCATCTTTGAGTGTCATTAGTTTGCCGTACATATCTTGTGGTGTGTCGAGGAGGTTTACGGTATTACCCCAGCTTGAACTCATCTTGCGCCCATCGAGTCCTTCAATGAGTGGAAGAGTAATAATATCTTGAGGTTCTTGGCCATACTCTCTTTGAAGATCTCTTCCTGCTAAAAGATTGAACTTTTGATCTGTACCTCCGATTTCTATATCTGCTTTGACAGCAACGGAATCATACCCTTGCATAAGAGGGTAGAGTAGTTCACGAAGAGATATATGATTGCCGGCATCAAGACGTCTTTTGATGTTGTCTCGAGAGATAAACTCATTCAAAGAAAACACATCTGCTTGTCTACCTATTTCTCCATAAGTAAGTCCACCAAGCCAAGATGAGTTATTGTGAATTTCTATTTTTGTAATATCAATGATCTTACCAATCTGTTCTACATATCTTTCGAGATTTTTTTTGACAACATCTTCTTTGAGCATTGGGCGTTCACTGTCTTTGTCTGATGTGTCACCAATAACACCTGTAAAATCTCCTATAATAAAAACAATTTGATGTCCTGCATCTTGAAAGTCTTTAAGCTTGAGTAGAGGAACTGTGCGTCCAAGGTGAATGTTGGGACTTGTAGGATCAATACCAAGTTTGATACGGAGTCTTTGTCCGTTTTGAAGTTTCTTTTCTATATTTTCTTTATTGATAACTTCTTCAACAGCGCGTTCAAGAAGTAGTGTGGTATCTTGTGGTGTCATAGTATTATTTATTTTGCCATATTTTGACTGGTAATTCAATCTATTGATTTATGTGGTATAATAAAGCATAATGAAATACATCCTATGACCCGATTGACAACCGGCGAGGAGAGAGGGGTATCAAAGTTATAAACCAGGGTGGCACCGCGGAAATCCGCCCCTGAAAATTCAATTATTTTGGATTTTTAAGGGCGGTTTTTAAATTTATATAAATAATATGCAAAGAACATACATAAAAGACTTGGGTCAAAAGATAGGTGAGGAAGTTATCATCAAGGGGTGGATTGACGTGAGGCGCGATCAAGGTAAACTCATCTTTTTTGACTTTCGAGATATGACAGGCAAAGTACAGGGTGTTGTGCTCCCAGGATCAAGTGCTAAAGAAGTTGCAGAAAAAACTCGACCAGAATGGGTGGTAGAGGTCAAAGGTAAAGTAAACGAACGTCCAGAAAAGAACAGACAAGCGGACAAGCAGAATGGAAATATCGAACTTGAGATTCTCGAGATTGGTATACTTAATGAATCTGAGACTCTGCCGTTTGAAATAAGTGACGATACTCGTGTTGTGGGCGAAGAGACTAGAATGAAGTATCGATATGTTGATCTCAGGAGTGCACGTATGCAGAGGAATCTTCGTATGAGAAGTGAGGTTTTCTCTCTTATGCGCAACTATTTTAGAGACAATGGGTTCACAGAAATTGAAACTCCAATCCTAACCAAGTCTACTCCCGAGGGTGCTCGAGACTATCTTGTACCATCAAGGCTCGAGAAGGGATATTTCTATGCACTTCCACAATCACCACAACAATACAAACAACTACTTATGACATCTGGCATTGAAAAATATTTTCAATTTCCAAAGTGTATGCGAGATGAGGATACTCGGGGGGATAGACAGCCAGAGTTTACACAGCTTGATGTTGAGATGAGTTTTGCAAGTGAAGAAGAGGTAATGCAAATGACTGAAAGTCTTTTGATCAAAATCGTAAAAACCCTTTATCCAGAAAAAAGAATTCAACAAATCCCATTTCCACGTATACCTTATGCAGAAGCAATGTCAAAATATGATATCGACAGACCAGATATTCGAGACAACAAAGAAGATCCAAACCTTCTCGCTTTTTGTTGGGTGGTAGACTTCCCAATGTTTGAAAAGAACGATAAAGGAGGTTGGACATTTACACACAATCCTTTCTCTGGATGTAAAAGGGAATTCGAAGAAGATGTAAAAGCCAAGTCAAATATTCAAAATATTATCGCTGCGCAGTATGATATTGTCCTCAATGGTTATGAAATCGGTGGTGGTAGTATACGTAACCACAAACCAGAGATGCTACATAAAGTATTTGAAATCCTGGGCTATTCAGATGAGGAAATCCAGGGTAAATTTGGACATATGCTTGAGGCATTTAAGCTCGGGACACCTCCACACGGCGGTATTGCGTGGGGTATGGACAGACTTATGATGCTCCTTCATGGAGAGGCTAGTATTCGAGAGGTGATAGCATTCCCAAAGACTGGAGAAGGTAAAGACTTTATGATGGATGCACCAAGTACAGTGTCTGCTGAGCAACTCGTTGAACTCGGGATTAGTATAAACAAGAAATAAAATATGCCTTTTGTATCTAAAAAAATAACCTTAAAAGATGGACAGGTTGTGACATTGCGTAGCCCTAAACTCTCAGATGTAAAGATGCTACAAAGATTTATCAATGATGCATCAAAGGAAAAAACATTTATTCTTGCACAAGGTAAAAAATATTCTTACCAAGAAGAATTAGAATATGTAAAACGACTCTTAAAAAACATAAAACAAAAGCAAAGTGTTGCTTTGGTATTTGAAACAGGGAATAGAATTATTGGTAATGCGCAAATTCATAAACGAAAAGAAGATATACATTCTCATATTGCTGATTTTCACATTACCATATCTCATGATTACCGTGGTTTTGGACTGGGTAAAATATTGATGACCGAGATACATAATTTTGCATCTCAAGAATTAAAAGAAATTAAAATGTTTTGTTTGAGTGTATTTGGAAATAACACTGTCGCACTCAGGCTTTATAAACAATTCGGTTACGTAATATATGGAAAGCTTCCGCAGGGTATTTTTCACCGCGGAGAGTACGTTGCTGGGATTGATATGTATAAAGTATTCAATAAAAATACCCAACCCGAAGGTTAGGTTTTGGATTCGTCGCCAGCGAGTGCTTTTTTAATGCATTCTGGGCAGAGATGCTTGATGGCTTTTCTATGTAGCCCTGGTGACACACCCTCTTCGTGTTCCAATAGCACATTAACAGTCGACCAAAAGTAACTTGGGGGAAAACCACAGGCGATTGGCTCATCGGTGTATCGTAGGGTGTTGTTGCAGCCAAAACAATCGCACTTGATTGTGGTTCTTGTAATTACCTTTGGGGACCAATCCGGTTTACCTTTTAACTTTCCGGATAACCACCCCGTATCTCCGCTTCGAAGTGTTTGCATCCAGCAATCATAGCAAATAGTGAATAGCTCTCTTCCTTGACTTTTCCCAGTTGAGTTGTGTGTTGCTGAAAAGGTTTGTATCACCGTTTCATCATTCCCTAGGTGTGATATATCACAGCACGGACAGGTAAAAGCATATGTTGTCGTAATCATGTAGGAACATTTGGTTCAGGCTTAAAATACTATATAATACTAGATATTGCAATGATGACATTTAAAATCAAAACCGAAGTATTCGAAGGTCCGCTCGATCTTTTACTTGATCTTGTTGAAAAGCGAAAGCTTCTCATCAACGATATTTCACTTGCTCTTGTTACAGATGACTATCTTTCCCACTTGTCTCATCTTGAAACAACAGACAATTCATCACGTACAGATTTTATTTTGATTGCATCAACACTTCTGCTTATCAAATCTCGCTCACTTCTCCCATCTCTTGATCTAAAGGAAGAGGAAGAGCATAGTATTGAAGAACTCGAAACACGTCTCAAAATGCTTCAGATCATACGAGAAGGTGGTCTTGTGCTTGGGGGTATTTTTGGCAAAAAAATTATTTTTAATTCCGACTCTTCGTTGCCGGTGGTTCCTGTTTTTTCGCCACATCATTCAATTACGCTACTTGCGTTAGGGCAGTCTATTCACCAGATTATTAGTCGTCTTCCAAAAACAGAAAAAATCCAAAAAGCAATAATCAAACAAGTTATCTCTCTTGAAGAAATGATTGATCGTTTGACAGTGCGTATACAATCAAGTTTATCTCTCAGTTTTAAGCAGTTTACACACGGATCTCCACAATCCAAGGAGCAAAAAGTAGAAGTAATTGTGGGTTTTCTTGCAATGCTTGAGCTTGTCAAACAGGGTATTGTAGATGCGATACAAGAAAACCATTTTGATGATATTAAAATGGAGACAACATCTATCGGTGTACCTCGTTATTAATTTTTTGTATAATATAATATGACAGTATGGAAAAAAATCTAAACACAGAAAAACTAATTGAAGCATTGCTCTTTTGGAAGGGTGAGCCTGTCTCAAAAAAAGAATTAGTACAGATCTCAAAAACCTCTCTCGAAGAGATCGAGAGTGCGCTCGCGAGTCTCAATGAATCTCTCAAAGATAGAGGACTGATTCTTGTGTTTACTGAAGATACTGTGATGCTCGGTACTCATCCCGAAGCTTCAAAAATGATAGAAGAAATGCGCAAAGAAGAGTTATCAAAAGAGCTTTCAAAGGCAACACTCGAGACTTTGTCTATTGTTTTGTATATGCATCCTATACGACGAAGTCTTATTGACTATATTCGTGGAGTGAATTCCCAGTTTAGTTTGCGACATCTTGAAATGAGAGGGTTTGTTGAGAAGGTTTCTGATGAGAGTGATAGTCGTGTTTTTTTGTATAGACCTACATTACTAGCACTTTCTTTCTTGGGAGTGTCTAAAGTCGAAGACATCGAAGGTTTTCTCGATATCAAAGAAAAGTTATCTGCTTTTATGGCAAAAAAAGATCAAGATATAGCACCTGACACTTCTTCACCTTCTTATGTGGCACAAGAAGATTAAAAAACATTATAATGCCTTTACGCACCCCATTGTTGTTTTGTACATCTCTCTTTTTATCTTTTGCTCATTTATTGCCTTATCATACGAAAGTTCTGGTTCATCATTCATTTTTAATTTTAAAAAAAGTAAGGTAAATAAGCTCCATAATATAGAACTTACCGCAAAAGCTGTGTATGTTTTTGACGACAAAGAACAAAAAGTTCTTTTTGAAAAAAACGCGCACACAGCATTTCCTATTGCGTCTATTACAAAACTTATGACGGCACGATGTGCTCTCGATACTCTGGGTGAGAATAATCTCGTTCTTGTACCAGACAGTGTGTTTGCTCTCAATGACAATACAGACCCTAAAGATGCGTATGAATCATGGTCTGTCCAAAATCTCGTCACATATACTCTTATCGAATCTTCTAACGAAGGAGCAGAAGCTCTCGGTTATGCTCTCGGTGGAGAAGAAAAAACTCTTTTGTGTATGAACAAAAAAGCTTCTGACCTGGGTCTTGTAGACACTTCTTTTTATAATGTATCTGGTCTGGATCAAGACATATCCCATGCAGGAGCATATGCCTCTGCTCAAAATGTGTATATGCTTATGAAATCTGTATTCGATGCATATCCACACATACTCTCAAAAACTTCATATATAAACTATCTCGTTTATTCAAGAAATGGTATAATTCATAACGCTCACAATACTAATCTTGTCAGTGATAAAATAGTTGGTATTGTTGCATCAAAAACAGGAAACACACTTTTGGCGGGAGGTAATCTTGTCTATATTATGAATGCAGGGATACAACATAATATATACGTTGTTATTCTTGGATCAACAAAAGAAGCTCGATTTGAAGATGCTCTCATTTTAAACGATGCAATTATAAAATCATTTGGAAAATAATCTATGATTGAAAATATTATAAAAGTTTTTGGACCATCTGCATTATCTTTTCTTATTGGTATTGCTATTACACCAACCATCACACATTTTTTATACAAATATAAAGCGTGGAAAAAAAGGTCAGGTAAAATAACAACTGACGGTCATATTGCTACTGTTTTTAATGAGATTCACAAAGAAAAAGAAGTAGGCACTCCTCGTCTTGGTGGAACTGTGATTTGGATTAGTGTTTTTGTGACAGCCCTTGCTCTGTGGAGTATTTCAAAACTCTTTCCCACACAAGACACATTGAAGCTTGATTTTATTAGTCGTAGTCAAACATGGATACCGCTTGCAACCCTTATGTTCGGTGCTCTTGTGGGTATGATAGATGATCTTATGGAAATATACGGCACATCTGGATACAAAGCAGGTGGGATGTCACTCTCCAAAAGACTTGTGTTTGTAGGTACTGTTGGTTTTTTGTGTGGCGCATGGTTTTTTAATAAGCTCGATGTATCAAGTGTCAATCTGTTTTTTGGTTCTTCTTTTGATTTGGGACTTCTGTTTATTCCATTTTTTGCACTTGTAATGCTCTTTATCTACTCTGGCGGAGTCATTGACGGTATTGATGGATTGGCAGGTGGAGTATTTGCTATTATGTTTTCCTCGTATGCGGGTATTGCATTTGCTCAACATCAAATCAATCTCGCTGCATTCTGTGCTGTGGTTGTGGGAGGAATTCTTGCGTTTTTATGGTTCAATATTCCTCCTGCACGATTCTATATGTCAGAGACAGGGACTATGGCTTTGACAATGACACTAACTGTTGTTGCTTTTATGACCGATAGTCTCGGAGGAGGGCATGGAATTTTTGTTTTACCGATTGTTGCAATACCTCTTGTTGTGACAACCTTTTCTGATGTAATCCAGCTTTTATCGAAAAAGATAAGGGGCAAAAAGATTTTTCATGTTGCACCAATACATCATCATTTTGAAGCGCTCGGATGGCCATCATACAAGGTGACTATGCGATATTGGGTTCTTTCTATTGTGTTTGGGATTATTGGGCTTTGTATTGCACTCATCAAATAATATGAAGAAGAAAATAGATAAAACTTTTTTCTTTTCTTTTCTTATTCTCATTGTTGCTGGTTTTTTTATTTTTTCATCTGCATCACTAGGTCTGCTTGCTAAAAACGAAAGCAGGTTCACCTCTATTGCTTTTAATCAGATTTTTTTTGGACTTTTTTTGGGAACTATTACATGTATTATTACTACTCATATCCCTGTTAAATTTTGGAAAAAATTCTCTTTGCTTATTTTTGTTTTGACAAGTATTCTTGCTCTTTTGGTTTTTGTGCCAGGGATTGGTTGGAGTCATGGTGGTGCGACACGGTGGGTTACTATATTAGGGGTTCATTTTCAGCCATCTGAACTTCTCAAAATCGGATATGTTTTTTATTTGGCAGCAGTTTTGTCAAAATACAAAAACAAGATTTCTGAATTCAAATACGGACTTCTTCCTTTTTTAATTCTCACTGGCATTGTGGCTCTTCTGATTTTGACCGAACCAGATAATGATACTTTTTTTATGACAGCTTTGGCAGGGTTTTGTATGTATTTTGTTTCTGGTGCACGTTTCAAGCATATCGCGATTTTGGGGTGTATCGGGATTGTGGGAATCATCACTATTGTGATAGTAAGACCTTATGTTCTTTCGCGTATTATGACATTTATACATCCGGCACAAAATGCTCTTACATCAGGGTATCAAATACAGCAGTCTCTTATTGCTATAGGTTCAGGAGGTATTTTTGGCAAAGGTTTTGGTCAAAGTAGTCAAAAGTTTAACTTTTTGCCAGAACCTGTAGGTGATTCTATTTTTGCTGTTGCCTCAGAGGAGTTTGGGCTTATTGGAAGTGTCATTATCATTCTTGCTTTTGTTTTTTTTGCATTACGAGGACTCAAAATAGCATCTCGTGTCAATGATGATTTTAGTAGACTTGTTGTGATTGGTATTGTTATACTTATTATTGTTGGGTCGTTTCTGAATATAGCGGCGATGCTTGCAATCATCCCTTTGACGGGGACACCTCTGATTTTTGTCAGTCAAGGAGGCACAGCACTTTTTATTGCGATGGCAGAGGTGGGTATTATTTTGAGTATTTCTAAGTTACAAAAAAAGTTTAATTGATTAATTTATTTTTTTATGAAAATTGTACTAGCAGGAGGAGGATCGGGTGGGCACTTTTATCCGCTTATCGCAATCACTCAAAGTATTCGCGATATTGTCAAAGAAAAAAGTCTTCTCCAAATAAAAATTTATTATCTCGCTTCATCACCTTATAATGCTGGTGTGCTTTTTGATAACGAGATCGAATTTCACAAAATATATGGAGGCAAGATTCGTCGTTACTTTTCTTTGCAAAATGCTATTGATATTTTTTTGACAGGTATTGGATTTGTGACTACTTTTTTTAAAGTGTTTAGTATTTTCCCTGATGTGGTGATTAGCAAGGGTGGGTTTATGAGTTTACCTGTTGTATTTGCTGCACATATACTCGGTATTCCCATCATTATTCATGAGAGTGACAGTGTTCCTGGAAGAGCCAACCTATGGGCTGCAAAGTATGCAACCAAAATAGCTGTATCGTATCAAGAAGCTGCTAGTTTTTTTGACAAAAAAAAGGTAGCCTGGACTGGCAATCCTTTACGTAAAGAAATACTAACACCCCTCAAAGAAGGTGCGGCAGAATATTTGAAGCTTGAGGCAAATATTCCAACAATTGTCATTGTTGGTGGTTCTTTGGGAGCTCAGGTATTAAACAATGCAGTCCTTGATAGTCTCAAAAACCTTCTCGAGTCATATCAGATAATCCATCAAACAGGGAAGCTTAATTTTAAAGAAGTTCAAACAACCTCAGGTGTTATACTCGAAGACTTCCCATACAAAGATCGTTATCACGCGTTCGATTATCTCAATGAACTTGCTTTGCGTATGGTGGGGGGAGTTGCAGATATCATTGTATCGCGAGGAGGATCTACTATTTTTGAAATCGCTTCTTGGGGTGTACCTTCAATCATTGTGCCTATTACGGATAGTAATGGTGATCATCAAAGAAAAAATTCTTACAATTATGCTCGTTCTGGAGCTGCCTTGGTCATCGATGAAAACAATTTTACTCCCGAAATCCTTGCAATAGAAATCAAAGATATTCTTGAAAACAAAGAGCGTATGGCAAAAATGCATGAAGCTGCTCTTGCTTTTGCAAAGACAGATGCTGCATATCATATTGCACAAGCAGCAATCGATATTGCTCTCGAACACGAAAAGTAATTAGGCTAGAAATTATTTGTTTTTTTTGGTATCATCGCTTTATGAGTGAACACAAAGTCGTTACGCGGTTTGCCCCTAGTCCCACAGGACTTCTTCATCTTGGTACATACCGTACGGCTATTTTTGCGTATCTTTTTGCTCGCAAACACCAGGGAGAGTTTGTACTAAGGATTGAAGATACAGACAAAGAAAGATCAAAAAAAGAATACGAAGAAAACATCATCTCATCTCTCAAATGGCTTGGTATATCGTATGATCGCTTTTATCGACAAAGTGAAAACCTCAGTCGTCATACGTTTTATCTTCAAAAAATGATTAGTGAGGGTACTGCATACATTTCTAAAGAAGAAGCAAAAGACGGAAGCGGTGTAATCAAAGAAATTGTTCGTTTCAAAAACCCTAACACAGTTGTTTCTTTTGTTGATGAAATAAAAGGTCTTGTCCCAATGGACCCAACGACTTTGGGTGA
>CAYORS010000008.1:0-35523 GCA_964406475.1 uncultured Candidatus Saccharibacteria bacterium
CTTACTTTTGGTGTTTTAAGAGTAAGAAGAGCCTTGATTGCTGCACGAGCTGAGTTAAGTTTGTTTTTTGAAGGAGAGCGGAGTTTTGCATTGATATCTCGAAGTCCTGCAAGTTCAATTACATCACGCACAGAAGACCCTGCAATGATTCCCTTTCCACGTGCTGGTTGAATATGCACAATTGCACTCTTAAATTTTGCCATCACTTCATGAGGAATCGACATTGATTTTGTTGTCTTTACAGTGATTGAATTCTTTTTTGCATCTCGCACAGCCTTATCGATTGCAAGTGATGTGTCTCCCGCCTTACCTGTACCCACACCAACAACACCCTTTCTATTACCAACAACAATCGCAACAGAGAAACTAAATCTTCGTCCTCCTGATGACACTCGTGTTACTCGTCTGATAGAAAGAATTTTTTGGTCGAATTCAGGTTTTGCACGAGGTTCACGACGAGGTTTTCGATCAGGACGCTTCCCGTCTCGTGATCCTCGAAAGCGAGTTTTTCGATCATCTGATGAAACTTCTGTCACAGTTTGTTCTGTCACATCTACTGTTTCATCTATTGGTTTATTTTGCATTTCGTCATTCATAATTTTTTGATTATTTGGTTAGAAATCAAGACCAGCCTTTCGCGCTGCATCTGCAAGAGTTTTGACTCTTCCTGTATAAATATAGCCCCCTCGATCAAAAACTACTTTTTTAATATTTTGAGCAATAGCTTTTTTTGCAATTTCTTGACCCACTACCTCTGCTTGAAGAGCTTTTGCTTTTCCTTCGAGAGAAAGACTTGAAGATTCTGCGAGGGTGTGCCCCTTCACATCATCGATAAGTGATGCGTAGATGTATTTATTTGACTTAAAGATAGCAAGACGTGGTTTTTCTATTGTACCAGAAACCTTCGCTCGAATTCGATTTCGTCGCACTTGTCTTTTAATTATTTTTGGTGATGTTTTCATAATATGTATATTAACTAGATATTATTATGCTGATTTTTTACCTTGTTTTTGAGCAACATACTCACCTTCATAACGAATTCCTTTGCCTTTGTATGGTTCAGGTTTTTTGAGAGAGCGGATATTTGCAGCGAAAAGACCAACAAGTTCTTTATCGATTCCAGATATTGCAATAATGTTTTTTTCAACCGTAACAGCAAGACCTTGTGGAATTTTGACAACAACAGGATGTGAAAAACCAAGACTGAAGACAATCTCACTTCCTTTAAGTTCTGCTTTAAAACCAATACCTTCGATTTGAAGTTTTTTTGTGAATCCCTTTGTCACACCTTCTATCATATTTGAAATATGAGATGCATATGTTCCCCAAATTGGAGAAAGGTTTTCTTTTGTTTTTTCTGTTTCTAATTTGATTGTTTTTTCTTCAATCAAAACTTTGAGTCTTTTATCGATACTTCGTGTCAATTCCCCTTTTGGACCTTTAATAGAAAGCACGCCCTGAGAAAGAGATGCAGTAACAGATGGCTCAATTGTGATTATTTTTTTTCCTACTCGTGACATAGCTTTTTATTACCAAATCTTAAATAATATTTCACCTCCCACATTAAGTTTCTTTGCTTCGACATCAGAAAGAATACCTTTTGGAGTTGAAAGAACAAGAGTACCATACCCATTACGAACAGGTTTGATATCTTTTGCACCTACATACATACGACGAGAAAGTTTTGAAACACGAGAAATAGAAGTGATTTTTGGTGCATTAGTCTCATCATATGCTAAAACAACGTCGGCTGACTTGATTACTTTTTTGCCTGTTTTTGAAAAGGAAGCGATATACCCTTCTTTTGCAAGAAGAGTCAAAATAGCATCATTTAATTTAGAATAGGCTACAGATACAGTGTCTTTGTGTGCTGTATTTGCATTTTTAATCTTAATTATAAGATTGGATATACTGTCTTTTACCATGATGATTTTTTAATACCAGGAATCATTCCCTCGTTTGCTAATTCACGAAAACAAATACGACAGAGATCAAAATCTCTCATATATCCATGTTTTCGCCCACACTTAAAACATCGTCTGACCACACGACTTTTAAATTTTGGTGTTTTTTTTGACCTTGCAACTACTGATGTTTTTGCCATTTGTTAATAATTTAGTATTAGTATTTTGCTTGCAGTATGAAATGTCGTCCTAAAATGATGTCTGCATACTAAATACAGAACTCACAATACATTTCACTTATAAACAAAACAAATAAGCTCTAAATGAGCTTGTATGTCAATACTATCAAGAATAACCCGCTCTGTCAATTATTAAATTTGAACAAAACGAGGTGTATTGACATTCAAGTATATAATATGTTATAATTATATCAGATACAGATCATCCCTTGCAAAAAAACCTTACGAAATAAGATCTTTTTGCAAGGGATGTGTGGGACATTATTCTCACAATCTATGGCAAGTCCGCCGTAGATATCAAGCACCCTTAAATACAAAACAATGCCACTTTTTCGTGCAATTGGTTTTGGTTTATTACTTATCATCTTGAAAGTAATGATGCCAGAAGTATTTAATGGGCTTGAGGACACCCTTATAAAGTTCTTTCATGTTATGGGAGCAAGTCTCGACTACGCCCCTCACTTCTTGGATCAGACAGCATCTGTCTATCCACACGCGGTGACACCATAACATTACACAGGCACTTCTCTCAAAAGAAGTGCCTTTCGATTTTAAAAAACACCACAGTGATTGTGGTGTTTTCCGTTTTATTTTGAAAATGGGAATCCGAGAAGTTCGAGAAATGCTTTTGTGTGTTCTTTTTTCTTTGATGTGGTCACAATAGTGAAAGCAAAACTGAAAGTATCCTTGATGTCTTCATCTGCACATTCCGGGAAAATAGTATGTTCTTTTATTCCGAAAGTAGCATTCCCCATTCCGTCTATTGAGCCTGCCTTCAATCCACGAAAGTCTTTTGTTCGAGGAAGAGCAATGTGAATCAGCTTATCAAGAAACGCAAACATTTTTTCACCCCGAAGTGTAACTTGGAAGCCGACATGGTCTCCCTGTCGAACCTTAAAACTTGCAATTGATTTCTTTGCAGATCTCACAGCTGACTTTTGACCAGCAATCCGTGAAAGTCTATCACCGATAAATTCTTTTCTTTTTTTATCTGACACTTTACCTACACCGATTGAAAGAACCACTTTCACAAGCTTTGGTGTTTGCATCACATTCGAAAGACCAAGCTTTTCTTTGAGTGCTTTGAATGATTCTTTTTGTATTTCTTTGACTGATTTCATTGTGAATTTGTAAAACGATTAATGTAAAATTGATTAAATAGTTTTACCAGTTGTTTTGGCAATACGGACTTTTTTGTCTCCTTTTGTATCAAAACCAACTCGTGTTCTCTTGTTCCCTTGAAGGAGCATAACATTTGATACATTGATAGGCATTGATTTTTCAATAACTTGTCCCTTTGTACCTGACTTTCGTGATCGAGCGTGTTTTTTAACAACATTTACTCCACCAACCAACACAAGATTTTTCTTTGGGAAAACACTTTCAATAGTACCAGTTTTTCCACTGTCTTTTCCTGTAATCACTATAACACTATCTCCTTTCTTTATCTTCATAATATTTTTTTATTCCTTTAAACAATCTCTGGTGCTAAAGATGCAATCTTCTGGTATCCAAGATCTGAAATCTCTCGTGGGATAGGACCAAACACACGTCCTGCAAGTGGATCTTGTTTTCCTTTTTCAAGAATGACAACAGCGTTTTCATCAAAACGAATGTAAGATCCGTCTTTGCGACGAAGAGGTTTTTTCTGTCGTACCACAACCGCTTGCAACACATCTTTCTTTTTTACTGACTTGCGTGGTTCTGCTTTTTGAACAGACAAAATCACAATCTCACCGATTTCTGCATAACGCTTTTTACTACTTCCAAGAATCTTGAAAATACGTCCAATCTTGGCTCCTGAGTTATCTGCTATTTGTACTAATGATCGTGGCTGTATCATAAAAATTATGCAATTACTTTAAAATGTTTATCTTTTGAAATTGGTCGACATTCTTCAATTGTCACTCGATCACCCACCTTCTTTGTATTCCCCACATCGTGAGCTTTGTATTTTTTACTTCGAGTAATAAACTTTTCGTATTTTGGAATTTTAATAAATCGATCAACAATAACAACACAAGTATCTTTCATCTTGTCAGAGGTCACAATACCTGTGAGCTGTCTTTTCTTTGATTGTGTTGTTGTCTTTTTCATATGTTTAAATTAAATTATTTTCGATTGTTGATTTCTGTCAAAAGCCGTGCAATGTCCTTTTTGATAGACATTTGTTCTTTTACATTTTTTGATTTGTTGGTTCCCAGGTTTGATTTAAGCACTCTTAAAGACTCTTTCTTTTCTGTCAAAGCTTTGAAAAGTTCTTCTGTCTTTTGTGTTTTGATATCTTTTTGTGCCATAAATCTCTATATTACTTATTTTTTTGGTTTTGTCTATAAAATGACTAGTGTGCTCGTGCAACTGTTTTAGCTTTCAAAGGAAGTTTTTTACTTGCCTTACGAAGAGCTTCTTGTGCAACTACATCTGAAACACCGTCTATTTCAAAAATAATTCGCCCTGGTTCAACATCAACACAATACCCTTGCAAATCTCCCTTACCCTTACCCATAGGAGTTTCTGCTGCTTTTTGTGTATATGGTCTATCAGGGAAAACACGAATCCATGTTTTTCCTGTTTTGCCGAGAGCACGAGCGATCACTTTTCGAGCAGATTCAAGCTGGTTACTTTTGACATGAGCGAAAGACATTGCTTTGAGTCCGTGTGAACCAAAAGAAAGTTCTGTGCCACGAGTTGCATTACGTCGTTTTGTCTCGTTGGTACGATTCTTTTGCCACTTTCTGAATTTTACTTTTTTAGGGAATAACATAGTAGTAATTTATTTGAATGACTAGACCTATTTATTAAAAACCTCTCCTTTATAAATCCACACCTTGATTCCCAAGTCTCCTTGAGGAATTGTTGCACGTGTTGTTCCATAATCAATATCAGCACGAAGTGTTTGAAGAGGAATACGTCCTTTTTTGAGAGTTTCTGATCGTGCCATATCTGCTCCACCAAGTCGTCCACCAATATAAATTTTGATACCTTGAACTTCTCGGTTGGCCATCACCTTTTCAACTGTTTGTTTCATAATTCGTCGGAAAGGAACACGCTTTTCAAGCGCTTCTGCAATCATTTGAGCAACAATAGCAGCATTTGATTCTGGAGAACGAACTTCTTCAATGTCGAGTTTGAAATCTTCCCCAATAACAATCTTGTTTTTGCGAAGGAGCGCAAGAATGTCGTTGCGAAGCTTTACAGAACCTTCCCCATTACGTCCTATAACAAGACCTGGCCGTGCTGTTTTGATGACCACACGCATTGTTTTTGGATCTCGTTCTATATCAAGTCCACCAATATGCATAGTCTTAAGCTTCTTTGCTAGAAATTCTCGAATGAGAATGTCTGTCTTAAGATTGAGACGATACTTATCATGAAGAGCGAACCATCGGCTTTTCCAGTCTCTGATGATACCAAGTCTATGTGAATATGGGTGTACTGTGTGTGACATAAATATATTATAATTTAAGCTTTTTTAGCTTTTGTTACTTTTTTAACAGGTGTTTTCTTTGTTGGTTCTTTTTTGATTGGTTTTTCTTTTGCAACAGGAGAAACAGCAGTGACACTTTTTGAACCAAGCACAATATCAATATGACTTGTTCGTTTGTTGATGCGAGCACCTGATCCTCGTGCACGAGGCATCATTCGTTTGAGTATTACACCCTGATTGACGGTCACTTCTTTTACAAAAAGAGAATTTGTATCTTCTTGGTTATTGTTTGTTGCATTAGCAATAGCACTTTTGAGCACCTTGAGAAATACAGGTGCAGCACGCTTATCAGCAAACAAGAGAGCTTCTAAAGCATCTTTCACATTTTTGCCTCGAATAAGATCAGCAAGAAGTCTTACTTTTCGAGGTGATTGTCTGTATGTGTTTAGTGATGCTTTCATAAGAAAAGATTAATTATTTTTTAGTGTCTGTTTTTGATGCCTTTGCAGCAGTGATTTCTGCAGCTTTCTTTGCTGCATCAATTTCTTTTTGCATTTTACCTCCATGACGGATGAACTTACGAGTCGGTGAAAATTCACCTAGTCTGTGCCCCACCATATCCTCTGTCACATATACTTCAATGTGTTGTCGGCCATTATGAACTCCAAAAGTGAATCCCACCATTTCAGGAGAAATCTGACTTCTTCGTGACCATGTCTTAATAACACCCGCTTCTGCTGGCTTTTTGTTCTCAATTTTTTTGAGAAGCTTCTCATCTATGTATGGTCCCTTTTTTAGTGATCGTGTCATTTTGTTTGTTTTGTATCAAAAATAGCTCCTTAGGAGCATATTCATAGATACTACCAAAAATTAAAATAATGTCAACATAAAATACACCCTTTTATAAACCGTATGATTTTGTGGTTTTTGATGTCACAAGAACCTCACGAAGTTGGCTAGAAAGCTCTGTCGCCTTTGCCATATCAAGACCTATGATAGAAATATTGGAAGTGTTTTGAGCGGTTCTCTTCATTTGTCCACCTAAGATAGCGTCTGACGCAGCATTCTCGATGGTAATATTCCCTATTCCAAACAATCGCTCAATAAAACTTTGCTCAACAAGTATATTTTGAACACTTGAAAACGGCATTCGTATTTCACTTAAAGCAAAAACCCCTCTTTTCATCACAATAAACTGGTTTGCAAAACTAAAGCTGTAATTGTGAAGCCATACAAAAAAATAAAGCATACGACATAAAAACACAACAATAGTACTGAAAACAAAAATTGAAAACAAGTAAGAGAAAGACTTTCCTTCAAAAGATTTACTGAGTCGCACAAAAGCAAAAAAAGCAAGAGCCAGCATAATACCAATTGTCCCGAAAAATTGTTTGATTGCCTCTGATAAAATAAAGGTTTTTTTGAATGGATATGTTTGTTTGGATACATCTTTTAATGCAGATTCTCCAGATATATTTGGGGTTGTGTTCGAAATACTTTCTTGAACTGGAACTGGTTTTGAATTTTCTCCTGCTGTGATCTTATGGAGAATAAAGTCACGAAGCTTGTCGGCAGTCGCCTTATCCACACCGTCAATATGCGCCTCTAATCCTGAAGAAAATGTGGCACTTGAAATATGTACATCATAAATACCCAAAACCCTATCGATAAGATCTTGATCGACATACACATCTTGAATCTTTGAAAACTGAAGGTGGATTTCTTTTGGTGTGAAAACACCTTTTTTGATTGTAATAAACGAGTCATTTGCATCATAAAAATAGCTCTTTATATAAAAACGAACATATACAAGGTATAAAGACATAAGCACAGCAAAACAGAGAATGAACATCACACACCCGGCAACAAGAGAAAGCGCAAAAGAATCAGACAAAGCAGGAATCATTATTTGCGCAAAAACCCCTAGAATAAATGCAGGAAGAAGAGAAATAAAGAAAAACATAATAGATTGTTCGAGCGCCTTTTTTAGGTATTTCTTTTTGACGTGTAATGGGTGATCTATTTGAAATTGAGATATAAGATGAATATAAATTATTATACCTATAATAATATCAAAAAAACAAAAAGAACACCATTTATGGTGTTCTTTTTGTTTTTATCTTTGCTTTCCTACACGACGGCGGGAAACAATATGTTTGTTTGAGTACTTTGTCTTCTTTCTTGATTTTTGACCTTTTCCTGTTGGTTTACCATAGACAGAAATAGCTCTTCGTCGCCCTCGTCCTTGTCGTCCTTCACCTCCTCCGTGCGGATGATCTACTGGGTTCATAGCAGTACCACGAACCGTTGGTCGGATACCCTTCCATCGACTTCGTCCTGCTTTTCCAAATTTTACAAGATGATGTTCATCATTAGATACAGTTCCTACACTTGCATAACATGTATCTTTGACTTTGCGCACCTCTGTTGAAGGTAGTTTTAGGAGAGTGTATCCCATATCCTGAGCAATCACCTCTATAAAGTTACCTGCACTTCGTCCCATTTTTGCACCACCTTGAGGTTTTACTTCAACATTGTAAACAAAAGAACCTACAGGAATATTCTTAAGAGCAAGTCGGTTTGCAAGAGTAACTGGTGCGTTTTCACTTACAACAAAAGTTTGACCAACTTTTACTTCTTTTGGTACGAGAACATATCGTTTCTCCCCGTCTGCATAGACAGCAAGACCAATAAATCCACTTCTGTTTGGATCGTATTCAACAGAAACAATCTTTGCTGGTATGTCTTTTTTGTTATAACTAAAATCAACATCTCGAAGAAGTCTTTTGTTACCACCTCCTTTATGTCGTGTTGTGATTCGTCCACGATTATTACGTCCACCTGTTTTGTTAAATCCTCCGACGAGAGATTTTTCAGGTTTTGCACCAGAAAGAAGATCGCGGTAATTGATTGTTACTGTATTTCTTCGTGTTTTTGTATATGGCTTATATGTTTTCATTTTTTTATGGTAAGTTGTTTGTACAAAACAAACATCTTAGATTAAGCTATTTCTATCTTATCCCCTTTTTTGAGATAGACATACGCCTTGACGACCCCTCTTGTTGAACCTTTCTTCCCTTTTGAAAAAACTTTTTTAGGACGAAGCTTAACAATATTTACTTTTACAGGCTCTACTTTATAGATTGTTTTCACAGCACGCTTTACAGTGTTCTTTGTCGCAGTTCTTGATATTTCAAAAACATACGCAAGAAGAGTATCACTCACAAGAGCTGCTTTTTCTGTAATACGAGGTCGTATGAGAATTGTACTTGGGTCAAATGTCATAATGATTGAATAATTATTTTGTAAGTCTTTGAGTAATAAGATCTACAGACACTTGAGGATTTTCAATCACAAGATATTTGTACTTCAATAGATCAACAGGGTTCATTGTCATCACAGAAGACACAGATGCCTTACCGATGTTGCTGAAACTTTTTTCTATTGTTGTGTCTTTTTTTGATGTTGCTACATAAAGAGTGTTTGTTCTTTTTGTCTTCAATTTTTCAAAACCACTAATTGAACTCAAGTTTTGAATTACTGTCAAAGCGTCTTTTGTTTTTGGTTTTACAAATTCAAAAGAATCAACAAAAAGAATTTCTCCGTCTTTGAATTTCTTTGAGAGAATTGTTGCAAGAGCTTTCGCCTTTGCTTTTTTGTTTATTTTTCGATCAAAATTCTTCTCATTTCGAGGACCGTGAGCAACACCTCCCCCAACCCAAATAGGTGATCGGCTTGATCCGTGTCGTGCACGACCTGTACCTTTTTGTTTCCAAGGTTTTTTACCTCCTCCACGAACCTCTCCTCTATCTTTTGTATGAGCTGTACCAGCACGTCGTGATGTAAGCATCGAAGAAACAACTTGATGAACCAAGTCTGCATTCCAAGAAAGACCGAATACGTCTTGTGGAAGACTTATTTTTTCTTTTTGTTTTCCTTCTTTTGTATAAATTGATGTTTCCATAATATTTTTGGACTTTAAGAACCAGATTATTTTGATCTGATTTCGAGTATTGTCCCGCGACGACCTGGCACAGCACCACTTATATAAATCTGATTATTATCTTTGTCGATTTGAACGATCTTAAGATTTTTGACAGTTACTCTATCCCCTCCTGTTCGTCCTGCCATTCTTTTACCTTTGGCAACACGACCACCATCTCTTCCTGCACCTCCAATAGAACCTGGTTCTCGTTCTGAGTGTTTTTGTCCGTGACTTCGCGGACCTCCTTTGAAGCCATGTCTTTTGACCACACCTTGAAAACCTTTTCCTTTTGTAATACCAGAGATCTCCACTACATCTCCCTCCTTAAGAACATCAAGAGAAATCTCATCTCCCAAAGTAGGAAGATTCTCTTCCACTCGAAACTCTTTGAGAATTTCAAAATTACCCAAATCCTTTGTATGCCCTTTTACTGATTTGTTTATGTTTTTTGATTTGCGAGATCCGAAGCCCACTTGGACTGATGAATAACCATCACGTTCGTTTGTTTTTATTTGTGTTACTTTAATAGGAGTAGACTCTATCACTGTAACAGGATAGACAGTACCATCTTCTCCGAAGACTTGCGTCATATTAAGTTTTTTTCCGAGTAAAAATTTCATAGTCTTCTTATTATTAACTACATAGTCTTAACACTAATATCAACACCTGATGGGAGTGATATGTTTGAAATAGCCTGAATCGCTTTCTGACTAGGATTAACGATATAGATCAGACGTTTATGTGTTCGCATTTCAAACTGTTCTCGCGCATTTTTGAATACGAAAGATGCTCTGTTTACAGTATACTTTCGTATTTCTGTCGGAAGAGGAATCGGCCCCAAAACTTCTGCATCAAATCGAAGTGCTGTATCAATAATCTGTTTTACAGATAGGTCGAGAACCTTGTGATCGTAAGCACGGATTCGAATACGAAGTCGTGGAAGTCCACTACTCTTTGTTTCCGATGTTTTTGTTTTTGATTTGTTTTCGGCTGTTGCCATAATGATTTTAAATTCTACACATAAACCTTAAGCCTCGAAACAATATTTAATAAAAAGTATTGTTTCGAGTTTAAGATTTTGTTTTAGGATTTTACTTAACGATTTTTGTAACAACTCCCGCACCTACTGTTTTACCACCTTCTCGAATAGCAAATCGTGTTTGTTCTTCAAGAGCAACTGGTGCAACAAGCTTCACATTAAATGTTACTGTGTCTCCTGGCATAACCATTTCAACTCCAGCATTAAGTGTTACTTCTCCTGTTACGTCTGTTGTTCGGATGTAGAATTGAGGCTTGTATCCTGTAAAGAATGGTGTATGTCGTCCTCCTTCTTCTTTTTTCAATATATATACTTCTGCCTCAAATTCTGAATGAGGTTTTACAGAACCTGGCTTTGCAAGGACTTGACCTCGAGTGATGTCTTCTTTTTTAAGACCTCGAAGAAGGATTCCAGCGTTGTCTCCAGCCATACCTTCATTGAGCTGCTTGTTGAACATCTCAATTCCTGTAACAGTAGTCTTTGCTGTATCTTTAAGACCAACAACTTCAATATCTTCGTTGAGCTTGATGATTCCTCGTTCGATTCTTCCTGTTACTACTGTTCCTCGTCCTTCGATTGAGAAGATGTCTTCTACTGGCATAAGGAATGGTTTTTCTGTATCTCGAACTGGTACTGGAATGTATGTATCGAGAGCGTCAACAAGTTCAAGAACTTTCTTTGACCACTCATCATCTACACCTGAAGCTTCAAGAGCCTTGAGCCCTGAACCTCGGATAACTGGACAGTTGTCTCCGTCGTATCCTCTTTTTGTAAGCTCTTCTCGCACTTCTGCTTCAACAAGGTCGATAAGGTCTTTATCAGGCACCATATCACACTTGTTGAGGAATACAATGATCTTTGGCACTCCCACTTGTCTCGCGAGGAGAATATGCTCTTTTGTTTGTGGCATACACCCATCTGTTGCTGCTACCACAAGAATAGCACCATCCATTTGAGCCGCACCTGTAATCATGTTTTTGATATAATCGGCGTGACCTGGAGCATCGATGTGAGCATAGTGTCGTGATGCAGACTCATACTCGTTATGTGAGAGGTTAATTGTAATACCTCGAGCTTTTTCTTCTGGGGCATTGTCGATTTGATCAACAGCCTTGAGCTTTACATTGTTACCAGCTCGTGAAAGCACATTAAGAATAGCCGCGGTAAGAGTTGTCTTTCCGTGGTCTACGTGTCCAATAGTACCTACGTTTACGTGAGGTTTTGAACGATTGAATAGTTCAGCCATATATATTTTATAGTTATATAATTGTGTCCTTAATTATCCTCTCTAAAAAGCGCGAGAAGCCTTTTTAGAGAAGTAACTTAAAGACGGACTTGATAATTTGCGTGAGATAAGCAATTAAAAAAACCGCTTAAACGCGTAAAAATCATATTAGCATAAAACAAAAAGGTGTCAAATAAAACAGAGCCTTTCGCCACCTTGGCACCACTTTAAAAAATATGTTGTATGAGTAGTCAAAAATAACCTGTGTAATACTTTAACACGAATGTAGTGTATACTTAATTTCATTAAGTATTAATATACAATCAATAAATACAATGCTTTACATTATTTTTTTTCTATTAGAAAAGATTAATATTGTTGTCTGGCTTGTGATGGGAGCAACAGCACTTTTATTTTTTGATAGCCCAGGTGGTGGACTCTCTGATTTGTGGTATTTCCCGACTATTATTATTATCTTAACCTTCATTCTCATAGGCTCTATATGGCTGGCATCTCATAGTGAAAGATCAATGAATGCTTGGATTGTATTGGGTTTTATTATTTCAATGCTCTTGTCGTATCCTTCTGTGACATTCTTGGCAAAAAAACACGAAGATAATCAAAAAGCAAAAACTGTTCTATCTTTTATCGAAAAGCACAACAAAGAAAATACACCCTTGTCAAATAGTGAAATTATTGAATACTTTGAATATTTAAAGAAAAGTAAGGGTTCAGTTCATGATATAGAAGAATTTGAAACACTACTTAACAAAAATATCATCAACCCCTATGGTACAGTTGATCACGATGGTAATTCTGTTTCTATTTTGAGTCAAATAGTATCTTTACCAAAATCGATATTTCTAGAAACACTGCTCAAACATGCGCCAACAATAAATGACAATGCATTTTTAGTCTATTACTTAAGTACATTCTATAAAGAAAACCAGACCGAGACTCTCAAAAAAGCAAAACTACTACTTGAACATGGCTTTGATCCAAGCAAAAAAGATTACGTATACAAAAATGAGGAGCCAAAATCAGCAATTGATCTGCTCAAAAAAACAAAAGCCACTCGCGAGGAACTTGTTGCAGACGGTGAGGCACGCAAAATTGAATTTGCACAAGATAAAGGCAAAGATCCTTCGCAAATTGATGATTTCCCTGATCTTGCACAATTTAAAAAAGAGCTTGAAAATGTAAATCGATTGATTGATTTTTTGGAAAATTATAGATAAATTTCACACCCAAAAAACTGTGCAGAGAGAAAACAAATCTTTATTTGTGTTTTTGATCAGAAAAGAAATGCACGCAACAAAATTACCAAGCATATCAAAGCCGAAATAGTAAGTGTTTTTGCAAAAATACGAGAATAAAAACCACATAAAAGGCAAAAAGAGGAAATCAATCCCACCCCACCACAAAAAATACTTATGTACCTACCCAGAAGACATAAAGAGCTTACTACTTCATATCGATTGAAAGCACAAGGAGTAAGTGGAAAAGATGTAAAAATAATAAAGGAGAAAAATAAAAGATAAATAATTATAAATACTTTTTTCATTTTTTAAAATTAATCTTAATAAGACTTTTGGTTATTTTACGCTATAAAAATTAAATGATGAATAAAACTTTTTAAACAAACCATCATCTTCATCTATACCAATCAAAACAATACGAGAATCATTGTTTTCAAAAGAAACAGCTTCAATAATACTCCCGTCTTCGAGTGTTGACTTCACAAGGATTGCATTTCTCCCATTTACAGTGATATTTTCAATTTTCTTACTTGGAGGATTAGTATCAAACCCAAATTCATCAAGTAGAACATCGAGTGGACTGTCTGTTTTTTTATTGATAATTATCTGCCATTCACCCTTATATGATTCATCTATTACTTTTGTGCTTGGCATAAACCCGATCAGATTATCTACCTGATCAGTTTTCCAACCTGAAGGATAATCAACTGAAAAACGATGTTCGCTATTGGTATAGGTTTTCCATTTTTGAGTACTTTCTACTGTTGAAATGTTTTTTATGCTTATGAGCTTTTTGAATGAATCCGTCATCACATCCTGAATTGCCCTATACGGTAATACAATTTCTGGACTACCACTCACATATGGCCCTACCTGATATTCATCAAATATAATATGAATACCATCTCTTGCTAACACAAAATTGCTAAAATTATCAGCCGTTGGTTTTAATCCATCTTTTACCATCATTTCATCACCATAAAGAATCTCATGATTTTGAGTGTTATTTTTTTTCAAGACATCAAATGATAATGATGACAGTTTCTGCAAATAACCCTCCTTAAAAAGATTCTGTGATGAAATTTTTTCTCCAGTATCAGTATTAAAAATCAATACAGACACATTATGACTTCCGTGCGCACCTCCTGTGTATGTATAAGAAGAAAACACAACATTGAGAATCGGAAAATTTTCTAAACTATAAATCAGTTTTATATCATTGGTCGCAAGCCATTTTTCATCAGATTTATAATTTATAACATCTTTATCAAAATCTTTTTTTTGATTTTGAGCATTTGTAATTGCCCACAATCTTAGAGACTGGTTTATCTTATCTTTTGAAATCAAATTAAGTCCCTTAGTAATGACCGGGTATGTATATTCAATGTTATATGCTGTATTAGCATTATTATAAACAATCTTTTCTTTTTTGAAACTAATCTTTTTTGAAAAAGGTACAGCCTTGTAACCTGGATCATTTAAAATAATACTTGCTTTGAGCCAAACAAAATAACCAAAAACCAATCCGATAGTGATGATAATAAGAAAAGCGATTGATGATGAAATTTTTTTGTTCATTGAAATAATAGAAGAAAATAATTACATAAATTATACCACAATCAAAAAACACACCAAAGCGTAGCTGTGGTGTGTTTTTGGTTTTAAATTTTAACTTAACCTTTACTTCTTCACTTCTTGAATAGCTTTCTCAACGTTAGGCGGTACAACTGCATAGTGTGCGAACTATAGTTGATGATATACAATCCTCATATTACAAACCACCAATAACATCAAACACATTATCTCCTGTTACAATATTCACATTTATATCTGGATAAGATTTTTTAAATTCATAAAAACTTTCTGTGTACTTACCACCCATCTTGGACTCTATGGCTCTTATTATTTTATTATCTCTATATACAATAAAATCCATTTCTCTCTTTTGTTTATCTCTCCAATACTTTATATCGAAATTAGATTTAATGAGTTCCATCATTATGACTTGCTCTAACTTCTGACCTAAAGATGCTTCATATGACAAGATATGATTCAAAAATCCACTATCAAAGAAATATACCTTAGGCTGTTTTACAATCTCTTTTAGCTTATTGGTAAAAAACGGCTTTGCAAGATACGCTACGAATGTCTTGTTCATAAATTCCAAATATTTCCGAAGGTCTCTCTCACTTATTTCGCACGCAAAAGAAAGTTTTGAATAGCTCAAGTTTGACCCAACGCTTTGTGCTAGATAAGTGAGCATTTTTTGTATTTTGTACTCATCCACCAACCCTAAAATATCTTTCACCTCACGCAAAAAATATGTGTTGTATATATTCTTGAGTATCAATTTTCTCTCTTCATTATCTGAAGCTATGGCTACTCTCGGATATCCACCATAGGTTGCATAGTACTCATATATCTCTTTTTCAGAGAATCTTGGAAACACAGTCTTTAGCTCATCTCTATCGAAAGGCCAGAAGTTCACCACAATCACCCTACCCACTAGATATTTGAGTGCATGAATTGTCAAATCAATAGCAGATGATCCGGAAATAATTATCTTCTTGTTTTTGTATGTATCAAAAATATACTTTAGGTTTTTGCCCCCTGCTTTTGCATACTGAAACTCATCAATACAAAAGAGGTCGGTATCGAGAATATACTTGTCCACAAAACCCTTAATATCATTATTAAAAAGATTCAGAGCATCAACATCTTCAAAAGATATAAATTTGCCTCCTTTTTCATCTATAAAATGCTTCAAATAAGTGGTTTTACCTGACTGTCTTGGTCCAATAATGGCCAGTATTTCTGGCAATTTGAAATACTCCTGTATTTTAGTATCTATTTTTCTCTTTATAAATATTGGCTTTTTTACCATATTTACTATTTTTACATAATTTGCAGAAAAAGTAAAGAACTGGACCTGAATACTTAAAAAAACAAAAGAGCAAGAATACCCTAGTATATTTCAGTACCTATTTTGCTATTTATAAAAATTGCACAGGCAAGGTTGAACCTTGCAAGATCTCTTTAAGAAGCCCTATTCTTATTATGTGTTAATTCAAAATTAACTACCGCTCGTCTCGCTTTTTCTTTTTTAACACTAGCTTCATTATATGCACTTAAAGCATCTTCTAATTCTCTCCCCGCACTATCATTTTCATCTAATAACTTGTCGTATTCAGCCTTAAGCTTAGGATCACCTGAGAGTAAATTGTCGAATTCTTTATTTGACTCATTAATTTTACGATCCATCTCATCGGACATTTCTTTAAAATAATCTGGTTTCATTTCTTCTTTACTCATATATTTTATTTATATTCTAATAATCTCCTAAATACATAGAGTATATAATACCCCCCCCTCAACATCATCTGTCAAATAAAAAAACGCACCGCGGCATAGCCGCGGTGCGTTTTATATTTTCTGAGTTTTTGTTTCCTCGAAAGCTGACAGTTAGTAGCTAAAAGCTTTATTTTTACTTCTTCGCTTCTTGGATAGCTTTCTCGACGTTTGGAGGTACAACTGCATAGTGTGCGAACTCCATAGTCATTGATCCTCGTCCTTGTGTCATCGATCGAAGATCTGTTGTATAACCAAACATTTCAGAAAGAGGCACAAGCGCGTTCACTGACTTGTTCATACCCTTGTCTCCCATTCCTTCGATTTGTCCTCGCTTTGCTGAAAGTGATCCAGTCACATCTCCCATAAACTGCTCTGGCATAACCACTTCTACTTTCATAATAGGTTCAAGGATAACTGGGCGAGCCTTTCGTGCTGCTTCTTGGAATGCTTGTGATGCTGCAATCTTGTATGCGATTTCTGATGAGTCCACATCGTGATATGAACCAAAAGTAAGTTCACAAGAAATGTCTACCATTGTAAATCCAGCTACAATACCTCGATCCATTGCTTCTTTGACACCCTTTTCAACAGCAGGAATAAACTCTTGTGGAATAACACCTCCTTTGATTGAATCGATAAATTCGAATCCTTCTTCTCGGTGAATGTTTTTTGGAATTTTGGCACCTTCTGGAAGAGCTTCGAGAGGTTTGATAGTGAGCCGTACGTGACCGTATTGTCCTTTACCTCCAGACTGCTTCACATATTTGTGCTCTGCTTCTGCCTGCATTTGAATTGTTTCTCGATATGCCACTTGTGGTTTGCCTGCAGTTGTTTTGACACCAAACTCTCTTTCCATTCGATCTCGCATAATTTCGAGATGGAGCTCACCCATACCAGCGATAATTGTTTCTCCTGTTTCTGGGTTTGAAGAGATACGAAATGTTGGATCTTCATCAGAAAGTTTTTTGAGTGCAACACCCATTTTTTCTTGGTCTGCTTTTGTATTTGGTTCGATACGAAGAGACACCACAGGCTCTGCAAATTTGATAGGATCAAGAATAATTGGTTTTTCTTCGTCACAGAAAGTATGCGATGTCTTTGCTTCCTTCAAACCTACTGCGGCTGCGATTTCTCCTGCGAACACCTTCTTCACTTCTTCTCGCTTGTTGGCCTGCAGACGCACAATACGTCCAAGTCTTTCTTTGTTGCCTGTTGTCGAGTTGTAGATATATGAACCAGCTTCGATTGTTCCAGAATATACACGGAAGAAAGTAAGCTGTCCTACGAATGGGTCTGTCTGGAGTTTGAATGCAAGTGCTGCAAAAGGTTCTGCATCAGATGCATTACGAACAATTTCTTCTCCTGTGTTTGGATCAATACCTTTAACAGCCGGAATATCGAGAGGAGATGGGAGGTATTCAATCACTGCATCCAAAACGAGTTGAACTCCTTTGTTTTTGAGGGCAGATCCTGTAAACACAGGGAAAAGCTGGTTTGCAATGACAGCTTTTCGTATAACACGCTTCAAATCTGGAATCGAAATTTCTTTGCCTTCCAAGAAGTCGTTCATCATTTGATCATCGAGTTCTGCCACCTTTTCAACAAGCATTGCACGGTATTTCTTTGCATCATCAAGATATTCTGCTGGGATGTCTGCTTCTTTGATTTCGTTACCCATATCCCCTTCAAAGAAATATGCTTTCATCTTCAAAAGATCAATTACTCCTTTGTGGTTTTCTTCGAGTCCAATTGGGATCTGCATTCGAACTGCGTTTTTGTTCAAACGGTCAATGATAGAAGCAAAACTTCTCTCAAACGAAGCACCCATACGATCAAGCTTGTTGATAAAGCAACATCGTGGCACTTTGTATTTGTCCGCCTGTCTCCATACAGTTTCTGATTGAGGTTCTACTCCAGCCACACCGTCAAATACCACCACTCCACCGTCGAGCACCTTCAAAGATCGTTCCACCTCTACTGTAAAGTCTACGTGACCTGGTGTATCGATAATGTTGAACCGGTGCATAAGAGACTTGTCAGCACCCATATATGTAGGATTCCAAAAACAAGTAATAGCCGCAGCAGTGATAGTGATACCTCGCTCTTTCTCCTGTTCCATCCAGTCAGTTGTTGCCTCCCCATCGTGTACCTCACCAATCTTGTGTGACATACCTGTGTAATAAAGGATTCGCTCTGATGTTGTGGTCTTTCCCGCGTCAATATGGGCAATGATTCCGAAGTTACGTACTTTTTCTAGTGGATAGTCTCGATTCATATAATAGCTGTTCTTGTTAAATAAATAATATTTTAATATAAAATTAAAAACCGAAGGAGGACCTTCTTACACAGAAGAATACAATAAATTTAATATTTTTGCAACACAAAACACACCCAAGAGGGTGTGTTTTGATTGACTTGTTTTCAAAAGATATTATCTTCGGAAACCAGAGTCTCGTCGTGGTCGTTCTTCCATAGGGCGAGCTTCATTGACTGTTACTCGTCGTCCCTCAATGTCTTTACCATTATACATTTCGATAGCAGCATCTGCTTCACTATCGTCTTCCATCTCAACAAAACCAAAACCTTTTGATCGTCCTGTCATTTTGTCCATGATGACGATAGCAGAAAGAACCTTTCCTGCTTTTTCAAAAGCTGCTCTTAATCCTTGTTCGTTGGTACTGTATGGTAGACCACCGACATATAATTTTTTTGCCATTATATATTTACTTAATACTAATTATTACCCCACCCTCATATATAAAGACATCTGCCTCTAACATACCTGCGAGAGATAACTTGGCTATAAGTATACACTATAATCCAAATATGTCCATCATCTGTTTAATTAACCTTTGTCACCCCAATCCTAACAGAATGTCACCTCATATGGTTAACTCTACATCACCCCATTGATATTTACAGATAAAAGATTTAGTATTAGGTTAGACATTATGAGCACCAACCAAATCCCACCACCACCAACACTCAAAGACACACTCACAAAAACGATGGCACGGCACAGGAGTCGGCCAGCAAAAAAAGCTCAGAAATGGCCTTGGCCGTCGAGGCAAACTCTCCTTAAATGGAAACAAGATCCACCTTACATGTATAACGGCTTTTGTGTGCGTATAAGTAAAAACAAGGACAATCTGTTTCATTTTCTCGCCCATATCCAAGGTGATACGAAGAAACCGCAATCGAGGCCAAGAAGAAGACGTTGATCTCCTTAGTTCTTCCATAAGCGAATTCAAGTCAACTTGAATTCGCGTTTTTTATTACACAAACACAAAATCCCCTTTCGGGGATTTTGTGTTTGTTTGTTTTATTAGATTTACCACGCGAAGTGTGCAAATGCCTTGTTAGCTTCTGCCATCTTGTGAGTGTTTTCTCGTTTCTTGATAGCTTCTCCTTCATTTTTACTTGCTGCGATGATTTCTTCTGCAAGCTTCATATGCATTGGTTGACCTTTTTTGCCTCGAGCCGCTTCAATGATCCATTTCATAGAGAGGAAGTTTCGTCGTTCTGCTCGAACTTCTCGAGGAACCTGGTAGTTAGCACCTCCCACTCGTCGTGATCGCACCTCCATAAGCGGTCCTGTGTTTTTGAGAGCTGTTTCGAATACTTCAAGAGGGTTTTCGACAGCAAGCTTTTCTTTGATGATATCGAGAGCATCCGTCACAATCTTTTGTGCAGCTCGCTTCTTACCACTCTCCATTACATAGTTAGTAAACTTTGCAAGCTTTTCAGACTTGTATACTGCATCAGGACGAACTACTTTTTTGTTTTTTATTTTTCTTCGCATTGTGTATTTTTTTCTCCTTTGATCTCCTCAAAGAATACTCCACTAATATTTATAATTTAAACTTTCTTTTCTTTTGGTTTTTTGGTTCCGTACGCTGATCGCTCTTTTCGTCGCTTCTCCACTCCAGTACAGTCGAGCACCCCTCGTACAATAGTGTATCGAAGACCAACATCTTTTACCTTTCCACCTCGAAGCAGTACCACAGAGTGTTCTTGAAGATTGTGTCCTTCACCTGGAACATAGGCTGTAACTTCCATACCATTAGTAAGACGTACTCGAGCAATCTTTCTGATAGCTGAGTTAGGTTTTTTAGGTGTTTTTGTTGTTACTTTTGTACATACACCTCTTTTGAAAGGTGAATTGTGGTACACAGGACGATTAAAAAGTACGTTAAAACTTTTGCGCAAAGCAACAGCTTTAGGTTTTGCTGGCTTGTTCTTTCTATTTCGTTTGACGAGTTGATTGATTGTTGGCATATATAAATTAAAATACCCTACTGGGTTTTGAGACAATATACTACAGCTACCTTATAAATGCAAGGTCTCCATTTGTCTTTTGCATTATATTAATGTAATCCCGTAAACACCCTAAAAAGCCACAAGACAAGCGGGTCAAGAAAAAGAGACAAAGTAAAAATCAAGATGATAATAATGAGAAAAGTGTTTTGCTCTATAAACTGAGAAACGAATCTCAATCGTAAAGGAAGAAGACCTTCTAAAACCTTGAACCCATCAAGAGGTGGTATAGGGATCATATTGAAGGTTGCAAGGGTGAGATTGACAAAGGTAATCAAAACAAGAAAAGTAAGCGTACTACCCCACGACACCCCTCCAAGCCGTATCCCCAAAGCAACAACAAATGCAATCAAGAGATTGGAGAGCGGTCCTGCAAGAGCAACTATCACCTTGCCATATTTGTTTTTGAGATTGTGTGGATTGAAAGGTACTGGTTTTGCCCATCCAAAAATCACCCCTCCAGGCAAAAGATATGTGAGGAGCGGTACAAGAAAAGAACCAAAAAGTTCGAGATGTCGCAAAGGATTGAGAGTAAGTCTTCCGGCATATTTGGCAGTTGGATCGCCAAGAAAATACGCAGCGTATCCATGAGCCACCTCATGCACAACAACAGAGAATATAATGACGATAATTTGAAATAAAAAGTTAACCTCCATAAATGATTGATTTTGTATAGAAGGTATGATAACATACTTTTTACTGCAAAGTAATCAACAATATTATGAAAATCTGCCCAGTAACAAAAAAATCATCCCTCCTCGGAGGCAAATACTCTAACCGCACTCGTGCGACAAAGTTCAACCCTTGTGGCAAAGTGCGCCGACGAGCAAACTTCCAAAAAAAGAAGATATATATTCCTGAACTTCAAAAAACAGTTTCTGTTGTTCTCTCTGCTCGTGGTATCAAGACAATCAACAAAGAAGGCGCTTTCAAAACTTTGAAAAAAGCTGGGGTCATATAATCTCAAAAAACAAACCCCCGAAGCCTTAAGGCTTCGGGGGTTTGTTTTTTGACTTTTCCCACAAAAAAAGTAAAGTAGAGAAGAAACTTGCACACACCAAAATTATGAAAAAACTTCTTATTATTCCCATCTGTTACTGGAGACTCCTTAATACAGATCTCTTTCGTGGAGAGCAAGGCTTAAGCGAAAGCCGTCTTGAAGCTAGAAGTATTATTCAAAAAGCAAAAGAGTTGGGAGAATTTATGTTTTTTACAACAGAGTCACCCCAAGGTGTTTCTGAGAAAACGCTAAACCATTACTTCGGAAATATGCTTAATGCCCGACAGATTAGCCTAGTTGGTATCGAATTCCTTACTGGTGATTGGGATGCTGTTCTTGTTTATAACCACAGCGGTGGAATTTCTTTGAACGCATTGTATTTCAAAGAGCCTAGCTCTTAACCCCATAAGAACAGCTTAATATATATTCCCCAGACCCACACGGTCTGGTTTTTTATTTTGGAAAATAAAAAACCAAATCCCACGAGGAGGATTTGGCGGTTGTGCAAGTTACACTAAACATTCAATGAAAGATGCAAGAACAGGTTTGGAACTGAGATACCAACCGTGCTGGTGATCCTCATTAGAATCAACAGAACCTAAACGATAGGTTGTATCATCACATTTGACCAAACATTCATCCGGTAGGAAACCATCGATCGGAACAGCTACCGTATGACCAGCTCTTATGGTCAATTCCGTTTGCATTCTGACCAACTTCTGAACAACTCGGAAAACATCTTCTTTTGAAGAAACAGAAAGAACACCGTCACTAAGTGTAACAGTGACTTCATCTTCCTTATGTCGAGGTGTGTAAAAAAATCGATTGGTCTTGACATCTTCCGCAATGAAGCAGAAACATTTTTCCCAGTCGGGACACACTATGTCTAAATGAACAGTTGTTGTTTTCATAAACTAGTTGTAGTGTAGACAAAATGAAGTTTTTTGTCAAACACAAATATGACAAAAATGTGTGTAAAAACATTTATTTTAAACATAAAAATATAATTGTCATCAAATAATTGACAAATAATTATTTGAATCTAAAATAGAGAGTATGGATTCTATACATACCATCTTTAATCAACTCAATCTTTCGCACAAAGAAGAACTCGTGTATCTCTCTCTTTTGAGGCAAGGTCCCACTCCTATACGTACACTCGCACAAGACTCCGGAGTCAATCGTGGAAGCGTTTATGAAGCTCTCAAAAAACTTGTTGAAGAAGGTTTGGTATCGTATTTTCACAAAGGCAAAAGACAGCATTTTGTTGCTGAAGAACCTATCACCCTATCCAAAAACCTTGCCCGCAAAAAAACAGAAATAGAAGAAGCAGAAAAGACACTCAGAACCCTCCTCCCTACTCTCACAAAACTCAGATCTCACAACACAGGACATCCTGTTGTAAAATTCTATGAAAACTATTCGGGAGTACGGTCCATTCTTGAAGACGTACTTACTTCAATGTCTCTCGAAAAAGAAAAGAAATATGTCGTCTTCTCCTCATCTGCGATCCGTCCATACCTCTATCACAAAAGCGCATTCCCCACTTTCACCGAAGAAAGAATAAAGAGAAAGATATTTGTACGCACAATAGCAAGTGGTGAAGGAGGTGGTACACACGGTAAAGACGAGCGCAAATGGCTCACCAAAGACCATTCATCTGCAACATACAAGCTCATCTATGCTGGCAAAGTGGCAATGATATCAATTGGTGACAAAAATATTCCACACGGACTCATTATTGAAGACAAAGCCCTTTTTGAAACAGAACTTGCAATATTCGATTCGCTTTGGACAAAGATTTAGCGTGTTCTTGTCATACGTGTCCCATCAAACACAAACTCTATCGTCCTATCTTCATCAGTACGCAAAACACTCACACCAAGCTCTTTCATTGTGTCGAGCGTTTCTTTATGGGGGTGTCCGTATGGATTACCTTCCCCACAAGATATTACAGCAAAAACAGGCGCTACTTGCGCAACATATTCTTGATCGCTTGATGTACGAGACCCATGATGTCCCACCTTCAAAATATCACTATGTAATACAGAAGGGTTTTTATGTAGAAGGTATGTTTCTACCTCACGCGGAGAATCCCCTTGAAACAAAACAGAATTATCTTTGTAGATAAGTTTAGCAACCAAAGATCCATCATTGGTGTTGTATGTGCTCACATCACGATCAGGGAAAAGAACATCAAAATAAATATTTCTCTCTTTGTCGAGCACAATATCATTGAGAGATGTGGCCACAAAACGAGGGATGTTTTTGGATGATATAAGTGCATCAAGAGCTTTTGAAACCTCCGTCTTTGACTGTGTCCCTGGGACAATAATCATTCCTACGTCATAATGATTGAGCACATCAAGGAAACCTCCAATATGATCCTTGTCTGGATTGGATACTATTAAAGCATCAAGAGAACGATCAAACCGAGGCATTACCTTGGATAGTTCATACAGCACACGATTGTCTCCTCCACCATCAATAAGCACCTGCACACCGTTTGGCGCTTCCACCAAAATAGAATCCCCTTGTCCTATATCAAGAAACGACACGAGAAGATTTTGGTGTTGCACCTTGTCATATGCAAGTACCCCAAAAACACAAAGCATCAAAATCAAAAATATCACAGAGACAAGAACTGTAAAATCTTTTTTGGACTGAGGAACAAACCACATAGGTAAGTTTAATTTTAATGATATACTTTATGTATTGCAAATTAATCACCACATATGTTTGAAGCAAAACAATTCACATTCCCCTTTATTGAAGGAATCTCGCCAGAAACTCTCGAAGAGCACACAAAGCTTTATGAAGGGTACGTCAAAAACGCAAATCTTATTCTTGAAAAAATCAAAGAGTGCAAACAAGACGAACAAAATAATACATACATTATAAGCGAACTCTACAGAAGGTTTGCTTTTGAGTTTAATGGTATTCGTAATCACGAATATTATTTTGAACAGCTGGAAGGAGGACATAAAGCACTTTCTCCCGATGCACCTTTAAACAAAAAAATAATTGAGGATTTTGGAAGTATTGAAAAATGGTTTGAGAGCTTCACATCTTTGGCAATGACACGAGGGATCGGTTGGGCCGTGCTTTGGTATGACAAAAAATCAAACAAACTCATCCAAAACTGGGTAGACGAACAGCATCTCGGACAACTCTCTGGACTTACGTTTATTTATGGTATTGATATGTGGGAACACTCATATCTTATGGACTATACACCAGGAGAAAAAAGAAAATACATAGAAGCATATACGAAAGCAACCAACCAAGAAGTGGTCGGCAAGAGATTTGAAGACGCAACACGATAACCATACATATAAAAAAACCTAGAGGTTATCTAGGTGTTGCGTGTTTCTTGATCAAGTAAATCACAATACTTGATAGTAAGCGCGCGCTAATACGAGAAGAAAAGTAATGACTTTCGCAGAGCACCCCCTCTTTGTAAAGCATAAGGTGTATATTCCTACTCGTAGGAGTTGGCATAACCTTACAAATATACAAAGGGTTGTTGTGTTTTACCGATCTTAATTGAGGAAGCAAAGCATTGATTGTGTCAATAATGGAACCGCCGAGATGACTTATTTCCTCAACCCTTGGTTCTTTGTTGCGCAAGCGAAACTTAAGAATCCACATAGGTAATTGAAACAAGCAAACAGCAACCACTCCCACAATCGCGAAAGGGACTAACCAAAAAGATGGTGGTCCACTAAAGCAAAATTTTAAAAAGGACATTGGTGAGTTGAATTTAACCTCATCATATACCTTTGTGTGTTTTTTGCAAAGACACAAACCTTTCCATCAACAGAAGGTAGAAAATACCGAAGTAGCACAAACACATCAAAGCAAAAGGGAAACCTTTGATTTCAAAAAATGCAAAAGGGATGAGACTTGCATAATGCACAAAACCAATCACTATTTTTATTATAAACGACAACATCAAAGCAAAAGGAAAAGCTACAAGAGGAACAAGGGATGACAAAACAACAACAAATGTTAAAAACATAATAGGCGGTACAAATGGAAGCACAACAAAATTGGTAAGAGGTGCGATAAGAGAAAGACTTCCTATCTGATAGAGTATGTAAGGGAGCACACAGACTTCGACCGCTATAGTCTCAGCAATAATCTGTCGTAGACCCATTTTTTCTGGAATTCGTACAAAAATTTTCTTTGCGTATTCACTAAAGTTAATAATTGCAAAAGTAGCAATCACACTCAAAATAAATGAGGCGTCATTTAATACAACAAGAGGATTCCATAGTGCCATAAAAAACACCGCACCAAGAAGTGCTCTGTTTTGAGAAATCCGTGTAAAAGAAACAAAACCAAAAAGTGTGATTGATGCCATAATTGCCGACCGCAAAACTGGCATACTTCCTCCCACCATAAGAACAAAAAGGGCAATACCAGAAAAAGCGAGTATCCCTCGCAATCGTCGAGAACAAAAAGAAAACAATCTCATAAAGGCACGCACAATAATCGCAATATTGTATCCCGACAAGACGACAATATGAATCAGTCCTGCTCGAATAAAATCATTTTTGAGATCTGAAGGAAGAGCACCCTTACCTGCAACAGTCATTCCAAGCGCAAGAGAAGCTTCCTTAAGATCAACAAATTTTAAAAGTCTTTCTTCCCACCATTCTCGCAGAGAATACAAAATACTTCTTAATGTGAACGTATTCGATTCGTGTTTTTTGAGAAAAAAAGAATTTTCCAAAACAAATCCAATGCCTTTTTGTCTCAGAAAAAGCTCGTAATCAAAATGCTTTTTTGAATTCTGATCTTCAACCTGATTGTGTGGTTTTTTGAGGACACCACGAAACAGCACAGTATCATTGTATCCAAACTCAAAAGGAGAATCTTTGACCAAAACAAGCTTTGTTGTACTAAAGGGAACATTATCTATAGATACAATCTTGAGTACAAGACCGGCATCAGTACTGTCTTTTACTTTTGCTTCAAGTAAGACATCTCTATTCAATATACCCTCTGCATCAAAATCGTTCCATGCAATATTATTGATAGAGAGTCGAATCCCCCCTAAACATATACCCCCCAAGAACAAACACAGAAGAACCAAAATAAACGATGTGCTCTTTTTGATATAAAAAGAAAGTGAGAGAAAAAGAGAGATACCACACAGCACTACTAGACCGATCTTGAGCACATCAAAAGAAAAAAGGTCTATCCATATCCCCCAAATCCCTCCCACAAACCCAAGAACAAAAAATAAAAAATAATATTTTATATAATCCATAAACAGATCTTACGAACGAAGAAAACTTTTTATGACGTCACTCTCGTCTTCTTTTGAAAAAGTTTTTTTATACCGTGCATTACTTTGACCTCGGACCCTCGCTTCGCACTCTGCCCACATCTTGTGAACTTTCACAATACCTTGTATGCAACTTACATATGAATATGCTTTTTTGTTTTTTGAAGAACTCACCCCACTTTTGACAACACTTCGTCCATTAGAAATTTGTTTTGTCACATCAAGATCAATACGATAATTATCAAAAGAACCTGTATATAACTGCGGAGGATTGTCACAAGCAAAACCAGTCGCAATCACATCACACCTCTCGTTGCCGGGAATACCTGAATGCCCAGGAATCACCCTCATCTCAATTGAAAGCTTCGCAAAAACCAAAGATAGTTTTTGCCATATATCTTTATTGAGAACATCACTGCCTGATTTGGTCTTCCAGTTATTTTTTTGCCAAGAGTAGATCCATTCGGTTGCACCCTTTTTGACGTATTCTGAGTCTGTATAAAGAACAATAGGATTACTTAGTCCTTTACTCACCACAAATTCGAGTGCCTCGAGCACAGCTGTCATTTCCATTCTATTGTTTGTTGTGTTTTTGTTCTTACCTCCAAGTTCTTTAACTTTCTGCTCTCGCGCTTCTTCATATGAAACAATGCCCCCCCATCCACCAGGACCAGGATTACCTCTTGATGAACCATCGGTAAATATAATAGTAGACATACAGGTAGTATAAGGTAGAAAGGGAGAAGTGAAAAGAAAGTCACCTTGACTTATGAAGCAAAAAGCGCAGAATCAGTGAAGATGAAAACAAGTTCTGTCACCATAGATACAAGTCCCATTCAAACAACAATCCATAAAAACTGGGCACGTCGAGCAGGGGTAAGTTTTGAAGAGCTTCTACAAACACTGCTTTTAGGGGCACTAGAAATACACCGCTCTGGGAAAACTCCTAAACCCGAGGATCTAGATATAGCACTCATTGCTGAATACCGAAGAATTCTTAACCTAAAACCAAGAGCTCAAGATGTGTATATAGGCCCAGCCCTTAAAGTGTGGGATTTGGTATACAGACTGGGGAAAAGATTCCTTCAATCTGCCAAGAAAGTTTGGAGATTTGTTCGCCTCAAACGCACCTAAGGTGCGTTTTTTAAATTTCTAAAAATTTGTCTATTCTGATACGCACCTGCTCCCGCCCAAGAAAAAATGATCTCTCGACAAATCCTGTAAAAGACAAAGTATGCTTATCTTTGAGTTTTTCATACAGATCTTCGCCTACAAAAAATTTGATTGCTTCGATAGTGCCTCCATTTTGTTTTTGTAAAATAACCTTGAGATGTTCTTTGGTTTTACCGAACATCTGCACACCTCCAACCCGAGCATTCGAAAGAAGAAAAACCGGCTTGGGATTGCCTGTCCCAAATGGTGCAAGCATCTCAATATGTCGGACAAAATCACTATCTACAAAATCACAAAGGAGAGAATCATCAACACGAGCCTCTGCTTCTTGGATTTGAACATCGATTTTTTCATACGCAGAAGTGAGCTCCTCTTCGAGACGATGTATCATATCATACGGCACAGAAAACCCTCCCGCCAAATGATGCCCTCCAAACTCACCAAACACACCTTCTGACACAGAAGACATAATGTCGACAATACTTATACTGCCCACACTTCGACAGGATCCTTTGAGAGTGTCTTGTCCTTCATCTCTCCCCCACAAAAAAACCGGCTTCATTTCTTTTTCTGCAAGAGAGTTGGCAACAAGCCCAAGAAGTGACGGCTTCCACAATGGATCACCTGCTACAATAATTTTTGTATTGATATCTGAGGTATACTTTTTTTCGATATGCTTTTTGATATCTTTGGTAAGTATCGCTGTCATTGTCTTCCTGTCTTTGTTCACTTTTTCTAGTTTATTAACCAAAAAAACAGCCTCGTCTTTGTCTTTCGTGGTAAGAAGCCTTAAAGCATCATAAGAAATCCCCATACGACTCGCCGCATTGATACGTGGAGTAATCATAAACCCCACATCATCTTCTGTGAGCTTACTTTGATCTATTTTGAGTTTTTGAAGAAGTTGCACAAGCCCTACTCTTCGCGATTTGCGAAGAACTTTGAGTCCAAAATACGCAAACACTCTGTTCTCGTTTACAAGTGGGACCATATCAGAGAGTGTTGCTATACCCACCATATCAAGGAACCATTTCTCTTCTCCTTCTTTGAGACCGAACCTGTTCTTCGCAAGGAGACCTTGGACAAGCTTGAACGCGACTCCTGCACCACAGAGCATCTGATCAGGATAAGGGTCTTTGTTTTTTTCTGTAAGTTTGGGATTTACAAGAGCCAATGCTTTAGGTAAGGTATCGCCAGGTAGATGATGGTCTGTAATAATAGTATCTATCCCAAAAGTCTCTGCATATTCAATACACTCTCTATCAGCAATACCACAATCAACAGTAATCATCAGTGTGACTTTTTCTTTTGCAATCTGCTCTATTGCACCCTTGTTTAATCCAAACCCCTCACTACTTCTATCGGGAATGTAGTTGATAAAATTATCATATCCAATTTTTTTGAAAAAATCATAGAGCACCACAGCTCCAGGAATACCATCTGCATCGTAATCAGAATAAATACAAATTTTTTCTTTGTTTTCTATTGCAGATAATATCCGACAAACCGCCTTTTCCATATCATGAAGGAGATACGGATCATAGACGCCCCGATCGTACTCAGGTGATAGAAATGCTCGAGCCTCATCTCTGGTTTTTATACCACGATGAAACAACAAGTGCGCAACAATATCAGAAAATTCAATGAGTTCTTTCCTGGACTCGCTGTCTAAATTTTTCGCTACTACAATTTCTTTCATCATCAGATTATAGCATTTATGGGTATAAAAATACCCCACGAATTAACGTAGGGTTTGGTTAGGAACAACTAGCCTCTCACCGCAATAAGACTAAAGGGGTGTATAGGTAAAGTGCTAGTATCTTGAGTGATGAGCGATTGACCGTGATTCACTTGAGTGCGAGTACATTGTATACACACTTTTGTATCTCTCGGGCATGAATACAAAGGAAAGATAGTATACTGTCCGCCCGGTAACAACTTAAAGCCGTTTTCTAGGGCCCACATGATTTTGAGAACATCAAGAGTATGGCAATACTTAAATTTAAGGGCCTCGAGATGCACGCGGCCGTCTGATCCATAAACATCCTTGTATGACCAACCATCCATACCCAGTTCCTGAGCAGTAAAAAATTTGATTTCACCTGCCACGTTATGATGGGGATTATCGAATACCTGACTTTTGATCAATGCTTGTGCTGATGTGTGGGTATTACCATTCTCATAATATAACTCTCTGAGGTCAGCGGGATTAGGAACCTCATTGACATACATCGAGCACACGGGGGTAACACGAAGCCATGACCGCTCTCTGAACATACGTGCCAGAAATGCCTTGAGGATGCTTATTTTACCCGCATCAATAAAGGCTTGCACATCTTCTGCTTCCAGCTTGTCCGGTCGAAGATGAAACGCAAACGATCCTATGGCTGCTGCTATTTGACCAGTTGTTGGTGGTGCACTAATTCTTTTCATTTGTGTCTCTATGGGTTACAGTATTGCCTTCTCTCTTTCTTTGCGTTACCCCCAATCACTTGGAGCGCCACGCTAGGACAAGAGATAATCTCAATAGTTCGCCACAGCAGAAAACATCCAAAAGACAGCTTCTGCTATGGCGAACGGGTATCAAAGTTCATATCTACGATAACTTAATCACTCACATAGGAAATAGTCAAGGTAAGCTCAATGGCTAGGGTTATGCTACAATAACAAGATGGAATCCTGCATTTTTTGCAAAATTATCAAGGGAGAAATCCCATCATACAAAGTATACGAGGACGATTATACTCTCGCCTTTCTTGATATAAGACCAGTAAATACTGGACACACTCTTGTCATATCAAAAGACCACTTCGAAAACATCTATACTACACCCGATGAATCCTACGCACGACTCTCACTTGCAGTCAAAAAAGTCGCTCTCGCTGTCAAAAAAGCACTGAATAGTGATGGCATTAATATCATAATGAACAACGAAAAAGACGCAGGTCAGGTCATTTTTCATACACATACTCATATTATTCCCCGCTACAAAAACGATGGTCTACACGGATGGCCTCAAAAAGAATACTCTAAAGATGAGGATGTGCCCACTCTAGTTCAAAAAATCACTTTAGAACTTAACGACTAAAAATATTTTTTATTTTTGAAAAGAAAGATTTTGCAATACGCGGTGTTTCTTCTATCGATGATTCGACTTTTGCAACAAAACTAGTGCCAAAACCTTGTTTTTTCTTGGCTGATATAAGGACCTCAATCCCAACAAGGGTCTCATCTGCCAAAAAATCAAGCATTGCCCCTCCTCCAGTTGATATAAAGTGAAACTTATCCATAACACCGAGCTTGTCATCAACAGACACCACATCCCCTCCTCCTATAATACTTATTGCTTTTGATCCTGCGAGGATTTTTGCAAAGGCTTCTGTGCTTCCTACAGATCCTTCTTCGATTTTACCCAAAGGACCATTCCACAATACAAACTCTGATTCTTCGACAGCCACCTTGAGCATTTTGATTGTTCTCTCTCCAATATCAACGATTCTTTCTCCAACACCAACTTCGTTTATGTGTTTGTTTTTTCTTTCACCACGATATACTGTATACACATCAAGAGGAGTGATGAGTTTGTTGTGATGAATAATATCTTGTATACCGTCTGGTTCTTTTTCTGAAACCAAAGAATCACCCACAAAATTCCCCTTTGCTTTTATAAAATCATTCGCGATTGCACCCCCTACAAGTACCAAATCTGCAATATCTAAAAATTTTGATACAAGAGGCACTTTGGTATCAAATTTTGCACCACCAATCACAACCAAAAAAGGCCTATGAGGGTCAAAAGCTTGTGAGAGATGTTCAACTTCTTTTTTGAATTCATACCCAAAATAAGACGGCAGAACTGTCGGCAAACCAACAATTGATGCATGAGGTCTGTGCGATACAGAAAAAGCATCATTCATATATATATCACCAAAAGTAGCCAAATACTGTACAAATTGCAGATCATTCTTTTTCTCCCCTTCCCATTTTCGGAGGTTTTCAAACAAAATCACATCTCCATTTTTCATACCATTGACTGCGCGAGATGCTTCTTCACTCATAATATCTTTTACAAAAAAGAGACGAGGAAATGTTGCCACCAAAAATCGTGCTGCAGGTTCTAGAGTTCCTCCCTCTTTGTCATCAATATGTGCAAGCAAAATCACACGAGCACCTGCATCTGTTAAGGTCTTGATTGTGGGAATAATCCGTGAAATACGAAAACTATCAGCCACCTGACCATCTTTTATGGAAACATTAAAATCAACTCTCAGAAGGACTTTTTTACCTTGTGTGTCTTTGGGGTCAATATAAAATCCTGGCGACAGGATCACAGGAATAGGTGTTGCCATAAATTATTGTATATATCTTAATTATATCACAAAAAACTATTTTGAAACAAAAGCATCAACAATACAAGAGAACTCAGATGCATTGAGACTTGATCTTCCTACCAAAAACCCATTGAGCCCCAAAGATCCCGCAAGTGTGAGAGCATTACTATCATCAACTGACCCTCCATAAAGCACTCGCACACTTTCTGCTTTTGGACCAAACATTTCAACCAAAACCTTTTTGATAAAAAGTACCGACTCTTCAACATCTTCAGGAGACATTGCTTTTGATTTGCCAATGGCCCACACTGGTTCATAGGCTATGATACATTTTTGAATAAGAACACGATTGATTCCTTGAAGTGAATCAACGAGCTGCCATTTTATTTCTTGCCAATGTTCTGCACTTCCATCTCTCACCTTTTCACCAATACAGATAATAGGAGTAATAGAAGCATCAAGACAAAGACGTGCTTTTTGTGCCACAATATCGCTCGTCTCCCCCGTCTCCCTTCGTTCAGAGTGTCCTACTATCACAAACGAAACACCGAGCGATTTAAGCATTGAAATAGAGACTTCCCCCGTCAATGCACCTTCTTTTTTGTGGGATATATTTTGAGCACCAAGAAAAGGTTTTTTTGACTGGGTAAAAAGAGACAAAAAAGGATACGGCGGACATACCACCACATCCACAGAATTTTTTGTACACTTTTTTCTAATATCTTTAAAGATTTTTTGAGCAAAGGTATTGCTCTGAGGATTCATTTTCCAGTTACCTATAACAATTGGTTTTGCTGATTTCATACTTTTGATTATATCCTTCGTTCTCACAATATACAATCTAATTACTTATTTCTTGCCAACTTTGCACCGTCAAAAGAGAGCCTGTATTTGATGTACTTGAAGATGTTACAAAATCAACATTCTCAAGCCCTGTTGTATAATCAACAGTCGATCCTCCTGTGACCGTAAGCCTTTTGGCTACAGCACTGTTCACTGTACCACCTCCCGCAAGAGCTAGTGTTCCATAAGGAGCAAACATCACAACAGATCCTGAACCTCCTTCTACATCAATAGCGTTACCAGAACCATTTCCAGAACAAGAACCTGCTGTAGGACACTGACTTGTTGTCATTGCCACCATATAACTTCCTGATGTACCTGATCCGCGCATATATGCACCTCCTGTCACAACAATACGCCCATCTGCAATAATCATTCCATCACGAGTGCCATATGATGAGGCAATCTTAATCACACTTCCTCCCGACAAATCAATACTACCTGTCACCCAAACAGTCCCTGTAAGATAAAGTGTGGACCCTCCAGAGACACTAAGGTTTCCCGCAATCTTTTTAGGTCCAAGTGAGACACTTTGTCCACCAGTCACAGAATAGTTTGATGATACGACACCACCCGCTGTTGCTATCGCCTTCCAATCAGTAATGTTCTGATCAGTAATCGGATATGAAAGCATAGGTGCATCAGCTCTTGATGTATCACAAGATTTTGTGGAATTACTTGAGTTATAAAGATATGTGTTTGTTTGACAATATGCAACACCACTTACAGATGCGCTGTTGATTTGGTTTGCCCAAGCATCTGTACCCACAGAAATACGATTCCATTGTCCCGAACCAGAAAGAGTATTTGGTATTCCTCCAAGATAAATATCAAAATAGAGGTCAGAGTTTGCAGGAGATACTGCACTCCATGTATTAGCTCCAACACCACTACTCCACTTCCCTGATTTTGCAAGACCATTTGCATATGTATTATTGGTAGCAGCAAAAGTAAAGTAGTTTGTTGCGGACACACTCGATACATCAATAACAACCCAATATGTTGTATTGGCTGTTAGTGTTGGAGGCTGAGTAATTGGTACTGACACATACGTAAACGATGATGTCACAGTGCTTGCTGTCAGTGTTCCTGTCCCTAGACTTCCTGTATTAGATGGCTTCCCTGACAAATCAGGCATAATACGAATCGTTGCATTTGATGGAGATCCTGTTTTTTTAACATAAAAACGAATGCTCGATAAACTATCAGATGTGGTTACTTTAAAACTTTGAGAAAGGTCTTCTGCGGCTGATGTTTTGCCCGTCAAAACAGAAACAGGACTTGTTCCATCGGTATAACTATTAGTCTGATTTATTGTCGCAGGTGATGTGTTAGCAACTGTAACAGAGCCTGTGATGGCGGGTCCTGATGAATCCCCTGTAATACTACCATTAGAATATACACTCCCCCTTATCGTACTTCCTCCCGAAAGACTGATTCCTCCTGTGCCTATTTGAGCGGCAAAATTAAATCCTGTCACATCTTGTGCCCGGATTATTGCTTTTGCAACACGATAAGTATTGCCGTTTGAAGCTGTTGATGTGACCTCTGTTTGATTACCTGTCACAGTCACTTGTGCGGATGCCAAAACAGCATTAGAAAAAGGAATATTAAATGTTTGAGGAAGAGTCCAACCTTGAGAGAGTCGGTAATAAGCTTCTTCGTTTGTTGTGTCTGCAACCAAATACCCTTGTTTTGAATCGAGTTCATTGGCAACAGATTTGATGTGATTCACTGTAGGTACAACCACTCCTGCAATCACAGCAAGTGAAATGACAAGAAAGAAGAGAACTGTTGTAATAACGATGTAACCTTTATTTTTTTTCATTTTATCTATATGTTCCTCTTAATACTGCTGTGCCATAAAACTTTTCGCTTACTTCTGGTGTTGATGCTGGACCAAGGATAACAAATTCAAATTTGACAGCCTGAGTAGTACTTGTAGACATCTTAAAAAACTGAAGGGAGGTTGCTCGGACGTGTTCGAGAGTGAGTGGTCCAGAGACAACACCATTTTCATCAACCATTATTTTCTCATTGTTCAAATAAAATCGGACAGTTTTTGTTGTTGAATTAGACCCTGGAATTGTGAGGATCAACTGGTCAAAATAACTACTGTTGAGAGGGGCACTTG
>CAYORS010000009.1:0-34959 GCA_964406475.1 uncultured Candidatus Saccharibacteria bacterium
GTATTGCACCACCAACCGATTGGGTAGGTCTTGCATTTGAATGCAATTGAATATCGGTAAGCTCAAGGACGATGATTTTCTCACCTTTCTTTGGAAGCTCTATTACCTGATTTAATTGCAATCTCTGCTCCATGTAGGGAATTATATCAAAAAGGTGTAAAAAATGTCAAATTAATGTTGTTGCAAGTTTAAAAGTATGCTATAATGGGTGCATGCACAACAAACAAAAACAGCTTTTGGCTCTCATAGACACTGATCCATACATTGGATCTTATAGCCTTAGAAGCATAGCCGATAAAATCGGGGTGCCCGACAAGCCACAGATTGTGAAATATCACCTCCAACAGCTCGAAAAAGCAGGATTAATACAGTTAAACCTTGAACAAGGGGTTATTAAGCCTGTAAAGCGTGGGTTTGTAAAATCAACAGTGAACACTGTGTTTTCACTTCCTGTTGTAGGATCTGCAAATTGCGGTCCTGCAACCATATTTGCTGAGCAGAACATTCAGCAGTATCTCAAAGTATCTTCTTCTATGTTGCCATACAACAAGAAAGAACTCTATGCACTCATCGCTGACGGCAATAGTATGAATCTGGCAAAGGTGAACGAGAAAAACACTATTGAAAGTGGTGATTTTGTTCTTGTCGATAATGGATATAAGAGTTACAAGAACGGAGACATCGTGGTCGCGGTGATCGACGGTCTCGCAACAATAAAACGGTATCGGTTTGATAAAGAAAACCAGCGTATCGTGCTTGAAGCGGATTCAACAGAAAAATATCTCCCAATATTTGTTCACGCGGAAGATGATTTTCAATTGAGTGGTAAAGTGGTCGGAATTATTAAAAGTTAATCAAACATGAAAAAAACTACTAAATTAAAACGTCCAAACATTCCAATTAAAACACAATTACAATTGTGGGTTGTTTCTGCTGGCAGATGCCAGTTTCCTGGATGTAATGAATTTGTTCTCAAGGATAAAACAACTTTGTCCGAGGGTAACTATTCAAATATAGCTCACATTATTTCCTGGACTCCAACAGGTCCACGAGGTGATGTAATACTTTCCTCGAAACTTGGAAAGGACATATCAAATCTAATGCTAATGTGTTTGAGACATGGAAAAATGATTGATATTAAGAAAAATATCCCAACGTACACCGTTGATTTTCTTAAGAGATGTAAAGAGGAACATGAAAATCGAATAAAGATGCAGACGAGCATTGATGCCTCAAGAAAGACAACTGCTGTTAGACTGCAAACAAATATCCGCGGTAGACTTGTTGCGGTGTCGCAACCTGATGTATACACAGCTTTGATATCAGCAGGACGCTATCCTCATGATGAAAAAGGAATTCATATTGATCTAACAAATTTGCATTACTCAGCAGATAAGTCATCTTGGGAAACAGCGGTCAAACAAATAGACGTAACGCTTAATGCTGCACTTACCGTTGGAAACAATGAAAGAAAAGAGGATCATTTTTCTGTGTTCGGCATAGCACCTATACCAGTGCTTGCATACTTTGGCTTTAAACTTGGTAATGTAACTCCTGCAGATATTTACATTAAGTTGCGAGAAAAACCGTGGTCACGGATTTCTTCTGAACCAAAACTCGCGTTTACAGTTAGTAAACCTCATATCAAAACCAAAGCAAAAGATGTGGCACTTTCTATCGCAATCAGCGGAACAACATCGCGATTGGAAATCGAAAAGCACGTTGGTAAAGGAGTTCCAATTTATGAAATTAAACTTAAAAAATCTCAGATAGACCAAATAGAATGTATTGAAGATCTGGAGGCATTTCGAAAGATCTACAGAGAAGTTGTAGACGAGATACGGGAAGTGCACGGAAAGAAATGTAAAATACATCTTTTTGGCGCAATGCCGACTTGTGCAGCTATCATCTGCGGAAGAGAAATTATTCACGGCGTTGATCCTTCAATTGTGATGTACGAACATCTAAGTCAGGAGGAAGGTTTTGTGCCAGCATTAACAATTAATTAACAATAATAATTATGACACCAGAAAAATTTTTACAAAATTTGCTTGATTCACAAAATCTCAAACCAGAACAGGAGCTTACTTTAAAAGCTCACAAAAAAGAAGTTACTGATTATCTCGTTGCTGAGTTTCAAGACAAACAGCCGACCATTAAGTATGCAGGGTCTTATGAAAAAGGAACTATGATTCGGGATTGTTATGATCTTGATATAGTATGTTATTTTCCTGACACTGATACTCGAACACTTAAAGAAATTCGAGACGATGTATCTACTCATCTGAATAAAAAGTACATTATGCAGGACAAAGCTTCTGCGGAACGTATCTTGAGCCTCAAGGGAGCTACTGCTCCAGAGAATTATCACATTGACGTTGTTCCTGGTCGTTTCATTTCAGGCACTAATGACGTTTTTCTCCACCTCGCAGAAGGTGAAAAGGAGCGACTTCAGACAAACCTTAAGACCCATATCTCTCACATTAAGGATAGTGGCTGTGTTCCAGTAATTCGACTTGTAAAGGTTTGGGCACATCGAAACAACGTCAAAGTAAAAACATTCGTGCTTGAATTGTTCGTCGTTGAAGTGCTTAACGGATCTCGTTCTAAGAACGACCTCAAAGTTTCTTTCTTGAAAGTTCTTGAAGAAATGAAAAATCGCTTTGCCTCAATCGAACTTGTTGATCCTGCGAATACAGGCAATGTAGTCTCACGCCTCATGCCAGCTAGCGAGAAAACTGCAGTTGCTCAGGCAGCAAGGAAAGCTTTTGATGCTTTAAATTCTCAAGATACCCTTGGGGTGTGGGAGGGTGTCTTTAACGAAGCGGTATCTTCTACACGTTCATCAACTCCAGGTTTTATCAAGCCGAGCGCAACTCCTAACACTGGCTTTGTGCCACACTCTCCGCACTCAGATTATGCTAACGGAGAACGATAAAAAGTGGCTAGCAGACCACTACCCAAATCTTTTAATTGAATCGAACGACAAAGTTGTAGGTGAAGTTTCATTTACCGCGACTCACAATAAGGAATCTGGGCGTTTTCTAGAGATTGAATTGGATACAATTGACGGTGTGGGAGGTCTACGATTATCTGGAACATTCCAGATAGCTATTACCGCACGAACTATTACACCGCATTCACGACTCCCAGCGTTGACTATTGATGGTGTGGAAACCATAGCGGATCGCCATATTAACCAATCTGATTTTAGTGCCTGTCTATGTAATCCTCTTGAGGAAGATGAGTACTTGGAACCACAATTTGATTTTCAAAGATACTTCAAGGAGTTGGTCATACCATTCTTGTATGGACAGCTGTACTACTCACAAGAGGGACACTGGCCTTGGTTTGACTATGCACATGGCGGATTAGGAACCATTGAGGCTTTTTCGAAAAATCCAACTTCAGCGAAAGCGGAAGAGTGTATTCAAAGAATCTCACGAGAAGTGCAACTATGGAAAACCATTAAGCCATTGTTGTTACAAGGTGGTGAGATAAAAGGACATACGCTATGTCCGTGCGTAAAGCACGACCATTTACGCCGTTGTCATCCTATAGCTTTAGAAGGATTGCGGCTTCTAAGGAAGGCTGTAAAAGAACATTCAATCCAACTTCCATAAGTTACAGGTGACTGTAACTTTTATACTCAAACCTGTGTCACTTTTGTCACTTTTTCTCGCTCGACAAGGGTCGATTTGACATAATAAGAAAAGCTAAAAAAGCCTTGTGGTGCAATGAACCCTACGGTCGCACCACGACTAGGCTCAAAAATATGAAAAACCACCAGAATATTCTGGTGGTTTTTCATATTTTTGACCCTAAGCAAAGCCGGGGTGCTTTGCGTCGGGGAATCGAAAACCTTTTGAGCATAATTTGCGATTTTAAGAAGAAAATTATCCAAAAGGTGTACTGACCCTGTAAAGGTCGATATCCCCGTAATATGTATTTGGCGACGACAAAAATGTTCTTGACCGATTCCTCGTGATATAATCGAAAGATGGAATCCACGAAGGTGGATGAGTCGGGGTCGCGCAAAAATTTAGTAAAATTTTATGTGTGACCGAAAGCGTACTCGCGTTTCCCCGTAGCATGAAACCGACAAAATTTTTAAAAAGTTTTGAGGAGATAAAAAACAGGCCCCGCACATTGCTGTACAGGACTTGGAATGGATGAGTCAACGAATCAAGAAGCTGTTCGAAAAGGTGTCACTACCGATTCGAATTTTTGTTTCAGATGTGTTGGCACTTCCACCGTGCACAGAAAACTTGCGACATCATTTCCTCGGGTTTCAACACTTCCAACCCTAACCGCACCACTGCCACCAAGTGAAAGAATAATTGATGAACATAATTCCGAGAGGCCGTCGGGTCTGCAACCCAATTGACATTGTGTGCTTGTTTTCCACTTAAACATGAACAATTTAACTGAATAGTATTTCGTCATAACCACTGTGTATATAAACATTTATCTACTTTTATGTCAATTTTTTGTTATGGTTCAGTACCTTTGCATCATCTCAATTAATGTATCTATCAAATATAAAAAGTGTCACTTTTGTCACTTTTTGTAGTCGCACGAGAAGGGTCCTCATGGTATTATGAAAACTAAGTAATAAGCCTTACGGGGTAATGAATCAAAAGGTTCTATCTTGAGAAGGCTCAAAATATAGGCAGAGTCTAGATTTTGATTTTAAAATGTCTGGGACACATTTAAAAAGAATGGCAAGACGGAGCGCGACGGCGCGAGTCGGGGTCGCGCAAAAATTTAGTAAAATTTTATGTGTGACCGATTCCCCGTAGGGTCACCAACTCGTACTAGCACGAGAATGATTGGTACATATTCCCACTAAAATAAAAAACCATCAGGCACCGAAACCTGATGGTAAAAAAACTCTTTCAAGAAAAAATAGGATCTTTTTCAACAACACTGATTCCTTCCAACCGAAGAGTATCTACTACCCACATTATTGTAGTATTGATTAGACGAATCTCAGTAAAAACACTCCTTCCAAGATCTGGGTGAACGTTGGGGGAAAGGAGTTTGTTTTCCATCATACCTCCTCCTGCATAATGTGATTCAAAACACTGAGTCATAGTCCTATGAAGAGACAAAACGTCCTCTGGATTATGTTCAATCAACAGTTGGCAGACATACCCACCTCCTAGTTGAAGATAACTCATTAAAACAACAACTCCTTTAACTTCGAATACATGTTTCATATGTGCAAAATGTTCATACCCATACTACCGTTTACCATCAGAATGTCAACCGCGACATACATAGCCAATTAAGTAACTCTAATTTGCCAATACTTCTATTTTTTGCTAAAAATAGCTTATGAAAATCCTCTCAATCGAAACATCGTGCGATGAAACAGCTGTGGCGCTTCTGTCTGTTTCAAAAACAAAAATAAAAATATGCGGTAATGCGCTTTTTTCTCAGGCATCACTCCATGAAGAATACGGAGGAGTCTTCCCCAATCTTGCACGTCGAGAACACCAAAAGAACCTCACCCTCCTCCTCTCTAAAGCTTTAGGTCAAAAACTGAAAATAAAAAAACAGAAAATAAATCTAAAAACACAAGATAAAATTAACAAGATCAAAGAAATTCTCAAGCGAGAACCAGAACTCCTCAAAGAATTTGAAGAAAAAATAATCTTTCTCAAGAAACCAAAAATCGATCGTATCGCTGTCACACAAGGTCCAGGTCTCGAGCCGGCACTATGGGTGGGTATTAGCTTTGCCAAAGCACTTGGAGAGCTCTGGGGAGTACCTGTACAAGGAGTGAACCATATGGAAGGACACATCTGGGCTGAAATCCTACATCAAAAATCAAACATAAAAAGCAACGAATACGAAATAAGAAAAATAAAATTTCCCGCTCTTGCACTGCTTGTGTCTGGTGGACACACCGAGCTTGTTCTTATCAAAAAACTTGGCTCATATAAGATTGTAGGGCAAACTCGTGATGATGCTGTCGGTGAGGCTTTTGATAAGGTGGCACGTCTTTTAGGATTACCTTATCCAGGTGGACCACAGATATCTCATCTCGCAACAAAAGCACGCAATCAAAAACAAAAAAATCCTCTTATTGTACTCCCTCGCCCTATGATGTACACAAAAGATTTTGATTTTTCTTTTTCTGGACTTAAGACAGCGGTACTATACCTCACACACAAAATCAAACCTCTTGATAGCCAAAAACAAGAAGACATTGCTCTTGAATTTGAAAATGCTGTTGTGGAAGTACTTGTACACAAGACCAAAAAGGCACTCGAACACTTCAAAGCACGAACACTCATTGTTGGCGGTGGAGTCAGTGCAAATACCTTTTTGAGGCAAAACCTCACAACTCTCGCAGAAGATACCAAGACAGATATTCTTCTTCCAACACCAGATATGGCCACAGATAATGCGGTTATGATAGGAATTGTCGCAGGACTTCGATCACAAAAGCCGACCAAAAAACCAATCAAAGCAGAGGGAAATCTTTCGTTGTAAAAAAAGACTAATCGATTATTTTTGAAAAACCGTATGGTGTGAGAGTAGGGTTTTGGTTGAGAGTCTTTCTGACAGAGGGAGAAATATTATGATCTTCTCGCCACTCTTCAAAATCTTTATAAGACCCCGTCCCAATAAAAAGCAAACCTTTTTTGTACAAAAATTCATCAGCTTTGCCTGTAAAGACTCTTGCAATGTTCCAAGGAATACTTCCAGGATGCACCTTGTTTGCCACATCAGCCAACACATTGGTGCAGTTTTCAAAAACAGTATTGTAGAAACGCGGAGTTTGCGACAGAAGGATTGTCTCATCAGCAAGATGTGTCAACAAAGATTGTGCTGTCGTTGTTGATATATCAAGCCTGTAGCGATACAAATCTTCTCCAAAATAAACAGATCTCCGTGAAAAAAAATCTTTTTCACTCCCCCACAAAATCATAAGCTCGTAGTGTCTCAAAAGACCTTTGATAGATGAATATTCTTCACCTTTTTCTTTGCGAGCCTCTACTGAGACTGACACACTCTTTCCATCAGTAAACACAAAGGAAAAGAATGTGTGGGCAAACAGACTATTCTCTGAAAAGGGATTCACAAGAAAATACACATTTTTGATTTTCCCCGCATCAAAATCTTCATCAAAATAGGCAATCGAAGAGATGTGATCTTTGCCGCTATAAGAAAAATTTCTTATATTGTGGATGTGTATGAGATTATCTTTTTTTGTAATTTCAGGAAGTGTTTTTGATGCATCATCCCAGTTTTTGTCATTGGATGGTTTTTTGAGAGTTACAAAAACAACAAAACCACATAAAAGAAAAATGACACTTATTAGCAAGACTCTTTTGTAAGACATTTGTATCTATAATACCCCATATTTGATAAATTGAGAAAAATAGATTGTTGTTTGTAAAAGACTTGACAAAAAACAGAGAAGGTGTATACTGATAATTAGAAATTTTTTCTTTCGTCTTTCAAAGATTTCTCAAGAGACACGTTGGGAGGCGTGTCTCAAGAGAGGGAGCGGTGGTCACAAACGTGGCCGCCGCTCTTCTTGTTTTATTATTATAGTTTCTCTCTACTTTTTATAAAGTAATAAAAAGACCCTGCATGATACAGGGTCAGAGGGGTGATTTTATTTCTACACTTTGAGCTTTTTGTATCAGAGTGACTTTAAAATCAAGAAAAGGGATGTGTTTGCGGGGGGTCAGAGAAAAGATTTATAAAAACCCACCCCATTCCCCCTGTTTCAAAATCCATCAAATTAACAAGACATACTCCAATCATAGAGCGAATCTGCCATTGTCTCCCCAACAATCTTTGTCTCGGAAAGTAAAATTTTAAGACTCGTAGATCGACACGGTCGAAACAAAAAACATCAAACTGATGCAATTGTGACAACATTAAAGAACTCATAGGTTTTTTATACTCTTTTTTTGAAAAAAATCAACAAAATGATAGTATGTACATATGGACGACAAATTCCTCAAACCATATAACCCACAAGAAACAGAAAGCAAAATCTACAAACTCTGGGAAGAGAGTGGTCTCTTTAATCCTGATATATGTATAGAAAAAGGTATCACAAAAAAAGACAGTGAGTCTTTTACTATAGTAATGCCCCCTCCCAATGTAACAGGTGTACTCCATATGGGACACGCTCTTATGCTCACCACAGAAGATATTATGGTGCGCTACAACAGAATGCTTGGCAAAAAAACCCTCTGGCTCCCTGGTACTGATCATGCCGCTATTGCAACACAAAGCAAAGTAGAAAAAGAGATTTCAAAAAAAGAAGGCAAAAGCAGACACGACCTCGGACGCGAAGAAATGCTCAAACGTATAGAGATGTTCGCCAAAGAAAGCCATGACACTATCACCTCCCAGGTCCGTGTGATGGGCGCAAGTTGTGATTGGTCTCGCGAAGCATTTACCCTCGACGAAAAGAGAAATGTCGCGGTAAACACCGTATTTAAAAAAATGTATGACGACGGACTCATCTACCGTGCAAACAAAATCGTAAACTGGGATCCCAAGGGTCAGACCACCATCTCAGATGATGAGATAGTGTATGAGGAGCGCAAAGCCAAACTCTACACCTTCAAATATTCAAAAGACTTTCCTATCGCAATAGCAACAACAAGACTTGAAACAAAAGTCGGTGATACAGCAGTAGCAGTACACCCAGAAGACGAAAGATATCAAAAATACATCGGGCAAACTTTTGAAGTATCTGATTTTTGCGGTGTGAAGCTCTCCATCAAAATAATTGCTGATACAGGCGTAGAGAAAGACTTTGGTACTGGAGCACTCGGTGTGACTCCAGCACATAGCATGATTGATGCTGAGATGGCTATCAAAAACAACCTTCCAACAATCCAAGTTATAAACGAATACGCCAAGATGACTGTGGGCGATGAGAGACTCCTCGGCAAGAAAGTAGCAGAGGCTCGAGAAGTCGTAGCAGAATGGCTCCGTACCGAAGGGCTCATGATAGAAGAAAAGGAAATCATGCAGAACGTCTCAACAGCAGAGAGAACGGGCGGTATAGTAGAACCTCTCCCAAAGCTCCAATGGTTTGTAAATGTAAACAAGGAATTTACACTCCCAAACTCAAAGATAAATGGTATCAAAAGTGGTGAAAAGACTACACTCAAAGAGATAATGAAGAGATCGGTTGAGGGTGGACAAATCGAGATTATCCCAGAACATTTCTCGAAAACTTATTTCCACTGGATAGACAATCTCCGCGACTGGTGTATCTCGAGACAAATTTGGTATGGGCATAGGGTTCCTGTTTTTTATAAAAAGGATGGAAACAGTCAATCAACTGAAATGCATATCGGCGAAAACCCAGGCGAAGGCTGGACACAAGACGAAGACACGCTCGACACATGGTTCTCATCGGCGCTTTGGACATTCTCTACTCTCGGGTGGCCAGACGAAGCAGAGATGAAAAAGAATCATTTTGGAGACTTCCATCCTACAAGCATCCTCGAGACTGGATACGAAATCCTCTTCTTCTGGGTAGCGCGAATGATACTTATGAGTGGATACTGTCTTGGAGATATTCCGTTCCAGAAAGTCTACCTCCATGGAACAGTCCGCGATGCCAAAGGTCAGAAGATGTCAAAATCTCTAGGTAACGGTATTGATCCACTCGATGTAGCAAAAGAATTCGGCTCTGACGCTGGACGAATGGCACTCATTATAGGCACAGCTCCAGGGACAGATAGCAAGATCTCTAATGATAAGATCAAGGGCTACAAACACTTCGCAAACAAGCTCTGGAATATTACACGATTCATACTTACTGCCCAAGATGAACAGAAGATTCTACTTGACCGATCGTTCTGTAAACCAACAGCAAAAGACCTTGAACTCATCACGTCACAGGGAACACTCATCAAAGAAATCACAAAAGAGCTCAGTGAATACAAGATGCACCTCGCCTCAGACAAAATATACCAATACACATGGGCAACACTTGCCGATGTTATCCTCGAGGAAAGCAAGATTATATTTAAGGAAGGTACAGAAGAAGAAAAATACTCTCGAATGCAGTTTTTGTTAAATACTCTAGAAAATATCCTCAAACTCCTCCACCCTTTTATGCCATTTGTGACAGAAGAAATCTGGCAGACATGGAAAAATGACGGATCAATACTTATGGTAGAAAAGTGGCCTTGTAAGGAATAATATTATCTATATTTATGACAACAGCTCTTTTGTTTAGTTTCTTTGGAGGGATACTTCCTGCTTTTTTGTGGCTCAAATTTTGGCTACACGAAGCACCACATCACGAACCCCGACGAATTATTTTTGGTATTTTTGTCTTTGGAATGATGAGTGTGTTTCTCGCGGGTATCCTCGAACAAGCAATCAGTCAGTTTGTCGTAGAATACTCTCTTCTTTCTCTTTTTTTGTGGGCAATGGTAGAAGAATTACTCAAATATATTGGGGCAAGAAATATCGGTATCAAAAGCAGGTTTTGTGACAACCCCATTGATCCTGTTATTTTTTTGACGACAAGCGCGCTTGGTTTTGCAGCAGCAGAAAATATTCTTTTTCTGTTTGATCCTATATCAAATGGAGATTTTATTCTTTCTCTTTCAACTTTGAGTGCACGATTCGTGGGTGCAACAGTGCTCCACGTTATTGCTTCGGGTTGTATTGGTATTTTTATTGGTTTTTCTCTTCACAAATCGCAACATACGAAAAAGATTTTTGCTTTGTGTGGTTTTTTGCTTGCAACACTATTGCATACCGCGTTCAATAGATTTATAATTCAAGATGAAAGATACGTTGTGTGGGTATTTCTTGCAGTATGGCTTGGACTCATACTTGTTGTTTATATTCTTGAACGAATAAAAAAACACAAAAAATTATTCCTAATAACAAAACAATAAAACAATGAAAGAAAAAGGGTTCTTCAAAAGATTAAAAGGTGCACTATCTCCAGAAGATCAGGATGATTTTTTTGATGAAGAAGAAAATCAAGATCTTTCATCTCGACCACTTCACAATACAGACGACGAAATCGCAGGAGAGTTATCTGTTGATGTGTACGAAACACCTTCAAATATCATTGTGAAAGCTATTGTTGCAGGGGTCAAAAAAGAAGATCTCGATATATCAGTCTCAAGAGATATGATCTCGGTCAAAGGAAGCAGAGTCTCTGAGAGCAATATTGATGATGGAGATTATTTCCACAAGGAGCTTTACTGGGGCTCATTTTCGCGTACAATATTATTACCTCAAGAAGTGGATGTTGATAAAGCTGAAGCTTTTGAAGACAAAGGTCTTTTGACCTTGAAACTACCAAAGGTCGATAAAGGTAGACAAGCAAAAATAAGAGTTAAATCAATTAATTAATTTTAAAAATATGGAACAAAATAATACAAAAAATAGTTGGGTTGTTTTTATAGGTTTTGTTTTGGCACTTGTAGGAATTTATGGATGCGCCCGCACAATAATCAATATGATAGCATTTGAAAAATATCCTCAAGAAGGAGTATATCCTGCTCTCCCATTCTTCCAGCCAGCATATCCTACTTACTTTGGACGTGAAGGAGACTGTCTTGCAAATTACGGTATAAACTACCCTATGTATGATGCAAGTGGAAAGCCTGTAAAACAAACAGAAGAAGAAAAAGCTGAACAAAAAAAACAACAAGAAATTCAAAAACAAAACTGTCTCGATGGAGTCAAAGAATCTCGTGACAAAGCAAAAGTAAATGATATCAGCCAATCACTTCTTGCTCTCTTTATTGGAGCAGGAATCCTTGGATCAAAAAAAATATTAAAGCGAAATCAAGCTTAATATCGTAAAGTATTTTACACACAAAACCGCCCAAATAGGCGGTTTTGTTTTGGGTGCCGAGGGCAGGATCTCTCCCGCGACTAAAGTTTGCTTTTTTTTGGCACCAAAAAAAGACCGCGCAGAATATATGCGCGGTCTTTATTTTTGGTGCCAAGGGCCGGGCTCGAACCGGCGACCCCATCCTCTTCAGGGATATGCTCTACCAACTGAGCTACCTTGGCATATATAGTATAATAACCAAAAAAAGAAAAAAGTCTAATTTTTGCCAAAAAACGACTTCAATGTCTCAAGGTTGAAGCCTTTTGGAATCTCTGCCATGCGATGTTGTGTATCAATAAGTCCTGTATACACACTGACAAGCTTGTCTACATAGGGTTGGATATAATAAAACGCTCCAATAGTAACACCAATAATCACAACCCAATATATCGCCCGCACAATCAGAGCAATGCGACTTTGTCTTTGAATCGAATGAAGAATCTTGTTGTTGTCTTCGCTGAGTGCTCGTGTTTCTTCGACTATTTTTATCAGCTCTTTTTCGTCAATCATAAAGATAATTATACCAAACCCTGCACATCAAAACAAATAAATTTATGTGCTATAATTTGGTATAACATGCAAAAAAATACTTTTGGATCAAAAGGGTGGTTACATTTAATACTTGTCTTGGTGGCAGGCTCTTGTAGTGGATATGTAATGTACTATTCAATTGCAAACCTATCACAAAACTACATCGATGCATTAAACAAACTCGCATCTATAGCTTCTGATTTTGACTCTATCAAGGAAGAACGAGATGGTTTCAAAAAACTACTTGATGAAGAAAAAGAAACTAACGAATCTCTACGCAAAAAAGTAGACAAGATCACCAAAAAAGCCGATAAACTTCAAAAAATAAAAGACACTGACAAAGAGTTGCTACAAAAATATTCAAAGGTTTACTTTTTGAATGAAAACTATGTCCCAAAAGAACTGAGCAAAGTAGACAAAAAATACATCTTCCCAGAAACACGCACCATTGAACTACACTCTGAGGTTGTGCCTTTTATGGAAGATATGATAGATGATGCAGAAGACGAAGGTCTCCATTTACGAATTATTTCTGGATACCGATCTTTTACAGAACAAAAATCCCTCAAAGGATCATACACTGTGACTTATGGCACAACGGCGGCCAACAAATTTTCAGCAGATCAAGGGTATTCTGAACATCAACTTGGCACAGCGATGGATTTGACCACAAGCACTCTTGGCAATGGATATACGGCATTTCAAAAAACAAAAGAATACGAATGGTTAAATACGAATGCGTATCGTTACGGCTTTGTACTTTCTTATCCACCCAATAACACATATTATGTCTTTGAACCTTGGCACTGGAGATTTGTGGGAAAGACTCTTGCAGAAAAACTCCACGATGAAAACAAATACTTCTATGATCTTGATCAACGAGAAATTGATGATTATATTCTTGACTTGTTTGAACAATAAAGGACTCAACAGAAAGTTGAATCAGCTTGATCTTTGCTCGTTTTACGTCGCCAAATAAAAACTAATGAGTGTGTCTATGATGTGAGAGTATCTCTTCATCATCTTTTTTATCAGTGTGCTGCACCTGAACAAGCATCAAGACAGAAATAAGTGTTGTGATAGGGACAGCAAGCACAAGTCCAATACTTCCAATAAGTGTTCGTATGATTTCTGTTGCGAAGATTTCTCTATTTATAATCTGACCAAAAGGAGTATTCATTGATGAAAAAAGTAGTAGAAGCGGAAGTGATGCTCCTACATATGCTATAGCAAGCGTGTTGACTAGCGCACCAATATGTTCACGTCCCATACGGAGTGCATGTTTAAATATTTTTTTACGAGATGTATTCGGTGCAATAGTGTGCAATTCTTCTACACTAATCGCCTGACCGATAGCCACATCATACAAAACACCCAAAAGACCAATCATAATACCTCCCAAAAGAATGCCAGTAATATCAATATGTCCTTTGGCATTAAAATTCAAATAGACAGCCTCTTCCGATTCAAAACCTGTAAGATGTGCATATGAGATTGCTATATATGCAAGTATACCTGTCACCACAACAGTAAGTATCATACCGTAAACTGCTGATGTGGTTGTCTTATTGAAACCATGGGTCACATACGAACCAAACACAATAATGAAAGACGACACAATAATACTTACCAAAACAGGAGAAAATCCATGCGTAATGCCAGGCAAAAGAACCATAATAATAAGGAAGAAACTTCCAAGAAGACTTATTATTCCTCGTATACCTTGCTTGCCTCCAATCAAGATCACAAGTACCGAAAATATAAGCAAAAATAACATAATGGAAGGAATCCTATATGAGTCACTCACCATATAAGTCACAAAACCGTCTTCGGCTCGCGTGTTTTTGATGATATATACATAATCATCTTTTTCAAAATGATTGTAATCATTTTTGATTTGAATAATTTTACCTTTTTCATCTCCCTCCACAATCTGAATCTGAAGTTCTTGTACAAGACCCAGCACATCCGTCCCGGCGATTTTTTGACGAGATTCAGATAAAACATCAAGTATACGAGCTTTGTATGTCGAGACAGTATCAGACAAAAGTATACTTGAATAAGTCCAAACAGGTAGTAGTGCTATAAAAATAACCAATAAAAATTTACGCATATTTTTTCGAACACAAATGACATACGCCAAATAATTCGAAAGCGTGTTCATTAATCGATTTAAATTTTTTAGACTTTTTTATAATAGTCTCAGCCACTTTTTCAACAACACAGATTTCAAAGTCTTCAATAACACCACAGCGAGTGCATACAATGTGATGATGGTGATGAGATGAAAGCTCATAACAGACAACACCTCGACGCAGATCAACTTGGCGAAGTATTCCTATGGATTCAAATGATGCTAAAGTTCGATAAACTGTTACATCATTACTGTCACCAGTTTTTAACTTTTTCATCACATCCTCTGCAGAAAGAGGTATATAAGAATCCACAAAAAGCTCAAAAATCTTTTTTCTAATGGGTGTTATTTTGAGTTTATGTGTCCTTAAAATATCTTTGACATCATTAATATCCATAACAATGATAATATTACAACAAAATATAAAAAACAATAGATGCAATCCACTTGCAATTAGAATCAATCTCGTGTATATTTATAAATGCAAGTTACTTGCATTTATAAATATACATACATTATGACACTTTTTATTATCTCTATCCTAGCATTTACAACGACAATTCTTGGGGGGCTTTTTGCACTTAAATTTACTGACAAACTTCATCTCACTCTAGGATTTTCTGCGGGAGCAATCATAGGTGTTGCTTTTTTTGACCTTATCCCCGAAGCGATTGAATTGGGACAAAGATTTGAACCCTCCACCCTCCTCTCATTTACGACTCTAGGTTTTATAACTTATATGATTCTAGAGAGATTTGTCATAGCTCACCATCACGACCACGAATATGAAGCGCACACTGAATGCAAGAGAGGTCTTCTAGGTGCAAGTAGTTTATCACTCCATAGTTTTCTTGATGGTATTGCGGTTGGTATCGCCTTCCATGTCTCCACTTCTGTTGGTGTCATTGTTGCAATCGCAGTACTCGCACATGATTTCTCTGATGGTATAAACACAGTCAATATGATCATTAAAAACCATGGTAAAAAGGCTGATGCACTGAAGTGGCTTATGGTTGATGCACTCGCCCCAGTACTTGGTATTTGTTCTACACTATTCTTTACGTTACCAGAAGATGCACTTTCAATTATATTGTCGATCTTTGCTGGATTCTTCCTTTACATTGGTGCGAGCGACCTTCTGCCAGAGAGCCATCACAAACATCCGACAATCTGGACAACTGTCGCAACAATAATTGGGATCGTAACACTCTTTGTTGTTATAAAGATCGCTTCAATATAGAATTAACTCATGAATTCTAAACCTATTATATTTTTAGGGATGTTTGTCGGGGGTATGATTGGTGGTTATATCCCACTTTTATGGGGCGAAAGTTCCTTTTCTTTTAGTGGGATATTTTGGAATGCAGTAGGTGCCATTATAGGAATTTACTTTGCATACAAAATAAGCAGAGACTAGTCTACCCCTATAACCCTCGAAGGGTTAAGAAGAAAATTATTGCGATAGCAATACGATACACCCCAAAGTAGACAAAGTTATTCTTCTTCACATAACCGAGGAAAAGCTTGATGGCAATGAGAGCTCCGATGAATGATGTGACAAACCCAGTGATGAGGATACCAAGATTTCCGCTCGAAAAAATAAGTTCATGATTCTTTATCACATCAAGCCCTGTGGCTGCACACATAGTCGGCACAGCAAGAAGAAACGAATACTCTGCGATTGCAGTTCGTGAAAGTCCAAGCGTCATACCACCGACAATAGTTGCTCCACTTCGAGATACTCCAGGTATAAAAGCAATTGATTGAAAACAGCCAACAAGAAAGGCCTGCCTTGAGGTTAACTTGTCACTTGGCTTTGCTGAAATCACCCTTTTGGCATACCACCACTCAAAAACAATTAGAATGACTCCTCCAATAAACAGGGCCCATAGAACAACACTTACATCACCAAGATAGGATTTAATCCTTTTATAAAGGAGAAGCCCTAGAACAGCAGTAGGGATAAATCCGATAAGCATAAGTCTTATAGTGTTTAGATCGAAGAGCTTCTTCCAGAAGAAAACCACAACAGCAAGTATTGAACCAAGCTGGATAATAATCTCAAATGATTTTACAAAATCACTCTGAACAATACCCAAAGCCGATGCACCCAAGATAAGGTGTGCTGTAGAAGAAATCGGCAGAAATTCAGTCACCCCCTCAATGATACCCAAAATGATTGATTCAAAATAACTCATATACCTCATCTTATCATACTCATAGTTATGTTATAATAGGTACTATTCTATGGAACATATCATCCTCAACTTCTTTCAGGTTCATTTTGAGCTTTTTAAACATTTTGGTTATCTCATAATATTTTTATTCTCGCTTTTTGAGTCACTCCCCCTCTTGGGTATGCTCATACCAGGCCAAACAATCATTATTCTCGTCGGATTCTTGGTCAAGAGCCATATCTTTGGTTTCTGGACATCAATCATTATTGCCACTGTTGGAGCTGTTATTGGAGACACTATTGGATTCATGCTGGGGAGATATTATGGTCACCACTTCACCGTAGCGGAAAAACGTTTCTACATCAAAAGAGAGCAGTTCTTGAAGACGAAGCATCTTATTGCTTCAAATCCATTCAAATCTATTTTCTTCGGGAGACTTCATTCACTCACTCGCACCATCACACCATTTGCATCTGGTGCAAGCGACATAGGACTCAAGAGATTTCTCATAATTGATTTCTTATCTGGATTTGTCTGGGCTTTTGCCTCGATCCTTATTGGTTACATCTTTGGCAAAAGCTTTGAGAAGGCATCGTCATTTATAGGTGGGTTTATTTTAGTGGCGACAGCAATCACCCTTGTCATCATTTTAATTGCCAACTACGCCAAGAAAAAAAACATCACAATCGAAAGAATCGACACGATTCATTTCATCACTACTTCTATTACAATTTACTTATTCTCAATTATTTCAAACAACATCACTCATGGTGGAATATTAAGTGTCTTTGATAGGCGTATCTATGTTTTGAAGGAATTCATCCGGACTCCAACCCTCGACTTTGTTATGGTATTTTTCACAACCCTGGGCAACCCACTCTTTATTGGATCGCTAGCACTTGTATACCTCGTCTATATCTTCCATAAGCACAAAGACAAGATGGTTTTACCTTTCGTCACAATCATTACCGGGAGTATGGTGACCGAGATAATCAAACTATGGTCTCATAGGGTTCGTCCACTAGGATTTATGCACGTTGACGGCTTCAGTTTCCCAAGTTGGCACGCTACTATGGCATTTATGCTCGCAACTCTCCTAACCCACATCCATCTCAAAAACATAGTCTCCTATAACAAAAGAATACTCACGATAGCAAGTGTCTTTATAATCGCCCTCATGATTGCAACCTCAAGAGTCTATCTCGGTGTACACTGGGCATCAGACAGTCTCGCAGGGATTTGTCTAGGAATATTCTGGACGACTTTTATGATATTATTAGCGAAAATTATTAGTCACATTATAAAGCGAGCAAAGAAAACACATACTTTGCCACTACCATAATCAAACCCCACAATGAAACAAAATAATAAGGATTACATACCGTCGCAAAAGATATTGGAAAACTACGCCAAAGTACTCGTCAACTTCGCACTCGGAGGAGGTAAAGGTGTCCAAAAAGGTGAGACAGTGTATCTCACAGTGAACGAATACGCAAAGCCACTCTATATTGAGCTATACAAAGCAGTAATAAAGCGAGGTGGACACGTGATTACAAACTACATTCCTGATGATAGTAATTCTGGCTTAAGCAAGAACGCAAACATCTCTCGCCTCTTCTATGAAAACGCAAATGACGAACAAATACAAAACTTCCCTGCTAAATACCTCAAAGGACTTATCGAAGAAATAGATCACTCAATCTACATAATCTCCGATACCAACAAACACGCGCTTAAAGGTGTAAATCCTAAAAAAATTATGGCTCGAGGCAAAGCATTCAAGCCATATATGGACTGGAGAAACAAAAAAGAAAGTGAGGGTAAATTCACCTGGACACTCGCCCTCTATGGTACTCCTGCAATGGCAAAGGAAGCCCGTATGACACTCAAGGAATACTGGGAGCAAATCATCCTCGCATGTTTCCTCGATAAGCCAAACCCGATAGCAGAATGGAAAAAGACATTCAAAATGGTCGAGAAAGCTCAGAACCACTTAAACTCTCTCCCGATCGAAAAACTCCATGTCAAAGGCCCTGATGCAGATCTTTGGGTACACCTCGGAGAAAAGAAAAAGTGGATGGGTGGTAGTGGACGTAATATTCCGTCATTTGAAATCTTCACTTCTCCTGACTGGAGAGGAACCAATGGCTGGATACGATTCTCTGAGCCACTGTACCGATACGGCAACCTCATTACAGGTATCGAATTATGGTTCAAAGATGGCAAGGTAATAAAGAGTAAAGCAAAGCAAAATGAAAAGGTCTTAAAAGAGATGATAGCCACACCAAACGCAGACAAGATTGGTGAATACTCTCTCACCGACAAGCGGTTCTCTCGTATTACTAAGTTTATGGCGGAAACCCTCTTTGATGAAAACGTAGGTGGTAAATATGGTAACACTCACCTCGCTCTTGGTAATGCATATCACGACTGCTTCACCGAAGATCCAGCACAAATGACAGAAGAAGACTGGGAGGAACTAGGATTTAACTCTTCATCAGTGCATACTGATATTGTATCGACAACTCCACGTACTGTTACAGCATATATGAAAGATGGAACAAGTGAAGTGATTTATAAGGATGGGTTGTTTACGTTTCTGAAGTAAATCAAAAATTATAAATCAAGATTCAAAAATGAGACTCTGGAGTCAAAAACAGATTGATCAACATAAGATCGCTGCGGAAAAACTCAAAATCATAAAAAATGAGTTTGCAAATTTCATCGCCACACACCCAACAATCGATGAGTTATCGTGTGTAAAGTTTATTAAAAATGCTTACAAAAAACACGGACTCACAAACGATCATAAAAAGGAGTTTGCAATTGTTGCTTTCGGAGAAAGTACTAAAGAAGTTCATTACTTTCCCACTGCAAAGATAAATAAAAGACTCTCTCCGGGCACGCTTATCCTCCTCGACATATGGGCGAGACTAGATATCAAAGAAGCACCATATGCAGACACCACGTTCATGCTTTACTTCAATTCAAAAAGCAAAAGTCAAAGTTCAAAATTACAATTCAAAAATAATAAGTTAAATAAATATCAAAAAATCTGGAAGGTGTTGTCAAAGTCGAGAGATAATGCAATAAACTATATCAAAAAGGAAATCAAAAAAGGGCGAATACCACGAGGACTCGACATAGATCGAGTAGCTCACGATGTTATTGGCGAGGCAGGACTTGGGAGAGGTATCAAACATACCATTGGTCATTCACTTGGATTTGACTCACCTCATGGCAAGCTCCCTGGTATTAATTGGCGTGAATATTCTCCAATACAGAAAAATGTCGGCTACACCATAGAACCAGGGATATACCTAGAGAATTTCGGAATGAGAACTGAGATTGATTTTTATGTCGATAATGACGATAGTATGATCATTACTACCCCTCTCCAAAAGGAGATTGAAATTATTTAGTTTTTTTATATAATAGTGTTATGAAAGAAATGAGATTTGAAGTCGGTCACGCATCATCATCAATAGCAAATGGACGTATTAACGGTGAAGTGAGCATGGATCGCACAAGTACAACATCAAGTGGATGGGAGGAGTTTCGTGACAGCCCATTAGTTAAAACACTTACAGAAACTATAAATAGCGCCGAAGGGATGCACAAAGCAGATCTCTTTCTAAATGCATTTGGTCGTGGCCCGAATGATATTGCATATGCAGAGCCAGAAAATCAGGCTAGGTTAACCGAAATACTTGTAGAAGTTGCTGGAATGGATACGAAGAATGTAAATAAAGACCGAGTAAAAAAATTACAAAATGAGGTTGATGTATTACTTGGCTAATGGCTGAATCAGAGAGAACCCTCGTCTTCGGAACATTCGACCGCATCCATGCTGGACATTTGTTTTTCTTGAGCGAAGCACAAAAATCTGGTCAACTTTATATATCAGTCGCCTCAGACCAAAGCGTATTACTCCGCAAAGGTAAATCCCCTCTACAAAAAGCTTCTGCACGAAAAAAAGAACTAGAAAAACTCGGTATCGCTCATCAAGTATTTATAGGCGACAAAAATCCTGGAAAATGGTCTCCATTGGAGAAAGTAAAGCCCGACACCATCGCAGTCGGTTATGATCAGATAGAGTTACTACGCGCCCTCAAGAAGATACAGAGCAAATATGGATTCAAAATAAAAAAGATAAAAGAATTCAAAGGCAAACAACTGCATTCAAGCATCTTGAATCAAAATCAAGAACTTAATTCAAAATCTTAATCCACCCCAATGTCTTATCTTGACCCGAAATTTATCATTGAAACACTAGGACTTATTGGTATTATAAGTATTGTTTTTGCTGAGTCTGGACTCTTTTTTGGGTTCTTCCTTCCAGGAGACTCACTTCTCTTTACCGCGGGATTACTTGCATCTCAAGGAATACTTCCCTTTACACCACTTTTATCACTTTCAATACTCGGAGCAATACTGGGTGATACTGTAGGGTATATATTCGGTAAAAAAATAGGTCCAAAAATTTTCACCAAAGAAGATTCATTATTTTTTAGCCAAAAAAACATCTCTCGATCACGGTTGTTTTTTGACAAATATGGACCAAAAGCGGTCATTCTTGCACGCTTTATACCTATTGTACGCACATTTACCCCTATTCTTGCAGGTGTCGGATCTATGGCATACAGAAGGTTTGTAGTATATAATTGCATCGGTGGAATCTTGTGGGTTATATCTATGATATGTGGCGGATTTTATTTTGCCAAACTCATACCAAACCCCGACAAATACCTCCTCCCTGTTATTATCGGAATTATTATTATCTCGATAATACCAGCATTAAAAGAATATTTTAATAAAAAATAAAATGAAAAATTTTATTGAGGAATTTAAAGCATTTGCAGTCAAAGGTAATGCTATCGAGCTTGCTGTCGGTATTGTTGTAGGTACTGCGTTTAACAACATTGTTAACTCTCTTGTGAACGATGTCATTATGCAAGCGATTGCAATGATCTTTGGTCAACCAGATTTTAGTGCTATTACTATTGGAGCAATCAAACTTGGAAGCTTTATCAATTCTATCGTCAACTTCCTTATTGTTTCACTTTCTGTTTTTGTTGCTATTAAAGCAATGAACAAAATGTTGAAATCGAAAAGCGAAAATCAACAAGCGTAATCTAAAATAAAAAACACATCCCTTGTGGGATGTGTTTTTTATTTATAGAATACGCCCATCATCAAGACGGATCACCCTATCTGCCACTTTGGCGTATTCTTCTTCGTGAGTCACCATCACAATAGTCTGACCTTGTTTGTGAAGTTCACTAAAAATTTCAATTACCTTTTCCGAAGATGTTCTATCGAGGTTTGCTGTTGGCTCATCAGCAAAAAGAATACGAGGACTGTGCGCAATCGCTCGAGAGATAGATACTCTCTGTTGTTCACCTCCTGATAGTTTGCTTGGAAGATTATGTAGTCTGTGTCCAAGCCCTACACGCTCAAGAGACTTTTCCGCTTCGGCATAAGCCATCTCGTTTGTCTTACCTTGCATAAGAAGAGGCAAAGCCACGTTTTCAAGCGCAGTCAGATCTGGCAAAAGAGCATAATCTTGAAAAACATATCCGAGAGATTCAAGTCTAAAACGAGTTTTTTGTTCTTCGTTCATAAGATGAGTATCTTTCGCATCAATCACAATCTCACCACCTGTTGGATCATCAAGAAGTGAGAGTTGATACATAAAGGTCGACTTACCCGCACCACTGCGACCCATAATAATAATGAATTCCCCTTCTTTGCATTCAAAATCAATACCTTTCAAGACCTTTGTCTCTTTATCTCCATCAATAAATGTTTTTGTTAGATTTTTTACTTTTATCATATTGTGAATTTTATCTTCCCAAGATAGCATCTAATGTGTTTTTGCGGACAATCATTCGCGCCGGTATGTATCCTGCAAGGAGTGTTGCAAGCATAAGCAGCCCTACACGTATCATCGTACCACTAAATGTTGCAACAAGTATACCGTCAGAAAACGGGAAATTGATAGGATGCGCATTAAAAAATGGGACCAAAAATCCATACACAATCACAAGTCCAATCATAGAACCACATAATGCATAAAAAATAGATTGTAGAATATACGACATCTCTATCACTTTTCCATCAATACCAATCCCCTTCATAATGCCAATATATTTACGCCGAGTAATCGCATTGATAAAGATTACAATAAATATTGTAATCGAAGCAACCGCAAGACCTATCGATCCGATCGCATTTCCTAAGACAGCAAAAGTAGCAACAATGTCTTTAAGAAACTTTGGTTGTGCATCCTCAAAAGTCTGAAGTTTTGCATACTTATTGTAACCAAGTTTTGTCAAAATATTTTTTAACAGTTCTGGAGAAACACCAGGCTTGAGTTTGACTGAAATTTCATCAACATTCTGATCATCTCGCCCGATAAGCGAACGAAGTTCTGAATCAACCATAAAAATTTTTGCTGAGACATCATCTACTTTACTTTTCAAAATACCTTTAACCACAACCTCTCGAGTAATACCATTGAGACTAATTCGTATTTTTGCACCTGGATAAATATTGGTCAGAGCTGTAAACCCTGGTGCTTCCACAGGTGTGTATTTTTTGACGAAGAAAGATCCTATAAGCACCTTATCATAATCCCCTGGTTCCAAAAAAGATCCTTCAATAATGAATTTAGACATATGTGTCAACCTGTCCTCTGCAACAGGATCTATTCCGGAAAAATTTACTCCTGTCTTTTCTTCATCAGTGTCTCGTGCTTTCTGTTTGTAATTCACTTCTGCTGTTCCACTTTCACCATATCGTGCCGAATAATAATCCACTTCAGGAATCTGATTGAGCGCCGCTATAATATCATTACTTTTTTCAATATATTCTTTTTTTTCGAGCTTCGTAATAATAAAATCACTTGTATAATAATTACGCTGAGCATCAATCGAACCCTGAATAAGACCCACGAGTATTCCTGACACAACAACAAGATTAAGAAAAGTAAGAACCATCACAGAAATAATAAGGAGTGTTGTCCATTTGTTGGCACGCTTAACCTGTCTTATTGCCAAAAACCACGCTATTTTTATTTTTTGTACCATAATCTTATGGATTAAGAATTATACTGTCTCCCTCTTGAAGACCAGCCACTACCTCCACATTACCTTTGCCATCTTTGCGTCCTAACGTCACTTTTGTTTTTATAGGATCATCTTTTGTTTTTTTGAGCACATATGTATCCGATCCTTCATCATTTAGCACAGATCTTTCAGGAATAACTAGAACATTAGGAATGTTATCTGTGAGTATTTGTATATCAGCAGTCATTCCTGATAATATTCGTGCGTCACTTTTTGTAAAAGCAAGTTTGATTTTATAATTAGCAACACCGTCACGCATAGTTTCTGCAGGATCAATATGAACAATAGCTGCTTCAAATTCTTCATCTCCATATGCATCGAGTTTTACTGATGCAGAATTACCAAGTGCAATTCCTTGAATGTTGATTTCTGGAATATATGCTTCGATCTGATATCCATCACTCATCACACGCGCTACAGTAACATTTTGAGCGACAGACTCACCCACCTTTGCTTCTTCCAAAGACAAAATACCATCAAAAGGTGCATAGATAATTCCTTTTGCAATTTGTGCATTGTAACTGCGGACCGTTGCCTCTTTTGACTTTACTCGTGCTTCTTGAATGTCTGCATCCGCAACAGCAGATCTGAGTTTTGACTCGTATGAAACAATATCACCGAGCACAGTGTTTATACTTGTGCGCGCATTTAACACATCTGTCTTATATCTATCAATAGTTGTCTGTGATAATGAATATGATTCTTCAAAAGAATTAACTGCAAAAGAGACAAGATCAAGAAAAGATTTTACTTTTTGAATATAGACTTTTGCTTGTTTTAGTTTTTCGTTGGTGTAGTTGTCAGAATTCAAATTAAGTGCAAGATCTGCAAAATCATTAAGTGTTCCTTCAAGATAGGCTCTTTCGTTATTGATTTTGTCTTTTGTTGCAAAATAATCAAAGAAAGTATATCTGATTTCTGGACCAGTACGAGGGTTCTCAAAAAACTGATCTACTTTGTTATACACTGCATCATTTGCTTTTGTGTAGGCATCTACAATAGCATTGATCACCTGTTCACGATTTGATGTGATGTCATTACTTTCTTCGACATTCCCCTTGATACGGACAAGTTCAGCCTGAGCAGCCAAAAGATCAGCATAAGCCATATCACGTGATGCCACAATATCTGATGATTCAAGTTCGGCAATAACATCTCCTTTCTTTACTTTTTCTCCAATATGTTTATACACACCTAGAACAGTACCACCTCGCTCAAAACCAAGATCAACATCTTGTGCTGGCACTACCTTTCCCGAAATCCCTATGTTTTTCTGAAGGTTTGTTTTTTTGACATCAAAAGTCTGATTGGAAGACGATTGCCTATTAACAAATAACCAACTCAAGACAACAACAGCTACAAGAAGAAAGATTCCGCTTTTAATTTTATGATTTTTTAGAAAAGAAATGATTTGATTTTTCATTCTATGATTATACCAAAATTCTTTGCATTATGCCATTTTTTATGATTTAATAGGTATGTTTCCGCGATTGCGGAGATTTTTTTATCCAGACTATTTTTGGATATAGAAATACAACATATAAAAAATAATCTGGATAACAATATTTATGGAAAACAAAGAAATACGAAACATAGCAATTATTGCACACGTAGACCACGGAAAAACTACCCTCACCGATGCATTGATGAAGCAGACAGGTATGGTCCAAGAAGGTGTGTCAATGGACTCAAATACACTCGAAAAAGAACGTGGTATTACTATTTATGCCAAAAACACATCAATCAATTACAAAGGTACCAAAATTAATATTGTAGATACACCGGGTCACGCAGACTTCGGAAGTGAAGTAGAGCGTGTACTTCGTTCCATTGACTGTGTCCTCTTGGTTGTGGACGCACAAGAAGGTCCGATGCCTCAAACACGGTTTGTGCTCAAAAAATCTCTTGAACTTGGTTTGAAGCCAATCGTTGTTATCAACAAAATCGACAAACCAGCTGCTAACCCTTCTCGCGTTCACGATGAAGTCCTTGAACTCTTCCTTGATCTAGGTGCTAATGATGAACAGTGTAATTTCCCTACTGTATATGCAATCGGTCGTGAAGGTGTTGCAATGAAAAACCTACAAGACGAACGAAAGAACCTGGATCCACTTCTTGATGTTGTACTTTCACATGTTCCTGTTGCAAACACAAAAGATGATATTCCTCTTCGAGCTCAAGCCTTCAATCTTGCGTATGACAATTTCCTTGGACGAATGGCGGTATGTCGTATGTACGAAGGAACAATCAAAGATGGCCAGACAGTAACAGTTAAAAAACAATCGGGTTCAATCGGTACAGGAAGACTTACAAAACTTTTTAGCTTTGAAGGTATTGCTAAAAAAGAAGTTTCTGTGGCACACTCAGGTGATATTGTAATGATTGCAGGTATTCCTGATATCTATATTGGTGACACAATCTGTATCGATCAAAACCAAGAATCTCTTCCTGCTATCAATGTTGACGAACCTACAATCGCACTTGATTTTATTGTTAATGACTCTCCTTTTGCCGGCAAAGAAGGTAAATTCGTCACCACACGACAAATCCGCGAAAGATTAGAAAAAGAACTTGAAATCAACGTTGGACTTAAAGTTGATTTTGGAAACAATGATGTTTTCAAAGTATATGGACGAGGAGAACTTCATATTGGAATTCTTCTGGAGAATATGCGTCGAGAAGGTTTTGAAATGCAAGTATCTCAACCGCAAGTAATCGTGCACGAAGAAAACGGAATCAAAATGGAACCGTATGAAGAAGTAACAGTTGATGTTCCAAGTGAATTTTCTGGAGCAATCATTGAAAAACTTGGCAAAAGAAAAGGGATTATGAGTAATATGAAACAAGATGGCAATCAAACACGACTTATTTTTGAAATCCCAACACGAGGACTTTTGGGATATCGTAACCAATTCGTGATTGATACCAAAGGTGAAGGAATTCTCTGTTCTCGTTTTGTAGACTTTAGAGAATACGCAGGAGCTATCGAAAAACGTGAAGCCGGATCAATGATCTCAATGGAATCAGGTAAAACACTTGCATTTGCACTCGATAACCTTCAACAAAGAGGTACACTCTATCTCGGAGCAGGAGAAGAAGTATACGCAGGACAAGTTATTGGTAACACATCAAAAGGTGACGAAATGGAAGTTAACCCAACAAAAGGAAAGCAGCTCACAAATATGCGTGCAAGTGGTTCTGATGGAACAACATACCTCACCCCTCATTTTGAAATTGATATCGAGAGAGGGCTTGAAATAATTCAAGATGACGAATACCTTGAGATCACTCCAAAATCTGTCCGAATAAGAAAGAAGTTTTTGAACAAAACAGAAAGAGATAAAGCACGAAAAAAATAAAAAATAAACCGCACACTGTGCGGTTTATTTTTTTAATGCAAGTTTGATAAGATGATCAAGCAGTTCACTATAAGAAGAACCAATGGCTTCAATAGCTTTTGGCAAAAGAGATGCTTCTGTGAGTCCCGGCAGAGTGTTTATTTCGAGTGCATAAATCCCTCGTCTTGGATGAACAATAAAATCAGAACGCGAATAATGCCGTGCACCAACTGCTTTGTGTATAGACTCGGCAATGGCTTGTATACTCTGTTTTTCTTTTTGAGTAAATCTTCCAGGACATATTTCGAGAGCACCATTGTCTCCGCTATATTTAGATTCAAAATCAAAAAAATCCTGATGGGGTTGAGGAATGATTTCGATAGGAAGAAGAGAATATACCGATGTATTTCTAAAATCATCAATCACAGCGCATGTTGCCTCTTTGCCTTTGATATACTCTTCCACAAGAGCTTTGTCACTCAAAGCAAACACCTTTCCGAGCGCGGTATCTATCTCTTTTACTGTTTTAGCAATCGATGTGGCAACAGAAGACCCGCCATTGACAGGTTTAATAACACAAGGCTGAGGAAATGTTTTATGAATATCAAGAGCTGTCTCAAGTGGTATATAGTCTTTTTTATCAACGACTTTAAAAAGTGGTGTTTTAATATTGTGTTTAATAAAATACTCTTTAGCTAAAGCCTTGTTCATCCCTATCGCAGAAGCAAGTGACCCAGACCCTGTAAATGGAATATGAAGCGTCTCAAGAATTCGTTGAACAGTACCGTCTTCACCGTATTCTCCATGCAAAGCATTAAAAACCACATCGGCACGCCTATGAATTGTTATAGGAGTAACAGGAATACCTTTTATATGCCATACACCTTTTTTGTCAATAAAAACATCCAAAGCCTCATAATGAGAAGGAAGGTGTTTGAGAACACTTGCACCCGTTTTTAAAGAAACTTCATACTCACTTGAAGGTCCACCACGTAGTACTGCAACTCTGATTTTAGATTGTGCCATAGGTGTATTATACCCTATTTCAAATTTGAAGGTCAAAACCTATCTCTGCACAAGCTCCATCATCATAAACAAAGGTATTTCTTTGCGCGCAATATCTTCAGCTTGCTTGCGAGGACCATGTTCACTTTCCTTGTGAGATATCCATTCTTCCAAACGACAGAGTACAAAACCTTCTTTAGCAAAGACTTTCATATAGTCCTGCAAAGACCGATGAAAAGATTTTGTTATCGACACTTTTTTACTCTGACCAGGATGCATATCAATATTGATTTCTGTTTGAGAAAGATAACGAAAAACTTTGCGATACTGACGATTGGTACCCATATCAAAACCCCAATCAGAAAATTGTGGAATACGAAAAACAGGATGATTGAGAACCAAAACCACTCGCCCACCCTTTTTTAAAATACGAGATGATTCTTGTATAACTCGCGAAAGATCTTTTATGTTTTGAAGTGCAAGAATAATCATAACAATATCTGCACTTTTGTCTGCAATCATAGAGGCATGTTGTGCATCCCCCACATAAAAAGACACTTTACTACTTGATACATTGTGCCGCACAACGTTTTGATTTGCTTTTTTTATGAGAGCTTCTCCCACATCAATACCAATTACCTTCGCACCCTGTAATGCCATAGCAATGGAGAAAAGACCTTGCCCACAACCAAGCTCCACCACTGTTTTACCTACTACAGAACCTACCACTCGAAGAAGGTTGGGTAGAATAACTTTTGATTGATATGTGTCTTCTTTTGATAAAAGATTGTCATACCAAAGAGCTTCCTTGCCCCATGATGTTTGTGTTTCTTTTGTTTTTTTAATTTGTTTCTTCACGTTCTTTTTTTAAAATATGTAATTTACTTTGACCTTGTAGACCATTATATTGACCTAATTTACCATTGCTCCGAATCACTCGATGACAAGGAATATTCTTGTCTTGATTTTTTGACATTATAGTTCCAACAGCACGACTTGCGTTTTTGTTCCCAGCTTTTTGAGCAACTTCCTTGTAGCTCAAAGTCTCACCTTTTGGAATCTGCATCACAACACTGAGAACCTTTTGTCGAAAAGATGTTTGCATTGATTTATTTTATCACACCCCCTCCCATACACACATCTCCATCATACAAGACAATAGATTGCCCTCCTGCACAGATTTGGGAGTTTTCAAATAAGAGCAATGATTCTTCACCTGATACCATCTCAATGGTACATTTTTGATATTCTTGGTGATACCGTACCTGTGCATCATAGACCCGACCCACAATAGGCTTCTCAATGATCCAGTTGGTATGAATAATGCTGAATCTCTTATTTGTATTGGTTTTTTCGAGCTGTGCTTTATCTGTCACCGTAATTGTGTTTTTTATATTGTCTTTTGCCACAATATACAAAGGCAAGTCGTTAGGTGTTTTTTTTGTGATAACAAACCCTTTACGCTCTCCAAGAGTGAGAAACATAGACCCATTATGATAACCAATCGCCTCACCTTTTTCATTTAAAACATCTCCCCTTTTTTCTTCAATGTACATTTTCAAAAAGTCTTTGAAATCAAGCTTACCAATAAAACAAAGACCTTGACTGTCTTTTTTTTCAAAAGTATGCAATCCTGCTTTTTCTGCAATATATCTAACTGCTTTTTTTTGAAGATGTCCTATTGGAAAAAGTATTTTTGATAATTCACACTGTGTCAGTGTCCAGAGAAAATAACTCTGTTCTTTGGCTTTATCTTTTGCTTTTAATAATTCAAACTGAGTGTGCTTTAAGTTTGATTGCTGACTTACTCTCGCATAATGTCCTGTTGCAACACAATCTGCACCCATTTCTAGTGATTTATTCAAAAACGCTTTGAACTTAATCTCCTTATTACACATCACATCCGGATTAGGTGTTCGTCCTTCTGTGTATTCTTGTATCATATAATCAATAACACTTTTTTTGTATTCTTGGGACAAATCAATCGTCACAAAAGGAATACCAAGATGCGCAGCAGCTTGCATTGCACTTCGACGATCATCTTTCCAGCTACACAAAACATCCGGTTGCCAAATTTTGATAAACGCTCCTACAACATTATAACCCTCTCTTTTTAGAAGGTATGCAGACACAGAAGAGTCTACACCTCCAGAGAGTCCCACAAAAACAGTTTGTTTTTTGATATTACCTTTAAACACTTTAGTACTACATATACTTTGCTTTATTTTTGAGGTGTTCAGCATATGTTTTTGCATAATACACGTTCCCCTCTCTATCTGTCAAAAAGTAAACATAGTTGGTTGATATAGGATTTAAAGCAGCAAAAATCGAATCAATGCCAGGGTTTGATATAGGTGTAGGAGGTAGACCCTTGCGTGTATAGGTATTGTAGATCGAATCTTTGCGCAAATCATCAAGGGTTAATGTGTAAGAATCCTTATCTCTCTCGTAAGCAAGCGTGGCATCCACCTGAAGAGGCATTTTCATTTTGATACGATTCCACAAAATACCTGATACGATCTGTTTGTCTTTTGGAGTCTGAACTTCTTTTTCAAGGATCGATGCCATAATAACAATCTCTTCTTTTGATCTCAAAGATTTTTGAAAACCTTCTGCAAGAGATGAGGTTTCATCATCAAAAGTAGAAATCATTTTTTTGAAGATAACCCGTTCACTATCGCTAGGTAAGAAAAAATAAGTCTCTGGATACAAATACCCCTCACTTGTTGAAGCAAGAGTGAGAAATTTTGATACATCAAATCCTTGAAGCGACGCTTGAAGACGCTTCGCTATTTGCACATTAGTAAATCCTTCTGGAATTGTGATTTTTTTTGCTTGGATACCATAATCCCCTTTCACAACACGACGAACAGCTTCAATAATACCGAGAGGAGATTTGAACGAATATGTTCCAAGAGCGATTTTATTATCCAAATGCCCCAAAGATACAAAAGCAACAAATAGGGATTCAGAGGATATCACCCCATTGTCTTTGAGGAGCAAAGCTACTTGTCTCACGCCCATCCCCTTTTTAATCTCCACAATACGCTCTTCCATAAATCCAAACGGTCCCAAAAAGAGATGATATACAGCCAAAAACCCAAAAACAACAAAAACAAGAAAAGACATCAAAAATACTTTTTTAGATTTTTTTTGTTCTATATCCATACATTATATTGGGAGATTTGCTGGAGGTTCAGCTTTCTTCGCATTAACACGGGTAAGTGTAGGAGTTTTTGCCACTTGTCCTGGGAAGTGGTATATCGTAGCCAAGCTCTCAGTATTGAGTACAAAGAAATGCCCTTTGTGTGGATCATGAAAAAAAGATCTTGCCTGATATGCATGCAACATATGTTCTTTTTGATGGATAAGCTTCTTACCACTCCAGTCTTGCCACTTATAATCAAACCCTGTTGCATGATCTGCTTCAAATTTGTTGAGATTGTTTGACCCATATTGTCTGAAAGCACCATTGAGTCCCGCAATGTTTATTTCATTGAATACGTTTTTTTCTGCAATATAAAGAGCCCGTATTCCACAATCAAACGGGAGTTTTGAAATGTTTTTTTCGATTGCTTCTATTTGTTCTTTTTCTCCCCGACTAAGAGAAAGTCCTGTGAGCTTAATCGCATCTACTTGTTGAACATCTTTTTTCTTGATTTTTTCTATTTCGTGTTTTGCTCCATCTGTCCAATCTACCTTTTCAAACATTTTGCCTCCATGTTTTGGAAGCTCTGCTTTGTGTGCTCGAATCAATATCTGAATCCACGCTTGTTCACCTGCCCGAAGACCTCCGAGATATTCAAGCATTGCAGTCATTGGATCAACTTTGAGCTCTTCTTTTGGATCTTTGTCGAGCAAATAATCCGCATAAGATTTAATAGGATAACAATCTGGTTTAGAAAGTTTGAAGTGACATCCCCACAAATCGTTATGTTGTGGATCAAAATGAAACTCTGATGCATAGTCTTTTATTTCGGTCACTTCAATATCGGGATACTGAGCATACAGTTGAGACTCGATCAGATGCTTCCAGAATTTCCATGTCCACATATAAAATCTAATCTGTCCTCCAATAGATGCTATTTCAAGCGAAAACCATGGGCGAAGCTTCCCTTCAATATAGCGAGCCACCCATGTCCCCTCACCTTTGGTCTGATAGAGAGAGGTAATAAAAAGCTCCATAGCAAGGGGAGATTTTGTAATTTCTTGAGGGAGCCTTATTTCAAGGACAATACTTTGCTGTTTGTGAATAAATTCATTTCTTCGCCATAATATAAAAGCTTGAAAACAAATAATAGCAAGTACGATAGGAGCAACAAATATCATAAGGATATAAGTAAAAGACAGCGTATTAGCGATAATGGTACCAAATAGCATATTATCAATCATACTTTTCATTATATAATCAAAAGTGGAAAGTGAAAAGCTCCAATCAAAAAAACACCCTCAGTACTGAGGGTGTTTTTTATGCGATACTGTACCGATTGTCTTTGTCTTTTTTGAAAGCTTTGACATTTTGAAGATTGACAAGGATTGTGTTTTTCTTTACATATCTTTCTTTGAGGACTTTTTCGATAATCTCTTCTTTTGTGAGAGGACCATTTTTTTCGAGAACTTTTGTAATCACATCTTTCACAACTCCCGAAATATAACCCCACTCTGAGAGTGCATAGAGTCCACGTCCCACAAGCACAAAACGTTTGTCTTTAATAAGCTCATTGTGAGTTGTCGCCATATGAGCTTTTTTGTTAAACATTTGTGATATAGACCGAGCAACTTCTTTGAAGTGAATAGGTGAACCGTGCTTCCGAATAGCGAGATAGGCATAATCCCTAATACCTTTTACAGAGACATTCTTTGATGCAGTCACACCCCATTCTCCGAGAGGATTACGTGCGATTCGTTTTGATAAAGAAAGCCACCGTCGCAAAATCTCTTCTTTCTTATACTCTTCTGATACATCTTTCAAGTGTTCAAGGAAACTCTTCATAAGCTCTGCTTCGGGAAGGAGATCATCATCAGAAAGATTGCGATACACTTTGCGCAGTGATTCTTCTACTTTTTTTGTGAGATCATCACTGATGTGCCACCTATGTTTGAATTCATCATTCTCTTTGATTTTTTTGAAATGTGTACCTACAACAAGAAGAAAGTGAACGTGGTTTTGAAGAGATTTGTCTTTTGTTGTGATATGGTTCAAAAAGTCTTCTTCTGAAATTACTCCTCCAAGAACTTCAAAAAGTTTTTTGATTTCATCAAACACAGCGCTTTCAGATTTGAAGGCTTGAGATTTGCGGATGTTTGTAATACCAGCATTTTCAATCTGTCGTACACGCTCACGCGTAATACCGTACTTGTCACCAATAGCTTCAAGAGTTTGTTTCCGAGAATCGGTACCAAGACCGTAACGACTCATAAGCACTTGTCGTGCACGCTCTGGGAGAGATGCGAGAAGCTTTTTGACGACTAACTTTGGCTTAAATGAAAGATTTGTCATTGGTTTTTGTAGGTTGTTATTACTTTTTATCATTATTATCTTATAAAGTCAAGTACTTTTAATAAATCTAAATAACTATATTTATCAATCTATTTTTGACAACAATAATGCGTTTTATTTCTTTCCCATCCACTAAAACTTGAACTTTCCCATCTTTAAGTACCATTTCTTGAAGAAGATGGTCGTCAATATCTCTGTCAATAGAGATTTCTGATCGAACTTTGCCATTGATTTGAATTACAATCACAACTTTCTCTTCCTTCAAAAGAGAATCCTTGTATGAAGGCCATTTTTCACTGTAAATTGATTTTTTGTTTTTCAAATTACTCCACAACTCTTCTGTAATATGAGGAGCAAAAGGTGACAAAAGTTTTAAGAATTCTTTGTATGTTTTTTCTGTAATCGTTTTTTCTTCGTAGACAGTATTTACAAAAATCATCATCGCAGACACAGTGGTATTAAAAGAAAAACTCTCCAAATCTTCTGTGACTTTTTTGATTGTTTTGTGAAGTGATATTGTCACTTTTTCACTTTCTTTTTTGCTAACAAAATCACTCAAAAACCACACTCTCTCAAGAAACCTTCGTGTACCCACAATACCCTTATCATTCCATGACACCTGTGCACTATGAGGACCGAGGAACATCATATAGAGTCTTGTAGTGTCAGCGCCGTAGATCTTGATTACATCATCAGGGTTCACCACATTACCACGACTCTTACTCATTTTCTCGCCATCAGGACCCAAGATAATCCCATGTGGCACACGCTTGTTGTACGGTTCTTTGACGGTCACAAGCTTCCGATCATAGAGGAAGAGATTCCAAAATCTTGAGTACAACAAGTGTAGAGTTGTGTGCTCCATACCGCCAAAATATAAGTCTACCGGACTCCAATATTTTTGATTTTTGAGACTTGAGATTTCTTTTTTGTTTTTAGGATCCATATAGCGGAGCCAGTACCAACTACTTCCCGCCCATTGAGGCATAGTGTTTGTTTCTCGCTTCGCTTTCCCTTTACACTTCGGACATTTAGTATTTACCCATTTGTCTATCGCTGCGAGTGGTGATTCCCCTGTACCTGTCGGCTCATAGTTTTTGACTTCTGGGAGTTTCAAAGGCAGGTCTTTGTCAGGCACTGGGACAATCCCACATTTATCACAGTGAATAAGTGGAATAGGCTCCCCCCAATATCGCTGACGTGAGAACACCCAATCACGAAGTTTGTATTTAGTGACAATTTTACCGCCAACAAATTCTGTAATTTTCTTGCGAACCTCTT
>CAYORS010000010.1:0-33257 GCA_964406475.1 uncultured Candidatus Saccharibacteria bacterium
TCGCTCCAATAAATGGTGGAACAATAGCTTGATAGTTGAGTGAGTGCGCAGCCATTCCAAGGTGGATTTCAAGAATCTGTCCGAGGTTCATACGGCTTGGCACACCAAGCGGAGTAAGCACAATATCAACAGGTGTCCCTGTCTCATCGTATGGCATATCTTCTTCTGGCAAGATAACAGAGATAACACCTTTGTTTCCGTGGCGTCCTGCAAGCTTATCACCTACAGACACATTTCGAAGTTGTGCTACCTCAATATGAATTCGCTTGATAATACCACTTTCAAGCTTGTCTCCTTTTTCTCGTGAAAATACTTTGACAGAAATAATCCTTCCTCGCTTTCCGTTTTCCATTCTCTTTGAAGAGTCTTTCACATCTCGAGATTTTTCACCGAAGATAGATCGAAGAAGTCGCTCTTCTGGAGTAAGTTGTGTTTCACCTTTTGGTGTGATTTTTCCAACAAGAATATCTCCTGGACGTACTTCTGCACCAATACGAACAATACCTTCTTCATCAAGATTTTTAAGTTTGTTCTCGCCTACGTTTGGAATATCAGGAGTTGTGACTTCCGGACCAAGCTTGGTATCACGCACATTCACAATAAATTCTTCAATATGGATTGAAGTAAACTTGCTATCTTTGACAAGTCTCTCAGACAACACAATAGCATCTTCGTAGTTTTGACCTGACCATGTCATAAAGGCCACACGGACATTTTGACCAATAGCCATTTCACCTTGAACCGTTGTTGAAGCATCGGCAAGAATATCACCTTCTTTTACTTTGTCTCCAAGGCGTACCTGTGGTCTTTGATGGAAAGAAGTAAATTGGTTTGTTCTCTCAAACTGGGCCAAGATAAACTCTATTTCTTTGCCTTTACTATTTTTGATTTTGATTTTATTTGCATCTACAAAGCTTACAACTCCGTCTTCAGGAGCGACAATAATACGTCCTGTATCACGAGCAGCTTTTTCTTCAACACCTGTTGCTACAAGAGGAGCCTCAGGAATAACACAAGGAGTTGCTTGTTTCTGCATATTACTTGCCATAAGAGATCGGTTTGCTTCGTCGTGATTTAGGAATGGAATCATACTTGTTGCAATTGAATATGCTTCGTTAGTTGCAACATCCATAAGATTGATCTCATTTTTGTTCACAAGAACAGGACGACCTTTGATACGAGCCTCTACGTCTTCTTCAATAATATGACCTTCTTTGTCGAGTGCTGTTGCAGCGTGAGCAATAGTATACCCTTCTTCCTCCAGAGCGTTGAGATATATGATTTCTTTTGTTACTTTACCGTTTTTTACTTTTGCATAAGGAGCTTCAATCATTCCAAAATCATTCACTTTTGCATAAGAAGACAAGTGAAGCACAAGACCGATGTTTTGACCTTCCGGTGTATGAATAGGACAGATTCGTCCATAGTGAGATGGATGCACGTCACGCACCTCAAACCCTGCTCGTTCTCGTGTCAAACCTCCAGGACCCAAAGCAGATACTGTACGAAGATGTTCGAGTTCTGTGAGCACATTTTCCTGTTGCATAAACTGTGAAAGCTGGTTTGTGTTGAAAAACTCCTTGATTCGAGCTTGAAGAGGTCGTGGAGAGATAAGCTGAATAGGCAATGTTACATCAGTATCAATTGTTGACATTTTGTTTTGTACATTCTTTTTGATCTGAGTCATACCAACACGGATTTTTTGTTGGAGAAGCTCACCCATAAACCGTACACGTCGTGAACCGAGATGATCAATATCATCAGCTGGAATATCTGGATTTTCATTGAGGAGTGCGAGGTGTTTTGTAATTGTTACAAGATCTTCGAGATTAATTGTCTTTTTTTGAAGACTCTTTTCATCCATTTCTTTTTCGAATCGCTTGTTGAATCGATGTCGTCCTACGCGAGATAGGTCATATCGGTCTTCATTGAAAAGTGACAAAACGAATTCTCGTGCATTTTCTGCTGTTGCCACTTCACCATCACGAAGTCGCTTATGGATTTCCATACACGCTTCATCAAGAGTTTTTGCATGATCTTTTGCAAGAGTGGCCGCAATGTATTTTTTTGTATTTTCATCATCTTCAAACAAATCAGTGATGTTTTGATCTGTTTTTGCACCGAAGACACGAAGGAGAGACGAAAGAGGAAACTTTCTCTTTCGATCAATACGAACAAAAAACGCACCATCTGATTCTGTCTCTATCTCAATCCAGACACCACGAGCAGGAATGATTTTTGCACCGTAGTAGTTTTGTGCTTTTGTATCACTTAATGTAAAGAAAACACCGAAAGATCGAGCAAGCTGTGGCACAATCACTCTTTCAATCCCGTTGATGATGAAAGTTCCTCGATCAGTCATAATAGGAAAATCAGCAAGAAAGATTTCTTGCTCTTTTTCTGCGCCAATGATTTTGTTTTTTAGTTTTACAAAAATCTTGAAAGGTGCTTCGAAGTTTATTTTGTTTTCTTTTGCAAAACGCTCATCAAACTTTGGTGTTCCTAGTTCAAACTTACCAAAAGAAAATTCAAACTTTTTGCCTGAATAATCTGCAATACTTTGAAACTCATCAAACACTTCTTTGAGACCCTTTTCGATAAGCCACTTATACGAAAGAACCTGACCCTCTACCAAGTTTGGCAATGGTGCCAAAGGTTCTTTAAAATTTTTAAAATACTTCTTGTTTTTTGTGTTGGCAGAAAGTCCCAACATATGCGATACGTCACCTTCAATTTGTGCTTTTGACATAAATGAATAGCCCTCTTCGAAACCCAAAAAACCAAAACACACCCTCCTTCTAAGATATGTTCTGATTTCTTACAGCTTTTAGTAGATGAGCAAGATGTTTAACTAAACGCTTATAATATGAAAACTCACTTGACAAGCTCTGAATAACACAATCTTGCTATGTCACGCGTGATTATATCATAGTCATATGTATTTGCAAGTACAAGTAATTGTGTTTCATATGATAGTGGCAATGAACCAAACTGCTCTTATGTCAGAAACATCAAATGCTCTTCCAAACGACACCGTCGTTCGCACACTGAGACCAATCTATAGTAACGATGGTTATGAAATTCCCATTAATACACAAGGTGTTATCGAGAGAGTTATTCCGGGAACAGACCCCATTCAGTATAAAATCAAATGGGAATTCACACAGAATGGTCAAAGTGTGACCAAATACTCGCAGAGCGAAGTTGGTGATCAATGGGTAGACATAGCAGAAACCCCTTAGTGTGAATTCTATTAGTAGATTTGCGAAAAGCAATCTACTTTTTTATTTTTGACTCGCTCTCCACTCCTCTATCGCCTTATGATTCCCTGAAAGAAGTACTTTTGGCACTCTATATTTCTTGCCTTTGTACTCGAGTACTTCTGGTCGTGTATAGACATCACTCGAAGCAACCCTCTCTTCTTCTCGAGAGTCAAAATTGCCAAGTACTCCCTCAATTTGTCGAGAGATACTATCAATCATAATCATTGCTGGTATTTCTCCTCCAGTGAGCACATAATCCCCGATTGAAATATCCTCCATCTTGAAGACCTTTTTAATACGTGCATCTATACCTTCATATCGCCCGCAAACAAGGATTATGTCTGTATATTTCTTTGCGCTCATTTTTGCATATTCAGTATCAAACTTCTTACCACTCGGACTGAAGAATACTATTTTAACTTTTAAATTTTTACTTGCACTTTTGGCTTTGCTTAATGCTTTCTCCATTGCTTTAAGCACAGGCTCTGCTTGAATAATCATCCCCGGTCCTCCCCCATACGGTTTATCATCCACTCGTAAATACGGTTTGTCTTTGCTTCTTTGGGATTTGCTTACTTTTACAAAATCTCGAGGATTATAAAAAGAGACTTTGATTTTCCTCTCTTTTATCGCGCGCGCAAGAATAGACTCGGAAAGATACGAGGCAACAAGATCTGGAAACAAACTTATTATATGAAATCTCATAATCTATAAACTATAACAAATATGAGTAAAAGCAAGAAACCCACCCCCGCCGAAGCGAAGGTGGGTTCTAGAGAAAAGACCTCACGTCTTGCAGTAAACTGCGGCTGGGTATCTATTCCAGCAAGACTACTCTAAGAACGTTGTAGGGGGGATGTAAACACCCCGTCTTTGAGATTAAGGTCTTTTTAAGCATAATTTGAGATTGGCACAACAGGTACCTTTTGATGGTAATTCACTTTATCTTATCTTGCTCGCCAGTTTCGCATATTTACCACCAGATTCTCAAACGTACAACTCTACAATCAGCTTAACACAACACCACCCTGTGTACAGAGTGGTGTTGTGGATATTGAATGCTTAGGTATCTTATATATTGAGATCTTCCATCGCTTCATCAACTGTCTTCATTGCACTACTTGTTGAAGATGCCTCTCGGTCCATACGTGTTGATCCTTCTGGCTCATTAATCTTCAAGTTCACACGAGCATTGTTTTTCATACCCACAACTCGGAGCATAGTCCGGATTGCCTTTGCTGTGTTACCTTGTCGACCAATTACCTTGCCCATGTCTTGAGGGTCAACAGAGAGAGTGAGGAGTACCCCCATCTCATCCACTGTTCTTCCAATAACAACTGCACTTGGATTATCCACAAGTGACTTGACTACAAAATCAAGAAATTGTGCGTCTTTTTCTTGCATAACAGAAAAATATATTTATTTTATTAAGCGACCGCAACACTCATGTTGCTTAAGGTATAGTATATCACAAAAAATCAAAAACACATATTTTGCAAATATGTGTTTTTGATTTTGATTTAAGCTTTCTTTTCTTTTGGTTTGCGACGAGGAAGTACGTTTATTTTCTTGCCGTCAATTATTTTGTGTGTGACGAGAAGATTGTGAACTGTTCCTGTTGGTTTGACCCCGTTTTTCATCCAATAAAGCAATCTTTCTTTGTTGATGCCTGTATTTTCTTTGCGAAAATCGTGTGATCCAAGAACCTCAAGAAGCTTTCCGCTCTTTGAACTGTTTTTTGATTCAGTCAAAACAATACGAAATGTTGGCTCGTGTTTTCTTCCTGTTCTTTGAAGTCTAATTTTTAACATAGGTTGTATTCTAGCAAAAAGAGCTTGTTTGGTCAAATCCCTCTACCCCTATTATGATTCTTTATTTAAAACAAACAAAATAAGTAGATTTGTTAAAAAAAGAAAAGATTCGATATATCTTATCTTTCCAATTAGAATTTTTCCATGATGTGGCAATACTGATTCTTTGGAAGATTCTGACTTTCCGAAAGAAGCGTCTCAATTTAAAAAAATCAAACGGGGTTGTTCTGTATGTCACAAGATCACCATGATGAGCATATGGACCGTTTAAGACTTGATTGATTTTTTTAATATAAAAACGATTATGCGATGACATCACAAAGACCCCATCCTTTTTTAAAACTCTTTTTGCCTCAGCAACTGCTTTATAAATATCAGGATAGATATAATCAATCCCGTGAAAAGGAAAAAAAACCGTATCAAAAGATTCATCTTCAAACTCCAAATGAGTAGCACTCATACAATAAACAGGAACACCGGTTTTTACCGCAATCCCAACCATTGATTGATTGATATCAATCCCCACAACATCGAAACCTTTGCGAGCAAGAGGTGTAAGTGTTCTCCCCGCTCCACAACCCAAGACTAGAACTTTACCTTTAAAGAAATGAGATACAAGAAACTCCTCACATGCGCGCAAATATGACACATTATAAGAAGTGGCTACTTTTGAGAAAAAATCATTATTTTTTCTTTCGACATCATTCATATTTATTTTGCCACACTCTCAGCTTCCTTGAAAGAGATAGAAAGAAGCTTTGATACCGCATCCTTGCCCATAGTCACTCCGTAGAGTACGCCAGCTCGTGACATAGTCTCACGATTATGTGTAATCACAATAAGCTCAGAATGCTCTGCAAGATTCTCAATCATATCTCCATACTTACGAGAATTCGCCTCATCGAGTGCTGCATCTGTCTCATCAAGAATAATAAAAGGAGGAGGATTCACCTGCGAAATAGCAAACAACAAGGCAATTGATGTGAGAGCCCTCTCTCCACCCGAGAGCATCATAAGTCCTTTTGTTTTTTTGTGTGGCAAAGACACATCAATCTCGATTCCTTCATCTTCTTTTGTTTCCTCTTCAACATCATCGTCTTTCTTTTTTCTTTCTGGTGTCACAAGTCTCAATCCAGCATCCCCTCCACCAAACATTAAAGTAAAATAACTCTTAAATGATTGATTTATTTTTGCTACACCCGTACGGAATTCCTCGTTCAATTTTTGAGTCAGTTCTTCTATGAGTTTCTTGAGATCATCTGATGCTTTTTCGAGATCGACAAGCTCTCGAGCCAAAAAGACATCTCTTTCTTCCGTGTCCTTAAACTCTTTCATCACATCAGATGCATTACCAACACCCGCCTCTTCGAGTCTGATTTTGAGTCTCTCGATGTTTTTTTTGCGCTCTATTTGAACACCTCTTTCCTCCTCACTATGATTAATTTTGTCAAAATGCAAGACCTCAACCCCCAAAAGCAAAGATACCTCCTGCATCACTTGTTTGTATTCTCTCTCATCAAAAAGCAGTGTTTGCTCTCTTTGTTTGAGTTTGTCGATATGAGCGCGGACTTCATTTTGTCGAGCAATGATTTTGAAAATATCTTTTTCGGCTTCACGCGTATCATCTTTGGCACGCTCAAATTCGAGTCTTTTTTCTTCGTATGAAGCAAGAAGTGATTGTTCTTCAAGTGAGATACTCGATATTTGTTCTTGAGTATTGTTTTTTTCTGCTTCAAGCTTTTCTTGCTCTTTGGTAAAATCACTGATTGTATGAGTGTCTTCTTTTTCTTTATGTTTCAAAACAAACCGAGCAAAAAGTGCTCTCACTTTAAGAAGCCCTTCTTTGAGAGCTTCAAAAGTTCCTTCTCTCAAAGATTCTTCAAAAATAATTTTTGAATCGTTGGTGAGTGTCTCAACCTCCCACAGTGGAACAAGCTTATCTTTTGTATCGATGAGTTTTTTTTGTTCGCGTTCGATTGATCTTGTAAGGTATCCTATCTCTCCTTCAAGTCGAGAATGTGTCCGTATAAGAGCGTCCTTGAGTGTCCGAACACGAGACAGCTCTGATTCGATATGCAAAATCTCAGGTGGCATCTCCTTACCCTTGAGTCCCGCCTCAACAATCCGTCGGGCCTCAAGAAGTTTACCATCCAGATCGGCAAGCTCTGCTTCTGGAGCTTTGAGTTCTTCTTTGACCTTCTCGGCATTATGAGAAATATAAAAATCTTCGTACATAAAGTATGTACGCGAAAGTCCCACAAGCTCTTCCCTCAATTCTCGTGCTTTCTCTAGTTTTTCAACTTGTTTTTTGAGAAAACGCAAATGCGGTGCTATCTCTCGACGAAGAGATTCTACCTGTTTGATATTTTCTTCTGTTTTTTCAAGCTTGCGAAGACTCTCTTCAATTTTGTATTGAAAGACTTTTATACCTAAAGCGTCTTCAATCATTTCGCGTCTTTCTTTTGGATTACTGTGAAGAATACGATCTGCCTCTCCCTGAGAGATGATATGGTGTCCTGTCGAACCAATGTGTGCTCCCGCAAGAAGCTCACCTATATCTTTGAGACGCACCTTACTACCGTTTATATAATACTCATTGGCACCATCACGGAACACCACTCGCTCCAAAACCACCTCATCAAAATCCACATTGAGTAATCGTGATGCATTATCAAAAATAAGTTTAACACTTGCGCGATTGGCACGACCAGCATCGATAGAGCCATTAAAGATCAGATCTTCCCCTCGCTTACCACGCATACTCTTGATAGACTGTTCTCCAAGTACAAAACGAAACGCCTCTGCAACGTTACTCTTACCACTTCCATTGGGTCCTACAATACAGGTGATTGGTGTTGTGAAAGACAAAACACTTTTCTTACCGAAAGATTTAAAACCATTAATTTCAAGAGATTTGAGATACATACACTACAGTATATAGCATTTATCGTCTCGTATCTAGTATCAGGTTCAATGTAATACCATCCCTACAATTGACTAGATAAATAATTATTGTTAATGTACAGAACATGTCGTCCTTTCAAAGAACCTGTCTTGCAATCCTACATATGGACCCTCGACCCGGGGATGTTTTTGTTGACAGTCAAGGAAGAAAAATCGTAATCTCTGGTTCAAGGCAAAAGATAAAAAAGTCGTCCACCCCTAAACTAAAAAAAGGAGTTAGGACTCACGGCAACACCTCAGTGTTGCTTTTTTATTTTTGAATTTCAATTTTAACTTCTCACTTTTGAACTATTCTCCTACAAACATTTCTACGAAAACAAAATATTATTTGAAAAAACTTCAGAGGTGGGTAGCCGAGATTGAGCAAAAATAAAGCTTTAAAATATGCGTATCTTAATAAAAATGTTTTCTGAAGACCTACCACTTCTTCACATGAAGTCCATTCCTTGCCGCATCTTGTTCTGCTTCTTGTTTACTTTTACCTTGTCCCTCTGCCACAAGAGCAGTACCAATATAAAGCCCCACAGTAAAAACCTTGTCATGATCGGGACCGTTTTCTTTGAGTGTTTTGTATGATGGTGTGACTCCCATTTTTTCTTGTGATTTTTCTTGAAAAAGACTTTTTGCATCAATCCACAACCTCTTTTCTTCTATTTCTTTGGTAAAAGGCAACAACACTCTCTCAATAAAACCCTTTGCTTCATCATACCCTTGATCAAGATAGATAGAACCCACAACAGCTTCAAAGGTGTTGGCAAGAATATATTGTCGTGCACGACCAGTGTCTTTGCTTTCGCCGCGAGACAATAACAAATATGTATTAAAATTAAGATCTGTTGACACACGAGCAAGAATAACAGAATTTACAAGAGCAGACCGCAGAGCCGTCAAATCTCCTTCTGGTTTTTTGGGATATAGATGAAAAAGATAATGAGTAGATACAAGCTCCAGTACAGCATCACCCAAAAACTCCAACCTCTCATTGTGTTCGAGGCCACTGTCTTTGTTTTCATTGAGATATGACCTATGTGTAAAAGCCTGTTTCAAGAGGTCTTTGTTGTTGAAGGTCACACCTATCACTTTTTCTACTTCTCTATAATCCATAATATGTTAGACAAATAATCACAAGTAAATTTGAAAGATACTCACCACAAAGTTCTTACTTTTTCTCTGCAAGCAATTTGATAGCATTAGTCACAATCGGCAATATATCATCATAAAAATTAAGATCAAGTATCTGATTCACCCTGAACCACTTTGCATCATCGAGACCCCCAGACTCACCTAGACGAAGCTCTACATATTCGGCCTCTGCGAGATAGTATGATACTTGTTTACGAACCTTCCCTTTTTCGGGATATGACGCCACATATTCATTGGCACCCAACTTGTCTTGACAGACAACATCAATACCGATTTCTTCTTTTACTTTTCTTACAATTGCATCTTCATCTTTTTCGTCTTCTTTGTTATGACCCTTTGACAATGTCCATCTGCCGAACACATCATGCACAAGCGCGAGATATATATCACTTCCTCTTCGTGCGAACACAACAGCACCCACAAGACGTTCTTTAGGAAGATCTTCAAAAGGAATCTCCTCGGCTCTTTTGGGTTTTGATTTTTGATCTTTACCTGGTTCACCAAGTTCTTTGTAGACAGCACCTAATACTCCATTCACAAACTTACCTGAGTTTTCTCCTCCGTATGTTTTGGCAAGCTCGATAGCCTCATTGATAGCCACCTTTGGTGGTACATCAAACTTGTTTCCAAACAAAAGCTCAAAAAGTCCCACACGAAGAATGTTGCGGTCTATGTTTGCTATTTTTTCGAGAGGCCAATCAGGAGCTGCTTTTGTAATAATCTTATCGAGATCAGAAATCTTTTTGATGACACCTTGTGCAAGATCTACCATAAACTTTTCATCCCCTGCACCAGAAGCGAATTCTTCTTCATTTCTTTTCAAAATCTGAGAAATATCTGTATTTTTTTTGCCGTTGAAATCCCACTCAAAGAGTGTTTGCATGACAACTGATCTAGAAAGGTGTCTATTTGCCATTGGGATTAAAAGATCAACTACTAAAAACCGATTAATTATTTACTCGCTTTATTCTTTTGTGATAACTTTTTAAGTTTCTTGTCGATTTTTTTAGTCACTGAAGCAACCTTTTTGCCTTTGTATGCTCCACATCGTGCGCAAAGTCTGTGTGGAAGCTTCGGCTCACCACATTCAGAACAAAGAGCAAGTGCTTTTGTTTTGAGCGCGTGATGGCTTCGTCTATTGCCCGTATGTGCACGGGTATGTCTCATTCGTACTACCATAATATGACTACTATACACGAGTGGATAAAGTTTTGCAAGCCTGTGTATAAAGTGGTATAATGATAATGTTAAAACAAATACTTATTCATTTTTAAAACATATTTTTATGAACGAACATCCACCCAAACCAGCACCTGAAGAAGGAGAGATTAACCCAGAACTTCTAGAGAAGTTTTTTGTTGTTGCAGAGGCAAAGTCAAAAGGTGTTAAAAAACTTCAAGAAGCAATACAGGTACTTACAAAAGAAGAATATGAACGCTATTTGGAACTGGAAAAAGCAGGTTTTGAATTTAAAAAAAAAGCAGCTGATTCACAAGACACCGATCTTACACCTGTTGAAAAAATAGAAGAACCAGAAACAAAGGAGCAAATTGATCCAGAAACAAGACTTCAAACATATGTTAAAGAACGAATGGAAAGAGCCATGAGTGCACCAACCACTAAGGAAGAACAACAAGGATTCATACTTCGAGCAGAGACACTTTTGCAACAATATATCGTAAAAAGAAACAAACTAGAAGAAGAACTGAAGAGACAACAAGCATCTATGTCAACTTTTCTTCAAAGCGCAGAATCTTTAAGGACCGAACCTTCTATAGAAGCACTCTTAGAACGAGCAAGTAAACTCAATACTGAACGACAAGGAAAAAAAGAAAGACTGGATGAATTAAAAAAACACTTTACAGAAGCATCTAAAAAAGTAGATGTGTTCACTCAAGGCGTATTTCACCCTCTCACAAGAATAGCTTCTGATTATGAAAAATATGATGCTGAATCAGAAAACTATGCACAAGCAATCAGTGAGCTTTCTGCAGCAAAAAACGCACTACCTGCACTTGAAAAAGAAGAAAAAGACAGTAAACAGCAAAATGAAGAAGGTACGGAGAACAAACCTGTCCCAGATCAAGAAGAGTCTCCATCTAGCCTAGATCCAGAAGTGATACTTCAAAGATTGATTGAGCAAAATAGACAAGGTGTGCAACAAAGAAAACAACGTCAAAAACCTATCAACAATAACACCCTATCAACTGAAGATAAAGAACAAAAAGACCCATTCATAACGAAGCGACAAACAACAACTCACTCTTCAGTTATCAAGGTTGATTTGAGACAAAACTCTACCTCTCCACAACCAAGACCATTAGATCCAAATAAATGGCAGAATGTAATACCAATTGCAAAACAAAAATTAGCAGCACTTGACCGATGGACAACACGTACAGATGAACGTATAGGAAGGTTTTTCCGCACAAAGTGGAATGGGTGGTTCAAGAAATAAACCTTTTCACTTCTTAATTAGGTATGGTAAAATAAAAAAGACAAGTAATTAGTTCTTTTTTATGAGAAATCCTAACACAACCTTATTAGCTTGTGCAGTTATCTCTTGTGATGTATATCTACCGGATGCCTATGGTGAGATAGCAGATCTCCTAGCAAGCCGTGCATCAGGCACAATGACTGCCTTTGCAAACCTTCTATAGTCCCAATCACCACCATATGATTGGGATTTTTTATCTTCAAAAATGACAAAAAGTGCTCCGATGTATATCTGAAAGACCGTGCTTTTGGATTGCGTCTCGATGCTTCAGTGTTCCATAGCCTTTGTGGATTTCAAATCCATATTCGGGATAATCCGAAGCTACATCTTTCATAAACCGATCACGCATCACCTTGGCAGCTATTGATGCAAGCGAGATTACGGGTATCTTCTCATCGCCTTTGATGATGGTCTCTTGTTTGAATTCATCTGGCGCCATAAGTCCCCCATCGAGATAAATAAATGAGGTTTTAGAATCGACAGAGAGTTTCTTTATGACGCCCGAGATCCCTTCTCGGATAGCTCTTGTAATACCAATACGATCAATCACCGTATTAGGGACGAGGGCCACAGCAAAATATATTTTCTCTTGTTTCTTTAGATCCTGCATAAGTTTAAATATTTCTTCCCTGCGTTTTTCACTGAGTTTTTTGCTATCACGGAGGGCACCAAAGACACCAAAATCGAAATCTCGAGGTACCATACATATACCGACAGCGACAGGTCCCGCAAGAGGACCTCTCCCTGCTTCATCTATACCAACGATGTATTTGTTCATACAATAAAAGTAGCATATTTTAAATCTGTAGTGTTTTTTTGACAACATAATCAGAAGCAAATCAATATATCTTTGGGCTGTATGTTTTTGTTTTTGTGTTTATAATTATCTTTATGTCTTCATTCGCCCACCTACACACTCACTCACACTATAGCTTACTCCAGGCTCTCCCCAAGATTCCTGACCTCGTCAAAAAAGCCAAAGACTTTGGTATGGAAGCTCTCGCACTCACCGATGCCGGCAATATGTATGGGGTAATCGAGTTTTTCAAAGAATGCAAAGCACAAGGTATCAAACCAATCATTGGAGTGGATTTTTATGTTGCTACTCGAACTCGTTTTGACAAAGAACCTCGCATCGATAACAGACGCACACGCCTCATCCTCATCGCCAAAGATCTCGCAGGCTACAAAAACCTCCTCGAACTCGTCACCCTCTCTCATATTGAGGGATTTTATTACAAGCCACGAATCGACAAAGAACTCATCACCAAATATCACGACGGACTTATTGCAATCTCCCCTGCTTTTAATGGTGAGATCGCACAATCACTCCGCAACCTAAACAATGAACTTGCATCTGATTGGGCTACATTCTATACGTCTCTCTTTGGTGACGACTTTTATATCGAAACAACCGAGCATCCAGAAATAGAAGAACAAGAAGAGGTGGCAGAACGATTACGATCTTTTGCAAGATCACACAAGATTCCACTTGTTGCCGCACATGATGTCTACTATCTCGACAAACAAGACAAAAAAGCCCGTGCAACACTTATGGCAGTCCAAAAATCTTTTGGAGAGAAACTTCCAGAAGATGAAGAGGGGGATTTTTCTTTTATTGGACAAGACGATGCTCTCAAACTGTTTAAAGATCTTCCCGATGCACTCGATAATGTGCAAAAGATAGTAGACAAATGTACACTCGAGATTCCTCTCGGCAAATGGATGTTTCCCCATATGGACCTCCCAGATAACGTCTCAGCAGATGACGAGCTTCGTCGTATTGTGTTTGAAGGATTCGAGAGACGCAGTATGGCCCAAACAGATCTTACCGTACAAAGAGCCGAATACGAACTTGGAGTTATCAAAACAAAAGGCTACGCCCCATACTTTCTTGTAGTAGCCGATCTCCTACGATTCGCAAAAGAGAATGGAATACTTTCAAATATTCGAGGTTCTGTGTCCGGATCTCTCGTCACTTATCTTTCTGGTATCACAAACATTGACCCTCTCGAGTTTGAAATCCCGTTTGAGCGATTCTTAAACCCCGATCGACCAAGTGCTCCCGATATTGATATGGACTATGCCGATAACAGACGAGATGAAATGGTGGAATATGCACGCCACAAATATGGAGATGATAAAGTCGCACAGATAGGAACGTTCGGTACAATGGCAGCACGAGGAGCGGTACGAGATGTGACACGCGCTCTTGGTTTTTCTGTTGCTACAGGTGATCGTATTGCCAAGATGATTCCTATGGGATCACAAGGTTTCCCTATGACAATAGAACGCGCCCTTGAAGACAACCCAGACCTTATGCAAGCATACAAAAAAGAAGAAGAAACAAAAAAAATAATTGATATGGCGATGAAAATCGAAGGATGTGCACGACATATCGGAGTTCATGCTGCTGGTGTTGTGATTGCTCCTATTCCACTTCGAGAAGTCACCCCTCTCCAATTCGACCCTAAAGGTGAGGGCAAAATTATCACTCAATATGATATGTACAGTATCGATGAGAACAATGCAGGACTTTTAAAGTTTGACTTCTTGGGACTCAAAAACCTCTCTGTCATCTCAGACACTATCAAACTAACAAAAAAACTTTTGAATATTGATATAGACTATGACAATATTCCTCTCGATGACAAAAAAACTTTTGAAATGCTTGCCAAAGGTGGTACGGCAGATGTCTTTCAGCTAAACGGCGAAGGAATGACAAAGTTCCTCATCGATCTAAAACCATCAACCATACACGATATCAATGCGATGGTGGCCCTTTATCGTCCAGGTCCTATCCAGTTTATCCCCGAGTATATTGCCCGCAAACACGACCCTTCAAAAATCACCTATCTTGATCCAGCACTTGAAGATATTCTCAAAAAAACATATGGGATTCTTGTATATCAAGATGACCTCCTTATGATGGCGCATAAACTTGCGGGATATAGCTGGGGAGAGGTAGACAAATTCCGTAAGGCTGTAGGCAAGAAAATTCCAGAAGAAATGGCACTCCAAAAAGAAAAGTTCATTAAAGGATGTGTCGAATATTCAAAGTGGCCACAGACAAAAGCAGAACAAATCTGGAGTTGGATTGAACCCTTCGCAGCATACGGATTTAACAAAGCTCACTCAGTATCATACGGACGAGTCGCATACATTACCGCATACCTCAAAGCCAACTTCCCAGCCGAATATATGTCGAGTGTCCTCACCCATGAGTCTGGTGATGTAGAGAAGGTAGCAGAATCAGTCGCAGAATGTAAACGTATGGGTATTGAGGTATTACCTCCAAACATCAATGAAAGCTTTGAAGGGTTCGCTGTGATACAAGATAATGGGACTCACAAAGAAAAAATCCGATTCGGTCTTACAACAATCAAAAACTTTGGTGAAGGTATCGCACAAACCATTATTGAAACACGACAAAAAAGTGGCAAGTTCACATCACTCGAAGATTTTCTTACAAAAATCCAAGATCGCAATCTCAACAAAAAATCTCTTGAAGCACTCATTAAGTGTGGAGCGATGGATGAATTTGGTGAACGAGGACAACTCTTGGGTAATATGGAGGGACTCCTTGAATTTAACAAAGAAGTAAGCAAAGGACCCAAAAACCAAAACTCTCTTTTTGGAATATTCGAAAAACCACAAGGTACTCTTGTATTACAAAAATACCCCGAAGCTCTCCCCAACGAAAAGCTCTCTTGGGAAAAGGAGCTCTTGGGGTTATATATCTCTGGACATCCACTTGATAAGTTCAAAGAAAAAATGGAAGCTAAGGGTATTTCAATCTCAAAAATAAAACAAAACTCTCGCAATGGGCAAGGTCAGATGGTTGTAGGAGTGGTCGAAGAACTCAAAGAAATCCGAACAAAAAAGGGTGACCTTATGGCGTTTGCCAAAATCGCAGATTTTTCGAGCACGATTGAAGTTGTGTTTTTCCCTAAAGTATACGAGGATGTAAAAGCGATACTAGGCGGTGATGATGTGCTTGCTATCGAAGGCAATGTATCTGTGCGGAATGATACAATTAGTATTTTGGCTGATAAAGTCAAAAAACTTTAAAGATAAATACAGTTTTGACAAAATACAGATACTAGGTAAACTTGATCTCAGTTATGAACACCAAGCTCTTTACAGTCCAAGAAACTCCCGACGGTCCACACTACTATATCGAGTGTCCTGAAAGGTTCGATGAAACAGGGATACGAAACAGGCTAGAATTCCCAAAGCCAGAAGAAACTTTTGATGATTTCATTAGTAGAGTCTTTCAGCTACCTACATTCACAATACATCGAGCACAACCCAATAGTATGACTGTTAAATACGCTCTCGTTGTATCCACTCTTTAGGCGAGTGGTTTTTTTATACTCGAAAATATGCTAATCTAATATCTATGAAAAACGAAGAAAACATAAGCAAAAAGCGACATACACTTGCCCACCTACTAGCCCAAAGTGTCCTTAAACACTATCCTAACTCACAACTTACGCTTGGACCTGCGATTGATAATGGGTTTTACTATGACATCGACACGAATGGCGAAAAAGTCTCTGATGAAAATCTCGTAGAACTCGAGAAAACTATGCGAAATAGCCTCCCTGAGTGGACTGAGTTTTCGCACAAGGAAGTTACAAAAGAAGAAGCGCTCACTCACTTCAAAGGCAATCCCTACAAAACAGAACTAATTAACGAGATAGCAGACCGCGGTGAAGACATTACACTCTACACCTGTGGTGGATTCACTGACCTCTGTCGTGGTGGGCATGTAGAAAATCCTGCAAGAGAAATCGCACCCGACTCATTCAAACTCTCTCGCGTTGCGGGTGCATACTGGCGTGGAGATGAAAAGAACAAAATGCTCACACGTATTTATGGACTTGCATTTGATACAAAAGAAGAGCTCGAAAACTACGAAAAGCAACAAGAAGAAGCAAAAAAACGTGACCACAAAATACTCGGGCCAGAGCTAAAACTCTTTACTATCTCACCCCTCATCGGTCCGGGACTCCCTCTTATGCAACCAAAGGGGATGATTATTCGTAAGCAAATTGAGGACTATCTCTGGAGTCTACACAAATCAAAAGGATATTCTCGTGTTTGGACACCTCATATTGCAAAAGAAGTCCTCTACGAAACATCAGGGCACGCTGCCAAGTTTGGTGACGAACTATTTCGCGTACAAGGTAAGGAGGATAAGTTCATACTTAAACCGATGAACTGCCCTCACCACATGCAGATTTTTGCTGATAACCAGTTCTCATATCGTGACTTGCCTGTGAGATATTTTGAACCGGCAACAGTCTACCGCGATGAAAAATCAGGACAACTCGGAGGACTCACGCGAGTACGTGCTATCACACAAGACGATGGACACCTCTTCTGTAGAAAAGATCAGATAGGAGAAGAAGTATCTACCATCGTCTCTATCATCAAAGAGTTTTATACAACAATGAATATGATCGAGGGATACTGGGTCCGACTTTCACTTCGCGGCGACGACAAAAGCAAATATCTAGGTAGTGATGAAGTGTGGCAGACAGCAGAAGACGCATTGCGACGTGCATGTGAAAGTGAAGACCTCCCATTCATCCCTGCAAAGGATGAAGCAGCATTTTATGGTCCAAAGCTTGATTTTATGTTCAAAGATGCCATCGGACGTGAATGGCAACTTGCCACAATCCAATGCGATTTCAATCTCCCAGAACGATTCGACCTCTCATTTACAAACAACAAAGGTGAAAAGGAACGTCCAGTCGTAATCCACCGCGCGATCTCTGGATCGCTCGAGAGATTTATGGGGGTTATGATAGAGCACTTTGGAGGAGTATTCCCTCTCTGGCTTTCACCTGTTCAAGTCAAGATTGTACCCATAGGTGACAATGAGATTGAGTATGCAAAGGACTTTGCCTCTCGATTAGAGCAAGCAGATATCCGTGGAGAGCTCGATCTTGGCAACGACTCATTCGGCAAGAAAATCAGAAACGCAAAGACAGAGAAGATTCCATATATTGCAGTTATTGGTAAAAAGGAAGTCGAATCAGGACAAGTCACACTCGAAGGACGAACAGAAAAATTCATTTTGAGTATTGAAGAAACAATAAAAAAATTGGGAGAAGAAATACAAACTAAAGCGTAATCTTTTCTACAAACTTCGCTTGGACAACATATCGCTCTTGTTTCTTCCCAAAGGTATTGCAGGTTGAGAGTGTGAGCATATTATCCTTTTGTGTAAAATCCACAAACTGATCTTCAGCATTAACAAGCTTTACTGTCAAAACAGAATACACAAAACGATGGGTCGAAGAATCTACAAAAATAAGATCACCTTCTTGTAAGGTCTCTATACCATTAAGCGCCTTGTATGCTTTGTTCTGCACCACCTTCCAGTTTGAACTATGCCCAAAAAGCAAAACATTACCATCACCTAGAAGTGGAGATTCTGGATACCGCACTACCCCTTGCTTGAGATATTCATCAAGCAAAACAGTATCAGTCGTCTTTGGATTTTGAACTATAATATCTACCTGTGCATGAGGAATAGTAATATGCACAGGTTCCTCACCAGGATCTTTGGCCACAGGTGTATATGAAAATACACTCTCTTGAGGTGTTGTAGCGAGCTCTATTGCATTACGCTCAATATTACTCAATACACCCTGATTGTCGGACAGTTCGTTTGGGACAAGACCAAGGATATAAAGCCCCAAGAAAGTTATAAGGAAAATACCAAGAAAAACAAAGCTAAACTTGATTATGGATTCATAAGAAACAGGTGTTTTTTTCATAAAATGATTATACTAAAGAAAAATATATGAGTCAATTATAGTATTGACATATTTGTTTAAAAGATATATAATATACCTTATAATATTAATTATTACATACGATGTCTCATAACGAAGAAATTCATATTCATACTGAAGATCACGCAGAAGCGATCGACGATGCTGACAATGGCAATATTTTTGTACGTATTGTTGTGATTATTGCAATCATCACAATACTTCTTTTTCTTGCATGGTCTATTGTAAAATTCGTACCAAAGTTTATCTCATCTTTCGGGACAGCTAATGTTTCTTTCTCTTCCCTCTTTAATCCAAAAGACAAAGTATCAGTAAGTACTGACGCAACAGAAATTTCAAGCGAAAACACATTTACTGTTGAATGGCAAAACAATACCGAAAACAAAGGAACTCCTTTTCTTTCTTTTGGGTGTGTGTCTGGAATAGAGGTAGAATACAATTCAATAAGTGGTAAACGCCCTGTTATATGTAATACATCCTTCCCTCTTCCAGTAGACAAAAATTCATATACCTTTTTTGCACGCAATACGACAGACAAAAAACTCACACTCCCTATCAAAGTGACATATATTGATTCTGATATGAAGACAGAGCAAGCCTCTGGCTCTTCATCTATTATTATTACACCAAAAGGACAGGATAATACCGAAGAGTCTCTCTACAACCCTGATTACAACAACAATTCATACAATACTACTAATACCAATAAAACAGATACAAAGAATACAGAATCGACACAAAACACAAAACCCACAGAAAAACCTCAAAATCAAACTATCCAAAAAAGGGGTACCCCGGACCTTCGTATTTCTCTTGTAAAAATCGGACGCACTACATCATCAGGTGGTTTTGAAGAAACTCAAACATTTTATGACAATGATCGAGTGACTGTACGATTCAATGTGGCAAACATTGGAACAGCACGGTCTGATGCCTGGACATTGCGTGCCAATCTCCCTACAAAAACAGAAGCCGACAAACTCTTTATATCTCAAACGCAACCACGCCTCAATCCTGGTGATTCTTACGAACTCACAATATCATTTGACGCTTTTGATACAAGCAAGAACACAATCACAATTACTCTTGATTCTAACGATAACAACCAATCAAACAATACACTTGTTATCAATGTAGGTAGCAAAGGAGGTGGTAGTAATAATTCATCATCAAACGGCAGGCCGGATCTCACAGTCAATATTCTCGATATTGGTGTAATGGGACAAAACAACAATCAGTTTTATTATAGCAACAACCTCACTGTTGATGACAAGGTTGCAGTGAAGTTTGAAATACAAAACACCGGAGATACAAGTACTGGTGTATGGTCATTCAAAGCAGATCTTCCTACTACAGATAATAACAACGATGTCTTTTATTCAGGAAACCAATCATCACTCGCACCAGGAGAAAAACGAGTCTTTACTCTCGGTTTTGACAACCCAGAACAAGGCACTCATACAATCAAGATTGTAGTTGATGACGGAAACAATATAAAAGAAGATAACGAAAACAATAACACTGACTCCGAAAGTATTAGGGTGAATCGATAAAATAAATAATACCCTGTGGCGAGAGCCTAGGGTATTATTTTTTACTTTCTTTTTTCTTGCCTTTGTACTTTTCTACAATCCTACCACTCACAAGATTGAGTGATTTCTCCATATCAATCCCTAGTTGATTTGCAAGTCTTGTCAGAGCAAAGAGAGTGTCTCCGATACCATCTTCAAAAATATCTTTATTAGTTTTGATGTATGCAATCATTTCAGATTCGGATTTATACCTTAATGTACGAGACATCTCAATGAGCTCTTCATGGACATGATCAAACTTATCAATATTTGGATAGTCGCGCCAACCATTTTTCTTGGCAAAATCCCTTACAAACTTCTGTGCCTCTTTTAGGGTTTTTATCTTCAATATTTTCATAATTTAAATTAATAGTTTTTTATTTTTAACTTAAATTTTTGATTTTTGAGTTTTGAATTATTCTTATATATCAAGCCGTGCCATCTTAGCGTTTGACTGAATGAATGACTTGCGACTCGGCACATCATTGCCCATAAGAATATCGATGACTTTGTCGGCTTGTACAGCATCTTCAATAGTGACTTGTTTCAAAACACGATTATTAACATCCATTGTTGTTTCTGCAAGCTCTTCTGCATTCATTTCTCCAAGACCTTTATATCTTTGGAGGGTGACTTTTTTAGATTTTTTGGCTTCTTCTTTTTCACCTTCTTCACTTTCCTCTTCTTGAGATTCTTCTGCATCACTTTCGTTGATTTGGAGCTTGTTTGCTTTGAGAAAACTGTCTTTTTCTTCTTCAAGATAGAAGTAGTGGATTTCTTTGCCATACTTCAACTTATAAAGAGGTGGTTGAGCAATATAAATATATCCATTTTCAATAAGAGGACGGAAATATCGATAAAAGAGAGTGAGAAGAAGGGTTCGAATATGCGCACCATCCACATCAGCATCTGTTGCAATAATTATTTTGTGATAACGAAGCTTATCAAGATTGAACGTATCTCCTATTGCAGTTCCAAGAGCAACCACTAGATTTGTGATCTGCTCTGATGCGAGCATTTTATCAAGTCGTGCTCTTTCGATGTTCAAAATCTTTCCTCGAAGAGGAAGTATTGCTTGTGTGCGTCTATCACGTCCTGTTTTTGCAGTACCTCCAGCAGAATCTCCCTCCACAATAAAGAGCTCTGATTCTGAAGCATCCTTTGACTGACAGTCAGCAAGCTTACCAGGCAGAGTCATTCCTTCAAGAGCCCCCTTTCGAAGAATAGAATCTTTGGCCGCTTTGGCCGCTTTGCGGGCTCTCATCGCGAGAACAGCTTTGTTGATAATTGCTTTTGCATCATCAGGATTCTCCTCAAGGAACATCGAGAACGCTTCGCCAAAGACAGTCGCTACAGCACCTTGAGCTTCCATACTTCCAAGCTTTGCTTTGGTTTGTCCCTCAAACTGAATCTCTCGAAGCTTTACTGACACCACAGCTGTCAAACCTTCAAGCACATCATCCCCCGTGAACGCATCTGCATTATCTTTGACTGCGTTTTGTTTTTTGGCATAGGTGTTTAATGTTCGTGTCAAAGCCGTCTTGAACCCTGTGATATGCGTTCCCCCTTCTGGGTTATAAATATTGTTAGCAAATCCAGTAATACGAGATGACATATCATCTACGTACTGAAGAGCTATCTCCACAGATTCGACTCCTTCGACTTTTTTCTCAACATAAAAGATGTTTTTGTGAAGAGGTTTTTGAACTTGGTTATTGAACTTCACAAGTGATGCGAGACCACCTTCAAAATAAAATGTATATGATGGCGCATCGATATCAAGTTCACGGAAATACTGCACATCAAAAGAATCAGGAGTTTTATCGAGGTGGGTACAATCAATCACTGCAATCTTAAGTCCCTTCACAAGGTACGCCTGCTGTCGCATATGCGAGACGATTCTTTTAAAATCATAATCTTGCTTACCAAAGATTGTTTCATCTGGTTCAAATGTCACAACTGTACCATTCAGTTTTGATGATTCGATTTTCTTTACTGGCGCTTTCTTTTTACCGATAGAGTATTCTTGGAAATAGTGTCCTCCGTCTCTGAAGACATCAACACGACAGTACGTTGAGAGTGCATTTACTACTGACGCTCCCACACCATGGAGACCTCCCGAGACTTTGTATCCTTCTCCACCAAACTTACCTCCCGCATGGAGTGTCGTCATGATTGTATCGAGTGCAGAGAGTTTGGTCTTTGGGTGAATGTCTACCGGAATACCTCGTCCGTTATCTGTCACACGTATTCTGTTGTTTGGGAGAAGTACAATCTCAATATCATTAGCAAAACCACCCATCGCTTCATCGCGAGAGTTGTCAAAGATTTCCCATACAAGATGATGGAATCCGTCGGGACCTGTCGTACCAATATACATCCCAGGACGCTTTCGTACAGGCTCTAACCCCTCAAGGATAGTGATCGCTTCTGCACCATAATTAGACTTTTTTTCTTCTTTTGCCATATCATTCTATTATACCATTTTAGTAGTTTAATAACTATTGACTACCTATGTTTTTGTGATATTTTAATTAAGAACTTACCACCACTATGCCCACCTTCTTTGCTCTTTTCATCGTGACCACAGTTACGCTTTACTGCGGACTCGAAGTCTGCGAATGGTTTTCAATGGGTTCTGGACAAAAGTCCGTGGCCTCATCGCAAAGCTCAAACTCCCCTCGTCTTAGACGAGGGGTATTTTTATTTTAACTTTATGTTAGAATAATTTTGGATATGAACACCTCTATCACCCACCCTAACCCCGAAGTGCAGCAAGTAGCAAATGCACTCAGACATCTGACCGAACAAGCAGGCTTTCGTCTGTTTATACCCAAGGAACCACCCGGATACGAAAGCACTCCAGAAGGTTTTACGAGAGCAGCATTATCAGCAGCAGATTTCTGGAAAAAATCGTAATAGCCATGAACGACTCAGTCAAATACGATATTCTGGTTGAACAAGATTGGTGGGTATTAGGCTGACCCACCACCCCTGATGTTTGCACATCAGGTTTTTTTTATTGGATTAATCATGCTATAGTTAATACGGAAACAATTAGAATCTATGGCAAAAAAAACTGCAGCTAAAGAGCTTAACTGGAAAGCAATTGAAAGCACCGTAAGAACTGCAAGCAAGTCCTTGGGAAGGAATTTGGCTCGCAAGAATCTCAAAGCTACCATTGCTTTAAAAAATACTTCTGTGGGATGGACTCTTACAGTTCGACCATGATCATAATCTTCTACAATCACACCGGCACAAGCTGGTGTTTTTTTATCGTATCTCCCACCCCTTACTTTGGAGCATATCGTATACTTTCTGCATCATTGTATTAACCTCTTCATCTGTCAAAGTTTTTTCGTAAGATTGGAATACCATTCTGTATGCGTAAGACACCTTTTCAACTTCTCCCGTGTCTTTATTCTTTTTTTCAAAAGAATCAAAAAGCTCATATCGATAAAGAAGATCTTTCACGACAGGCAATACCGTATCCCATACCAAACGAGCTTCGGTACCCTTGGGAGTGAAGACAGCAAAATCCCTCACAACAAAAGGAAAGATTGAGGGAGTTTTATATTTTGTATCAATAGGTAAGATATCAAGTGATGTTTTTTGAGAAGACAGTGTATCAACTAGATGATCAAAATCGACTTCAAAAATACCCTCTTTGTGATTAGTAAGACCGATGCTTTGACCATTTTTTGATATGATCCCTCCTGTATCATCAATAGTACAAAGTATCTCAACTTTAACACCAAGAAGTTCAAAAACCTTGTCGCGTATTTCTTTAATTTCATCATTAACACGGATACCTTTTGGAGTTTTTTTGTATCCGATACCCACACAAAGAGACAAGAACTCTCTTCCGTCTTTCCATACATTACCAAACTCATAGAGACACACCTTATTCATACCAATCAAATCAGCATAATACAGTGCATTGTTTATTTTTTCCTCCATTGCATCACTCAAATTTGTACGCAAATATCTCTGCTCTTGTGAGAGAGGCTTTAATACTTCTCTTTCTCCTTGTGCTGCAAATGCATAGGTCATAATTTCTGAAAATCCCTCTTGTATAAAGAAGTTTCTTACTTTTGTACGAAGAGCTATTTTGTGATCATATTTTTGAAGTCCTTTAATCTTTGGCAATACCCCCAACACATTATCATATCCCATCAGTCGGCCCACCTCGTCAACCACATCTTCTTTTATCTTAAGATCTTGTCGTGAAGGGTCTGGATAAAGAGCAAGGACATTACCCTCTCTTCGTGCACTCACAGACGCTCTATTCAACAAAAGTACCATCTCATCCAAAGACAAAGCTGTGCCAATTCTTTCTTGCACAAAAGATTCTGTTACTTCGATACGGTGTTCTGTTTTTTTGTATGTTCCGGCTTTTGTGATAGGACTTACAATAATATCAGGATCTGTTTGTTTTAAAATACACACAAAAAGACCAAGAGCCCTTTCTGTGATCTGAGCACTTATTTTGTTTTCAAATCTTTTGCTTGAGTCGGTCTTTATATTGAGTCGAGTTGATGTTTTGCGTACATACGTAGCATCAAAATGAGCAGATTCGACAATGATATGATGAGTATTGTATGTAGTCTCCGCATTTTTGCCTCCTTTGATACCTGCAAGTGCACAAGGTGATTCTTTGTCAGCAATCACAACAATATCTTTGTCGAGCGAAATCTCTTTGTTGTCTAATGTAATTATTTTTTCACCCTCTCGTGCATATCGCACCACAATCTCATCTTTGATTTTCCCTGCATCAAACACGTGCATAGGTTGACCCATATCAAACATAACGTAGTTTGATATGTCTGCAAAAACATTGATTGATTTTTGCCCCATCGAATGGAGAGCATCAACAAGCCAATCGGGTGATTTTGTTTTTGTAATATTAATAATCTGCAATGCAGAATATACATCACAGACATCTCCGGCTTCAATCGATATAGAAGGAGCTGTGAGATCACCTGCATCAACAATGTTTTCTATGTCACGTTCTTTAAACTCATTTTGAGGAAGTAGAGCTGCGAGTTCCTTTGCAATCCCATAATACGACAAACAATATGAAGCACGATCAGGCAACACCTTCACATCAAGCACATCATCATTTGTCTTCTTCTCTATACCTTCAACTTCAAAAATATGAAATGTTAAAAGATTCGCAATCTCTTCTGATGAAGGAAGAGGTTTTTTGAAGTATGTCTGAAGCCACTTGTGAGAAATTTTCATTTTAAAATTGAGTTATAAACCGAACATCACCTGTATAAAGCTCACGAATATCAGTTAAGCCGTATTTGACAGCCACAAACCGATCAATCCCCCCACCAAACGCAAAACCTTGCCATTTTGTACTATCTACCCCAGAAGCTTCGAGAACATTGGGATGAACAAGTCCAGCCCCCATCATCTCGAGCCATTTACCTTTCCATTTGACATCTACCTCAACACCAGGTTCAACAAAAGGGAAAAAACTGGGACGAAACCTTATCTCTACATCAGGACCAAAATATTTCTGAAAAAAATGGAGAAGAACACCTTTGAGATGTGCCATCGACACAACCTTATCAACAAACAAACCTTCAAACTGATGAAATTGTGCTTCGTGCGATGCGTCTGTCGCCTCATTACGAAAAACCTTACCAGGAACAATAATCGCAATCTGGTCTCCTTCGTTTAAAGGATGTGACTCCATATATCGAATCTGCACAGGAGATGTGTGTGTGCGAAGAAGTTTTTTTTCGCTTTCTGGTTTGATCCAAAACGTATCTTGCATATCACGAGCAGGATGATCAGGAGGGAAATTCAACGCTTCAAAATTATAATGATCTGTCTCAAGCTCTGGACCTTCCACCACAGAAAAACCCATTTCATCAAAAATAGCAGATATTTCAGCAATAGCCCGAGTAATAAGGTGAATATGACCTTTTTTGAGTTCACTATGTTCCATATAACTCAAATTATAACCAAAATAAAATAAAAATCCATTTTGGAGAAACCCCTTCAAAATATTCAAAAAAAGTGTATAATATTCAACAAAACAATGGATTCCCTTATTACAACACTAGGATCGGGCTTTATTTTTTGTGCTCTCTATTTTGAGGTCTTTTTGCTTATTTCCCTTTTTGAGACAAAGAACAAAAGAAAAGACGAAAAAAAGATTGTTTTTTTCTATCCCCCCGTCACCATTATTGTTCCTGTATGGAATGAAGAAAAGACAATAGAAGGCACCCTCATATCTCTTTTAGCTCTCGATTATCCCAAAGACAAACTTCATATTATGGTTGTTGATGATGGAAGCACAGACAACACACAAGAAGTGCTCAAAAAATACGCAGGTCACCCAATAATTGAAATCCATTCAAAACAAAATGGTGGCAAATACACAGCACTCAATTTTGGTATTACCCATATGAAAACCGATTTTGTAGGATGTCTTGATGCAGATTCATTTGTTCATCCTGATGCTCTCAAAAACATTATGCGTAGATTCCAAGATGAAGATGTTATGGCAGTTACTCCTTCTATGGTGATAGAAAGACCGAACAACACACTCCGCAAAATGCAACGTGCTGAATATAGCTATGGTAATTTTATGCGAAAAGCATATGCATCGATTGGTGCGATACATATCACCCCTGGACCTTTTTCTTTTTTTCGTAAAAAAGTTTTTGATATTGTGGGACCATACAAACACGCACATAATACAGAAGATATGGAAATGGCGATGCGTATGCAAAGCCATCATATGAAAATCGTCAACGCATCAGATGCGATTGTTTATACAGTAGGACCTGACACAATCAAAAAACTCTACAAACAACGCGTCCGTTGGGTGAGTGGATTCCTTGCCAACCTCATTGATTATAGACATATGGTTTTCAACAGAAGCTTTGGTGACCTAGGTATTCTTGTTTTACCGTTTGCAATCGTGAGTATCTGTCTTTCATTCATATTTGTAGGTATTTCTCTTTATCAGGTATTAGAACATTTGATTGAACTCTGTGCACGTTTTATTACACTCGGATTTGACGCATTTACATTCCATTCATTCAACTGGTTCTTTGTTGATACATCTCTGTTTAATATTTTATCTTTCGTTCTGATGGGGTTTATTATGAGCCTTATTATGTATGGATATCGCACAGTCTACGGACGATGGAGAATCACCGCAGAGATATTTTACTTTCTCTTTCTTTACTCCTTCATCGCACCTTTTTGGCTTATCAAATCAGTGTATAATAATATGATTGGCAAAACGGCATCATGGAGATAATTAGTACTAAACATAATAATATGAATCAAGAAAAAATAATCGACTGGAAAAAATATATCATTACCTTTTTTATTACCGCATCAATATTCGGAACTGCTTTTTTTGTCAGTAATTATTTCAACAATAAACGAATCGATGAGATCAAATCAATTCAAGATTCGATTTCGACAAATATTATGTCTTCAGAGACACAAGTTTCTCTTCTTTCTGATCTTAATTGTGAAGATGTTGGTAACAATATGCTTTCAAATGAATTAAACTCCCTTGCAGAACGTATTGAGTATAGCGAAAAAAACATCGGAAGCAATGACAAGGAAGTACTCCAACTCAAAAAATTCTATTCTCTTCTCGAGATCAAAGACTATCTTCTTATGAAACGACTTTCTCTCCGCTGTGATAAAAAATTTATTTTTGCTCTTTACTTTTATGCAGATAGCAAGAAATGTGCAGACTGCGATAAAGCAAGCTACATTCTTACCTATTTGAGAGAGCAGTATCCTGATCTTCGCGTGTATTCTTTTGATTACAATCTTGATTTGAGTGCTATAAAGACACTTATAAATGTTACCAAAATAACAGACAAACTTCCCGCAATCGTGATTGATGGACAAGTGCTCTCTTGGCCACAAGACAAAGACAGTCTCGAAAAAATAATCAAATCTCGATATCCCAAAGATGGTAGACGGGCAACAACCACCACCTCTCACTAAATAAATTATTTTTCTTTTACCTCGTAGACCTTTTCGCACGGACCAGAAACACAATGATGTGCAGTAAACTCTAAAACATCATCAAAAGATTGTTTGCTTTTTAAAAAAGCTTTTTGTTGTGATACATACAATGCGGCATTTTTTTTCTTCAAATCAAAATCTTTTTTGCTCAACATAATTTCAAATTGTTTGAAAACTAATTTCTGATACGTTTCTCTCAAAAAATCCAAAAAAGAGGCTTTGCTTTTTTTATAAAAGATTATTGTATAAGGCATATCTTCATACATATACCATTTTATATATGGCCACCTTTTTTCGGATAATAATGACAACATAATATCGTGTACAATACGATGATCTGGATGTGTTATTTTCTTTCCAAAATATGATGGAAAATAAACATCTACCTCAGTATGATCTGATGTTTTTTGATTCAAAATATCTACTATAGATTTCTTTATTTCAAGCGTAGTTGTTGCATCAGAGATGAAATGCCTGTATTGACCATCTACAAAAGGTAAAACAATATTCGTAGCACCAACTCCTTTTAATGCAGATTCGTTTTCTTTTTTTCGTGAATCAATAGCCTCATTACTTGATGCAAATCCACCCCATTTGTCCCATATTGTTTTCATATTTTGATCGGGAGCCCCTCCAAAAACAGTCACTACAGTTTTAGTGTTTTGAGATTGAGACAAAAACCCTCCCAAAGGCAAAATAGCATCATCAAAATGCGGAGCAAAAACAACAACCTCTTTTTCTACCCCAAGCACACGAAGAGGAGTAAAAAGTAAAATAAATATAAATAAAAACCTCAGATTCATAGGTATTATTATATCAACAAAAAAAATAAAAAGTCATAACTATGACTTTTGTTTAGGTTGTGATCAAAAATTTGCCTATGATGATTCCCTTTCACAGAGCCGCCTCCCAGACTCGAACTGGGGACCCTCACTTTACAAAAGTGTAGCTCTACCAACTGAGCTAAGGCGGCTCTATAAATACGAACTCACAAGCAAATTTTAAACAACAACCTCCTCGAATATTTGAACCTAATCAATATCTCTGAAATTTTCGATGTGTTTGAGGAAGAGAGACACAGATCCTTTATTCTTCGGTATGTCTTTTCCTTTTACCGCATCAACAATATGAGATATCTTAGGATACACTATTTTTTTTGTTTTTTCAAATATTCTCACCCCTTGCTTTACTACCATAAACACAACAATATGTGCAATTTTTTGTGGCATCTCTTTCAAACTTTGTTCAAAATTCTTGAATCGAGTTTTGAGATTATATTCATCACAATGTGAAATACACACAAAAGCCTTCCCTGTCTCAAGCTCATGCTGTTTGTTGGCGAGCATAAAGACAATCCCACACAATGATATAAAAAACACAATGATACTAATCATAATATAATTTTACGCTTTTGTAGAAAAACGTGCAAACTTTCCAACCACTATCTTTTCTCCAAACTTCTGAATTGCATTTGATATCACAGTTGCAACAGTCATACTGTCGTTTTTGATAAAAGGCTGTTCAAGAAGAACCATATCTTTGAAGTATGAGCTAATCTTCCCTTGAAGAATTGTTGCTTTCATATCTTCTGGCTTTCCAACAAGCTCTTTTTCAAACACTTCTTGTGCTTTTTGTTTTGAAGATTCATCGATATCGTTCATAGACAAGAAAGAAGGGTTGGTTGCAGCAACTTGCATTGCAATATCATATGCAAGAGTTTTAAATTCTTCGTTTTTAGACACAAAATCTGTCTCACAAAGAAGCTCTACCATTGCACCAATGGTTCCGCTTGTATGAATATATGCTTGTACAACACCAGCACCGAGCTCTCGATCAGATTTTTTTTCTGCAATTTCTGCACCCTTTTTCTTGAGTAAGACAAGAGCTTTCTCCATATCACCTCCAGAATCTTCAAGTGCTTTCTTACATTGCATAATAGAAACACCTGTTTTATCTCGAAGTTCTTTAACTTGTTCAGTTGTAATCATATAAATAACAAATTATTTTTAATATAAGAAACCTAAGCCGAAATAGCAGCTTTTTTATATGCTTCAGCAATACGAGCGACAAAGTAGTCAATACTTGCTTTTGATGCATCGTTTGCAGGAATTGCATAATCTACAGAACTGAGATCACAGTCTGTTGACGCAAGTGCAATAACAGGGATTTTTGTCTTTTTTGCTTCTGCGATAGCGATTGATTCTTTCTTTGAGTCTACAATGAAAAGCGCATCTGGCATCTTGTCCATTGAGCGAAGACCGGAAAACATTGCTGTAAGATTATCTATCTCACGATCAAACATCAGTCTTTCTTTTTTTGTATATTTCAAAAGCTCACCCTTTTCTTTTTTATTGATAAGATCTGCAAGACGGTGAACGCGCTTTTTAATCTCACCAAAGTTTGAAAGAGTACCTCCAATCCATCGACTGGCAACAAAAGGCATATTAATTGATTCTGCATATCGCTGAATCACATCACGCGCTTCACTTTTACTTGAAACAAAAAGAATCGTTTTCTTTTTTGATGCAAGATCAGCCACAAAAGCCTCGGCAGATGCAAGCATTTGTTCTGTTTTTTCGAGATCAATGATCTCAGTCATATTTTTAACTCCGCATACAAGAGATTTGAAAGAAGGATTTCTTCGAGAACGAAGAAATCCAAAGTGGGCACCCACCTTGAGCATATCTTGTATTGTTGATGAAATTTTGTCTGTTTTTTCTGTCATATTAGGACATATTAGCAAATAACCACAAAAAAAGCAACAATCACAAAGATACCTTAAAAGACGTTATTTTGTCACCAAAAAACCCACTTCCCAAATCATCAAAAAGCACTGTCTCCCCTGTGGTAAAAAAGCTTCTCTTACCACAACGTGACAACCTCTCTTCAATATCCCTATGGCGCAAAAGATAAGAAGAAAGCTTTGATGCCACCAAAGAACCTTCGGTAATAAGCGATACTGAAGGAAGGTTTTTTTGAATACATTCTTTCAAAAATTCATAATGTGTACATCCAAGTATAACCGTGTCAACAGCGTGTTTGTTTATGTATTTTGTATATTCTGCAACCACAACATCCACACCTTCACTTTCACTAGTTTTGCCAGATTCGACGAGTGGCACAAGAAGCGGTGCAGGAACCCCAAAGACTTCAATAGAAGGATTGATTTTTTTTATCTCTCTTTCAAATGCCCGAGATGATATTGTGGCTTCCGTACCCAAAACACCAACCTTCTTTGAAATTGTCTTTTCTACAGCCTCTTCACTTGCAGGAATAATGACACCCAAGATTCTTTTGTTTTTGTTTTCACCTTTTATGAGTTCAATCTGAAGTATATGCAGTGCTTCTGCAGAGGCGCTGTTGCATGCAAGAATAACAAGCTCACACCCCTTTTCAAACAAAAAAAGTATTCCTTCTTTTGTAAATGTATATATCTCATCCTGTGTTCTGTTGCCATATGGTGCACGGGCAGTATCCCCAAGATATACATAATCATACTGAGGTAAAACTTTGACCACTTCTTTAAGTACCGAAAGCCCCCCAAACCCGGAATCAAAAATGCCAATGGAAGAAGTCATAGAATTAAAAATCTGTTTCTGTATTAAGCTCTAAATCCACAAAGGAAATCCCATGATTGTTGAGTACGCGTGGTACCACTCGTCCTATCACCCCTTTACCAAACTCGCTTAACACACTATCATGAACTGGGAAGCATTTCTTGGGATTCAGGCGAATGCAATAATCAAGCGCGGTGTGTATATTCATCCATGGACCAGCCACTGGCAATGCTAGAATTTCAGGATTTATAGCATTATGTTCGAATGAATCTCCTGGTACAAAAAGTCTCTCACCTATCATATACCCAACGTTTACCACACCAGGAATCTCAGGGTGAATAATCTCATGTAGACTTCCATGACCACTGAGCATAAGTCCCTTGTATTCAAAACTCTCTCCGTTTTCTACATTTTTTGTATTTAAAATATTTTCTTTCTTCAAGAGCTCGTTCACTGAAGTATTGGTGACAATAAGCACCTCAGGATTGTTCTCGAGAATCTTCTTTACTGATTCAATGTGTAAATGATCACTATGTTCATGAGTGATGAGTATGACATCAATATTTTTTACTTCATTTTGAGCAGTAGTAAAAAGCCCAGGGTCAGTGAGAACTCTCACTCCTTTGTCTTCTATAAGTAAACAGCAATGCCCGAATTTAGTGATTTTCATCCTGTGAAAAAACATTAAATACTAATGCGTAATGTATAATTATTGACCTTAAATATCCCATCATTTCTTTTGCAGAGCCACCTCTCTTTTTTAACGGGATTTATATTCAAATCTTATCATATAAATCTGTAGTTTATAAAAAAATGGATGGCCGATATAAATCGACCATCCAAACTAATAGTCACTTGACTGAATCTAACCCCTGTCACCCATACCATCTTCGAACGTCCCTGCCGCCAACGGGAGACAGAGGTGTTTATTCACATACTGGATACCGTGAGCACTCGTTGTGTCGAGATTCCAGAAGGCACTTTCGGCTTCGACGACGAGAGGAGCAGATGAAGCCCCGGTAACCTCGCAGTAACGCTTATGGTAGCCGACCTGGACCATGAGTTCTGCATACGCACGCATGTTGCCATCACCATCCCCAAGAGGAACGAACTGCATACCGCGATCAGGCCATCCAGGTTTCATTGAACGGAGAGGGTGACCCTTCTTGATACGAAAGTCTTTGAGGTGGGTTGCAAAGACTCGGTCACCAACCCTGAGGAAGCGGTCTTGCCAGGACTCACCCTCCCAACAATGCGAGAGGTCACCATTAACGGCAACACAGGGGTCATGGTTGCAGATTTCCAGCAGTGTAAGGAAGTCGTCAGCACAGGACGCCGCTGTTCCCGGATGAATCTCGTGACAAAGATAGATACCGAGAGCATTCGCATGATCACGGATCTTCTGAGTCTTTGTTACGAAGCGCTCTTTTCCTTCCTCGATGAGGTCATAGCCTGGACCCTTCCAGAAACCCCAGGGATAACCGGAGGCGACTTCGAGGCCGAATGCCGTGCCCCAAAACATAGGGACGATTTTGATCTTGAGTTCGGCACAGAGATCCAAGAGACGGAAGATGTAGTCCTCAGCCCACTGTTCGATGCCAGCAACACCAAGCTTAGCGA
>CAYORS010000011.1:0-32094 GCA_964406475.1 uncultured Candidatus Saccharibacteria bacterium
CCGTTATTCTTGGTTCGATTCCAAGCGGGGGCACACAACCAAAAAGACTGGACTATTCCAGTCTTTTTGCGTAATGGGCCGGTCGGAACCATGTTTTGTGAGTACACAAAATAGGCGAGACGGGGTCGCGGAAATTTTTATTCAATGTAATCAAAATTATCTGTGACCACAATTCAAAAAAACAATGAGATAAGGTAGCATAAAATTTCAGCAAAAATTTATGTGTGTTAATATATACCTATGAAAAAATACTTTTTTGGATTTGTAGTTGTGGTTGCTTTTTTTGTCACTTCTTTTCTTGTTCTAAAAAAAGAAAAGCCACATTTTTGCAGAGAGTACTCTTTGTATAGTTATGGATATGGAATGGCAAATGAAGTAGACAAAGAAAAGCTATACAGGGAGATATACAACTCTTGTTTAGATCGATATTTTAAAATACGGACAAGAGACACTGTAGATATGTTTTTCTCTTTCTTACAGAGATAAGGTTAATGTATTTGGTGGAGAATACAGAAATCTCTCGGCTTACAGCCGCAGTACACTTTTTAGCTAAAATTTTCTTGAAATCAATTTAGGCTCAAAAGGTTTTCGAGTCCTGTACGCAAGTGCTCCGCACTTGCTAGCGCCCACAAAAATACAAGACTCGGTCATAGATAATTTTATGCTGAAAATTTCTGCGACCCCGACTCACTCACCCTTGTTCGCTGCGTCTTTCGAGTCCTTTGCAACCACAGAAATTAAAAAACCAGCCAAAATCAGGCTGGTTTTTTAATTTCTGTGGGCGATACAGGACTCGAACCTGTGACCTTTTCAGTGTAAATGAATTGCTCTACCAACTGAGCTAATCGCCCGATTCCATAATCATAGCTATTTTTAGAAATTTATCAATAGTGATACAATGTTTGCATGATTACCACAGCAATTATTACTATATTGGGTTTGGCGTTGTTTGAGATTATTTCAAGCGCAGACAATGCAATTGTTAATGCAGAAGTCTTGAGAACTATGTCTCACAAGGCTCGCAAATGGTTTCTTTTTTGGGGTATTATCTTCGCGGTTTTTGTGATCAGGGGATTATTGCCTTGGATGATTATCTGGGCAACCAATCCGTCTCTTGGATTTTTTGGTGCGCTTACTGCCACCTTCTCTAATGATCCGTCTATTGCAGAGTCGATACATAAATCTGCTCCTATTCTGATGGCGGGGGGAGGAATATTCTTGGTGTTCTTGTTTTTCCACTGGCTTTTTCTCGAGAAAAAAACATATGGTTTGATTGGAGAAGAATTTTTTCATAGACAAGGGGTTTGGTTTTTTGCTGTTGTGTCTACCATACTTTCTGTTGTGGTCTGGTCTGCTTTGAAGATGGATCCAATGATGGCTTTTGGTGCTGTGATTGGATCTACTGCTTTTTTTATTACACACGGATTTAAAGAAAATGCCGAACAAGCCGAAAAAGACCTTGTCTCCGGTGCCACAAAAAAATCGGACATCAGCAAGATTCTTTATCTTGAAGTGATTGATGCGACCTTCTCGATTGATGGTGTATTGGGTGCTTTTGCATTCACGCTCTCTGTGCCACTTATTTTGATTGGTAATGGAATCGGTGCTGTTATATTGAGACAACTTACCGTATCAAATGTGGAGACTGTAAAAAAATATGTTTTTTTGAAAAACGGTGCAATGTACTCAATTTTCTTTTTGGGTCTTATTATGTTGCTACATGCATTTCATATTGATGTTCCTGAGTGGGTGTCGCCAATTATTACTTTTTCTGTTGTTGGATACTTCTTTCTTAAATCTCATTATCATATCATCCGTAATCAAGATACTAACTAACTGTGAATATTCCTATTTTATTTGAAAACACCTTTTTTCTTGCTATTAATAAACCAGTAGGAGTTGCTGTTCATGGTGATGGTAAGAGTGCTGAGTATACTATTTCTGATTGGGTACTCGAACACTACCCAGACACAGCTTCTTTTGGTGAACACATAAAGACAGATAGTGGTTTAGAAATCAAAAGATATGGGATCGTTCACAGGCTCGACAAATACACATCAGGGGTATTGCTTATTGCAAAAACTGCAGAGGGTTTTGGATATCTCAAAAAACAGTTCAAAAATCGCAAAATAAAAAAAACATATTTTGCTTTTGTAAAAGGTGATGTAAGAAGTCAGAGGGGAATCATCAGTAAACCCATTGGACGTAGTAAAGATGATGTGCGCAAATGGGCCACAGCACCAAAAGCTCGTGGTGAAATGCGAGAAGCAACAACACGGTTCAAGGTGGTTAAAAACGTATCAGGTGTTTCTTTGCTCGAGGTATGGCCTCTTACAGGGCGTACTCATCAGATCAGGGTGCATATGAATTCGGTGGGGCATCCCGTGCTTTCTGATCCTTTGTATGGCAATAAAAGTGGGGACAGTTTTGGTTTTGAAAGGCTTGCTTTGCATGCCTTTCGTCTTGTATTTGAAGATAAATCAGGTGCTCCAATAGAGATTTTTGCTCCATTTCCCGATGATTTTAAGGAAGCTTTTAAACAAATTGGTGTCAATGAGGCTTTGTTTTTATAATGTAAGGTCAATATAAAAGCATTGCATTTAGTTTGTATTTGTGATAAAGTCACATAATCATATTAATTAGATTCCAATGAAAGCAACAGCTAAAACATCAAACGTAAATATCGAAGAAAGAAAAGCACAAGACATCCGCCCTGGTGATGTGGTAAAAGTCCACCAAAAAATTCAAGAAAAAGGCAAAACTCGTATTCAGATTTTTGAAGGAATGGTTCTTGCACGTAAGCATGGAACAGAAGCTGGAGGTACTCTGACTGTGCGACGTGTATCAAATGGATATGGTGTTGAAAAAATCTTTCCCCTCTATTCACCACTTATCGATAAGGTGGAAGTTGTTCGACGAGCAAAAGTGAGACGAGCGAAGCTTTATTATGTACGAAGTAAAGCACAAAAAGAGCTTTCAAAGCGTATGAAAGCAGAGATGATGAGAAAAGATACAGAACAAGAAGAGGTCACTAAAGAATAAAAATTAAAACTCCCCAAAAGGGAGTTTTAATTTTTGTAGAGAATTTTTGTTGCTTTGTCAGTAATAAAGACAAAGTAATTAAAAAATACAAGACAAAGTATGGCACATACCATATTGAAAATAAAATGCGCATTGACGACTTGTTGGATCTCATTATCACTTATGAGATGAAGAAGTTTGACGAATGGATTAATGAGGGGGGTGAATATGACAACACCGAGAAGGTTGAAGATGACGTGTGAGACCGCAACCTTCTTTGCCTCAAAGCTTGCGCTTGTACTTGCGATCACTGCGGTAAGGGGGGATCCAATACTTGAGCCGATCAAAAATCCTATTGCAACAGGAAGTCCAATGAATCCACCTGAAACAAGTACCAATGTAAGTCCTGTAAATACGGAACTCGACTGTAAAATTGTTGTAATAATAATACCAAAGACTATTGCTCTATAAGGACTATTGATTGATGTAAGAAGGTTCTGCAAATCAGAATTATCTTTGAGTGGGGTTACAATAAAAGAAATAATAAAAAGAGTAAGAAATATAATACCAAAATAAAAAATAGCTTTGCCGTATCGTCTAAAACGTGAATGGGTGTGTGAAAGAATAAATCCAACAATAACAATAATGGGGGCAATGTATGTCATATTGAGGGCAATGAGTTGTGCTGTGATGGTTGTCCCAATGTTTGCACCAATCACAACGCTTATTGCATTGTATGTTGCAAGGACACCTGCATTGACGAGCCCTACAAGAATGACTGATGTTGCTGTTGATGATTGAACTAGTCCTGTGACAAGAGCCCCACTAAAAGCCCCTTTGACAGGCTTGTCTGTAAATTTGTGTAACAAACTTTTAAGCCTTTCACCTGCAAGTTTTTGTATGTGATGGCTAAATTTTTGAATTGCAAAAAGAAAAACAATAACGAGAGATAGTACTGTTGTTATGGTTGTTGTGATATCCATAGGTATATATTCTATCAGAAAAAAACAAAAAAGTTGAAATTATTTGAATTTTTAGTACTATGATGGGGTATGCGCGGGTGGCGAAATTGGTAGACGCACTACCTTGAGGTGGTAGCGCCCGCAAGGGCATGGAAGTTCGAGTCTTCTCTCGCGCACAAATACAAAAAGCAGTCCTTATTCGGGACTGCTTTTTGTATTTGTGCGCGAAGCAAGCGCTAAACGCGCTTGTGGGAGAAGACTCGAAAAGGTTCTCTTATATTTTTGAGGATGTGCCCTCATCCGAAAAAATAGGGAATCTGTACTGCGGCTGTAAGCCGAGAGTTCTTCTCTCATATAGGACTCGAAAGACTGACTTCGCGAATACGGAAAAGTCGGGGTCGAGCAAAAATTCAGTGGAATTTTATGCGTGACCGAATCTTCTCTTATTTCATAATCCAAAAAAAGAATTTCCCAAAAAAACTTCTCATTTTAATAGGTATTTTTTTGTACTGGATAATATTTACTTTTTTTGGTATAAAGAAAGGGTTTAGACATGGCGACCATAGTTTAGTGGTAAAACCCCGGTCTGTGGATCCGGAGTTATGGGTTCGATTCCCATTGGTCGCCCCAATAAAATTAAGACTAGTTTAGTAGGTAGAAGTGAGACATTAATTTTCTGATATAATTTTTGTATGACAAGTCAAAAACTTCTAATCCTTAGAGGTAACTCTGGGTCAGGTAAAAGTACTGTAGCAGAACACCTGCGTAAAATATTAAATGGAAAAGTTGCATTGATTGGGCAAGATACATTGCGCAGAACTATTTTGATGGAAAAAGATTCTCTGGAGAATAAAGATATTATTGGATTGCTTAGACAAACTGTCATTTATTGCTTAGATAAAGGTTATACGGTGATTGTTGAAGGCATACTCTCAAAACCTAAGTATAAAGAAGTTCTCGTTGAACTTATGGATTATGCTTCCTGCGAATCCTACGTCTTTTATTTGGATGTATCAATTGAGGAAACAGTACGAAGGCATACTACAAAACCTATTGCTCCTGAGGTCACAGAAGAAAAACTAAGATCGTGGTATCAAGCAAAAAATTATCTTGATGTTCCAGGAGAAGTGATTATTGATGAAAACTCTACGTTAGAAAAAACCGTACTCACTATACAAAAAACTCTCAAAGGACTTAATCGGTAAGACTAGTAATATAATCTAACTTTTCGTTTAACTCATCTATAATCTTCTTGTCCATAAACATAACGTTAGTGAACTTGTAGCTGCCCCTCACAATCTATTCAAAAATAACTGCTGGAAAATCTTCGTGCCAATTACCCGAAAGGAGATAGTAACTAAACACCCAGTTGCCCCCACTCCATGATATGTATCGTACAGAGAGATTGCCTTCTGGACTGCGATCGATTGTCCCCCAAAAAAATATATATTGTGCACCACCACTTGATCCAAACTTCCACATTTCAGGAATTAGGTTTGGATGTGATTTCAAATATTCCCACGCAGAGGCGTTCAGTGTTTTGATTTCTTTTTGTTTGAAAAATTCAAACAGATCGTTACCTCGAATAGATCCTTGTATTTGTTCGGGATGTAAAAACAGCTTCGTCTTTGCAGAGATCTCTGTATAGTCATCTAAAGAATAATTGTTGTTTTCGGCTATTGACCACAATTCGCCAAAAGGTTTAGGGGATGATTCCATAGGTATAATTATAGTGTGCTTTTTGGTATTAGCAATAATCTAGATTGACCACATTCATTTTTTTGATGATATAATAGATGTGTTCTTATATGAAAAGAAATTCACTATTTAAACGATTCGCTCCATTTTTTCAAGTAGCCATTGTCTTGCTTCTTGGAGCTGTGGTTTCTTTATATTTTGGATTTACTGTTTTTGAATATGAAAAGCAAGCATTGATTACACGGGTGAACAATATAGCAAAAACTCTTGATCCAGAAATCATCGCATCTCTCTATGGTAATGTAAATGATCTTGATAATCCAAATTATATTTATCTCAAAAAAAAGTTTATTGGCTTAAAGAGTATCAACGCTGATGCACGGTTTGTGTATCTCATGGGATACAGTAGGGATATTGGCAATCTCTTTTTTTATGTTGATTCTGAATCTCCAGATTCTATCTCTACGTATTCACCACCTGGACAGGTATATGATGAATCTCAAAAGATTGAAATAGATAACTTTCTGAAAGGTGTTGCTTTTGCATATGGACCTTATAGTGACAGATGGGGTAGGTGGGTGAGTGCATCAGCCCCTGTCATATCACCTGAAACAAATCTTACTATCGCAACTGTAGGTATTGATGTTGATGCATCGACATTTATTCGAGATATCTTACTTGCAAGCCTCCCTTCATTTCTTGTGTTTGCGATTCTTGCTGCGTTTCTCTTTGTGTTTGGACGTATGAGAGCAAAAGACAAGTTAAACGAACTTAATAATGTCAAAATGGAGTTTACATCTTTTATGTCTCACGAGATTAGAGGGTTTGTCACTAAGGTTAAAGGGGGATTACGTGCGTTACTTAATGAAGAATTTGGAATCCTTACTCATGATCAGTCTGATTATGTAAAAGAAATGATAAATCAAGGTGATGATTTTGCTGATTTGATTGAGGAGTTTCTTGATGTGGGGCATTTGGAAGAAGATACAGAGATTAGTCTCTCAAAGGCAGATTTTAACTTGATTGATATTATCAAAAACGTTCTTTTGGATATGAAGGACGTTTTGCTCCGCAAAAATATCTCTGTTGTTTACGAGGGTAATGTACCAGAAAAAGTATACTGTTTTTGTGATAGCAGTAAAATAGGGAGAGTTATTTCAAATTTGTTTACCAATGCAATCAAATATTCCAAAGATCGTGATGTGATTCATATTGGATACATAGGTTCGGAGGATTCACATACAATTCTCATCAAGGATTTTGGTATTGGTATTCCAGAAAGTGAAAAACAGCATATGTTTAAAAAGTTTTTTAGAGCAAGTAATGCTCGAGAAAAACACACCACAGGGACAGGGCTTGGGCTTTATTTTTCTCGACTTATTGTCGAAAAACACGGAGGAAAAATCTGGTTTGAATCGCGCGAAGGAAAGGGGACAACGTTTTTCATATCTCTTCCTAAAGAGGTGTAGACCATTTTTTTATATAAGAAGCTGTGTCAAACTTTTTTTTGCAGCCACTTTCTGCCATATATCGTACGGTGCCATATATTTTTCGTGGGAACCAAGCTCTGTCATGGACACCTCCAATAGACCATGCAATCCCGGCATATCCGTTTGGATCTCTGCCATCAAGCTCATATTTGTCGTTTAGATATATTGCAATTTTCTGTGCATCTTCGGGTGACTTGGTCCACTCAAAAATCTTTTTTGCCCAATACATACGCATATATCCGTGCATCTTGCCGGTCAGTATCATTTCTGTTTGGGCTGCATTCCATAGGGGATTATGAGTTTTTGCTTTTTCAAATTGATTTTTTGTATACACAAAATCTCTCGAGTCGTCTTTGTGTTGCTTGAGTGTTTTTTGTGCCCAAAGAGGGAAGCCTTTTGGGTTGTCATAATTGTTATTATAAAAACAAAAATTATCTGCCAGTTCGCGACGAACAATGAGTTCTTCGAGAAACGCATGTGCGTTGTCTGTATCTTTTGCTCCATTCTTCCATTTGTGTAGTAGGTCAAGGATTGATTTGTCTTCGTGTTTTAATATCCTTTTAACTATTGTGCCTGCATATATAGTTCCATAATGTAGGTGGGGAGATAGCCCACTTTGTGCATTCTGTAATGGATTATTACGTAGGGTGCTGTAGCGGAGGTATCTGTTCTTTATGAATGTATTAAGTATTTTGTGTGCCTCGGTCTCTCCGCCATGTGTCCAAGTAACTGGTTTGATCGAAGTATCGATTGATTTATTGTGAAGGAGATTTGTCCAATCAGGTTCTTTGAATGTGTGTGAGTGTTTCTGCTTATGGGGTGGTGGTATATCTTCAAGGAACTCGGGGATGAGTTTCCATATCTTGGGGCGTATTGTGTACGCTCCGTATTCTTGCTTTTGTGATGTTATCCATACAGGGACGATGTTGTGACTATCAACAACAACGATGGGAATATCAAGATATTTTTTTTGGTAGTGAAGCCATTTTTTGCTTGTAGCAAGAGGAGAAAAATCAGTGACTAAAATTCCTGTCTTTTGTTTTGTGACAAATTCATACAAAGCTTTTTCTGTAGGGTTTTTTGTAATAATAAAAAAAGGTATGTTGTACTCTTTCAAATGATCTGAAACTTGCTTGAGGGATTCTATTTTGAATGTATGTTGTCTCATTCCTCCTCCCAAAAAACCTGGTACCAAATTGTAAACAACAATAAGTTCGGTGTTGTGCGTACGAGCGTATTCTGAAGCATAAAAAAGTGCCGCATTATCTCGAACTCGAATATCCCTATTCATCCAATAGACAACAGGACCTTTTGTGTACTGTATATTGTTGATTTGCAAGACTCTTTTGGGATTCATAGTGGTCATATTATATCAAAAAAGCCCTGTGTATGCGCTCCATTGACTTTTGGTGTGATCGGAGTATTCTATTTCTTATGAACAGAAACGCAAATTGGTTTGGATTCTCATATTACTTTACACAGTCCCTAGGGGAGTGGTAATTTGTTGTTTCTTCGAAACTCAAAACCGCGCCCTTGGGCGCGGTTTTCTTTTTGGAAAAATAATTTTGAACAATCGAGATTATTTTTCTGGTAAGAAAGCGCAACTGCTTGATTATCAGAGGGAATATTTGTTCTTTTTGATTATGAAAACCTCAAAAAAATTTACAACATTTTTGGTGGTCGAAAAAGGAGGGCTTCCGCTCGACATTATAAGTTTACAAAGACGAGATGACACAAAGCATCTTTTTGTTGATATCGGCGTAATAGATATTACACCTCAAGAATCTTCCTATGTTCAGGTTATCAAAATCTGCTCCAATGTTTTGGTTCACATTTGTTGGTTAAATGCTCTTTTGCGCATTCTTCAACCATCGCTTAAGCAATGGTCGAGTCTCTCACTGAGAAGTTCTGTGGCATAAGTGGTTGAAAATATTTTTGGTGAGCACGTTTTTAGCAACCTCTGTATCGCAAGATGCACGTTGCTCCTTTTTTAGAGGAGTTGATATTATCGACTTTTCTTTGATGGAAATTCAATATAAGTATGCTAGAGTAGTAATATGATTTTACTTGATGGAAAATCCTTGTCTCAAAAAATATCTGAATCGTTAGCATCTCGTATAAAAGATCTTGGTTTTTCTCCTGTCCTTGCAATCATTCAGATTGGAGCTATCGAAGAGAGTAATGTTTACATCAAACACAAGAAAGCTTTTGCAGATAAAATTGGAGCAAAGGTTTCTCATATTATTTTACCTAGTGATGTTAAAGAAGAAGAGGTCATAGAAAAAATCAGTGAGTTAAACAATGATGATTCGACTCAGGGAATAATTCTTCAACTTCCAATCCCTGAAAATTTGGACAAGAGAAAATTAATTGAAGCGATTAATCCATTAAAAGATGTGGACGGGCTTCATTCTGTTAATCAGTCTAAAATATTTCAAGGTGATGATTCGGGGATTATTCCAGCAACTCCAAAGGGTGTAATGTCACTTTTGAGAGAGTATAAAATTAATTTAGAAGGTAAAAAGGCTATCGTTGTGGGCAGATCACTTCTTGTGGGGAGACCTATGGCGATGCTTTTACTAAAGGAGAATGCAACGGTGACTATTGCACACAGTAAGACACAAAACTTGAGAGATTTAATAAATGAAAGTGATATTGTTGTTGTAGCAGTAGGTAAAGCAGGGCTTGTAACAAAAGATATGGTTAAAGCAGGTCAGGTTATCGTAGATGTTGGGACTAATAGTATAGTTGGACCTAAAACATTAGAAGAGATTGAAACAAGAAAATTAGTTGGTGATGTTGTTTTTGATGATGTTAAGGATATTGTGGGTGGAATATCTCCAGTGCCAGGTGGTGTGGGTCCTATGACGGTTGCAAGTCTTTTTCAAAATCTTTTTGATATAGTAGCTCGATAATGTATTGTGTCGCACCGCATTTGTTTATCAAAAAGTGCTATAATTAATCTGTTATTAGATTAATTAGTTTTTATGGAAAATACACATTTATTTAATTCAAAAAAAATCAAAATCGCAAGTCTCTGTGCTTTAGCAAGTCTTTCAGTTTTTTTTGTATCAAAAACAATTACTGAAGTCGTGCATTATGGAGATAGAGATTCTAACAGTCAGGGTTCTTTCACGGTATCAGGGGAAGGAGAACAATTTGCTATTGCTGATGTGGCCAATTTTAGTTTTTCTGTTGTTGAAGAAGGTAAGGATGTTGCAGACGCAAGTGAGAAAGTGACAACAAAAAATAACGCAGCGATTAAATATCTAAAAGACAAAGGAATTGAATCTCGAGACATCAAGACAATAAGTTTTGATGCAAGTCCTAAATATGATTATTCGAACAACACAAGTCGGATTGTGGGATATATGGTGACTCAAAGTGTGTCTGTGAAGGTGCGAAAGACAAGTGATGCAGGTCAAATTCTTTCAGGTATTGGAAGTCTAGGGGTTTCAAATATTAGCGGTCTTTCTTTTACACTTGATGACGACTCTCTTCTTCGTGACAAAGCTCGTTCTTTGGCAATTCAAAATGCACAAGAAAAAGCCGAGCGACTCGCCAAGGATCTTGGTGTTACGCTTGACGGTGTTGTGAGTTTTTATGAGGAACAAGACAACAATCCTCAGCCGTTTTTCAGAGAAGATGCTGTGTTTGCTAAGGTAGAAAAGAAAGCAATGGTTCCACAAATCGAGCTGGGACAGAACAAGGTTCGTGTTGTTGTGAATGTGACATATAGAACAAAATAATTTTCGACCCCCCCTCCGCAAGGGCCGCCCTTGCGGAGGGGGGGTGGGTATTTTGAGTCCCACACAAAAAGGTTGTTGACTTGAAGGGGGTTTTGGCGTATTATAAATATGTACCCCAAAGGGGGTTTTTTAGTATGAATTTAGTCTAAATATTATGAAAATCACAGAATTTCTTAAAGAATTTAAAGTAGAGATGACTCATGTTACATGGCCAACACGACAACAGGCTATTTATTTTACATCTGTTGTTGTACTGCTTTCTCTTGCTGTTGCTTTGTTTTTAGGACTTTCTGATTTTCTTTTGAGAGCTGGTATTAGTAAATTCTTTTAATAAACAAATCTTTTTATGTCAAAACAAACAGAAGGAGATCGAAATTGGTATGCTATTCATACATACGCTGGGTATGAAAACGCTGTACTTCGTAATATAAAACAAAGAATAGAGTCTCTTGGAATGGAAGACAAGATTTTTAATGTGCTTGTTCCAACAGAAAAAAAAATCAAAGTCAAAGGAGGTAAAAGAGTCGAAGAAGAAGAAAAAATCTATCCAGGATATATTCTTGTTGATATGATTGTGACTGATGATTCGTGGTATGTAATACGAAACACTCCTCGTGTGACTGGGTTTGTGGGTTCTGGTGTGTATCCTGTTGCGCTCAGTAAAAACGAAGTAGATGATCTTTTTAAGCGAATGAATTCTGGAACAACAAAACATAATATTGATCTTGATATTGGAGATATGGTTGTGATTTTTGAAGGTCCATTCAAAGATATGGAAGGTAAGGTGGGTGAGATCGATAGTGAACGAGGTAAGATCAAGGTGATGGTGCCTATGTTTGGACGAGAGACACCTGTCGAGCTAGACTTCTTACAAATCAAAAAAATATAGTTTTGACATTAGGAATCACAAACTAGGAATTAATTGTTGTACAAAGCTTCTCAATAATTGATTTCTAAAAGTGATTCTTAATACACAATAATTAATTATTAAATAAACCTAAAATTTATGGCAAAGAAAGTACTCAAAAAGCTCAAGCTTGTCATTCCTGCGGGTAAAGCTACTCCGGCTCCTCCGGTAGGTCCAGCTCTTGGTCAAGCAGGTATTAACATCGGAGATTTCGTAAAGAAGTTTAACGATGCAACTGCACAAATGCCTGGAGATATTATCCCAGTAGAAATTTCAGTTTACGAAGACCGATCTTATGATTTTGTACTCAAAACTCCTCCTGCTTCAGCTCTTGTCAAAAAGATGCTCAAGCTCGAAAGTGGTTCTGGAGAAAATCTCAAAAAGAAAGTTGGTACAATCACTAAAGCACAGATAAGAGAAATTGCAGAGAAAAAGATGCCAGACCTAAATGCTGGTTCTATTGAAGCTGCAATGAAGATTATCGAAGGAACTTGCCGAAGTATGGGGGTTGAGGTGAAGTAATAAAATTGATGGTAAATTCAAAAGTCCGGCACGCTTCGCGTGCCGGACTTTTGACATTCTAGATAAAAAGAGTAAGGTGGAAGACAGAAAATATGAATGCCCAACCATCTTTATGTAAAGGTTTTACCTTTACACATCTTCAAATGGCGGTTACAAATTCTCAATGGAATCTTATTGCAAGCATAAAATTGCTTGTGACTGTTTTTGGTTCAACAAAGAAAATCTGCCGTCAAACTCGTAAAAATGAAGAAGTTCCACAGAAGCTTCTGTTTGATTTGTTTGTGTCGGTTGTCAAATATGCAAAGTATCGCAATATTGATATTCAAAAATGGATCACTAAACGGTATCCAAGATTTTGTATCTATTGTGGGGAAAAAGTTTGTAATTGCACTCTACCGGGAATTCAAAGACCACTTATTCCTTGTGATGTGACTCAAATAAAACCAGACACGAAGCTGTCTCTCAGGAGGTTCCAGCTTCGCGATTTTACGGTTTATCCTAATGACAAGAGCTACACCGCAAAACTAATTCGCGCAATGCATCTCTCTGAAGAGGTCTACGAACTTTTGATCGAGATCTTTAAAGATATAATTGGTCAATCAGATATTTTAAAAATCACTGAAGAAGTGGTGGATGTGCTCGAACGAACAATCTCGTTTGCAAGCACTTTCGATATCGATTTTGAGGCGCTCGTTCTTGGTATGCTCCCTACACAACCACCCTGACAGGTGGTTTTTTATATCAGTCTATTCAGTACTTTGTATTCTAAGAGCAAGGTTCCTTCCTCTGTGAGTGTGTGAGAGATGAGTTTGGTGTGCACATCGATTGCTTCATTAAATATTGAAATTCCAGTACCAAATATAACTGGCTCAACTGTGAGATAGATTGTGTCGACAATTCCGGCCTTGAGAAACATGGTATAGATTTGTGATCCTCCGCAGATTGCCACCTCTTCAAACCCTCTCTCTTCGAGTTCTGCTACAAGATCGATTGGATGTTTGTTTGTTGTTTCTGCACCTTCAAATTCTTGCGAACGTGTATAGACAATGTTCACTCTTTCTTTAAGAGGGCGGGGTAGTGTTTTAAATGTTTGGGAGCCCATAATACAGACTCCAGCTCGCTTTGTGAGTTCAACAAATCTGCGTTTATCTTCTTTACTCGTCCAAAAGGCTGGATGGTTTGCCTCCTTGGCAATAAAGCCATCGAGCGTTTGTGCCGCGATGATGAATACTTTTATCATAAATATATAATAACTTATTATTACTCAGTTGGCACGAGGTTATTTATTACCGATCATCGCCGTTGCCAAGGTGTACCCCACGCTCGACTCTACTTTTTAGTTTATTGATATTTATCTCCGCGATTTTTTCGAGAGGGACTCCTATGTGATTAGAGAGAGAAGATATATACCAGAGCACATCACCAAGTTCTTTAGCGAGAGCAGTTTTATCCTCCTCATTCCATTCACCGTTTTTGTGCCAGTAAATCTTTTTGAGCTTTTCGCCAAATTCTCCCGCTTCGCTCATGAGTCCGAGTGCGATTGCCATAAATTGTGCTGATACAAGACCATGGCCTCGTGAATGGTCAGTGGTGAGCGCCTGTTTCTGATATTCTTCAAATGTCATATTATTTAACTGCTGGCTTTTCTTTTTTTAATTCTTTCATCTTGCCTTCGGCGACGTATTTGATTTCTTCACTATCTCTCTTTTGCTTATTCTCTTTTGTCATGATGAACCCTTCGACAATATCCTTTTGGTGATAGCGTGATTTCTCTGCTTCGACTGGCTCTTCGAGAGATTCAAAAACAATCTGACAAAATCTCTCTCCAGGATAGAGTTTTACCACTTGTGATGATGTGTTGTTTCGGATTGGGATGACGAGCTGACCCTCGTAGCCAGAGTCGATGATACCAGTTAGATCTACAGAGAGTCCCTTGCGGTTTGTTGATGAGCGAGGGTAGAGGATTGCCATCAAGTCGTTTGGCACTCTCACACTCTCAAATGTAGAAGCGAGGACGTGTTCATTAGGAAGTAATTCAAAATATTGTCCTTGCTCGAGTTCTATCACGTCAAAGTATTCTGGCTTGTTTTTGTCGAGGTGATCGATGCGGAGAGACTCTCGTCCTTTCGGTGTCATGTGCCACTCTTTTGGGATGAGGAATGTGTATCCTAAACGCATATCTATTGCATGGGCTTGGACTTGGAATTCATCGAGGTTTGGATTAAAGGCGATCTCTTGTCTTGTGATACGCTCGAGTATTTGCTTTTTTGTGAGTATAGACATAAGTTTATTGTATTATAGGCTAATTTTTAGATCTTTTATAGTATCAAGTGGATTATATTGTCCTGCAATATTTTCTACAATTTCTTCGACTAGTTTTACATCTTTCTTTTCAGCGCGTTCAAAGGCCTTTGGGGGGAGTAAAAGTACTATTTTTTTATGGGTGTTTTTTCTTTTGATTAATTCTTTTGCCCCGTCGTAATGGTTTTCGTAGATATGAGCGTTAGAGATGGAGTGGGTATAGACGCCTGGTTTTACTCCGAGTTTTTGAGCGAGAATGCACTGAAGAAGTGCAAATCCTGCAACATCAGCCGGAAAGCCTAGTATCATGTCGTTTGATCTTACTATGAGATGCAGATGCAATCTACCATCAATAATATTGACAGTAAAAGTAAAGGGGCAGGGCACATTCGCTTTCTTCGTTCCTCCCAGTCCATCTTCGCGTGGGTCCCACATCATTACTACTCCATGTCGAGAACTCGAGTCCTTGGTCAAGAGCTCAATCAGAAGTTTTATTTGATCTCTTCCAAAATGTTTCCTCCATCGATATCCATATGCCGCCGTTACAACATCGTTTGGGTTGGTAAATATGTCCCATATCTTTGTAAAGTGACGGAGGAAGTCGTCTGGCTTTCGTGCACCAGAAAGAAACCACACCTGTTCAGCAACAAACATTTTTATGGGAATTTTACGTAGTGTAAGAAGAGGGAATCCGTCCTTTTCAATATCAGTTTGGAAAGTAAGTCCAGGAAGAGCTTTCGTCTTTATATTCTGTCTTTTACTCACATCCTCGACACCATTTTTCATAATATTTTTTATGAGGTCTTGGTATATTTGGTCAAACTTTGTCATAGGTATATAATACACCTCAATATGAGACAAGCAACCATAGAAGAAATAAAGGAATTACCATATCAAGACCCTTTCACCAAAGGAAATCTTCAGCTTTTATTTTGTTCTATGGATGATCAATTTATATTGTCTGCAAAAAAAAATGCTGAGGTTTTATCTTTGGACAAGAACAAACCCAATGGTACGGTTTTGGTTAAGGATGATGTTGTTATAGGGAATGGTGCAAATGGGAGCGATTATCATCTACGTCATCAGTGTGAAAGGGTTCGGCTCGGGATTCCTACAGGACAGGGTTATGAACTTTGTGAGGGATGTCATCCAAAAAACCACGGTGAACCCAAAGCCATAAAAAATGCTTTAGACCAAGGTAATGATCCAAGGGATGCTGATTTGTACTTATGGGGACATTGGTGGTTCTGTGAGTCTTGTTGTAAGACAATGATTGAAGCAGGCATCAAACGAGTAATTCTCCCTGAAGGTGCAAAAAAACAATTTGGACGATAGGAGACATCTAGTCTAAAACTAACTGTCTTTTTAAGACAACAACTGTACACATTTCCAAGTTCACACATTTTTTCATATCTGATATAATCATTTTATGAATATAAGAACACCAATTTTGATGCTCGTTTTTGCTGTTTCTTTTTTACTTCTCCTTGCTCACACAATTGCTATTAATACCAATCTCTATTGGACAACATCATGGGCAGATATTGTGACGCATACCCTGGGAGGGGTTCTTGTGGGTGGAATTGTTGCTTACCTTTTTACTTTTTCAAAAAAACAAATTCCTTCTTTGTGCTCCATTTTGTGTATTTCTTTTGGTGTAGGGATTTTGTGGGAAGTCTTTGAACTGGTTTTTCAACTGACGTCTTTTGCCGATCAAGGGTATATTCTTGATACGTTAGGAGATTTGTTCTGCGATTTTTTTGGTAGTCTTATTACTTATTATATTTTGGATCGTTATATTTATGAGCGAAAATAACAAAACAATTAAAAAAATGAAACTCACTTTTGTGTCAGGAGTGAGTACGGTAACAGGAGCGAATTTTTTGCTCGAAACAGTTCCCGAGGAAGGCAAAGAGCCGGTAAGGATTCTGGTTGATTGTGGTCTTGAGCAAGGGGGTAGGGATGCTGACGCAAACAATCGGCGACCTTTTGCATATGATGTAAAAAAAATCGATTATCTTTTTGTGACCCATGCTCATATTGATCATATTGGATTAGTACCCCGTCTTGTACGAGAAGGCTTTAAGGGGAAGATATTTTCTACAATCGAAACCCGTCGTCTTGCTCCTTTGATGTTTGAAGATTCTTTGAAACTACTTGCTCATGATGTGGCTCGAGATCATCTAACAGAACTTTATAATGCTGAAGATGTGCAGCATACACTTGAACTTTGGCATGATATTCCTTACAACACCTGTGTTGATGTGAAGGATGGTATACAGGTGTGTGCCAAAGATGCGGGGCATATTCTTGGTTCTGTGATGTATGAGTTTAGTTACAATGGAAAAAAGATTGTCTTTACTGGAGATTTGGGCAACAGTCCGACACCTCTTCTTCGCGATACAGAAGACGTGACTGATGCAACCTATCTCGTTATGGAAAGTGTGTATGGAGATCGTAATCACGAACCAGCAGAAGAAAGACGTCAAAAACTTGAAGACGCGATTGAAGACGCTTCAAAACGAGGCGGTGCTCTTGTAATCCCGTGCTTTTCTCTCGAAAAGACACAGGTGCTTCTTTTTGAAATAAATGAGCTTCTCGAAGGAGGAAGGATCCCTAAAATACCTGTCTATCTCGATTCGCCCCTTGCGATCAAGGTGACCGATGTATACAAAGACAGATTCAAGGCTTTCAATGAAAAGGTAAAACGAGAAATACAAGAAGGAGATGATATCTTTAGTTTTCCTGGACTTACTCGTGTACTTACTTCAGAAGAATCAAAAAAAATAAACGAAGCACCAAATCCTAAAATCATTATTGCTGGATCGGGTATGTCAAACGGCGGGCGTGTTGTGCATCATGAAGCACATTATTTGCCAGATCCAAAAAGCACACTCCTTCTTATTGGCTATCAGTCTTTGGGTACACTTGGTCGTCACATTCAAAACGGAGAGAAGACGGTGACTATCTTTGGCAACAAAATTCCTGTGCGTGCAAAAATTGTAACAATTGATGGATATTCTTCTCATAAGGATTCTGACCACTTGCTTTCGTTTGTAGCCAACAGTCGCGATACATTAAAGATCGTGTTTCCTGTTATGGGTGAGCCAAAATCATCACTTTTTCTCGCACAAAAAATCCAAGACAATCTTGCTGTTGAGGCTCGAAACCCTCGGCCAGGGGAGAGTGTTATTTTAGAATTTTAATACATAAAAATATGATTGATCAAAATCGTCACGAACATTTAAAAATAAAAATCTGTGTATCAGGATCTGCTGATATGAGTAACTTGCCACCACATGTGCACGACAGTGCCAAAATAATTGGTCAGACAATTGCACAAAACGGTGCAGTCACAATGACGGGTGCGACAACAGGGTATCCTTTTTGGGCAGCAATGGGTGCCAAAAATGCCGGAGGGATTTCTGTTGGCCTTTCTCCTGCGGCAAATGAGAGAGAGCATGTGGAAGGATATAAACTTCCTATTGATTTTATGGATGTGATTATTTATACAGGTTTTGGATATCCAGGAAGAGATTTGTTCCTTGTGAGGTCATCAGATGCGGTCATTACAGGTCCTGGACGCATTGGGACATTTCATGAGTTTATGGTTGCATATGAAGACGGTAAGCCTATGGGTATTCTTGAAAGCGATGATTGGCAGACTGATGATATTTTGAAAGAGATTCTTGCCAAAAGTAATCGTCCTACAGATCATATTATTTTTGATCGTGATCCAGAGCGGCTCGTTACACGGATTATTGAGATGGTCAAAAAATATAAAATCAACGATACATATAAGAAGAAGGTGTATTAGTACATTTATCTTAAACCCAAAGGTCATTCCAAACTATTGAACCATAACGAGGAGGTTGTCTTTTTGGATTTGTGTGGTAGTGTTACTTTCGGCTATTGTAACTTCAAACAAGGAGAAACTATGAATATCTTTTTGCTTAGTCCATATGGTAGGTTTGCATCAGAGTTTGGTCGAAGAAAATGTAAAAGAAATCGTTCAGATGTTTTTGGTGAGCAGATTTGCCTCCTCATAAGAAAGAGACTTGCTATCTTTTCTTCCGAAACACAGGGAACAATAAAACTGACTGCAGATTCTTTGTTGGCACAGTTTTCTCGTAAACTCCCTATAAGAGATTATATAGAAACCTCCACAATTCTGTATCGTCATTATGATAATCGAGATACGCCTGAGGGTATTCAGTTAAGGTTTTATGATCTCATCAGGTTTTTGCTTGATAACATATATTCTCAACAGACCGATGATGCTCGAGGGTATTCAGATCTGTTGTTGGTTATTGACCCGCAATTGATCATTCTACTTGCTCGACTTGTTAATCCAAAACTCAAGCACTTTGGTTTTGGAAGATGTCTGCGTATTGAAGTGGATATGAGCCAGGCAGATCTTGGGATGCCTATTATCATTTCAATCTTTGGCAAAGCTGATACCCACCGAGTGACAGTTCCCCTGCGTCTTGAGTATTGGTTTTTGAAGCTTCTTGGTTATCCCAATTGGTCCACCTATGGACCTTCCATCCTATTTTAGAAGGGTGGTTTTTTATATATGTGCGTTTTGACGTCAAAATTGCTATGATAAGAGTACCAATAAATAGGGTACTACCATGATCTAACACTTACACATTTTAGCGCGCTATCTTACTTACCAGTTTTATTTTTTTACTATGAAAGACATACAAATAAAAAAACTCATTCAAGCAGAAACAAAACGACAAAAGGCAGTAATCAACCTCATCGCCTCAGAAAACTATGTATCCAAAGATGTGCTCGAAGCTCTCGGAAGTATTTTTGATAATAAGTATGCAGAAGGGTATCCCTTTGCAAGGTATTATGGAGGACAAGAAAATACAGACAAACTCGAGACGCTCTGCCAAGATAGAGCACTCAAACTTTTTAAACTAAAGAGAGCTACCCCGCAAGCGCTCGGATGGACGGTCAATGTACAACCACTCTCAGGAAGCCCTGCGAACCTGGCGGTCTATCTCGCGCTCGTACCACAAGGGGGTAAGATCATGGGACTTCCGCTCACACTTGGAGGACACCTTACTCACGGGCAGAAAGTTTCTATTACAGGCAAGGTCTGGACTCAGGTTCCAATCCCTGTTGATACCAAGACCGAGATGATTGATTATGCAAAGATGAAAGAAGAAGCTGTCCGAGAAAAGCCCGCGCTCATTGTCTGTGGCTTTACTGCATATCCTCGCATTGTTGATTTCAAAAAGGTGCGTGAAATAGCGGATGCTTGTGGTGCATATATGATGGTAGACATGTCTCACTTTGCTGGACTTGTTGCTGGGGGAGTATATCCAACACCGTTTGATTATGCTGATGTTGTCACAACAACAACCCACAAAACTCTCCGTGGACCACGTGGTGCAATGATTTTCTCTAGAGTAGATGCACGAGAAATAAACAAAAAGATAGACAAAGCAATATTTCCAGGACTTCAGGGTGGTCCACATATGGGACAGATAGCAGGTATTGCAGTAGCGCTAAAAGAGAATGATGGTGTGAACTTTAAAAAATATGCCAAGCAAGTAATAAAGAATGCGCAAGCAATGGCAAAAGAATTGCAAAAATTAGGCTGGAGGATTGTCTCGGGTGGTACGGATTCACATCTTGTGCTTGTAGATACATGGATGGATGGTAAGGGGATTCCTGGCAAAGATGCAGAAGCAAAGCTTGAACGTGCAGGAATCATCGTCAACAAAAACACAATTCCAGGAGAGACACGAAGTCCATTTGATCCATCGGGAATCCGAATTGGTAGCCCTGCGGAAACTACAAGAGGGAAGAAGGAGAAGGATTTCAAGAAAATTGCAGAGAAGATTGATAAGGTACTAAGGTCAAAATAATGTCCACTGGCAAACTTATTGTTATAGAAGGCACAGATGGGAGTGGGAAGACAACACAGACCAATCTTTTGATTGAGAGATTTAAGAAGGAGGGTGTTCCGTCCCAATCAATTCGTTTTCCGCAATACGAAAGTAATCTAGGAGGTAAGCTTATTCGTGAATCGCTTGATGGCAAGCATGGAGACTTTACAAAAGTAGATCCAAAAATCGGCTCTGTGTTATACGCACTCGATAGATTTGAAACAATGCCAAAGATGAAAGGGTGGATCGAAGAAGGGAAAATAATTGTTGCAGATAGATATACAACTTCAAACCAAATTCACCAAGGAGGTAAACTCCGAGACGAGAAAGATCGTGCCGATTTTCTCGATTGGCTTGGGGTGCTTGAATATGAGAAGCTAGGTGTGATGAAACCAGATGTCGTTTTTTATCTCGATATGCCTTTTGAGGTTTCAGAAGAGCTTATCTCAAAAAGAGAAGGGATTAAGGATGCGGCAGATAGTGATTTTGAATACCTGAGGAATTCTAAAGAGGCTGGCAAATATATGCTCGAGAGAGAAAGCTTTTGGATTAAAGTTGAGTGTATGAATGGAGAAAGGCTCATGACTCCAGAAGAAATCCATGAAAAGATTTGGGAGAAGGTGCAAGATGCTATTAAATAAAAATCACCAAGCCCGAGAGCTCAGTGAATAGGAAAGTATAACCATGCCCATAAAGTAAAAAGGGTTGCACCAATCCCACAGACAATGTATTCTCGAGAGAATTCATTTCTTTTTTGTCTCAGTGCTTCAATCGTGCGGAGTGCTACATCTACACCTCTTATTGGGCAGCGTGAGAATTGTCTAGCATCACGCCTTGCGAGATCAATCTGCATTTTTACCAGAATGTGCTGCGTCATCCACCCACAGAGTATAATGATGCAGGTCAATATACCATAATATATATAAAAAGAACGTTCGTCAGGCATATAAAGAATTATTTATTTAGTATGATAGCAGTATGTGCGATTTTGTAAATCAAAAAATGCACACCTAGGTGCGCATTCGATAGAAGAGTAGACCAAGGACAACAAGAACAAAAATGAGTATCTCAAGGACTGCTTTACAGATAGTATTCAGCACATGTTGGATAGCCATAATTGTGGAGAGTGTCTTGCCATCCACACCTTTTTCTTGGAGCACTTTTTTAATTTTATTGAGTGCACTATCAGTTAAGAGGAGAATTGTCGATCCAACAAGGAGATGGCCAGCGACAATTTCGAGGAGAAAGAGAAGGTATTCTAGTTTCATATATCTACCATAAAGTGTATGCTTTTGTTGCTATTTGTCCAGGTAAAGTTAAAACCTCCACAAGGGCAGCCCTTGCAGAGGCATCCTTTTTGCCTCTTTTGGCAATTAATGGTTTAATACAAGCGTGAATATAAAAGAAGTAATACAAAAACTCATTGCTCAAGCCTTTATCAGTATTGCTCCGCAATATGGTGTAATATCGAGGATAACTCTTGACCATATTTTGCTAGAACATCCTACCGAAATCAATCACGGAGACTATTCAACAAATATTGCACTTTTATACGCAAAGTCTTTTGGTAAACCCCCTCGAGAAATTGCAGAGAAAATAAGAGAAGAAATCAGTGACTTGGTAGAGAAAGATGGAATAAAAGAAATTGAGAAGATAGAAGTTGCTGGAGCTGGGTTTATCAATTTCTACCTCTCTCGAGAGTTTTTTGTGGAGAGTATTAAAGAAATAATAAATGAAGAAAATTTTGGTCGCACAAAGCATTTCGAAGGAAAGGTTTGGGAGATAGAACACACCTCTCCAAATCCAAATAAGGCTATGCACTTAGGGCACCTTCGCAATAATGTGACTGGTATGGCAATTTCAAATATTCTTGAAGCAAATGGTGCCAAAGTGATTCGTGAAGAGGTTGATAACAATCGTGGAATAGCGATTGCTAAGCTCATGTGGGGGTATCTTAAATTTGCAAGAAAAGATAGTGATGGAATCACAGATGTCGACTATTGGCATAATCATAAAAATGAATGGCATACACCAGATTCATTTAGTATGAGACCTGATAAGTTTGTGGACGCTCTTTATGTCAAAGGATCAGAAGATTTTAAAAATAAGGATATAGAAAAAATTGTTAGAGATTTTGTTGTAAGATGGGAGAACAAGGATTCTGTCATCTGGGATTTATGGGAGACTGTACTTCATTATGCATATGAAGGACAAGAGAAAACACTCAAAAGACTTGGAAATAAGTGGGATTATGTATGGCACGAACATGAACATTATCAAGAGGGGAAAGATTTAGTTGCAGAAGGGTTGAAAAAGGGTATTTTTAAAAAGCTTGAGGATGGAGCTATTTTGACGAATCTTGAGAAATATGGTTTCTCAGATACCATTGTGCAAAAGTCAGATGGGACTGCTTTATATATCACTCAAGATATTGCTTTAACAAAATTAAAAAAAGAAAAATTCAAAGCAGATTTCATGGCTTGGGTTATTGGTCCAGAACAATCCTTGGCAATGAATCAAATGTTTGCTGTTTGCGATGCTTTAGGTATTGGTACTTTTAGTCATTTCTTGCATATACCTTATGGATACATGAGCATAAAAGGAAAAGGCAAGATGAGCTCACGAGAAGGGACGGTTTTGTATATTGATGATATTTTGGATGAGGCAAAAGTCGTCGTGAAAGAGAAAGTCAAAGGGGAGTGGAGTGAAGAAGATAAGGAGACAATTTCTGAAGCTGTTGCGCTTGGTGCTGTAAAATTTAGTATTTTAAAATCTGGGCGACTCACGAATACTGCATTTGATTTCGACACCTCGCTTGAACTCGAGGGAGATTCTGGTCCGTATCTAATGTATTCATTCGTAAGATCAAATTCTATTGTTGAAAAATCTAAAAATGTTACTACAGAATCGGGCGTGTTGCCGACCCAAGTTTATCCGATCGAAAAAATACTTTATCGTTTTCCTGAGATTGTTGAAAAGGCTGGCGTCGATTTAGCTCCAAATTATATTGTTACCTATCTTACTGAGCTTGCATCTGCATTCAATAGCTTCTACGCGGAGGGTCTCATTATAAGTGATGCGCCAGATTCTCCATACAAGGTAGCTGTAACAAAAGCATTCAGTATTGTAATGAAAAAGGGGTTGGAACTACTTGGCATTCCGGTACTAAAGAAGATGTAACCAAACACCAAATACGCGCCGTCTACGACGGCGCGTATTTGGTTTTATGATATAATTATTCTTATTATTAATTTAGTATGTAATATAAAAATATGAAATTGCCTTGTTATAGAAATAAAAATATTGGACTTCTTATTCTTCGTATTGTTGTTGGAGGTCTTTTCCTTATTCACGGGATTCAGAAGCTTCAAGATATGGAAGGAACAATTGGTTTCTTTTCACAGATTGGACTTAATGGATTTTGGGCTTGGGTAGCAGCTCTTGTTGAAACAGTAGGAGGAGCTTTCCTTGTTCTCGGTCTTTTTGTTGAGTATGCAGCACTTCTTCTTTCTGTTGTGATGGTTGTTGCTATGATTACTGTTAAGTTTAAGTTTGGAGGAGAGACACTTTCTTCTAAATTTATGGCATCTCAAATCGACATATCACTTCTTGGAAGTTGTCTCGCTCTTGTATTTTCGGGAGCAGGACGATACTCTCTTTCAAAACTTTGCAAGTGCCACTTTTTTTGATATACTCTATAATATGCAGTTTCGTATAAAAGAATATATTTTTTTCTCATTATTTTTTGTATGTGTATACACATCTGTTGTTTTTGCTCACATTAGTATTCCATCAGCTCCAACTACAGCATGTGGTAGTATTGATTCAACAGATTTAACTACGCACACAAGCAATCAAATTGATTCGCTTATTGGAGTTGCGGATCCATTCAGTACATCAAAGAAACTCTATAGTACCGAAGGAGATAGTACAACAATGACGGGTGCAACAACAACTGCGTGGGTGCGAAATTCTGATGTGTGGACAGGTTCACTCGATTTCACAGGAGTAAACGCATGGACACAAATGTACAATGGATACAGTAGTAGGTATCAGCACAAGGCAACCCTCATCTCTCCTCGACACTTTGTTACAGCTCACCACTGGGGAATAACTCCTGGTGCTACTCTTGCGTTTATTACTAATACCAACGAAACCGTATACCGGACAGTATCAAACACAATGCAGGTTGGTACGACTGATATCGAAGTCGGGGTACTTGATAGTGATGTACCTGATTCAATCACATATTATCCCATTGTTGCTTCATCAACTTTGAATACATTGCTTTATAAATATGTACCACCAAGCCCGCTCGATGTTCCAATAGTTGCATTTAATCAGTTTGAAGAAGTGCTTACATTACAGTTGTATGCACAACTCGGAGGGGTTATTTCTTTTATTCCTTACACACACCCTAATTCCTCAAACAATCCAACTCGACTTCCATACTCTAAAAATGTTGTTGCTGGCGATTCAGGTTCACCACTCTTTATGATCATTGATGGTCGTCCAGTCGTTATCTCACTATTTAGTTCCGCAACATATGGCCCTGATTTTGGATCAAATATTTCGCAAATCAATTCAGCGATTACAACACTTGGAAATTCAGGGGGGTACACTGTGACAGAATATAACCCAACTTGTTTTAGTTCGTATGTTCCAAACAATATTCCTAATTTTACAAGTAGTAATGCAACTACTACACAAGCGCATTATGCATCTGCCACACCTATTCACACATATACCGCAACTGATGCAGATGCGGGAGATACTCTTGCATACTCTCTTGTGACACTTCAGAGTGTCTCAAGTTCTACATTATCACTCTCTCCAAGTACATATTTTTCCCTAGATTCTTCAACAGGGGCTTTATCACAGGTTGCCGATATTGATACCACGGTACTTGGAACCAAGCTTGCACTTGGTGTTAAAGTTATTGATGATCACACACCACAAGCGGTGAGATATGCAACTACAACAATTAATGTTGATTATATTGCAGTTACAAGTGCAATTAGAAAAAATTCCACAGTTGAAATTACCTATAACAACACATTGGCAACAACATCAATACCATCGACATCTGATTTTGTGGTCAAAGTAAATGGGGTAACAAGGAGTATTTCTAGTGTGGTCATTGCCGACAGTATAGTGCGACTCACACTTTCTTCACCTGCGTCTACGGGAGACAATATTACACTGTCTTATACTCCGGGGACAAATAAAATCAAAGATGTGAGAGGATCTCTTGCTCTTCCAATCTCTGCAAGCAGTCCCTTGCATATCTCGAATTCACACGCTGGAGATATAGATACAAGTTTTGACCCCGGTACTGGTTTCAATAATACTGCTTCAACAGTTACTATTGGTTTAGACGGTAAATTATATGTCGGTGGTTTTTTTACGGAGTATAATGGCACAACAGCAAATCGTATTATTAAATTAAATGCAGATGGTAGTGTCGATTCTTCATTTAATACTGGAACAGCATTTGGAGCAGGTGTTGGTGTTAATGTAAGCAAGATATTACTTCAAGCCGATGGTAAAATATTAGTATTTGGTCTATTTAGTGGCTATAACGGCACTGCGGTGACAAATATAGTACGCCTAAATACAGACGGCTCATTGGATACTACATTCAATAGTGGTGGGGCTGGTCTTGTGGGTAGTTATATTCAAGATGCTGATATTCAATCTGATGGAAAAATAGTTATTGCAGGTCAATTTACGCAGTATAATGGAGTAAATCGGTATGGTGTAGCACGACTCAATACTGATGGTTCACTTGATACTACATTTGTCCCTGCAACTGATTCTAGTGATACATCAATTGAAGCTGTGCATATTCAATCAGATAATAAAGTCTTAATTGCAGGCGGGTTTTATACTGTTGGAGGAGTTACAAGAAATCTGTTGGCACGACTGACTTCAACAGGATCTCTCGACTCATCTTTTGCTCCGTCTGCTACCATCAATGATTATCTTGCTGAGATATATACAATCAAGCAATTAGCAAATGGAAATGTGATGGTTGGTGGAATTATGAGTTATGCAAATACAAACTGGTCTCTTGCTTTGTTTGATTCATCCGCAAACAACATTAGTTATTTTGATGGATCACTCACTACTGAATCTGATGCTGCGTTTGATATATATGAGCAGTCCGATGGAAAACTGCTTGCGGTAACAGGTGGTGGTGTGTTCGTATATGGGAGTCATCAATACAGAGATATTATAAGATTAGATGAAACAGGTATTTTAGATGAAACATTTATGCATACAGAATCATTAGGAGGTTCAACATTTTCAAATTCGGACGGTCAAATATCGATAGACTCAAATGGAGATATTTATGTTGTCGGAGTCTTCACGAGTCATGCTGGTGTGGCGAGGTCGGGTATTATGAAGCTTTACGGTACAACAGATACTGATATTACAGCTCCTACAATCACAAATGTCACCTCATCCGCATCTAATGGTTCAAAAGGTGTAGGTACTACAATCCCAATTCAAATCACATTTAATGAAGTGGTAACTGTTACAGGCACTCCTGTACTTACTCTTTCACTTGGTACAACAACACGCAATGTGACTTATACAAGTGGAAGTGGAACCAATACTCTTGTATTTAATTATGTTGTACAAGATGGAGATTATAGTTCGGATCTCGAATACACAAATTCGAGCGCACTTGCTCTGAGTGGGGGTACTATTGCTGATGCCGCATCCAACAATGCAGATCTTACACTTCCAACACCACAGACACAAGGATCTCTATCTTACAATAAAAATATTTCAATTGATGGAACTTTGCCTGAAATTTTTGCAGTCTCTGTTGACGGTACAACACTTACTCTTGTGTACACAGAAGAACTCGATGATACATCGGTTCCACAATCAGGAGATTTTGTTCTAAAGAAAAACGGATCTGTGCAATCAGGGCTCATAGATACAATCTCAATATCCGATTCTTCTGTTATTATGACTCTTTCGGCTACTATCAAGTCAACAGACAGTGTGACACTTGCATATACGCCCGGGACACATCCTATAAAAGATCTTGCTTTAAACGAAGCTCTTGCTTTTGTTGAGACACGGGCTGCTAATGGATCACCAGAAGAAGCTGTGTCATCAAGCAGCGGTGGGGGCGGGGGTGGAGGAGGCTCTTCAGGATCTAAAAAAGATTCACCAGTCAGTTCACCAAATATAACAAGTACAACAACAATCGTCACAACAGAGGGAACAGGATCTTTTGCATATATCCTCTCAACACAAAAAGCTCGTAATCTTACTCTCGGATCTGTCGGAAACGATGTATTCATTCTCCAAAAATACCTCAATAGTCTTGGGTTTACTGTCGCACAGACAGGTCTTGGATCTGCAGGAAAAGAAAGTACATACTTTGGACTCAAAACAAAAAATGCACTTGCTCGCTTTCAAAAAAGTGTTGGGATTGTTCCTGCTACGGGCTACTTTGGACCAAAGACACGTGCATATATATTAAGTACGCTTGGTAATGAAGTAACAGTCCAAATCCAAACAACAAATTCAACAAGTACACCAAAAAATCTCTGTACTACAAACCTATACCTTACTAATCCTATAAAATACGGTGCAAAAAACAACCCTGATGATGTGAGGCTTCTCGAAAGCTTTCTTAATACATACGAGGGTAATATACTTCCTATAAACGGTGTCTACGAACTTGCGGACTACAAAGCCGTCATTCTCTTCCAAGAAAAATATAAAGAATCTATCCTGATTCCTTGGAAACTCACCAAAGGAACAGGGTATGTTTATACAACAACCCTAAACAAAATTAAGGAGGTGGTAGAAGGAGAGTGTAAGAAGTAGGAGTGGATTTTTTTTGAGAATTGGCTATATTTATAGATATGGAAAACACACATATAATTCTTTTGTTTTACAAATATACAAAGGTTGAAAAACCGGAACTTCTTTTTGCGTGGCACAAAGGGATTTGTGAAGCCTTAGGTTTTAAGGGGCGGATTATTATTGCACACGAAGGCATCAATGGCACTCTTGAGGGGACAGAAGAAAATGTTCAAAAATACAAAACACTCCTTCGTAGTATCGGTAAAGACCCTGGCACAGCGGGGATGGGGAAATTTGGAGATATTGAGTTTAAAGAAAGTGTGGGAACAGGATCTGCTTTTCCAAAAATGAAAATCAAAATCAGACCAGAAATTGTGTCTTTAAAACTTGGTGAAGATGATGTAGATCCAAATAAGATAACAGGCAAGCATCTTCCACCTCAAGAATTAAAGAAGTGGTACCAAAACAGCGAAGATTTTGTGGTTGTTGATATGCGCAATGGATATGAGTTTAATGTAGGTCATTTCAAAAATTCGATCAATCCAGAAATGGAAAATTTCCGAGATCTTCCGAAGGTGCTTGAGAAACTTCAGGGAATAAAAGACAAAAAAGTTCTTACAGTGTGCACCGGTGGTGTTCGGTGTGAAAAAGCATCAGGATATCTAATGAAAAAAGGATTTAAAGATGTATATCAGCTCCATGGTGGGATGCACAAATATATGGAACAGTTTCCTGGTGAAGATTTTTTGGGTACTTTGTATACGTTTGATAATCGTGTGGTGATGGATTTTGGAGGGAATCGTGAGGTGGTGGGTAAGTGTTTCAAGTGTGGGTCACAGACTGAACGATGCGAAAACTGTGCCAATAAACTGTGTAATGGTCGCATCATCTGTTGTGACAGTTGTGTTCTAGAAAACGGCAAACCTTTTTGCAAAAAAGAATGTGAAGAAAAGGTTTTGTCCAAAGTGTAAATTTATAACGTGCTCTACTAAAAAATAAATTCAATGAAACAAAATATAGCTTTTCTGAAACAAATCTTCTCTCATTCATTTTCTTTTTTAAAAGAGTACGGCAGAGTCATTGTAATGCTTTTTGTGCCTATTGAAGCTGTCTTGCTTTTGTGCAATCTGTATTTCAATGTGATTGCTCACAATAATGGAGGAGGACTTGTATTTTTGTCTACTCTTTTGGTGAGTTTGTGTTCTTTTGTTTTTGCGGTTTTTAATACAGTGGTGATTTTTTCTTCTCCAGAAGCAGTCCGTGAAATCAAAGAAAAAGAATATACAGGAGTTCTGTCATACTACAAATCCGTTTTGAAAAAAGCCTTCTCTCTTTTTGTGATTCAAGGGCTTGTTGGTCTCTTAAGTCTTTCTTTTGCAATCATCTCTTTTGTTGTTTTTGTGGTTGTTGCGTCACTACCGTATCTTTTGTCTGTATTTCTTGTTCGTCTAGGGGTAGAGTGGATGATAGATGTGTTTTTGTTTTTGGGTAAATGGTATATATTGGTCCCTTATCTTTCTATCTTTTTCATTCTTTTTATTATTGTTAATTTCTATTTTGCTTTCTTTAGCTTTTTCGCCACAATGGCTTATTTGTTTGAGGGAAGAAAGAATCTGCACGCTATCACAACGAGTTTTTTGATTGTGTCTCAAAACAAACTAAAAACTTTTCTCTCTATACTTGTTTTTTGGATTACAACAGCAATCCCGTTTCTGATTCTTGTGGGTCCTTTATATATCCATATGTGGATAGCAGATATCAAATCTCTTGTACTTCAGCGAGCTCTTCTTCCTGAAATACAGCCTGTCTTACCTGATGTTCCTTTAGGCCAAGCCATTATGTTGACTGTTTTGGGTTCTATTGCAACACTGATTGCCGTGTCTATTAATTCGGTTTTTCGATTTTATCTCTGGCAAGAAATCAAAAAGATAACAAAAGCTTTTGATGAAACGACCTATACCAAAACGCAATCATATCTGAAAAGTCTTATGATGACAGGATCTATTCTGTTAGTGCTTTGTTTCTTTGGATCACTCATTGTCATTAGCTTTTTTGGCATACGTACCTGGCATTAAAAAACAGGGGTTTTAAAAATCTAGAAAAATGTTAGTATGGTTTTATTATGGAAGAACAACAAAAAAAGGCAAAAACAGAACATTCCCAAAGAGAGGAAAAAATCTTAAAGTTTTGGAAAGATAACAACATATTTCAAAAAACACTCGAAAAAAAATCTCCTCAAGGCGAATATGTTTTTTATGAGGGCCCACCAACGGCTAATGGTAAACCAGGGATCCATCACGTTGAAGCGCGAAGTTTCAAAGACGTAATGCCACGATACAAGACTATGCGAGGGTATCATGTCAGTCGAAAGGCGGGGTGGGACACTCACGGACTCCCAGTAGAACTTCAAGTAGAAAAGGCTCTCGGATTTACTTCCAAGAAAGATATCGAGACTTATGGTGTTGCAGCATACAACAAGAAATGTAAAGAAAGTGTTTTTGAATACATTGATCTCTGGAAGAGCTTTACAGAGCGGATTGGCTACTGGGCGGATATGGATGATGCGTACTTCACATTTCACAACTCATATATAGAGAGTCTTTGGGGAGTAGTGGGCAAGGTTAATGAACAAAATCTCCTCTACAAGGATTATCGTATCGCGCCATGGTGTCCGCGATGTGGAACAGGGCTTTCGAGTCATGAACTTGCGCAAGGGTACCAAGATGTGAAAGATGTGACGGTTTATGTCAAATTTAAACTTACTGAAAAGAGTGTTGATATTTTGAAGTCTTCGGACACCTTCGCCGAAATACAAAAGACGGCTCAGCCAGACTTTCAAAATATCAACACTCCTCTTGTTCCTGTATATGTGCTTGCATGGACTACAACACCGTGGACTCTTCCAGGGAATGTGGCATTGGCTGTAGGGAATGATATTGAGTACATAAAAGTCAAAATTCAAGATTCAGAAGTTAGGGAAATTCTAATTCTAGCAAAGCAGAGGATGGAAATTTTGGGCGACAGTAGGTATGAAATTATTGAAACGATAAAAGGCTCTGATCTTGTTGGTCTTGAATACGAACCTCTCTTTCCTGAACTTAGGGATCATATGCAATCAAGTAAGTTTCGAGCCGATGAATTTTCTACACATAAAAATGGATGGAAGGTATACGCAGCAGACTTTGTAACAACGACTGATGGTACTGGTGTTGTGCATATTGCACCAATGTACGGACAAGACGACTTTGAGCTCGCAACAAAATATGACCTACCAAAGCTACATACAGTAGATCCTTCTGGTAATTTTGTCTTAGGTCTAGTGCCCGAGAAATTTGCAGGACGATTTGTGAAAGAGGTGGATGAGAAAGGCAAGCCCCTAGTCGCTGTTGATGTGATTAATTATCTCAAAGAAAAAAACTTCTTCTTCAAACAAGAAAACTACTCTCACTCATATCCACATTGTTGGCGATGTAAGACTCCTCTTCTCTACTATGCACGAGACTCTTGGTACATCGGAATGTCAAAGCTTCGAGATACTCTTGTCAAAGAAAATGAAAACATTCATTGGGAACCAGAATACATCAAAGAGGGGAGATTTGGGGAGTGGCTTCGAGAGATTAAAGACTGGGCTATTTCACGAGAAAGATTTTGGGGTACACCGCTCCCTGTCTGGGTTTCAGAGGATGGTGCTGAGCGTGTTGT
>CAYORS010000012.1:0-30742 GCA_964406475.1 uncultured Candidatus Saccharibacteria bacterium
CACATCACTTTCTTCAAATCGTATTGATTGTCCATCAGAAGATACACACACAACATCATCATTTTTTTCGACGAAAATAGCAGACGCCAAACTATCACCCGCATCAAGACTGATTGCAATAATACCACTGCGACGAACATCCTTGAAGCTCTCTGCAGACACCTTTTTGCCTGTACCATCCTTTGTCACAAGGAAAAGAGAAAGTCCTGACCCTTTTTTGATTTCTTTTGGCATTGGAAGAATTGAGGTAATCTTTTCGTCATTTTGTAGAGACAGAAAGTTCATTATTGATTTGCCTTTTGTTGCGCGTTTACCTTCTGGGATATCATACATTTTGATTTGGTATGCTTTTCCTTTATCACTAAAGAAAAGAAGATCACTATGTGTACTTGTTGTCACAAGATGTGTAATAAAATCTTCTTCTTTTGTATCGAGATCAACAACACCCACACCACCACGCTTCTGTTTGCGATATTCTTCTGGATCAGTACGTTTAATGTATCCACCCGCAGTGTAGACCAAAACACTCTCTGTGTCAGGGATCACATCTTCAATAGAAAATGTTTTTGCGTTGTGTGCAACGACTTTTGTCTTTCGTTCATCTGCATATTTTTTGCGAATATCACCAAGTTCGTCTTTGATAATACGTGGAATTCTTTTTGGATTTTCCAAGATATCTTTCAAATCTTTGATGAGTTCGCGGATAGCATTGAGTTCGTCTTCGATTTTTTTGCGTTCAAGACCTGCAAGTTTTTGAAGTCGCATTTCAAGAATTGCGTTTGCTTGTCTCTCAGAAAACTTGAACTTGTCCATCAAATTCTTACGTGCATCATCAACTGTTTTTGATGCTTTGATGAGTTTGATGATTTCATCAATATGATCAAGAGCTTTTTTGAGTCCTACAAGAATATGTTCTCGATCGAGAGCTTTGTTCAAGTCATACTCTGTCCGTCGTCGAATCACAATATGACGATGCTTGATAAATTCTTCAAGAATTGATTTGAGAGAAAGAGTCTGAGGTACACCATCCACAAGCGCAACAAGATTCATATGAAATGCCTCTTCAAGGCGTGTGTGTTTGTAAAGAAAATTCAAGACTTGCTCAGGATAACTTCCTTTTTTGAGTTCAATCACAATACGCACATCTTTTGTAGATTCGTCGCGAAGGTCTTTGATGCCTTCAAGCTTTTTGTCTCGAACAAGATCGGCAATTGACATAATGAGCTCTGCCTTATTAACACGATAAGGAATAGATGTGATAACAATAATAGGATACCCTGCCTTGTCTTCAATAATCTCTGCTTCACCACGAGTAAGAATACCTCCACGACCTTGTGTATATGCGTGAAGCATTTCTTTTTTGCCATATATCACTCCTCCTGTTGGAAAATCTGGACCTTTCACAAATTCCAAAAGATCTTCTGTTGTTGCGTCTTTGTTTTCAAGAAGATGAATAATCGCATCAACGATTTCACTCAAGTTGTGAGGTGGGATGTTTGTTGCCATTCCCACAGCAATACCTAATGTTCCATTTAAGATAAGGTTGGGTACACCAGCAGGCAAAACACTAGGTTCACGACGAGTGTTTTCGTAGTTGGGTCTAAAATCTACAGAATCTTTCTCGATATCACGGAGCATCTCAAGAGTCATTTTAGACATCTTGGCTTCTGTGTATCGATCTGCAGCTGGAGGATCACCATCGATGGAACCGAAGTTTCCTTGTCCAATCACAAGTGGGTACCTCATTGTAAAATCTTGAGCAAGCTTTACAAGAGCCTCATACGCAGCAGCTGTACCATGAGGGTGATAGTTACCGGTTACGTCTCCAATAATCTTTGCACTTTTACGAGTTTTACCTCCAGGATTGAGTCCTAGTTCGTGCATAGTAAAAAGAATTCGTCGATGCACAGGCTTCATTCCATCTCGTACATCAGGCAAAGCACGGTCTGTGATAACAGACATCGCGTAGTCAATATAGCTCTCGCGCATTTCTGTCACAAGAGACCGAGGAACAATCGAAAGATCCTTTTTCTCTTCAGTGTCTATTTTGTTTTTATCATCTTTTTCTTTTGCCATATTTTATTGTGACTTTATTGTTGTACTTGATACGACCAAGGCCTCATCTGTACTTGTACTTTCTATAACAGGTGCAGGTTTAACAAAACTTGTTTTTATCGAGTTGTTAAAATCATTATACACATTTCCTATCTTTTCTTCAAAAGAACCGTAGACGGTCGCGGAATAGTTTTTGGCATTTTCGAACAAACCACCAAACTGCCGACTAAATCCTGATACCCAGAAACCAAAAATCATAAGAGAAATAAGTCCCGATACAAAAAGAGCAAGGTTCTTTTTTGTTGTCTCTTTGAGGGTACGTAGTTTGCCGAGCATATAATTAAGGGCTTATGCATTAAGAAGAACAATGTCTCCTTCTTTACCCTCAAGATCTTTACGCTTGAGTGTGAGTTTGTCCAATCTTTCTTTTGGACCACTTCCTGCTTCCTTCAAAAACTGCTTGATGTACTCTTCTTCTCCCAAAGGAATAATCATTTTAGGAACAAGCGACACGGCGAGCTTATATGCTTTTGAAGGAGAGATGGTGTTTTCTCCTAAAGGAACAAAAAGAATATCAATATCAGTAAGAGACTCTATAGCTTCTTCGCTAATCTCTTCGCTCTTCAAAAGACCCAAGAAACAAAGATTGATGTTATCAAACAACACCGAATAAATCGTATTGATTTTTTCTTTTTTGTCTGACGAAAACTTGGAAGCAAAACCTTTTATAAAAATATCCGAGACTTCGTATTCACCTGGACCCTGTACTACAAAAGGTACCTTGTCTCCAAATGTAACTTCATCGATTCCATTGCATTCATCGATATTTATGGATGTAAGAGCAACATCGGCACCGAATTTGGTGGTTTTTAGCTTTGATGATTTTGAAATAGGATTAACAGCAACAATAGTATCGCCCGCCTGCACCTTAACAAACTGACCTCCGTAATATGTAAGAATCATTGCGAAATAAAATTATATTTATATGTTTAGAAATATAGGCAATATTGTAGCATAGTTTTTATTCCGCAACAATTTGCAAGGGCCGCCCTTGCAAAGTATTACAAAAAAACAAAACCACTTATGTCCGAAGACACAAGTGGTTAAGTATAGAAGCTTTGTTGAAATTATTGATGAACCTGGATAGGCCACCAAGACAATGTGACGAAGAAAGGGTTAAATGCAACCCCCAGTGATAATATTGTTGCCAGAAGGAGCATGATAGCCTTCCCTTTCCTCGCTTTCACACAGATAGAGATTAAGATGACCATGAGAACCATGATCAGTCCTAGGATGTTAAAGTATATGGTGGGTGAGATATTCATTGGATGGGTGGATAAGGTGTTTGCTGTGTACACTATTTGCAGACTCAATTTGTCCGTTAGGGCAGAAAAGGCTTAAAAAATAAGCGCTTTCTGCCCTAACAGAGATTTCAACAAGCTTTTAAAAGAACAACTTATACTCTATATTGTATCATAAATTTATATTTTGTCAATAATTACAAAAGTTTGAAATTAAGTATAATAATACCTATTATTCATAACGCAAAAGTAATCTCGTCTTTGTTATCCGAACGAGCGAAAGCTTGTTTTAGGATGTAATGGCTATGACGCAATTCAGACGAAACTTTGCACAAAATTTTAACAATGGCAAAAAAGAAAGAAAGTGAGGTTGAAGCACAGGAAATCAAAAAAGAAAATCCTGTTCATACAAAAATTCTCGCGGAATCAATAACACCACCTGGTATAGGAGATCTTGTGGAAGGACCTGTTATTTCTATAGGAAAAGGCTCTGTGTATGTAGACCTCTTCCCTTATGGTACAGGTATTATCTTTGGACGAGAATTTATTGCAGTTCGAGATATTCTTCGCAAAATCAACATTGGTGATGCTGTCGCTGCAAAAATAGTAGAACTTTCAAACGAAGACGGGTACATCGAACTCTCTCTCAAAGAGGCAAAACAAGCTGCTATTTGGAGTGATGCTGAGAAAGCAATGAAAGAAAAGAAAGCTTTTGATGTGACTGTACTTGAAGCGAACAAAGGTGGACTCCTTATCAATTGGCAAGGTGTTCAAGGTTTCCTTCCTGCATCACAGCTTAAAAGCGAACACTATCCACGCGTAATGGATGGAGACAAAGATCGAATTCTTGAAGAACTCAAAAAACTTGTTGGTGGTAAGCTCTCTGTTTCAATCATTGGGGTTTCACCAAAAGATGGAAAATTGATTTTCTCAGAAAAAACACAAGGTAATGAACAAAGAGAGAAGATTGTCGGTAAATATCTTGTAGGAGATATTGTGGATGGAGAAATCACAGGTATTGTAGACTTTGGAGCGTTTGTCAAAATAGAAGAAGGTCTTGAAGGTCTTATTCATATTTCAGAAATCGACTGGGGACTTGTGGAAGATCCGCGTGTATTCTTCAAGGTGGGTGACAAAGTAAAAGTAAAAGTAATTGAAGTAAAAGACGGTAAGATATCTCTCTCTGTCAAAGCACTCAAGGACAACCCATGGACAGAAGCAAGTAAAAAATACAAAAAAGATGACACTGTACAAGGTGTTGTCATCAAATTCAACAGACATGGAGCGCTCGCATCCATTGAAGAGGGTGTGGCAGGACTTGTGCATATTTCTGAGTTCGGAAGTGAAGAAAAACTTCGTGCTTCACTTGAACTTGGTAAAAGCTATCCTTTCAAGATTTCACTTTTCGATCCAAAGGAACAAAAGATGGCACTTGTGTTTGGAGCGAAGAAAGAGTAAACAAGGTCTATTATCTAATATCTAAAAATGGCGTTAAAAAACGCCATTTTTAATATAAAAAGCACCGCAAGAAGGCGGTGTTTAAAGATACCGATTACTAATCATGCCTTTCGATCCAATTACCAATTGTGACACAAAATGACTCGATCAGATAAAGGCATATCAACATTAGCAATGTTTCAAGTGTCATGACGATAAGCCAAATGCAACCGTTCAACACTTCAAAGGAAAACCGAAAACATGCAGGTATAAGAAGCAAAATACAGGTAGAGAGTATGAATCCCATATACGCACGCCCCTTACTTCTGACGAACCATGCAAATAGATCATCTGCATGGTAACAAGCAAAGTGGTTTAGCCTCATGCACGACACAACACACAAGATAATTGGTGTCAGTGCGATTGCAATGAGCATGATCAGTTTCGGTTTATTTTCAGGATACGTGAGTGAAGGCATAAGAAAAAACAAGTTCAAAATAACACTAACAGACTAACGTATAAAATGCAATAAACGGTATTCATGTTCGGAGCAAAGAAAGAGTAATAGAACGGAAACAGGAATGAAGTATTAGGAATTAGTGATAGTTCAAATACAAACGAGCCGCGCCCCTCTGGGGGCGCGGCTCGTTTAATCTAAAATTTTATTTTATTGATTTTTTGTGATATGAAAATACATTTTTTTTCTAAGTACTATAGTTAAAACAACATCAACCATTAATGCCACCAAAGTAACATTGTCTAACCAAGTCTCCGCAAAATAACTATCATTTATGACAATTCGTATTGCCCCAATCACCAAACCAAAACAAAAACAAAGACCAAAATAATAAATCACAAATAAAATTACGTTCCCTATATAACAAAGTAATTTTTTAAGACCTGAAGGTGGGTTAATTTGCTCCATATTTTATATAAAAAATAAATAATAATCAATTGTAATTAATACATAAAAAAATACACTAGTCAACAATTAAACTCAGTCATTGCCTTCTCTCGACTCTCGTTTATGATCATCTCAAGCGCATCACACACTTTTTTCCCCACCTTTTTTATAATATCCAATTCTGGCTTTTTGAATTCTCCTACAATAAAATCAAGAATCTTTTTGTGATCTGGCTTTTTAAGTTTACCACTTGGAGTTGTCGGGCAAATACCTACACGCACTCGCACAAACGCCTCGCTTTTTACTGTCCGAACTATGGACTCAATACCCTTATGCCCCCCGCTTCCACGATTAAAGACAATCTTTGTACTGCCAAGAGGCAAATCAAGATCGTCTTGAATAACAACAAGCTTCTCAAGTTTCTTTGGACTCTGCACCAGATCTTTTACAGAGATACCAGATTTGTTCATAAATGTCTGAGGTTTTATTAGCAATATTTTCTCTCCCTCTAGATCAACTTTTGATATGAGTGCATTTCTCACACTGTCTTTTTTCCAATCACTTCCTCCATTCTTTTTTGCGAACTCATCGATAATAATCATACCGACATTGTGACGTGTATTTTTGTATTCATCCCCTGGATTACCTAATCCGCAAACAACATATCCCATAAAAAAGTAAAAATAAAATTATAAAATAAATACACCTTGCTTTTTCTAACATTAAAACGCTAATTTAAACTTGCGTCAACAAGTACTTGTATACTATCATTGTGTCACATATGGAACAACACAAACAAAAAAGTATGCTCCGTGATATTGTTGAATCTCTGTTTATTGCACTTCTTATTGCTCTTCCTATTAAGTTTTTTATTGCCTCACCTTTTATCGTGAGACAAACATCTATGTTTCCTACATTTAAAGATGGAGATTATCTTGTGGTTGATAAATTAAGCTATCGATGGAGTATACCAAAACGTGGTGATGTTGTTGTCTTTACACCGCCTCAAGATACAAACATCTACTACATTAAACGTATTATAGGATTGCCCGGCGAAACAGTTGAAGTCAGCGATAATAAAGTGACTATTTTTAACAAAGAGAACCCAGATGGTTTTGATTTAGAAGAACCTTACGTCTCATCACTACGCAATCAAAAAACAAAAACAACCCTTGATAGTAATAGCTTTTTTGTTATGGGAGACAACCGTGCAGTAAGCTCTGACTCTCGCAACTGGGGAGCTCTCGACCGCAGTCTTATAAGCGGCAAAGTATTTGCACGGCTTTTTCCTTTTTCGTCTATCAGTTACAAACCTGGTAGCATAATCAACTAGTAAAGTAATATGAACAAAAAAAAGATATCTTCAAATCTAAAAGAAAAAGAATCCAAAAAATCTCTTCCCCTCTCCATCTCACCCGAACTCGAACAAGCAGAAATGACAGCACGACATTTTGGATTTATTCCACTTCCCTATGTTGAAATAGAAAAAAGCGATCTTATCTCTGCAAAAAAATTCAGCGAATCCCATCTCGCAACGGTAAGACCATGGACCGAAGAAACAGAAAGATTTTCTGGGTATCTTGAAGAAAAAATCGCTCTTATGCGCAATTATATCGATCAAAAATGGAATAATATCGCAATTCCACTTTTGGGCTACTATGAAGGCCCCCTCAAAAATAATCCTCACCTCAAAAAAAGCAAAGATACACAAACATTTAATCTTGAAGTTATTGGTTCTTCAAAACCAATATCTGAAGCGATGATTATAGAAACCGCGTTTGTTATTCTGAAAGAAAGATATCCAGATAAAAACCTTTGTGTTGAAATTAATTCTGTCGGAGACAAAGAGTCAATCGCACGCTTCACCAAAGAACTTCAAAACTACATCAAAAAAGAAATCAACAAAATTCCTGCTTCTTATCGCACACCTCTCAAGAAAGATCCTTACATACTTTTTACCATCAAAGATGCTAAAGTAAAAGATTTTGTCGACAATGCCCCAAAGCCAATGAGTTTTCTTTCTGATGCGAGTCGCACACATTTTAAGGATGTATTAGAGTATCTTGAGTCACTCAATATCCCTTATGAAATAAACCACAAACTCGTCGGAAGCAAAAGTTATTGTAGTGAAGTGCTCTTTGAGATCAAAGAAGATAAAGAAATTTTTGCAATTGGCGAAAGATATAATAGTCTCACAAAAAAAATCTGGGGCAAAAAAGACGTTCCTGCAATTGGTATCGCAATCCTTCTTCACCCTCACTTTGTTCAAGCAAAAAAGCCCACAAAAAATCAAAAAGAAGAAATTCCAAAATTTTATTTTATACAGTTCGGAAATGAAGCAAAAAAGAAAAGTCTCTCAATCATCGAGACACTCCGAAAAGCAAAAATTGCCGTACATCAATCCCTATCAAAAGACAAACTCTCTGTTCAGCTTGCCCATGCAGAAAAGATGAATATCCCCTATATTATTATGATGGGTCAAAAAGAAGCTCTTGAAGAAACGGTTGTTGTACGACATATGATAACTCGTGCACAAGACACGATAGAAATAAGCAAACTAACCGTTCATCTCAAAAAACTCAAGTAGTTGCGATGATTTGAATACTATGATAATATAGACCTTATATGGCAACAAACGTAGCAGTAGATAAAACAAATACAGAAAACAACACAACTATTATTAGACGTTTTACAAAGCGTGTTCAAGAATCTGGTATTGTCAAAAGAGTACGAGGAATCCGATATTCTGATCGCAACAGATCTCATTATGTAAGTAAGAAAAAGGCTCTTGAGGTCATCAAAAGACGTAAAGAACGAGAAAAACTTCTCAAGCTTGGTAAAATATCCCTCGTCAATAAAGGAAAAAGATAGCCCCCTATGACTGCCTCACTATCAGTCATACATAAAGCAAAAAGCAATTCATCTGTAGATGAATTGCTTTTTGCTAAAATGAAAGACAAAATCCTGGGTAAAAAATATATTTTGAGTGTTGTATTTGTGGGTCCAAAAGAAATACAAAACATTAACAAAACATATCGACACAAGGACTATGTCACCGATATCTTAAGCTTTCCTCTTCAAAAAAATGAAGGGGAAATATTTATTTGTCGATCAAAAGCAAATCAAAAATCAAAACTCTACAATCGCGACAAAGATAATTTTTTACTTTTTTTATTTATTCACGGACTTGTCCATTTGAAAGGATTCGAACATGGTAGTAAAATGGATAAAGAAGAAGAGAAGTTTAGAAATTTTTTTCATATCTAAACATTACCTCAATTCATTATTTTATTTTTATGGCAAAAAAAATTTCAGTTGGTATCGACATCGGTTCGGCAATGATCAAAGTCATTGTCGCTGAATCCTATGAAAATGATCCGAAAACAAAACCTCAGATCATAGGCATTGGATACGCTGAATCTGATGGCGTCAGACATGGATACATCATAAACCAAGAAGATACAGCACGGAGCCTTCGTTATGCCATACATCAAGCCCAAAAAACATCTGGTTACCGTATTGAAAAAGCGTATTTTTCTATTGGTTGCGAAGGAATGCAAGGAATAACAAGTACAGGTACAGTAGTCCTTGAATCCAAAGAATCTACTGTCACACAATCAGACATTGAGATGGCAATCGAGCAATCGCAAGCAAATATTAACCCAGATGATATTCGCAACAAAGAAATCCTTCACACTATTCCCCTAAGTTACAAGGTAGACAATAAGCAAGTATCAGGCAAAGTATTAGGAATGATTGGAGAAAAGATCGAGGTAAAAACTTTTTTTATCACGGTAGCTACTCAACATATAGCAAGTCTTACTGAAGTAGCAAAACTTGCAAAAATAAATATTGAAGACATTATTGCATCTCCTCTCACTTCAAGTGTGACACTTCTTTCAAAATCTCAACTTATCGCAGGATGTGGTATGATCAATATGGGCGCAGAAACGATCTCTTGTACAGTTTTTGAAAATGGAGTCCCTATTTGTCTTGATATTTCACCTATTGGAAGCCGTCAAATCACACATGATATTGCACTTGGATTTAAGGTTGGACTTGAAGAAGCAGAACGAATCAAAGTATCTCGTATTGACAGCTTACCCTATCCTCGAAGAAAAATAGAAGAAATAGTCAAAGCCCGCCTTGAAGATGCCTGTGATTTTATTCAAGGTACTCTCAAAAAAAATAATAAACAAGGCTTGTTGCCTGCAGGTATTCTGATTACCGGAGGTGCTGCATTAAATATTTATATTGAAGACTTAATCAAAGAAAAAGTACGACTTCCATCAAAAAAAATCGGAATCAAATTTGACAAAGAATCTAAAGTTCCAGTCCCTGATGCCACATGGTCTGTTGCATATGGTCTTGCTACCATCGGTATCGAAAGTAATGAAAGTCAAACACGCGGATCCCCATTCATAAGGATAATGAATAAAGGTCTTTCAAAGTCAATAAAAGATATAAAAAGATTTTTTAAAAAAATCCTACCCTAACAAAAAGCCTTATTTTATAACATAAAACTGGAAAACAACCGTCAATGTATGTCAATTCTGTTTTATTTTCTGTTTATCTGATATGATTACTCCACTAAATAATCATAAACCTATATGGCACAAATTAAACCAGAAGTAGAAACATTTGCACGAATTAAAGTTATCGGCGTAGGAGGATCAGGTAAGAACGCCTTGAACCATATGTTTAACTCAAAAGTTAAAGGGGTTGATTTTATTGCCGTAAACACAGACGCTCAAGACCTCCATAATTCTCTTGCAAAGAAAAAAATTCATATAGGAAAAAATCTCACAAAAGGACTCGGTGCAGGAATGAATCCAGAAATCGGTAAACGTGCCGCAGAAGAAACAAAAGAAGAAATACAAGAATCAATCAAAGGTGCAGATATGGTGTTTATTGCTGGAGGAATGGGAGGTGGAACATGTACTGGCGCTTCTCCTGTTGTTGCACAAATAGCAAAAGAACTTGGTACACTTACTATTGGTGTTGTCACACGACCATTTTCTTTTGAAGGTCCGCAACGTGTGCGACTTGCAGAGGCTGGTATCGAAGAACTTCGGAAAGCTGTTGATGCAATCATCATCATCCCAAACGACAGACTTTTTGCAGCAGTATCAAAGGACACACCAGCAAGTCAGGCATTTATGATGTGCGATGAGGTTTTGAAACAAGCTGTCGAAGGTATTTCTGATCTTATTACAACACCAGGTATTATCGGCAACATTGACTTTGCTGATATTCGAACAGTCTTGGAAGATGCAGGAAGTGCTCTTGTAGGTATCGGACTTGCATCAGGAGACAACCGAGCCATAGAAGCTGCTCGCAATGCAATCAATTCTCCTCTTCTTGATGTTTCAATTACAGGATCAAAAGGTGTTTTGTTCTCTATTGCAGGAGGTGATGATATTACAATGTTTGAAATTCAAGATGCCGCAAAAGTCATCACAGATTCAGTTGACCCTAACGCAAAAATTATTTTTGGCACAGTTCGTGACGAAAAACTCAAAAAAGGAGAAATCAAAGTAACAGTTGTTGCTGCAGGGTTCCCAAGTGAAGCACCAAAAAAACCTCTTTTCGATGGCAAAATCTTTAACAGTATTGTTCAATCAAACTCTTCACAACAAGAACCTAAAGTTGAAATGCCAAGTCAAACAAACAAAAACGATACTCCTCAACCTAAAATTGAAGATGAAGATGATGATTGGGGTTCTGTACCAGCTTTTCTTCGACGACCTAAACAAACAAAATAAACAATTTGTATTTGTTTTGATATAATATAGCCTATATGAACTACGAACTTATTATTATTGGGGCTGGTCCCGCTGGTGTTGCAGCTGGTGTCTATGCTGGACGCAAACGTATCAAATCACTTGTTGTCACCCACTCTTTTGAGAGTCAGAGCACTGTTTCAGAAAATATACAAAACTGGATAGGAACACCTTCTATCTCAGGCAAAGATTTTGCATTATCTCTCGAAACACATCTGCGAGCTTATGCTGGTGATTTTTTGTCCATCAAAACAAATTCAAAAATCAAAACAATACAAAAAATTGAAGGAGGGTTTTCTGTTGTCACAGAAAAAGACGAACAATTCACAACTAAGACAATTCTTATTGCTACAGGAAGCTCACGAAGAAAACTTACCATTCCTGGAGCGGATACATTTGAACACAAAGGACTTACATACTGTGCAACATGTGATGGTCCACTTTTTGATGGCCAAGATGTATTGGTAATAGGAGGAGGCAATGCAGCATTTGAAACAGCAGCTCAGCTTGCTGCATACTGTAAAAGCGTCACTATCCTCAATCGAAGTGATAGTTTTCGTGCTGATGCTATCACTGTTGAAAAAGTACTGAGTAAACCAAACATCATATCAATCAAAAACGCAACACCAAAAGAGGTAAAGGGTGATGTATTGGTGAATGCTTTTATATATACAGACGAAACAACAGGACAAGTTGTCGAACTCAAAGTCACCGGTATTTTTGTTGAAATCGGACTTGATGCAAACACTGGATACGCAAAAGACATTGTCGACAGAACACCAACAGGACAAGTTATTGTTGATCCGCAAACACAACAGACCCGAACTCCTGGTATTTGGGCTGCTGGCGATTGTACAAATGGTCTCTATCATCAAAACAACATTGCAGCAGGAGATGCGGTGAAAGCACTTGAGGATATCTATATATATCTCCACGCAAGATAATTTATTTGTCTTTTTTCAAAAAATAAGAAAGATATGGAGTATACATATCTTCTGTGAGAGAAATAAAAATTTCATTCGAATTGGCCTTTTTGTTTGTAAAAAAGTGTGAAGGCACCCCACTTATAATACAAAGTGGCTTTCTTTCCGCAGCTTCCCCCATTTCAAAAACCCCCGCACAAGCCAAAGTATCAGGAATGTTGATACGAGAGAATCTCATCTTTTTACCAAAAATATCTTTCACACCTCTATAACAAAAGAGTCCTTTGATGCCTGCATATCCTATCGCTCTGCCAAAAACCCCAGCTTTTAGTGGTTCAGTCCGACTATCTGTGATGATAACTCCTAGTTTTTTTATATGATACTTTCTTTTCAAAATAGCTTGAATTTTTTGGGCCCATACATAACTGTCACGAGGAAGCAAAATAAGCTCTCCCTTTGCATTTGATTTGTCTACACCAGCAGAGGCAAGAATTCTTCTATTTTTCATCGTAATCCATGCCCACTGTGTTTTTAATGCATAATCACTCTCTTTTTTAATAATATTTTTTTTATCTCCAAAAGAAGTAAAAGGAACAACAGAACCTTCTGCGAGTGATAGTATTTTTGATGTAATAAGCACCACATCACCTTCTTTTATTTTTTTAAAATTACTTAAAATAAAATGATTGATATCATCCCCTTTTTTAAAAATTTTTGTTTTTATTGCATTGATCTGCATTTTTCTATGACACAAAAGACCAACGAGCTGATATACCGCACGGCAACACCCTTCCTGATTTTTCTTCAATAAAAACCTCACCATTATCTATGGAACCACCAAAACTACTTAACAAATCTAACATATTTTGTTTGTAGGCAACACTTGAATAACCAGATGAATATCCATTGATCACAAAAAATGCCGGGTTGTCTGATAGAAGCTTTTTTACTGAATTAACAAACTCTACAAACATTTCTTCAATACGCCACAGCTGTCCTGAAGGACCGTGACCGAAAGCTGGTGGATCCATCACAATAGCATCATATTTTTGTCCTCTCTTAATCTCTTTTTGCACAAAATCAAACGCATCTTCAAGAATCCATCGAATAGGGCAATCTTTTAAAGCAGATAATTCAGCATTATACCGAGCCCAAGTAATAGCACTCTTTGAAGCATCAATATGACAGACATGGGCACCAGCTTTTGCACAGACAAGAGACGCACCTCCGGTATACCCAAACAAATTAAGCACTTTTACTTCTTTTTTGTGTATCTTTTGATACTCCTTTAAGATATTTTGCATCCACATCCAGTTTGTTAATTGTTCGGGAAAAAGTCCTGTGTGCTTAAAAGGTGTAGGTGAAATTTTGAGCACCAATCCGCCAAAATTAATATTCCATTCTTTTGGAAGGTTGTTCTTGCACTGCCATTTACCCGACGAACCCTCTCGAACAAATGACGCATCTGCACGAGACCAGATTTCTGGGTTTGTTTTTTGCCATAGAGCCTGGGGATCAGGCCTTCTTAACACATACTCACCAAACCGCTCAAGTTTTTCACCATCTCCACTATCCAAAAGCTCGTACTCATCTTGTCTTTTTACATAATCAATCATAATAATAATTTTAACATTTTAAATTGTTTGATGCCCCTAGCACGAATCGAACGTACATCTATCCCTTAGGACGGGACTGTTCTATCCATTGAACTACAGGGGCAGAGAAACCTAATATAGCAAAAAACATTCGCTTGCGCGAATGTTTTTTTTCTTTTTATTGAGTCAATTGATCAAGACGATCTTCATCAAATCCAACAATAATCTCACCATTGAAATCAAGTACAGGAACCCCTAATTGCCCACTCTTCTCTACCATTTCCTTACGTTTATCGTGAAGAGCTGCAACATCGTATTCTTCGTAAGCAATATTTTTTGCTGCCAAATACTCTTTGACTTTTTTACAATAATGACAACTTGGTGTGCTATAAACAATAATCTGAGCCATATGTATAGACTTTTATATTAATACGCTTATTATAAACAAAACCTTGTTTTTTAAAATATGTACTACTTAAATATTTTGTGCCATAAAACAGAAAAGAAACTCGGAGGTGTTGTTGTTGACTCCTCTTTTTTCTCATCAACTACAAGAGCAACTCGTTCGCCAGGTTTTGCAACATTAAATTTACGACGAATTTCCATATCAACACCACCATCTCTATCAAGATGATGTGTCGCCACTTCAAGAGATTCTTTCTGGAGAAGCATATCATTTAAACGGTTTTCTGATTGAATTCGCATATTTTTACTTTCTTTAAAACGCAAAAAAAGAACAAAAACACCTTTAAAAAGAATTAGAATAATGAGAAGGAGTACAACAATCGTTGTTCGAGAGTAAATATGGTGTTTTAGATTTTTTTTGACCTCAAAATGCTTCATATACTAGCTATTTTACCATAGACATAGATTATGCTATAATGGGCAAATAATAGCATAATACTTTATACTTCAATGTTTCTTTTTGGATCAAGAGTGAAAAAAATCATAAATATCGTTTTTAGCATTGTTGCGTTTTTTGTCATCGTAAGCATGGTTATTATGTACATGCCAGGACTCTACAAATAAAGGACTCCGTAGTTTGTTTTTCTAGTCTGACCCCTTCATCATCTTAAGAAATACATCATGGGGTATCTCAACACTACCCTTACCTCTTTCTTTCATTTTTGCTTTACCTTTTTTCTGTTTCTCTAGTAGTTTTTTCTTACGTGTCACATCACCTCCATACAAATACCCCGTCACATCTTTACGGAGAGCACTTAGTGTTTCTGATGAGATAATTCTTCCATCTGCTTTTGCTTGGATTTTTGTAACAAAAAGTTGTCGCGGTAGAACCGTATGCAAACGTTTGACTGATTTTTCGGCTTCTTCCTGAAGACGTCGTCTTGCAACAATACGAGTGAAAGCTTCGACAGGTTCTTCAGCTACAAGTATATCCATCCGCATCACATCAGCACTTCTCATTGATTCAAATTCGTACGACAATGAAGCGTATCCAGAAGATACACTTTTTAGTTCATCAAAAAAATTTCTCATAAGTTCTCGAAGTGGCATTTTGATTGACAGAGACATTCGTCCATCTCCAAAATCATTCACCTCTCCAAGCTCTGCTTCATGTTCATACAAAAGCTGATAAATCACACCTGTATATGACGAAGGAGTAATAATAGTAACATTAACCCATGGTTCAGACACAGAGACAACCTGTCCGTGTTCTGGAAAAAGTGAAGGTGAATAAATAGTCACTGTTTTTCCGTTCTTTAAAACAACGTCATATGTGATAGACGGAGTCGCAATGACAAGATTCAAATGAAACTCTCTTTTTAATCTCTCTGTAATAATTTCAAGATGCAGCAACCCTAAAAAACCACACCTAAATCCTCGTCCCAAAGATCCTGATGATTCTTCTTCATAAGAAAAAGCAGAGTCAGAAAGAGAAAGACGTCCCAAAGCTTGTTTCAAGAGATCAAAATCATCAGCATCTTCTGGATAAATAGACGCCCAAACCACAGGCGAAGGCTTCATATATCCTGGTAGAACAGGAAGACCGTGCTTAAAACCTGTCACTGTATCCCCCACAGATGCAACACCAGGCTCTTTGATACCTGTTACAATATAACCAATCTCCCCCGCTCCAAGTCGTGAAACTGACGTCTCGTTGGGGGTAAAAACCCCCACATCAAGAGCAAAGAACTTTTTTTGTGCAACACCAAATACTAATTCATCTTGACGTTTTACACCACCTTCCACACCTCGAACATACACAATAACTCCTTTATGATTAGAATATTGAAAATCAAACACAAGAGCTCGAAAATCATTTGTATCAACAATCTCTTGCTTTGGATGAGGAATTTTATTTATAATTTCTTCAAGAAGACGTGCTACACCTTCGCCAGTTTTTCCAGATGTTTCTATAATATCGTCGTAAGAACAACCAAGCAATTTTATCATTTCCTCTTTTACTTCATCTTTGCGGGCAAGTGGAGAATCAATTTTACTAAGGACTGGAATAATAGTAATGCCTGTCTTTTTTGCCATTTCAAGCGTGGTTAATGTTTGTGCCTGAACACCCTGTGTTGCATCAACAAGCAAAATAGATCCTTCAACAGCTTTAAGTGCCCGAGAAACCTCATAAGAAAAATCAATATGTCCTGGTGTATCGATAAGATTTAAAATATAAGAAGTATTCTTGAAAACATACTCCATACGGACGGGTCTCATTTTTATTGTGATACCTTTTTCTCTTTCGAGTTCCATATCATCAAGAACCTGATCACGCATTTTGCGAGCTTCAATAGTGTGTGTCACCTCGAGCATTCGATCGGCCAAAGTGCTTTTGCCGTGATCAATATGAGCAATAATACTAAAATTTCGTATATTTTCTAACATTTGTTGAGTATATCAGAAGATAAGAAATGTTGAAAGAGTCTTTAGATTTCTTCTTTTTCTGGTGCAATCGCATTCGCCTTCCAAATATGATTCTTCATATTTTTCTCAAGTTCTCCTACTTCTTTGTTTTTCATAAGCTTGAGACTTGCAAACCAAAAAACAAGACCAATAAGTCCCGCAATGAGCCCCTGTGAAAAAATCCCTGCAAGAGTTTTTGTCTCCAAAACATAAGCACCCCCTCCTAAAGCAAAATAAGACGCAACTACACACAAAAGCGATGCAACAAAACTTTGTATGAGCACATCTTTTAAAGATGCAAAAAAATTTTTAAACTCCTTTTCAAACCATACAACAAAACAAATCATTCCGATGAGACTGCCAATAGTAAAACCCATTGGGAGTGCCAGTATTTCTGATCCGGGGACATTTTCAAGTTTAAGTATTGATAACACTGTCGAGCGCAACAAATCTGACACAAAATACAAACGATAAAATACATAAGAACATACAACAATACAAAGAGAGGAAATGAAAGATATCACGAGAGGTATTTTGGTTTTACCGGCTGCATAGTATGCACGCACAAAAAGAAGATTGACACTTTGTGCAACTGCAGAAATAGAAAAAAGAGCAAAACAGGCAGCAGTCAGACGTGTGTCACTCCACGAAAATGCTCCTGTACCTAAAATAGTTCGAACAATCTGTGCACGAAGTACAACAAAGAGAGCAGTAATAGGAAGTGATAAAAAAATAATATGCCGCAAAGCATTCGATACGTGGCGTACAAACTCTTTTTTGTCTCCTTGTGCAAAAAGCTTTGACAGTGTTGGAAAAGCAGCCATCGAATAGCTAACACCGATAATTGTCATAGGCACAGACTGCAAATTGTATGACAAAGTAAACACAGCAATAGAACCCTCTGCCATGCGTGATGCCAAAGACACGAGAGCAATCAACACAAAGTTAACAAGCGTGAGCGTTATTGTTCGAGAAAATGATATATAAAGCACTGATTTGATTCGTGACCACGAAACAGGAAAAACAAAATCAGGAAAAAGAGCAACTGATTTTGCAAAAGGTATTTGAATCAGTGCGTGCAATATAGACCCGCACACAACCCCAATCACCACTCCACTTATTCCAAAAATAGGAAACAATACAATCAACCCTAAAATGATTGCAATATTATACACAACAGGACTGAGTGCATATAATGCAAATCGTCTATGAGCTTGAATAATACTTGATAAAAAATTAGAAAAACCTAGAAAGATTGGTGAGAGCAGAAGAATGCGTGACAAGGTGATAATAATATTTTGATTTTCCAATGTCATTTTTGAATACATCAAAGATACGAGTATGGGCATAAATATAAAAGCAAGGAAAGAAACACACATCATAATCACAAAAAAACCACTCCACATCTCATCAATAAACTGCTTAACCTCTTCTTTCTTATGAAGCATCTTTTCTTGAATAAAAGGAATCAAAACAGAGGCAGCAACCAAAGAAGCGACGCATGCAAAAATAAGATCAGGAACCCTAAATGATGCATAATAAAGATCAAGTGAGGCTCCCGCTCCAAAATAATGAGCAAGAAGCCTATCTCTAAACAACCCAAGGATTTGAGACACAATAGCAAAAAAACCCAAAAGATAAGCTGCCTCGTGAACACTCTTTGATTCACCTCTAAAAACTTTTAGCAATTTTTGAACCATTTTTATTTATTTTTTGTTGATGTTGCTTTTGGAACTTCGCGTGCTGGAGATGTACTATCAATAAGATTTTTAACTTCTTTTTCTAGTTCAGGAGTATCGCTATAATTACTCTTGAGAGCAAGCGCCTGGAGCAAAAACTCTTTTGCTTGTGTTTTTTTGTTTTGATTAAGATTAACCTGAGTAAGAAGTAAAAGAGGGAGAGGGTTTGCAGGGTTTAATTTGTGAGCATCTTGATACCTTATTTCTGCAGCTTGAAATGCATCCTTGAGCCCAAGACTTCCCAAAAACTGAAGAATCTTCCCTGTCGCCATTTTGTTTTTGTAATCATAAGGATTTAATGTTTCTGTATTTACCGAAAACTGAATTGCGTTTTTCAAAAGAAAGTTTTGTGTGTCCGTATCTACCTTAGATGTTGAAAGGAGATTGTTTAATTTTGCAACATAAAACTCCGCCAAACCTTGATGATATAAAGGATTTTCCGGATCAAAATTGACTGCGCGTGACATATACATAATCCCCTCATCAATATGTGAAGCACTAAACGCTTTTCGATATGAATGATTTGCAAGGTCCTTAACAACAATAAGGTACATAACGTAGATAGAACTGAGAACTGCAATAATCACAAAAATAACAGAGAAAAACGCGCTTGCCTGATTCTTTTGAATATTAATTGTCCATAATTTTACCGAACGATTTGCTACTGAAAACAAAAGCCCAAGAAATAAAAAATGACTCACAACAACAACAAAACCTGGTGTATTGAAGGCAATAATAAAAGTTGATAGAAGTGTCAGGGATGGAACAATAATGTGATCTGTTATACCGCTCCGTGATTTGTAAAAATCAAATAGAAGTTGAGAGCAAATCCATACAACATAAAGATAAAAAAGACAGTAAATAACAAACCCGACCACTCCAAGAGTAGTTGCTATGGTAGGTAAGATACCAACACCAAACTGAAAATCAGTGTTCCAAAATGGATACATATTTACATCAGCAGTCTTTCGCAAACTCCATTGTTCTTCAAACGTATTAAGTCCAGTACCAAAAAAATGATGTTCTTTAAAATTTTGATATGCAATAATGAGTGTTGATTGCCAATTTGGTCGCCCCTCAAAATAAGTTACCTGCGTTTTTGAAATAAGGAATCGTGATAAAGGTGTATAGAACACTAAAACAGCAAGAGAGAGAATAAGAACAACAAGCGATGGAGTAAAATTGAAATGATATTCTGATTCCGAATCCTCACTTTTACTTTTACTTACACGACTCAGTGAGTAAAAGTACGCAAAACCAATCACAGCAAAAAAACAAATGAGGCTTGATAAGCTTGCACTAAAAAAATAAAAATCAAATGACACAACAGACAAAGTAATGAACAAAAAAGGAATGGGAAGAAAAGCCAACAGAGAGTAATAAACCCATTTCTTAATTTTTGTCATTGTCAAAATAGCCACAACAACAAAAAGAAGTAGTGTTACAAGAAGAGAGAGATCACTCCAATTCCCACTTAATGTAATAATGGGCAGATCAATCAGACCAAGTGTAAACTTAGGAATAAAAATGTGAATAATTTGAATTACACTTGAAAAAAAGACAGAAATCAAAAAGAGCGCAAGGGTGTTTTTGATACGACGAGGCGAATTTACAAGAACACTCGTAACACTAACAAACAAGAAAGAAATGCTAGTAATAAAAAGCGTATCTTGGTCAAGGAGACTTCCAAAAACCATATGGGGAAGAAAATGATTGCCATACACAGATACTACACTTGCACACAAAGATAGAAACATACATAGATATCCCCACTGTCTATAAATAAAAAGTTCACCTTTTTTTAAGACATCAACAATCAAAAGACAAAATACGAGCAAAGTTAGAATAGCAAACAAAGAGACTTTTGCTTCGGTAAAACCCAAAATATTCAAAGGAAGAAAGAAAATCGGTAAAACAAAAACCAGTGTACTAAACAATAAAAAGGCAAATTTATTTATTTTTGTTGGTTTATTTTCAATCATTGCAAAAAATTAATATTTATTCAGTTTAGTTTAAGTATACACCAAAAAAAACAAAACACCCTGTGGAAATAGGGTGTTTTGTTTTTTGTATACACGTATAAGCCGAATTCTGTACTTTCTTACGAAAGCAATGATCATTTATCTGTTCTTCTTGTTGCCAAAAAGAATCAAGCGGCACTACTATGCAAAAGCATAGTCACGGCCTTGCACTCAAGTAAGGATTTTGCCGTTTCACTTTTGTGTTACCACAAAATTCATCCCGAAGGATGCTTTTGACTTTCGTCGAGAGCGTCACTGCTCGCACCTCTATGAGATACCTCTCACGATGGGTGTTACCCACTACTCTTTCTACAAAATATGTAGATAAGTGTTCGGACTTTCCTCTGTATTCAACATACAGCGATCATTTCGTGTATAATTACAATACAACAAATTGCACAAAAAACAATACCTAGAAAAGTTTAAGTATGTCTGACACAGTCACAGCAAGCATAAGCCCCATAAGAAACATAAATCCTAAAACATTAATCGTATTTATAATCGAAGGTTTTATAGGCTTTCTTACCAGTGATTCGATGAGAACAACAAGCAATCTTCCTCCATCAAGTGCAGGAAAAGGCAAGAGATTGATGACTGCAAGGTTAATAGAAATCATCGCCACAAATGTAAGTAGTGTACTAAAGCCAAGCTCCCTTGCCTCATTCAAATAGCCTGCAATACCTACAGGCCCAGACACATCCTTCAAATTTGCACGGAATGTTAACGCGTTACCAAAAAAATCTAGCGTCCCCACTGTTGTCTGCTTGAATAAATCATATGTTGTAAGAGCACCCACAAAAACAGCTTTATAAAACGGAAGCTTTGTCTGTGAGATATCAGCCATAGAAACACCGATAATATAAGTACCATTTTCCTGTCTCGCTTTGAGTGTAGTTGATCCTAAAGTATCGTTTCTTTTGTAAGTCACAACAATATCATTCCCTTGGGATTTTTGAATTGATTCTCGTATATGAGATATGTCAAAAGGTATTGAATCTGGCACTTCCTTTTCTTGATATACAGAAACAAGAAAATCACCTTGTTGTAGTCCAGCATTATACGCAGGAGAGTCTTTTATAACACCTGTCACAATCACAGACAACCCTTCGTTTTTTTGTGCTGAGGTTTTATACAAACCAAATGTATAACTTGCTGATAGCAGAATCCATGCAGTTAGAATATTCATAAGTACACCCGCAACAAGAATAAATGCTTGGAGATGTCTTTTTTTATTAATAAAACTTCTTTCTTTATCTGGACCTGAAAGAGAATCATTATCAGGATTTTCTCCAAAGATTTTGACGTATCCACCAAACGGAATAAGATTTAAAGAATATAAGGTCTCACCACGCCGAAAAGACCATACACGCGGAGGAAAACCAATAGAAAACTCATCAACCCGAACACCGGATTTTTTGGCAGCAAGAAAATGCCCCAGTTCATGTACAAAAATTAAAAATGAAATAACAATAAAAAAAGTAATGATTGTCATAAAAAAAGTATAAACGAATCCACAGAAAAAATCAAAAAACACCCAAATGCTGAGTGTTTTTTGATTTTTAATTCATAATTTCTTGCTCCTTTTTGTCCCCCAAAGCTTCAAGCTTCTCGTTTGCTTCTTTGATGAGTTTATCAATTTCGGTTTTTGCACGCATCACATCATCTTCACTCATAGAACCTTCCTTTTTTTGTATGTTGAGATCATCATTGATACGATTGCGCTCTCCACGAAGGGTTATTTTTGCTTCTTCTATTTTTGCTTTTGCGATTTTGACAAAATTAGCACGAGACTCTGTTGTGAGTGCAGGAAAAGAAACACGAACCCCTTTGTCATCGAGCACCACAGAAAGTCCCGTGTTTGAAACAAGAATAGCCTTTTCAATCGCCTTACTATTACCACTATCCCACGGAGTGATTCGTAATGTACGAGGATCTTCAATATTTAATGTAGCAACTTGAGAAATAGGCATACTTGACCCATATACCTCAACAAGAATACTATCGAGCATCTGGGGAGTTGCTCTGCCCGTACGAATTTGTGAAAATTCTTTGACGAGCCAGTCTTCAGTTTCTTTTATCTTTTGCTTAAAGTTTTTGAAATCGTACATTTAAAATAATAACAACTATATGAATAATAACTGTAGTATACAATAAAACGAACAAAAAATCCTATATACTCGAAAGAACCAAAGACTCAAGCAGAATTTTTGGTGAGGATGATTTGTCGGGTAAATATGTGAGAATTTTTGCAACCATATTTAAAAAATAAATATTTTCTTTTGTTTTTTCTGTTTGAATATAGACACTTTCCACAAAATCTTGCATTTCGTTTTTGCTTTCTGTTGTTTTGTATACCTGAAGCAGTTCATCGATAATTTTCATTTTTTGATTAAAATCAGCCTTCAAAAAAGCAAGTGCCTTTTTTTCACTGCTGTTTTGTCGTGATGCACCTTGCACCAAAAGAAAACGAGAGCGCAAAGTCGGAAGCAACCCTCCCACAGCTCTTACAACAAAAATAAAATGCGTATGTGGCACAGGATCTTCGAGAACCTTCAGAAGTGCATTTTGAGCCTCTGGAGTAATACTTTCAAAACCAACAATAATTCTTCTTTTTTCTTCCTTAACTGGTGACACTGAGGACATCTCAATTATCTGTCGAGACTCGAGAATACCAAACTTCTGATAAAACAAAAAAACAATATCCGGGTTGCCTATGTACAAAAACCCTTCATCTTCAAAAGTTTTTTTTATATTTTCAAAAACAAGATGACTTTCACCCTCAAGAAGTAACGCATGATGAGAATATAAAAAAGATGATAACATTTTTATCTTTTTGAAATAACTGTTTTTTTGTATGTTTCGAGATGTTCGAGTGCAATACCTGTTCCCATCGCAACACAAAAAAGAGCGTTCTCAGCAAGCTTTGCCTTTACTCCTGTACGACGAAATACAAGATCAGGGAGATTCCGTAACTGTGAAGATCCCCCTGTCATAATAATCCCTTGATCGATAATATCTGAAGCGAGTTCTGGTGGCGTGTCTTGCAAGACATCCTTGATAGCCTGTATCATCTCTCGAAGCTCTTTACCTATAGCACGAACAACTTCGTTTGTTTTGATCTCGATTGTACGCGGTAATCCAGACAAACAATCTCTTCCTTTTACTGACATAGACAACTCTTCTTCGACAGGTACAGCACTTCCCACTGTGATTTTTATATCTTCTGCCGTCTTTTCTCCTACCATAAGGTTATAATGTTTTTTCATATAATCAATGATTCCTGCATCAATCCTATTACCTGCGCATTTCACAGATGTTGACGCAACAATCCCTCCAAGAGAGATCACTGCCACATCTGTCGTACCTCCTCCCACATCAACAATCATATGTCCTTTGGGTTCTTGAATAGATATACCAGCACCGATTGCAGCAAGAATAGGCTCTTTGACGACATATGCATTTTTTGCACCAGCTTTTATAGCTGCTTCTATCACAGCACGTCTTTCTGTGGATGTAACACCAGCAGGTACAGATATCATCACTTCAGGACGAATCAGATTCCATTTTCCAAGAGCCTTACCAATATAATAACGAAGCATCGCTTCGGTCACACGATAATCAGCAATTACACCATCTTTCATAGGTCGATAGGCCCTAATATTATCTGGAGTTTTCCCAATCATTTCTTTAGCCTCAAGACCCACAGCAAGGATTTTGTTTTCTGATTCTGATTCTGATACTGCAACCACAGATGGTTCGTTGAGAACGATACCTCTACCAGGCACAAAAACCAATATATTAGCCGTTCCTAGATCTATTCCTAATTTTCGAGTAAAAAATGACATATCTTTTTGTGCTAGTAGTATATATCGAAAAGGTTATTTATGCTATACTCTGCTTTATGGAATCAAAAAATACATCACAAACACTCAATTTTAGAGTGACAGGAGGACGTTCTTTGAGTGGAAGTGTTGAAACAAAAAAATCTAAAAATGCTGCGGTTGCACTTTTGTGTGCATCACTTTTAAATGAAGGCACAACCACTCTCAAGAAAGTACCAAAGATAGAAGAAGTTTTTCGTACTATCGAAGTGCTCCAAAGTATGGGATCAAAAATAGATTGGCGAGGATCAGATCTTGTTATTGATACATCAAAAATAAATCCTCAAAAAATCAACAAAGAATCTGCTTCAAAAACTCGAACAATTATTATGATGATAGGCCCCCTCATTCACCGATTCAAAAACTTCTCACTTCCTTTTGCAGGGGGCTGCAAACTCGGCAGTCGTATTGTATCACCACATTTTTTTGCACTCGAAAACTTGGGTGTAAAAATAAAAACAAGTGACAATGAATACAACATCCGCGCACCAAAACTTCGAAGCGCGGATATCGTACTCTACGAAATGGGAGACACTGTGACAGAAAACGCTCTCATGGCAGCAGCCAAGATTGACGGTGTCTCTACAATCAAATTTGCTTCTTCTAACTACATGGTCCAGGATCTCTGCCATTTCCTCAACACACTCGGTGTACAGATTGAAGGTATTGGCACATCTACACTCATTGTCAGAGGCAAAAAAGACATACGTATGGATGTTGTTTTTGAAATGAGTGAAGATCCCATTGAATCAATGTTTTTTCTGACAGCAGGTATTGTGACACAGTCACACATACAGATCACAAAATGTCCTATCAATTTTCTTGAACTCGAACTTCTCAAGCTCAAAAAAATGGGATTAAAATATAAATTGAGTAATGTCTACAAAGGAGAAAATGGATTTGTAAATTTGGTTGATATTGAAGTGTTTCCTTCCAAGCTCAAAGCTCTCCCAGAAAAAATCCACGCTCTTCCCTATCCTGGTATTAATATTGACAACCTTCCTTTCTTTGCAGTGATAGCTACTCAAGCAGAAGGTGAAACTCTTATTCATGATTGGGTCTACGAAAAACGAGCTATTTATTATACCGAACTTGAAAAACTCGGTGCACAGATTATTTTGGCTGACCCTCATAGGGTTTATATCAAAGGACGGACAACTCTCAAACCAGCAGAAGTAGTCACCCCTCCCGCACTTCGCCCCGCAGCAATAATACTCATTGGAATGCTTGGAGCTCGTGGCACATCAATACTTCGCAATGTGTATTCTATCAATCGTGGGTATGAGGACCTCGTCAAACGACTAAACCAACTAAAAGCCAAGATAGAAAGTTGTTAAATAAAAATCTTTTTTCCTGCTACAGATAATTATAATCTACCTCAAACTATAATTATTAATTTATCTTATAAAATACTTTGTTCACCCTACCTGAAACTTGTCTGTAGTTATGAACGAGTGTATTATCTATTATAATGGTTATTAAATAATATTTGCACAATGTATTTTATAATACAGTTCATATTAGTCTCAACTCAGGTAATCATAGGTTTTTTTGGTCTTATTTTATTGATTATTGCTGCTTTATTAACACCTGTTGTAGAACCTGGTTCAAACGGACATTTATTGGCATCATATATAATTTTAGGTATACCAATCACACAATGGATTATTCAGTTTATATACTCAATATATTTTAGTAATCATACAACCATTATCAAATGGATCAATGTGATATTTTTGATTATAAATATTTTACTCATAATATCTTACACATCTGCTATTAAAAATAATCCTCATTTATAAAATAAATTCAGGTACAAAACCTGAAGAAGAGTGAATGAGCTACTGCAATATAAAGTGTGGAGAGGAAAATAAGGACAGATATAGTTGCCCACATTGACCACATTCCATGAGGAGTTTACGTCCTATATCAGTTTCCACCATAACCCATAACAACACACATATGTCATACGTATGTTCAAAAATCAATACCTGCAAACTCAGATTTGGCATAGAATAAACCTATGAGACTCCTCACCCTCCTCCCCATCGCTCGCAATATTCGAAAAGACACATTGTCATATTTTGGTAGTGATGATGTGCCTTTGGGTACCATTGTGTCTATACCTTTACGCAACAAAACAATCAAAGGAATTGTTGTGGAATCAATATCAGCCCAAGAAGCAAAAAGTGATATAAAACAAATGAATTTTGTAGTCAAAAAAATAACTGGACTCAAAGATAATATCATCTTTCCAGAACACATACTCTCTGCGTCAAAAATTCTTGCCCACAAAAGTGCCGCAACACTTGGCGCAGTGATTGCGTCTACCGTACCTACTCTATATATCGAGAACCCATCTCTGTTTGACATACAAAACCCAACACCAAACAAACAGTCGTATTTCCACACAAAAGCAATCCAAACCGACACAGAGACACGTATCAATACCTACAGAAGTATCGTACGCGAATCATTTGCAAAAAAACAATCGATTTTTATTTTGACACCAACAATAGAAAAAGCACTCATTCTTTCATCACAACTCTCGCGTGGAATAGAAGATTATACAATTACCCTTCACCAAAAAAGCAAAACAAAGTTTTTGGAATCACTTACTCGTATCAAAGATAAAAATCACGCACTTCTTATCATTGGAACTATGCATGGACTCTCTTGTATACCTTCTGATACAGGAATCATTATTGTAGAAGAAGAATCATCAGCATTTTACAAACAAAGACAGAGGCCTTTTTTTGATGTACGCATTGTTGCAGAATCGTATGCGGAAGCATTGCATATTCCTATTATTTTTGGAGACACTCTACTTTCTATACATACTCTTGCCCGACTAAAAGAAGGAACCGTGACAGAATATGGCCATATTGAAAGACGTGATAGAGACTCGGTCAAGACACAGATTATCACCATACTCAAAAAAGAAAATGCGAAACAAAAATTTAGTATTTTTGACCATCGTACGATCGAGATCATACAACAAAAAATAGCGCAAAACAAAAAAATAATTTTGTATGCGACACGACGAGGCATAGCACCTCAAACGGTTTGTTCTGATTGTGGTACACCTGTCTTATGCTCCAATTGTGAAAGCCCCCTTGTCCTTCACACAGTAAAAGAAAAAAGATTTTTTATCTGCCACCATTGTGGTACTCGAGAAGATAGCCTCAAAAAATGCACCCACTGCGATAGCTGGAACCTCACACCTTTGGGTATCGGAATCGAAAGAATCGTTGAAGAATTATCTTCTTTTGTTAAAGATCCGATTATCCGTATTGATAGTGACACACACAAAACACGAAAATCTATCACCGAAAGTATAAAAAGTTTTTTTACAACAAAAAGCATTCTTGTGACAACAGAACTTGGAATGCCTTTTATAGAAGAAAAAAGTGTAGATTATGCAATCATTCCCTCACTCGATAGTCTTTTTTCTCTTCCTGATTTCCGTACCAATGAAAGAATTGTACACATCATCATTGATCTCAAATCAAAAACAACCGATACACTCGTAATCCAAACTCGAACACAAAACAACACACTCCTTGCATATGCAGGGACAGGAGATTATGACACCTTTATCAAAGAAGAGATAAAAGCTCGACAAGATTTTGGATACCCTCCCTATTCATCACTTATCAAAATATCTCTTACAACATCAAGAGAAAAAATAAAAGATGAAACCCAAAAAATGAAAGATATTTTTGAAGAATATACTCCCCTTGTTTTCCCTGCATATACAAAATCAAAAAAAAATACAGTCACCCTTCATCTTCTTCTCAAACTTCCCCACAAACAAAAACTCGATGAAAAACTCGTTGGTCTTTTGCAGAGCTTACCTCCGTTTATCTCTGTTGATACCACACCAACACACATTCTCTAACAAACTTTGAAAAAACGCTTTTTTGCTGTATAAATAGGTATATGGTAGCAATCGTTCAAAGTGGTGAAAAAGTTCTTCGCGACAAAGCCAAAGAAGTGCCTATTGAAGAAATCACATCATCGAAGTTTCAAAAAATAATCAAAGATATGAAAACAGCCCTTCTCTCACAAGACGATGGTGTGGCTATCGCTGCTCCACAAATAGGCGTCTCATATCGTATCTTTGTGATCAGTGGCAGAGCTTTTGATATCGAAAAAGGAGATTATGAAGAGAACAAAGAAAACCCCATCGCACCTGACATTGTCTGTATTAACCCCACAATCACTCGACTTTCACGAGATAAAGAATATATGGATGAGGGATGTCTTTCTGTTCGCTATTTGTATGGCAAAGTAAAAAGATCAACCAAAGCAACCCTGGAAGCGTACGACGAAAATGGCAAAAAATTCACGCGTGGAGGCTCCGGACTCTTGGCCCAAATTTTTCAACACGAAACAGATCATCTCGACGGTGTGCTTTTTATCGACAAAGCAAAAGACATTGTCGACTTACCTCCTAAAAAATAATTTATGAAATTTGTCTTTTTTGGTACAAACCCTCTTGCGCTTGATATACTTAACACTCTTTTTGAAGCATCATACACTCCTTCTCTCATTGTCGCTGGACAAGATATTCAGACTTCCAAAAAAACAATTGAGGAACCCGTAGAAAAACAATGGGCCAAAGAACACAATATTCCTTTTATACAACCCTCACGAATTGATGAAGAAGTTTTGGACACACTCCAACACACATATGCCGATGTCTTCATCCTTGCGTCATATGGCAAAATACTCCCGCAAAAACTTCTAAATATACCTAAAAAAGGAGTTATTAATGTTCATCCCTCACTTCTTCCTTCTCTCCGAGGACCATCTCCGATGCGTTCAGCACTCTTAAATGACACCAAAGACACCGGGGTCTCTATAATGCTTTTAGATGACAAAATGGATCACGGACCAATCCTCGCCCAAAAAAGAGTATCAATTGATCCATGGCCTGTCTCTGGACACACAATCGATACCATATTAAGTAAAGAGGGTGCAGAGCTTCTACTCCACACACTGCCTCAGTGGATAGAAGGTTTGATTTCTCCACAAGAACAAGATCACACCAAAGCCACCTATTGCAAAGAATTCACAAAACAAGATGGACTACTTGATCTTACGACCGACCCTTATACAAATTTTTTGAAAATATGCGCATATGACGGATGGCCCGGGACATATTTTTTTGTTCATCACAACGATCGTAACATAAGAGTCAAAATCACAGATGCAGAATACAAAAACAACCAACTCATAATCAAAAAAGTAATTCCCGAAGGCAAAAAAGAAATGAACTTTTCTGATTTTGAAAGAGGATACAAAACAAAAGCGGACTAAATAGCCCGCTTTTGTTTTGTATCTGAGCCTTTACGCTCGCACCAACACCTTCATCATATCTTTTATTTTTTGTCTTCCTTTTTTCAAAAGATGTCTTCCCTTTTTTTGTGCACGAGTTACTTCTCCAACAATTTCATCTCGCATAAGATCAATAGCTTTATAGAGATCACTTGATTCGGCTACAGCACGAAACTTATGATCACCATATTCAAGATTAATTTCTGCCCTAAAAATATCTCCTTTGTGATGATGATGTGATGTTTTGCCGACTTCAATTCGAGCTATAGCATCTTCAACATTTTGAACAAACTTTTCAAGTGACACGATTCTTTTTTCCAAATAATTGGCGATGGCATCTGTCATCTCCATATTTGTAGATTTGATATGTCTCTTTATCATAGTGCTTTTTAATTAATCTTATAATACCCTAATTATACACCCAGTAAGTTTTTAATTAAACAAGCAACACACCTTGATCGTACAAAGATAGTTTAATACCCAAAACTCTGTTGATTGTCACCTACTTCAATATGTTTGTTTGGTGTTGTATGTCCTTTTATAATACGAATACTTTTTGATTGAGGAAACATATCTCTCATATATTCAAGCACCCTCTTATTCGCTTCGCCCCTTTTGGCTTCGGCGCGGATATAGAGCTCATAGCGATTATTGCCTTTATCAATCAGTTCCTCTTTGCGACTCTTGGGAAATACCTTTATTTTTATAAGCATAAATATATTGTAACATTGCCAAAAACTCATACACCACACCTTTGCAATCAGATGTGTTTTTTGATAGTATACTAATGTTCCAAAAGAACAGAGATACATTCCCCTGTAGCTCAGCTGGTAGAGCAATCGACTGTTAATCGATTGGTCGTAGGTTCGAACCCTACCGGGGGAGCAGC
>CAYORS010000013.1:0-23363 GCA_964406475.1 uncultured Candidatus Saccharibacteria bacterium
AAGTCCTGGAGCAGATGGTACTGCGGGCGGTAATGGTGGTAATGTTACGGTTATAGATTCTGATATTACCAGTCTCAATTTTGATTTGCATGGCGGAAACGGTGGAGATGTTGTAACCGGAGAAGCTGGGACTCAGGGAAATGATGCTAGTGGTCAGGGTGGTATGAATAGCGGAGATAACGGAACAAGCGGGGGGAACGGTGGTGCTGGATCAAATGGAGGGGGGGGAGGTAGTGGTGGTGGAGGTGGTGCGGGCGGCAATCTAATCTTGAGAAGGGCAATAGCAAATTCGCCCGTTTATATTTCTGTAATGGGTGGTAACGGTGGCTCTGGTGGTAACGGTGGCTCTGGTGGTAACGGTGGTGCTGCGAATGGTGGAAACGGTGCGAGCGGTACGACTGGATCCGAAGGTTACCCAGGTGTTTCTGCTGATCCTGGTTGTGGTATTTGCGACGGTGGTAGTGGAGGTGATGGAGGCACGGGAGGTAACGGAGGTGGCGGAGGTGACGGGGGTCTTGGTGGTAACGGTGGCTCTGGTGGTAACGGAGGAAATGGTGGAAGTGCTGGTGGTGGAGGCAGTGTAACGGGAACCGTTGTATACGACTCAATGTTGAGTATTGCAATATCGGGCGGTAATGGTGGTGCTTATGGTAATGGGGGTAGTCGAGGTCTTGGTGGTACTGCTTATGCTGGTAGTGGCAGCAGTGGTGGCTCTGGTGGTAACGGTGGTGCTGGTGGTGCACCAAGCTGTTTGTACGATGAGTTTGGTGATTTTCTTGGATGTGGTCAACCTGGGCCAGCAGGTAATTGGGGCTATCCTGGAAGTGATGGAAGTGCGGGTTCAAGTGGTACTGAAGGTCTGATGGGTGCTTCTGATGGTTCATCTGGTGTACCTGGGACTAGTGCAGCAGAAGGAATCATTGATTTGTCGAATGATATTAATGGACCGGTCATATCGAACGTTACAAGTACTGTGATGGGCCCCGATTCAGTCGATATTGCATGGGATACTGATGAAAATTCAAACTCGTATGTTTGTTATAGTCAGACGACTGGGAATTATGATACTTGTGAAAGCGATTTGACCCTAACATCTACGCACACAATTAATTTAACATCACTTTCGGATGGAACTTATTATTATGTTGTTGCATCAACTGACCAGTATTTTAATACTTCAACTTCTACTGAAAATACATTTACTCTTGGTGGAGGGGGTGATACTACTGCACCAACAGTATCTATTACTGCACCAGAGAATCTTCATCATCTAGCTGGGACGGTTTCAATTGCTGCTAATGCAACTGACGAGACTGGGCTGGGAGGAGTTTCTTTCTATCTTGGGAATAATCGGATTGATTCTGAAGATACAACATTTCCATTTTCGATTATGTGGGACAGTTCTCTTGAGGCTGATGGTTCATATACACTCTCAGCGGTAGCTCGAGACACTTCAAACAATTACGCAACTTCGAGTATTTCTATTGTTGTTGATAATACGAGTCCTACGATTACAAGTGGTCCAACAGCTACATCTGTATCAAGTACATCAGCAACTATTGTGTGGCAGACAGACGAAGTTGCAAGTTCTTCGGTGCAATATGGTACAACTGTTTCATACGGGTCTATTGCGACAAATGACAGTTATGTAACTTCTCATAGTATAGTCATTAGTGGACTCACACCCGGGACAATCTATCATTTCAAGGTGAGTTCTCGAGATCAAGCACAAAATCTTGTAGAGTCAGCTGATGCTACATTTACAACACTTACAACTCCAACCTTGGGAAGCAATAGCACATCTTCTCTGACTTCGACTTCTGTTACTTTAAATAGCTCTATTTCTACAACAGGGGGTACGTCTGTAGCAGATAGAGGCTTTAATTATGGAACGACCATTGCATATGGAAGTACAGCAAGTTCAACAGGAAGTTTTAGTACAGGTTCTTTTAGTCAAAATATTTCAGGACTAACATGTAACACTACATATCACTACCGTGCGTTTGCAACTAATAGTGTGGGTACCGCAACAACAAGTGACAGCACATTTACTACAAGTACTTGTCCTGATACTACTCCTCCTTCAATCTCAAGTATTAGCTCAGGAACACCTGGAACCTCAACTGCGTCAATCACTTGGACAACAGACGAGAGTGCAGACTCAAAAGTGTATTATGGGCTTTCGACTTCATACGGAACAGCTTCAACAAGTGCAACACTTGCTACTAGTCACACCATTGCACTCTCTAGTCTTACACCAAACACAACCTACCACTATATTGTGGTATCAACTGATGCGTCTTCAAACACTTCAACATCATCAGATCAAATATTGAGCACCACTGCTGTACCAGACACTACAGCGCCAATAATTTCTACTGTAACACCCGTATCTTCTCCAACATCGGATACAACTCCTAACTATTCATTTACAACTGATGAGGCTGGGACTATTACATATGGCGGATCTTGTAGTAGTGCGACAAGTGTAGCAAGTGTTGGTACCAATACAATTACATTCAACACATTAACCGCTGGAACATATAATGATTGTACTCTTTCGGTCACTGATGCTTCGAGTAATATAAGTAATGTTATTTCTATTCCTGAATTTATAATTACTGTATCAAGTGGTGGTAGTGGTGGAGGAGGTTCTTCAAGTTCATCAAAGCATAGTCAAACTCTATCAAACAATAATAACGCAAGTACAACCTTAAGTAATCCACTTGGTGATTTCTTTGTGAAAAACTTTGATAATTATCAATTTAAGAGAAATCTTACAATTGGAAGTGTTGGAGCAGATGTTGTTATGCTCCAGAAGTTCTTAAATCAAAGTGGGTTTACTGTTGCAAAGACAGGTCCAGGTTCGTATGGCAGGGAGATTCAGCGTTTTGGTCCTGCTACGCGTGCAGCTCTCATAAAGTTCCAGGTTGCATCAAAAATTAAACCTGCTATTGGGTATTTCGGTCCACTAACACGAACCTATATTAACAATATTCTCAAGATATCAACAAAGTAGGTTGTTTATTTTAGCAGGTATTTTAAAAAAATTACCCGCCATTTTTTGTGTCGGGTAGTTCGAGTTTGAGCTCACGAGCTCTGACTTTTTGTCTGTGTTTCGATTTCGCTCTTTTCTTATTCAATGAGCGAGATGTGAGGCATCTTGGATAAAGTCTGCAGACGCATTGCCCATTTGGGTTTGGTCCCTTAATCAATGTGCCACAAGGACAGCGAAGTTCTATCTTCATTTGTGTGCAATTATTTTGATTTATGGTACTATTTTCTTCATAATATGCAAGATACATATATTCCAACTATTGGTCTCGAAATCCACGCAGAACTCAAAACAAAGAGCAAGATGTTTTGCGGGTGTAAAAATGATCCAGATGAAAAAGCTCCTAATACCAATGTTTGCCCCATCTGTATGGGTCATCCGGGCACACTTCCTGTACCCAACAAAGAAGCAATCGCACACGTATTAAAAGTAGGTCTCGCTGTTTCGGGTAATCTTGCTGATTTTTCAGAGTTTGATCGTAAAAATTACTTTTATCCCGATATTCCAAAAGGATACCAAATCAGTCAATATAAGTATCCTTTTGTATCGGGTGGATATATCGATGTCAAAACTAAAGAAGATGTGAAGCGTATTCTCATTACACGGATTCATCTTGAAGAAGATACAGCAAAATCAAGTCATGATACAGGAGACTTTTCTCTTGTTGATTACAATCGATCATCTCTCCCTTTAATGGAGCTTGTGACAGAGCCTGTGATTCATAGTGGAGAAGAAGCATCTGCTTTTGCAAAAGAGCTCCAGCTTATTTTGAGATATCTTGGAGCTGGAGATGCAAATATGGAAAAAGGTGAAATGCGTGTCGAGGCAAATATTTCTGTTTCTAAAGATCCTCACACTCTTGGTAAAAAAGTAGAAGTAAAAAATCTCAACTCCTTCAAATCTGTAGAAAGAGCTATCGCATACGAAATCGATCGGCATATTGGTCTTTTGGAAAACGGGGAAGAAATAGTTCAAGAGACACGAGGTTTTGATGAAAGTACTGGAAAGACTTTTAGTCAAAGAAAAAAAGAAAACAGCAACGACTATCGATATTTTCCAGAGCCAGATATTCCCAAAATATATATAAGCAAAGAACCTTCTTTTTCTTTGGAACATTTGAGAGGATCTATGAATGAGCTCCCAAAAGAAAAAAGAGTTCGATATGAACGTGAGTTTGGTATCAAGCAAGATGATATTGAGTTTTTTGTTAACAATCCACATTTATCTTCTTTCTTTGAACAGGCAATCAAACATTTTTGTGATGATAAAGAGTGTATCAAACTCGCTTCCAACTATATTGTTTCAGATCTTAATGGTCTTATGAAGAATGCGGGGGTTGTATTACCCGGACAGGTGTTCCCGAGTGCTTTTGGTGAGCTTATGATGATGCTTCGTCAAGGTAAACTCTCATCACGAGGTGTGAAAGATATTCTTGCAATTCTTTTTAATGAAGGAGGAGAGCCAGAGGTTATTGCAGAGACAAACGGATGGATTCTCAAAAATGATCCGGAAGTATTGAAGCGTATTGTTGAAAAGATTTTGAGTAACAATGATACTGTGGTGCAAGAATACAAATCGGGCAAAGAATCTGTGATCAATTCTCTTATTGGTCTTTGTATGAAAGAAGCAAAGGGTGCTGGTAATCCTCAGATGTTTCGAGAAATTATTATTTCTATGATAAAATAAAACTAATAAAATAATTAATTTAATATTATATACTATGCAAAAAATACGTGTTGCAATCAATGGTGCAGGAAGAATTGGAAGAGCTTTTTATAAAATCGCACAAAGTGTTCCTGAGATTGAGGTTGTGGCATTAAATGATTTGGGTGATATTGAGAACATTGCTTATCTTATGAAATATGACAGTGCCTATGGAAAGAGTGGATATGCTGTCGAGGTGGCACAAGACAAAAAATCTTTGACTATTGCAGGCAAGAAGATTAGTTATTTTAGTGAAAAAGATCCTGCACTTTTACCTTGGAAAGATCTTCAGATTGATGTAGTGGTAGAGTCGACAGGTTTTTTTACAAGCTACTCAAAAGCTCATCCTCATATCGAAGCAGGTGCAAAGAGGGTAGTGATTTCTGCTCCTGCAAAAGATGAACCGCAAAATCCAAAAGTACCTACTATTTTGATGGGTATCAATGAAGGTGATTTTGCGCTTTGTCCTATTACTTCAAATGCGTCGTGCACGACAAATGCATCAAGCCCTGTTATGGCTATTCTTGACAAAGCTATTGGGATTGAAAAGGCAATTCTCTCAACTGTTCACGGATATACAGCGAGTCAGTCTCTTGTTGATGGGCCAAGTAAAAAAGACTGGAAAGAGGGAAGAGCTGCAGCTCAAAACATAGTCCCCACATCAACAGGTGCAGCACAAGCTGTTGCAAAGGCATTGCCTCAATTTGTCAATAAATTCGATGGTATATCTATGCGTGTGCCTGTTATTGCAGGGTCTATTGCTGATATTACTTTCGTTGCTAAAAAACCAACAACGGTAGAAGAAGTAAACAATGCTTTGATAAAAGCAGCAGAAGATGTGTTGTGGAAAGAGACTTTTGCTGTAACAACAGATCCTTTGGTGTCTTCAGATATTGTCGGGTCTGTCTTTGCTTCGATTGCAGATTTGTCGCTTACACGAGTGGTTGATGGTACCCTTGTGAAGGTGTGCGCTTGGTATGACAATGAGATAGGATATACACACGCACTTGTAATGCATGTTGTCAAAGCGGGAATGTCTCCAATTCAATAGTTTTATGAAAAAAGTACTCATCTTTATCTTTTTTTGCATAGTTATTTTATTTTTCTTTCTTCCGTTGTTTCCGCGTCAGATAAAATATCGAGTAATTAAAATAAGTCTATATACAAAATTAATGATTATGTTTGGAGGGCTTATTATTGATTGAAGAAGCTATGAAAAACATAAAAACATTTCTTGTCATCATAAGTATTTTGTTGGTATTATTTTTTGTGATTAATTTTTTTGTTCACAAAAGAACACTTGAATATGTGAATGCGACCAACGCTGGTCTGCTTGGTTATTTTAGTGATGGAACAATTGCGAGTTGTTCAAAATGTGATTTTGTTTGGGATAATGTGAGTGGTCTCTATAAAGCAGAAGTGACAGGGTCTTGGGACAAGAGTGGTTTGCCAGAATCGTTTGAAGAAGATCAAAAAGATGCCTATTTAAAATCAACTTGGGTAATGGCAAAGTCTAAGTGGCTACAATTCCCAGAGCGGTAATGTTACAATATAGGTATGACTTCTAAAATGATTATTATCAGTGTGGTGTTGTTTTTGGGTATATTGTTTTTTGCACATATGCGTTTTGCATGCACTGGAATATACAGAAAAGCTCTTGTGATGTATTCTGATGAATCAGGGAGAAACTTTGAAAAAGTAGAATGTCGATATGTAGGTTGGAAAAACTTCAAATTCAAGTTTTTTAAAAAATGGTTCGATAATAATTCATTACTTTAATAACACTCATATGAAAATAATTATAAAAATAATTTTATTAGCGGTCTGTATTTACATACTTATTGGTATTTCTTATGCAATAAAATGGTCACGATCATATAACCATCAAGATACTTCTTTTCCCAATAATACATACACTTTTCTTATCAATACTGTTTTGTGGAGTACAGGAAGTGGTGGGCAGGATATGGCTCATAAAGAGCAAACTCCTACACGAAAACTTCAACCTATTTCCAAGCAAGATATTTTGGGTATATGGGCTCCTAGCTATAATGGGGAAGATGGTATGGAGTTTAGTATTACAGAAAAAGGAGAGTATAAGTTTGATTCTTGGCTCAATGACCATCCGTCATTTTCGGGCGAGTGGAGTCTTGTTGGTAACACTCTTACTATTTTTGGATCTGATCCACTATATAAAGAGGTTTTTATTGCCGAAATACAGGGTAATACTTTGCTTCTTGAAGATTCGACAGGAACAATCAATGCTTCTGTGAAGCAGTTATAGTATAACAACATAAACTATGAAAATTTTTTTTGCATCAGATCATGCAGGGTTTGCACTCAAAAAGGTTCTTATGAATTTTGCTTCAGGGCTTGGATATGAAGTTGAAGACAAGGGTGATTTTACATCTGACCCGCAAGATGATTATCCTCTCTTTATTTCTCTTGTTGCAAAAGAAATAAGCAAAAACCCAGAACATCGTGGTGTTGTTATTGGTGGTACTGGTCAGGGTGAGGCAATAGTATGTAATAGGTTCCCTTATGTGCGCGCTGCGCTTTGGTATGGAGGAGATATGAATATCATCAAACTCTCGAGAGAACATAACAACACTAATATTCTGTCTTTGGGTGCACGATTTGTCTCTGATTTTGAGGCGGAAGATGCGCTGCGTTTGTGGCTTGAGACTGAGTTTAGCAATGAAGAAAGACATAAGAGACGCATAGAAGAAATAGAAAAAATAAAAACAAAATAATACAATGAACGAAAATATAAAAATAATTCCTGCTTTGATACCGAAAGATTATAATGATCTTGAAACCAAACTCGAAAAACTCAAAGGGGTATCTGATGTGGTCCATATAGATATTTGTGATGGCAAATTTGCAGGGCATGCAACATGGCCTCTTGTCAAAACTGATGACAACTTTGTCCAGATGGTGGCACAAGAGAGAGGGATGCCTTTCTGGGAAGATTTTGAATTCGAATTTCACCTCCTTGTTGAGAATCCTTTTCGTCTTATTCCTGATCTTATTAGTGCCGGAGCTTCGAAGATTATAATTCATAGTGAAAGTGTGCATCTTGAAGAAGATAAACTTCTTCTTGATCAACTCCGTACCGAAGGTGTGGTTGAGGTGGGTATTGCTTTCAAACTCGACACATCTCTTGAAGAGGTTCAAAAGTTTCTTCCTTTTGCAGATTTTGTTTTGTTTATGTCAATTGAAAATATTGGTTTTCAAGGGATGCCTTTTGATTCTGAAGTTGTATCAAAAATAAAGTGGCTTCATACAGAAGTACCAACAATACAGATAGCTGTTGATGGAGGGGTCAATCTTGATAACATTGGAGGTCTTTATGATGTGGGGGCAAGACGGTTCGTTGTGGGTTCTTATATTCTACAAAGTGTAAGTCCTATGGATGCTATGAGAGAACTCGATGCTGCGATATAATAAAGCTTATATGATTACTGAAGACAAAAAGATTTTTTTGGAAGAAAAGGCAATCTCGATCAGAGAATCGATTATTGAAATGCTTCTTGAAGCAGGGAGTGGACACACCGCAGGGTCTCTTGGAATGACAGATGTATTTACGGCACTTTTTTTTCATATTTTGAAACACAATCCTCAAAATCCACTATGGGAAGAAAGAGACAGACTCATTCTTTCTAATGGACATATTTGTCCTGTGTATTATGCTACTCTTGCACACGCAGGGTATTTCCCTGTAGAGGAACTCAAGACACTTCGCAAGTTTGGATCTCGACTTCAGGGACATCCTCATCGAGAGTTCTTACCATTTGTTGAAACATCTTCTGGTCCACTCGGAAGTGGGCTTTCACAAGCTACAGGGATGACACTTGCTGATAGAATTGATAATGGTAAAAATTCTTCAAAGAGATTTTATTGTCTCACAGGAGATGGTGAGCTTGATGAGGGGCAAAACTGGGAGGCATTTATGCTTGCAGGCAAAGAAAAGCTTCATAACCTGACAGTGATTATTGATAGAAATAATATTCAGATTGATGGCTTCACAGAAGATGTGATGCCTATCTCACCACTTCGAGAAAAACTCGAAGCGTTTGGTTTTTTTGTACAAGAAATCGATGGGCATAATTTTGATCATATTGTCGGTGCTGTAGGCGAAGCACAAGCTGTCTTCGACAAGCCAAGTGCAATCATTGCAAACACTATTCCAGGAAAAGGGGTCAAGGAGTTTGAACGTAAGTATGAATGGCATGGTAAAGCTCCAAATAAGGAAGAGGGAGATATGGCACTCAAGGAACTGCGAACGTTGGGAGGGAAGATAAGAGGGGAGCATGAATAAAAAAAGACCAGATTTACTCTGATCTCTGTTTTAGGGTTGTCTGTCAACAAAACTTGCGAATTGTTGCCAGGTTACGATGATGTATCCCTCTGCTTTAACGCTCTGCTTAACAATTCCATCAATCCCACCTTCTATCAATACATGGTAATACTTTCGAAGCATGTATTCGATGTGGGCCAAGAGATGTGTCCATTCAATTTCAAAGCCGATTTGAGTATGTTCATTAAAAGGAACCAGAAGTGTAAAATACAAGTATGTTTTCATCTCATGTCATATTACCTATTTTAAGTCTTTGTGCAAGTAAGTTTTTAGGGTACAATATTGACTATGATAAAAGACGAACAAAAACTGAATCCAAAACTACTTGATACTGATGTGGAACAGCTACCTATCCGTAAAGGCTTTGGAGAGGGGTTACTTGAAATGGGCGAAAAAAACACAAATATTATAGCTCTCTGTGCAGATCTTACCGAGTCAACACAAATGCACTTGTTTAAGAATAAATTCCCAGATAGGTTTATTGAGATTGGAGTTGCAGAACAAAATCTAGCTAGTGTTGCAAGTGGTATGTCAGCGATGGGGAAGCTTCCTGTTATCTCATCTTATGCAATGTTCAGTCCAGGACGTAACTGGGAGCAGATCCGCACTACAATCTGTTACAACAATCGCAAGGTCATAATTGCAGGTTCTCATGCGGGTATTTCTGTTGGTCCAGATGGTGGCACGCATCAAGCGATAGAGGATATTGCAATCACACGTGTTATACCTAATATGACGGTTATTTCACCATGTGATGCTATAGAGGCAAAGAAGGCAATCATCGCTGTACTCGATGGTAGTGTGAAGACTCCTGTCTATTTGCGTCTCGCGAGAGAAAAGACTCCTGTCATTACTTCGATAGATACTCCGTTTCAGGTAGGTAAGGCACAAATACTGTTTGAAAGTGAGAATCCTCAGGTAACTATGATTGCAACTGGTGCGCTCGTCCACAAGGCTCTTGTTGTTGCAAAGGATTTGGAATCGCAAGGCATAGGATCAATCGTTGTAAACCTCTCAACCATAAAACCTCTCGATAGGGAGACTATAGTATCTGTCGCAAAGAAGTCCGGAAAAGTCGTAACTATCGAAGAGCATCAAGTGGCAGGTGGGATGGGTAGTGCGGTAGCAGAGTGTCTTGGAGAGTTTTATCCTGTACCTATGAGATTTGTTGGTGTAAAAGATGTCTTCGGGCAATCTGGTACACCAGATGAGCTTATCGAACACTATGGGATGGGAGTATCTCATATCAAAGATGCAGTCATTAATCTAGTGAATAATAAAAATGAAATCAAATAAAAAGAAAGAATATTCTCTTTATACATTTCTCGATAAGGTCTATAGATCAAAGAGACCAGAAATGTTTTTTGGTTCAAGGGAAGTTGCACCGATGGAACGTTTCATTGCTGGGTACACAGATGCTTGCTATGAGTTCGGTATAAAACAAGTGGACCCTAAAAAGTATCTCCCATTTAGATATTTCAGAGATTGGCTCGAGGTTAAGTTAGATATCAAGCTCAGTGTCCAGGAGGGAAGATTGATTATTGAACATCTGGGCAAGGATGGACCAGAAGCGATGGATATGTATTTTAATCTTCTCGAAGAATTCAAGAAGATTAAAGTATCTCGTATTGAAGAGGGTCTTATTGATCATGCAATAGCAAAGCAAAATACAAAGATAACTCAGAAAAAGTTTGGCTTGAAGATAGAAGGAGCTCCTTCGAAAATATATTTCTTACACCTGTCAGATGATTCTGGAGTGATTTATGTCAGTTTTGAAAAAACAAAAAAGAGTACCTGTAGTTTCCTCTGGTCTCGTGATAACTCAAAGCAAGAAGAAATTGATCGACTAGAAAGTTTGTATGGAAAGTGTCTCTCTTTTCGAGATGTTCCAAAGTCAAAATTCCCTAAAACACTATCAATAATCTATTAAATCTATGGAACTCAAAGTGGGGCAGAGATACAAGCATTCAAAGAAGGGTACTTTTTATAAAATCATTGCTCTCGCAAAGCACAGCGAGACGCTCGAAGATTTGGTTGTGTACGAGGCGGAATACGAGAATCCAGTTTCAAAGGTCTGGGTGAGACCGCGTGCAATGTTTTTGGACACTGTAATATTAGACGGGCAGGAGAGACCACGTTTTGAACTTGTTGATTAATTTTTATATTTTATGCAAACAAAAGATTATATTGCAATGTCAGCTGTAGTGATACTCGGGATAATACTCATTGTTGTTGGTCTCTGGCTTAAAAGACGAGAGGATGCTCTCGATAAGGTGGGGATAAAGACATTGGGCAAGATTGTAAGCTTCGATCTTAAGCGAGCGCATGTCTCTCAGTCACCTGAGGTAGGGCAAGGTTGGGTCAAGGGTGTTGAGTTTGAGACCGAAAAGGGTGAAAAGGTATACATAAAGTCGAGATTGTCATCTCTACCCAATGACGGACTTATTGGTACCGATGTGCTAGTAATTTATGATCCTGTCAATCCTCAAAAGGGTGTCATTGATACTTTTATAGAGAGGAAAGCTCCTTGGTTTATTTTCTTGTGGACAGGAGTCGGGATTATTACGTCGATTGCGATTGTGTATCTTTTTATCAAAAAATAAAATTTCAAAACAAAAAGCCTTGTTAGATATTGTTTGGTTTGTACGTATCTGGTGCTTTAGAGAGCCATTCTTTGATTTGTGCTTGTGAGAGGAGTCCTTTTTGTGCACCTATTTCTTGTACTACTGACATCGAGTTTATCGGTGCCCACGTGATTGCCTCTTCGACGCTTTTACCGAGCGCAAGAGCTCCCACAAATGTTGATGCAAATGCATCTCCCGCACCAGTTCTTTCGTAGGGTGGTTTAGGATCTGGATAAGGTGGCATAAAAATATTTTTTGATTCATATGATACATACGCACCCTTCGGTCCGTCGGTGATGACTGCAATTTTGGGTCCAAGCTTTTTTATACCATCCAAAAGAGTGTGTATATCTTTGGTCTCTACCTTAAGGATTCTTTGAGCCTCTTCTACATTACAAAAAAATATTTCTGTTCTTTCATAGATTTTTTTGAGAGCATCTACACCAAACTTCATCTGAAATGTTCCAGGTTGAAAGGCGAGTTTGATTTCGGGATGGAGAGTGAGGTAGTCTGCAATTTGTTTGTGAAAGCTTAAGCTGTCTTCGCCGAGTGATGACAGATATATCCATCGAGGAGGGTTTGTGAGAGCGATTTTTCTTTCGTATGTTTCGTGTTTGATGAGAATTGTGCGATCAACATCATACCAAAGGACATAGTGGTAGTTTGTTTTTTTGTTTTTGTGAGTCTGGATCAAATCTGTACTCACATTGTTCTTTGCGAATTCTTGAATAGCCTCTTTACCGTCTTTGTCATCACCCACATCTGTGATGATTGCTGTGTTGAGGTCAAGTCGTGCAGTGCTTACAGCAGCATTTGCGCTATTGCCCACAGCTTTGCATATTTCCACAAAATCATAGGGGATTTTGTCTCCGTATTTCATAGAGATTTCACAGGCACTGTTGTCGAGTTTGCATGTGATATGAGCCTCTTTGAGTCTAATAAATGCATCAGTCACTGTATCTCCAATTGTGACAATGTCGTATTTTTTTTGAAATATATTGAACATATAGAAATTTTATCACAATGTAAGGTATAATATCTAGTATGAAAACATTACGACAACATATACAAGAAGCAAAAGAGAAGGGGGTAGCAATAGGGCATTTTAATATTTCAAATCTTGAAGGACTCCATGCGATTTTTAATGCAGCAAAAAAACTCAATGTGCCGGTGATTATTGGTGTGTCTGAAGGAGAGAGGGATTTTGTGGGTGTCCACGAAATAGTTGCACTTGTAAAGGTGCTCCGAGAGCAAAATGATTTTCCTATATTCCTCAACGCGGATCATACCTATTCGTTTGAAAGAGTGAAGGAGGCCATTGATGCTGGTTTTGATGCTGTGATTTTTGATGGGGCAAAACTCTCACTTGAAGATAATATTGCTAAAGTCAAAGAATGTGTTGTATATGCACAAGCCACAGGAAGAGATATTTTGGTTGAGGCAGAGCTTGGATACATTGGTCAGTCATCTAAGATTCTTGATGGTGTACCAGAGGGTGTGGAGCTCACAAATGTGGAAGACGCCAAAAGGTTTGTAGAAGAAAGCGGTATTGATCTTTTTGCTCCTGCTGTTGGTAATATCCACGGAATGCTTCGTGATGTACCAGAACCACGACTTGATATAGAGCGAATTAACGCAATAAGCAATGCCACAAAAAAACCACTTGTTCTTCATGGTGCATCAGGGAACACAAAAGAAGATATTCAAGCTGCCATCAAATCAGGTGTTGTTATTGTCCATATCAATACCGAGATCCGTGTTGCATATCGTGATGCACTCAAAAAGTCTCTCGCAGAACATCCAGACGAAGTCGCTCCTTATAAGATAAACAAAGAAGATTTAGAGGCAATGGAGAAGGTGGTAGAGGAAAAACTTCGAATGTTTAATTTTCTGTAGTCCCCTTGATATTTCTCTCCAAATGTGTAAAATGTACTCATTATGACATCAATAGAAGTAAAAACACGAAATATTAAAGATAGTTTAGATAAGATTCGAAAAGACGGCTTTATTCCTGCTGTTTTTTATGGGCGAAAAGAAGCCTCAACTCCTGTATATGTATCAGTCAAAGATTTTGACAGAGTTTTCAAAGAAGCTGGAGAGTCTACTGTTATCACTTTGAAGAGCGAGTCGGGAGATCATGATGCTTTGATTCACGATGTAGATAGTGACCCTTTAACAGGGAAAGTTCGACATATTGACTTTTATGTTATCGAAAAAGGTAAAAAAGTTCGCGTCCATGTTCCTGTTGAATTTGAAGGGACTGCTCCTGCTGTCAAAGATCTTGGAGGTATTCTCGTTAAGGTGATCCACGAAATTGAAATCGAAGCAATGCCAAAAGATCTTCCACACAATATTACGGTTGATGTGAGTTCTCTTGTTGATTTTGATTCACAGATTGCTGCAGGGGATATCAAACTTCCTTCTGGTGTAGATCTCATAACAGACAAAGAAGAGGTGGTAGCTATGGCATCAAAACCAAAAGAAGAAAAAGAAGAAGACAGTGCTCCAATCGATCTTTCTTCAATCGAAGTTGAGAAGAAAGGTAAGAAAGAAGAAGAGGGAGAGGCTTCAGAATAAGAGGTTTGGAGAACAAAACAAAAATGATATAATTAAAAACACTCGTAGGAGTGTTTTTAATTTATGTCTACAAATAAAATCACATTTATTTCTTCTTTTGTTTTGATGTTTGTTTTTTTGTTTGCTTTTGTATTTCAGGGGTTCGTGTTTGCGATTGATTCTGATAAAGAAAGAGCTCTTCGTGCAGAACTTGAAGAAATAGAAAAACAAATCAAAGAACAACAGGCTATTTTGTCACAAAAAAAGACAGAGGGAGCTTCTATTGCTCGTGATATTGCGATCCTTGATGCAAAGATAAGTGAAGCAAAGCTTCGTATTAAAGAACATAATATTGCAATCGAAAGACTCGGCAAAGACATTGTCGTCAAATCAGATATTATTACAAAGCTAAATGGGGATATCTCGTCAGGACAAGAATCTTTGGCCCAGATTATTCGCAAAACAAACCAAATCGACGATTATTCTCTTGTTGAAATCGTTCTTGGTGAACAAAAAATTTCAGATACACTTGTTGATCTCGACTATTTTGATTCGGTTAAAGAGTCTTTGTATAGTACCTTTGCAAACTTGAGAGATGCCAAGCAAACAAGTGAAAACGAAAAAAATGATTTGAGTCAAAAACGCAACAAAGAAATTGATACACGGGTCAATGTTGAAGCAGAAAAAAGAAAAATCGAACAAGCAGAAACAGAGAAAAAAAGACTTCTCAATCTCAACAAAGCAGAGCAGAGTAGTTATGAAAAGGTGATTGCCGACAAAGCAGAACGTGCAAATGCTATCAAAACAGCTCTCTTCGGGCTTCGAGATAGTGCTGCTATTCCTTTCGGCACTGCGCTTCAATATGCAAAAGAGGCGAGTGCTCAAACAGGAGTGCGCCCTGCTTTTATTTTGGCTATTTTGACTCAGGAGAGTAACCTTGGTGCCAATGTAGGATCTTGTTATCTCACCGACAAAGACACGGGGGCAGGGGTACGTATTAGTACTGGTGCAGCACAAGATCGTGTTATGAAACCAACTCGTGATATAGAACCGTTTTTGAAGATTACAAAAGAAGTTGGGCGTGATTGGACAAAAACTCGTGTGTCTTGTCCGTTTAATATTGGTTATGGTGGCGCGATGGGTCCTTCACAGTTTATTCCTTCAACATGGCAATTATTTAAAGCTCGGATTGCAAAAGCTCTCGATATTGATTCGCCAGATCCTTGGAATCCAGAACATGCGATTATGGCATCGGCGATTTACCTCGGAGATCTAGGGGCGACATCAGGATCATATACAGCCGAGCGCAATGCAGCGTGCAAGTACTATTCTGGTAAAGCGTGTTCGGGAAGTATCAACAACTTCTATGGGGATCAGGTGACCGCAAAAGCGAAGACAATTCAAGACAATATTGATATTCTTGAAGATAAGTAGTTTTTTTAGATTATGATATACTATCAGTGTTATTTATTAAATATTTTTAATTATATTACATTATGTTTTTAACTCCATTTGTTGCAGTGATACTTAGTGTTATTATTGTAGGTGTGCTTGTGCTTATTTTTGTGTACAACAGGTTCGTACGTCTCACCAATCAATCAAAAGAAGCGTGGGCAGATATTGAGGTACAACTCAAAAGACGTTATGATTTGATTCCAAATCTCGTAAATACTGTGAAGGGGTATGCTGCGCACGAAAACACTGCTTTTGAAAAGGTGACAGAAGCACGAGCGAAGGCTATGTCAGGAAGCGGTGTTGGTACAGAGCACGTACAGGCAGAAAGCGCTCTCGGTGGTGCACTCAAGGGGATTTTTGCGATTGCAGAAGCATATCCTGACCTCAAGGCAAATGCGAACTTTGTTGAACTTCAAAGAGAACTCTCTGACACAGAGAACAAGATACAAGCATCACGAAGATTTTATAATGGCACAGTTCGCGATTTGAATATTTCTATCGAATCATTCCCTGGTAATATCATCGCGGGTACTTTTGGATTCAAGAAAATAGACCTCTTTGATCTCGCAGATAACGCACCAGAGCAAAGTAATGTTGAAGTAAAATTCTAAATAGAAAGTAGCTTACTTATCTGTCGATAAGTTGGGTCTCTACTAGAGATTGTGTAAATAAAAATGAAAAAAGTTTATTACAATAAACTCATCCGAGATAATATTCTGCAAAAGATAAAAAGCAATAACGAAGATTGCGATGTTCGCGAGTTGGGTGATGAAGAGTTCGAACAAGAGCTCCTCAAAAAGATAAATGAAGAAGCGAATGGTCTCTCTCGGGCGAGAAGTAGGGGAGAGTTTCTTGATGAGCTTGCGGACTTGGATATTGTGATTGATGAAATCAAGAGTATCCAAGGTATCACACCAGATGAAGTGTTGGAAGCAAAGAAGAAAAATCTAGATAGGAAAGGAGGATTCTCCAAGAAGCTGTTTCTCAACTGGTCTAGTGATAGTGATTACAAAAGTAATGAGACCCCACAAGGGATAAAGAATTAATAAAAATGAGCGAGCAAGCAAAAAATTTACAAACAAATCCTGGGTTTGAGTTACCTAAAAATCAGAGTGTATTAGATGCATCTGAGATAGAAACATTTGAACTCGGTAAGTTTCCTGAAAAGCAATTTTTTTTAGCACAACTGGCTTCATTTGTGATGCCTGTGGCTCCTGTTACAAAAAAAGATGGGAAACTTCAGTCCGTTAATGTTAAATATCATCAAAATTATGATGACCCTGAAAATCATGACGACCAATTAGTAAATCGCATGTTTTTAAATTATGTTTTTGATGATCATGATAAAGCTTCTGATTGGAATGTAAAGAACGGTATTGTGTTCGATTTTGATGCTGCTAGTTTTAATGAGGATAGTGTACCAATTGATTACTATTTACAATCAAAAAAAAATAAGGAACGGATATTCGCACTCCTAAAGCCAAAAATTGATTTTTTTGTTTCGATGATTGAGGGGGAGAATGGTTTAAATTTTCTCGCTGGCTTACTTAAAAAATCTGGATATAAAGGAGATGCAAGTAAAATTCAAAGTGTTTTACTCAGTCGCTGTAAGAATATTTTTAATGTGGTAAATAATCAATATACTTATCTCTAGTCTAAAATTTATTAATTACCATTAATATAATGACCCTCTACACTCACAAATCTGAAAATATCACAAAAACATGGCTACTTATGGGAGTCTTTTTTGCACTTGTTACTCTGATTGGGTACTTTGCGAGTTATTACTACAATAGCCCAATTTTGTTTGTGATGGCTGTTGTTGTAAGTGTGGTGATGAATATCGGAAGTTATTGGTTTTCTGACAAGATTGCTCTCTCTATTTCTGGTGCACGACAAATCGAGATGAAGGATAATCCAGAGCTCTGGAGAACAGCGGAGAATATTGCAATCACAGCAGGACTACCGATGCCACGACTTTATATCATAAACGACACATCTCCAAACGCGTTCGCAACCGGTAGAAACAAAAACCATGCAGCCATCGCAGTCACAACGGGACTCCTTTCTCGTCTCAACAAAGTCGAGCTCGAAGGGGTGCTTGCTCATGAGTTTGCTCACATCGGCAATAGAGATATTTTGCTTCAAAGTGTTGTTGTGGTACTTGTGGGGCTCATCCAGATTTTTGCTGACTGGGTTATTAGGATTTCATTCCATAGTAGAGACAATGACAACAAGAACCCTGTATTTATGATATTGGGAATTATATTGCTTATATTTTCTCCTATTATTGCAATGGTTATACAGCTCGCTATCTCACGAAAGAGAGAATTCCTAGCTGACGCGACTGGAGCGCTTATCACTCGATATCCAGAGGGACTTGCTTCAGCACTTGAGAAGATATCTGACTACCACTCTCCAATGGCAAAGGTCAATAAGGCTACAGCTCATATGTTTATTGCAACTCCGTTTGGAGGAGATGCCAATGGTGACGGGGTGCCAGATAAAAAACAAAAGGTGTCTTGGTTTACAAAAATATTTATGACTCATCCGCCTATTGAGGAGAGGATTAAGGCTTTGCTTAATAAATAAACGATTTAATTCAAAACATGATTGATCGAGAATTTTCAAATTTACCGCATCCTGCATCTGAGGATGAAGATAAGCCTGCTTTTGAGGAGGTTGACAGTTTCGAGCTCAGGAGAGATGAGAAGCTGCCAGATGAAAAATTTGTTTTTGGGAATTATACTCCTGATATTATCCCACAGGCAAAAGATGAATCAGTAGAAGAGTATATTTCAAGATTTGCTAAAACGGTCGTTACCCATGCTCAGCGCGATCTTCACTTGTTTCCAAATGAAGATTTCATTGTGTCGGGAATAAAGAAGACATATGTTGAGATTTTATTTGATGTAAAATTTAAGCAGGAGGTAAATTCGCTACTCGATTATCTTATTTCCCTTGATAAAGGAAAGAGTAATGCTATCCAAAGTCTTCGTTCGGTAAGGGTGGCTAAGTCTATGATTTTGGGTGATGTTGGTTATTCTCCGGGGTACCCGGACATGGTGGATATCAACCACAATTTTTTTGAGAGCAAGATTCCTGGGGGAGGGGTTGTTTCCAAAGATCGCAAGTTTCTTTATGAGGCATTTCACTGTAACCCCCTTGTGGATAATCGTTCTTATGCAAGTACTCTTTTTCTTATTCCCGACCCATCTAATGAAAATGCTCATGAATATTTAAGACATAAGGTTGACGGTAAAAAATTATTGATTCTTGGTGGGGGAGATTCGCTTATGGATATCTTGACTGAGGATACATTAAATCCGCGTGCAGTAGTAAATATTGACCCATTTTTATTATCAGAAGATAGATCAAAAAACACTAAATCAATATATCATTCGGTGACCATGGAAGCAGAAGACCCTGGTTTATCTGATGAGGTTAAAAAAATTGTACCCGATGCCTTTGATGAGGTGTGGTCATTATATTCAGTACCCTTTTATACAAAGACTGCGGAGGGTATGCATAATTTAGTTAATAATATTGCAACACAATTAGCTCCAGGTGGTAGTTGGAGAATATATCCTTATGGATTTCCTGTTTTTGGCGATGAAACTGAACATGAGACCAACCTTAGGATTAAGGCTTTTCAAGATGAAGTAATATCTTTACTAGATAGTGGTAAGTTTAATGTGCAGGTAGTAAAGTTGCGTGAGGAGTTGGGGTATCGGACGATGATTATAACAAAAAAGCCAAAAGCTGAATTTGAAGAAAGCCTCGAATCATTATGATCTTGGAAGATTCGCATAGCGGTCTAGTGCGCCACGTTGGAAACGTGGTATACCTGAAAAGGTATCAAGGGTTCGAATCCCTTATCTTCCGCCAGAACCAAAATTCATCACTAATCACGTGTCAAAATAGATTGTGGTAAAATGTAGAGATATGAAAACACTTATCATCACAGCGCATCCAAGCTCAAAAGGATTTACCCATGCCATCGCCCAAGCACTCAAAGAAGAGAGGGAGAGTAAGGGTGCTCATGTAGAGATTATCGATCTCTATCGTACGGATCTAAAACAAGACTTCCTGAGGTTTGAAGAAGCACGTGAGATGAATGGCAAAATACAAATACAATCTAGTCCGTGTACCTCCTTCTTCCTTTGATGAATTATTAACTAGAAAGAAATAATATTAGATGCTAGTATTTGATACATTATGGAATTTGTAAAAAATAATGGTGAGTCCCTTACTGGCGGAGCCAAGAAAATCGAAGAATATGTAACTCGCATAACCAATGGAGAGTCCAGGGATCTTATACTTAAAGATTTGCCAGAGTCATTTAGACTTGGTGTCGAAGAAGCGCTTGCAGCACAAGCTAAGAATAATCAAAAAGAAAAGGATAAAGAAGCGCTTGCAGCAGTTCGTGAGGGTTTAGGTTTCTTAGACAAGGAGAAACCTATTGATCTTTCTGGTATGCCAATGATTCCTTCAAATTTAGCATCATTAATGCATGACCCTGAGATTCTTGAAGATATGTGGACATTTGCAATTCCTGTTGATAAAACACAGCATGAGATGCTCAAGGCATGGAAAGCACGCGGGATAGCATATGCACGAGAACAAGCTAGAAAAAGTAAATCTTCGGAAAATGATGATCGTAAACCAGCTGATGTTGCACCGCAGGCCGAAACTTTGGCATCATCCGAAGCTATTTTAGAGAAAGAGATTAAATTACCGCCAATAGAGAGATCTACAAATATTACTGCGATTGGAGATCTGAACGGTTCTTATAAAAGTTTTATCGAACACTTAAAATACAGAAACTTAATTTCGCAAGAAGAAGATGGAGATATTGTCTGGAGTGGGGGTAATGAAACTGTAGTTTTTATTGGAGATATTCTAGGAGATAGATCACCTGAAGGAATGAGTATATATCGCAAATTGCAAGGATTACAGAATCAGGCAAAAATGCAGGGGGGTAACATAGATTGGGTTTCAGGGAATCATGAAAATATGTTTAATGCTGTATTGTGTGGTTTTAGTACTGAGCGGGGCAAGTCAGCAGAAGAAGATATGGCATATCGGTTGTCAGGATATACTGGTAATCTTGAACTTCTAAAATTTTTACCTTTTGAAAGTACAAAAGAATTGTATGAGGAAATCAGAAGCAATAGAGATGAGGTTTTTGGGCAAGATTTTCAAGAAAATATTAAAAAAAAGAAAGCTACGTTGGATAGGATTAAAGGTAACCCCGATTATTCCCAAGATGTGGTAGAGGTGTACGAAAGGGGTTATCAAGATATGTTAAATAAACAAATTGCATTAGAGAGATTTTGTGCTTTACTTGCAAATAATAAGTATGAAGAAGCAGAGACAACCCTTTTTACTTTCATAGATTCTCTTGATAAGAAATATCAAAACCAAATCGGAAGTACCATTATTGCAAATAGAAGTGTAATCAAGGAAAGTATAAACAACAATCAAGAACACGCCTTGTTTAAAGATGCATTTTTGAATCAAAAATTAATCACACTTCATGATGATAGTCTATATGTACATACAAATTTGACTCCACGCATGGTAGGGATTATCAGAGATTTTTCTGAAGATTCTTCGATAAGGGAAGGTATAGATAAGATAAATGCATTTTATCAAAGAGTCTTGCGTATTTACTTAGAGAGTGATGACCCTCAAAGTGAATTAACCGATCAAGAAAAAAAATATTTTGATGTTTTGCGAGACGAGTTTATTTCTACATCCTCATATTCAAGAGAGAATTTTTCTGAATCAAATTCAATATCTGATAGAGAAAAAGAAGGTTTAAAACAGTTTTTAAATGATTCAGGGATTAATATTGTCATACATGGACATAGTGATGAAAATGCTGCGATTAAAGGTTTTGCTGATCTTCCAATAATTTCTATTGATAGAAGTGTATATAAAAACGAAGGAGTAAGTATTGAAAAAACTTTAGCGTATTCCACGGTCTCTTTGGAAGGTGTTGTTAAATTACCAAAATAATAAAAGTCATCCACTTTTCCTAAAATATAAAACAACATTTTTGTAGGGCTTCATATTTACAACCATTTTGTTACATTTTTTCGTTGATGCCCCGATCTGCTCTACAATATAAAACGTATCATAGAATCGCTTGCTCATACGAATTATGCTAGAATACAAAGATATGAAAACACTTATCATCACAGCGCATCCAAGCTCAAAAGGATTTACCCATGCCATCGCCCAAGCACTCAAAGAAGAGAGGGAGAGTAAGGGTGCTCATGTAGAGATTATCGATCTCTATCGTACGGATCTAAAACAAGACTTCCTGAGGTTTGAAGAAGCACGTGAGATGAAAAATCCAAACGAAACCAGGTCAAAGATTCATGCAAAGATATCTGAGGCAGGAGAGCTCATATTTGTGCATCCTCTTTGGTGGCTCTCAATGCCAGCCATTATGAAGAATTTTATCGATAATAACATCACATCTCCTTTTGCATATCATTATGAAAATGGAAAAAGAAAACCAGGTCTCTGTGGCAAGCGCGCTCGTATCTACATTACTTCTGACGGACCATTCTGGCTTTATGTCATTCTCGGACTACCATTTATCATTGTGTGGGTTATCGGTATCCTGACGTTTTGCGGTATTAAGACCGATTATTTCAAAGTTATCCGTATGATGGGGCTTCGTGGTGACGAGGTCAAACTCAAGGCTAAACTCCAAGAGATTAAAAAGAATTCTTGGAGACGATCGGTGTCGCTGCATACTTTGAACTGGCTTGGTAATATGTTTCAATAATTAAATTAAAATCCAAAATTAAAGGGGAATTCTTGTTATGAAATCAAAAGAAGATATACAAAAAGAAAATCCAGAACTCTACCGTGTCGCCTTCGAAAAGGGTACAGAGAGACCTTTTACAAGTCCGATCCTCACTACAAAGACAGATGGGGTGTTTGTATGTAGTGTGTGTGGTCAAAAGCTTTTTGAATCTATATCCAAGTTTGATTCGGGGACTGGATGGCCGTCTTTTGATGAAGCAATCCCTGGAAGTGTAAAGGAGGTGTACGATGACTCTCACGGAATGCAACGAACTGAGGTGGTATGTAGTAAATGTGGAGCACATCTAGGGCATGTATTTGGCGATGGACCCACTGCAACGGGCAAAAGATATTGTATGAATGGAGTATGTCTAGGATTAGAGAAATAGGTAGACAGAATTATATTTTTGTGTAGTATTGTGAGTAGCCTAGTCCTTCGAAAACTTGGCTAATTACATGTCTGTCGAAACGGCTTACCGCCCTTCAGATATTCAACGACAACCAAACCACTAATATGAACCGCGCATTCCACTCTTCAATCGAAGGTGCCCAACATGGTGCCAAAACATTACCCGAATTCCTTGCTTTCGCAAAGGCCTCTGGTGCAGAAGGTGCTCAACCATCTAACTTCCACTTACAAGATGGAGAAAAATTCAGACAAGCTTCAGAGGTCCAAGATCTCTTCGGTGATCTTGCCTGCAGCGGGATTTCTGCACACTGTCCGTTCTGGGTTCATACAACTGCGTGGACTGGGTCACCAACCATCCGCCCGTTCATTCCCGAG
>CAYORS010000014.1:0-16628 GCA_964406475.1 uncultured Candidatus Saccharibacteria bacterium
ACTGTAAATCTGTCGCCCTATGGGCTACGGGGGTTCAAATCCCTCCCTGCGCACAAAGTAAGCAGAGCAAGTGCTTGGAGCACTTGTGAGGAGGGATTTGAAAACCTTTTGAGCCTAAAATTGATCCGCCAGCTGGCGGAGAAAATTTTAGCCAAAAGGTGTACTGACCCTGTAAGGGTCAAAACCTCCCTGATTGTGTGTGCATAGAAGTCTTGCAATACAGAAAAAGTATTGTAATATATTCTACTGGTTACCTTGCACAGCGCAGGGTATTGTTATTCATAAACATTATGACAACGACAAGGAAAATTATAAAGCTCCATCCTGATTTTGATGCAACCCAAAAAAAACCCGATCCTGGCTTCATTGGGGTCAAAAGGCCTGGGCAAGTCAAAAAGGAGAAAGGACAGCCAGGATGGAGAAGGTTGCGCACTGTGAGTGACCAAGACAAAGTTACCACCTCATCAGCAGTTACATCAACCTCCTAAAGCTTTTTCTTAGATTTCAGACCAATCCCGCGTGGATTGGTTTTTTATTTGCAAAAAAATAGTTTTAGGGTATAATGGGAGAACATTAAACAGAAACCTTTATGTCACAAGATAATCTTATATTAATTAGAAATAAAGAAACAGGAGAGGTATACCATACTCGAAAAAATCGTAAAGGTGTACAAAGAAAGATCGAGCTCAAGAAGTTCTCAAAAAAACTTCGAAAGCATGTCACTTTTAAAGAAGTTAAAAAATAAAAACAATAAGACCGTAAGGACAACCCTTACGGTCTTATTGTTTTTGAAGGTTTTTTTTGATAGTATAGGTTGTATTGGGCGATTAGTTTAGTGGTAGAACAAAAGTCTCCAAAACTTTTGGCGGGGGTTCGATTCCTCCATCGCCCGCAGTTTGAACGCAGTGAAAGCTGTGGGCGATGGCAAGTGTGGGGCACTTGCGTGGAGGAATCGAAGCCCGATTGAGCAGATTTTGAGAGTGAAGCGAATCAAAATCTCCAATCGGGATACTGGTCATGTAATGACCGATATCCTCCATCGCCCGCCAGCAAGAGCTGTACGAGAGAGAGGGGTAGCTGTCTCGAGCAATTAACAAATAAAAAAGCTATAATCAAGAGAAAACAATGTTAAAAAAACAAAATTCCTTTTGGTTAATAGTACTTGCAGGAACAGCATTCGGAGCATCAAGTGTTGCGGGAAGAGCTGGAGTGCTTGAGATGCCACCAATGACTTTTCTTTTGCTTAGATATGTTATTGCAGTATCTGTCTTCGCATTAATTTTCTTATTTTTTTACAAACCCACTTTACCTAAAACAAAAATGGTCTGGTGGAACATGGTGGTTGTTGGACTGGGTTTAGGAACGAGTCAACTACTTTTTGCATATGCTTCCATCCATCTTTCTAGCGGAATAGTGAGTATGTTTGTTGCAATGACGCCAATTATTACAGCTATAATTGCTCCATATATTGCTTCGGAACACATTAACCGACGTACTTTTGCTGGTCTTGTTCTGGCTTTTACTGGAGTGCTTATAATTTTTCTTACAAAAACAAACGGATTGGATACTCCTACTATTAGTATGACAGTGTATGCGGTTGCTGCGGCAGGTGCGATCTTTAATGCATTGAATGGATTATATATGAGTCGAACTCTTAAAACTCAAGATGTGACCTTGGTTACGTTTATTCAAATGCTAACTTGTGCAATTATTTTACTTCCACCAATTATTATATTCAATAAATTGGACATATCACATATTTCACATCGCGGATGGATTGCTATTGGATTCAGCGGTCTTGGAGGTTCAGTAGCTGGGTTCTGGTTCATTGCGTTTATTACCAAGTATTACGGTGCAACTAAGGCCGCAATGCAGACATATGTAGTTCCTGTTGCTGCAACGTTGCTCGGATTCTTATTACTTAATGAGAAAATTACAGTTCCTTTTGTTGCTGCTCTGGTAGTAATATTAGTGGGATTATTTATTGCTACATATAAAAAATCAATAGCAGAAAATATAGAAATTACAAATCTTAAGCCTGAAGAGTGGCAAGATTACAAAAAACTTCGATTGGAATCTTTACAAAATGAGCCTCAAGCTTTTGGTTCGTCATATGAAGATAATTTACAAAAACCAGATGAGTATTGGAAAATGAGGTTAGAAAATGTGTTTGCAAAAAAAGATTTTCTTTTGTTTGCTAAAAAGAATGGTGTATTAGTTGGAATGGTTGGTGCAATGATTGACGATAGTCATTTGTCTAACGCGGCTGTTATCTCTATGTATGTAAAAAAAGAAGCGAGAGGAAAGGGTGTGGCAAAAAAACTCATAGTAGATCTTTTAAATCAATTAAGACTGAATGGAATTCAAAAAGTTGAGCTAGCTGTGAATAAAGAACAAACCGCCGCAGTTCTTCTCTATAAGAAGTTGGGGTTCACTGTCTTCAAAGAAGAAGAAAGCATGATGGGCGATGGAAAGTATTATAAAGAACTCAGTATGGAGCTTGCGATAAAATAGTAACAGTCAGCTGTAACTTTAATATCTCAATCTGTGTTACTTTTCGACCTGCACGAGTGAGGTCGATATGCTACACTTAAATCATTACAAACCAATCTTGCAGGTCTTAACACGCTAGAGTTCCAGTGCGAAACGGTTCACCAAATATTTCGACCAATGAAAACTGTTATGGAACAAAGCATCTTGTTAACTAGACTGAAATAAATAATATATAAAAACAAATGTTTGTAATTAAAGAATCTGAAAAAACAAAAACCTTGATAGATTTAATAACGTTGTCTAGATCAATTGATGAAATCCTCCAAGACCTTTCAAAGTATTCCCCCGAAAGCTCTGAAGACCTGGTTAGGATTGATATAAAAGACATACACAGTGTACTAACACGTGCACTAAGTGGAAATGTAACGACAGGTGACCTCGAAAAATGGGCAAATGTAATTGAAGGAAATGAGAGCATTGCATTTGAAACTGAAAACTGTAAAGAAATAATTTTTAATCTTGCAAATCCTGAGATTAATAGCCCTTTGAACCCAGAACTATATAGATATTTGTTGAAAAAATATTTTTTATAAAATGTTTTTATCTAGTATGGCGCAAGGTCGTACTTTTACCTAGCACAGTGTGACGCTGTGATACAATAAAACAGACAAATCAATTTTAAAAACGCCTCAGTATAAAACGTCATGCCAATACAACTCACAAAAGAGAACGTAAAAAAAGTAATCTTAGAAGCATTTCAATATGTTCAAAAAGGAAGCGGACTTGGTGCAAGGGAATGTAGTGCACAAGACGACTATGCACTACCTGAAGAAGTGGCAAAAGCGGCTCTGTTGGACACGGAAGAACACTGGTGGCAGTATCCAGAAGATTTGGTACAGAGTGGAATACTAGATTATTCTCTCATCTACAACAACGAAGATGGTGTGAAATTTCATCTCCCTGCTGTTATGACTGCTGAAATTGATAATCACGGAAACACTGCGGGAATTTCTGTGTACAGGGTACTGTGTTATGCACATACAAGAAAAGTCTGGGAAATGCCTGGTGGTGGACGAGATGAGGGTGAGAGTTTTGAGGAGTGTATCATAAGAGAGATTAAAGAGGAATCAAACATGAAAGTTCTTGAGCTGTTTCCGTTGGGTTACGAGACATTCACAAATACTCAAACAGGTGACACTAATTACACGCTTCGTTATGCTGCAATCGTAGAGCCATACGGAGATTTTGTACAAGATACAGCGGATGGAGAAATCACTGAAATAAAGCTCGTTGATCCCGCTGATTATAAACAGTATTTTGATTGGGGAGAGCGAGGAGATGTGCTTATGTTAAAAGCTAAGAAGTGCACTAGAGTCGCATAAAAATTATTGAGCAATCGAGTATGAAACCACGAAAAATATCACTACAATTCCATTGTCGACCAAATGAAGTACCTCATCTTTTTTCTGATCTGCTCCACGATTCTGCTGTTTGGGTGACAATAGAAAACAAAACAGTTGTTGAAGGAAAAATTCTGCTCAGCTACACATCTCTTACGCTCGAAGAAAGAGTAGATATTGCAAATTATGTGTCAAACGGGTCAGGTGTTAACCTCTACTTTACAATAGGGGAGCCTGCAATTAGGAAGACTGAAGAAGGTGGGGGTAATGCATTTGATTTTGCTATTAAAAACCCAAACTATCTTTTACTTACAATTGGTACTGAAACTAAAAAAGATCTTGAAGAATCTTGGCTTACAACTATGACACAAGATAAAGCTATTTTTTCTAAATGGAATACCGTTGTTACGTCGTGTAAGAAAATGATGCATTGTGGCGCAACTGCTGTCTCAACAAAGACTGGTGCAACAAGTGTGGACAAGAATCACTGGTACACAGACGGTGCACTCGAGTTAAGTACACAAGGTGTACTTATGAAATCAACTGCACCTTTGGTAGTGTTTGATCTGCATAAATCTTAATTAATCTATAATACTTTATGTGCCAAATGTGCTAAACTTGTTCAAGTAAAAGTAAGAGAAAACCGCAAGGGTGACCCTTGCGGTTTTAAAAAAATAAAGAAGTCGCTCGGTCCTTTCATCCACACAGGATTAGCTTTGTATCAAGAGATTTCTCTCTCCTTAGTAAGGGTGATTCAAAGAATCCACGAATTGAAGTACGCAAACTAAGGTAGCGTTTTCTTCGTTTAGGTACAGTCAATGTGTTTATTGCTTGTTTTTAGAAACCAAACATCAATATGAGCTATTTCAAGCTTATATATGACAAAAGAACCGAGCTGGGTATTATATTATGTATTTACCCAAAAAAGTCAACATAAACCTTTGCAAGGGCCGCCCTTACGGTTTGAGAGAAAAGTCGAGATGATCAGGGTGATTGTTTTTATATCTTTAGGTTCAACCCAGATTATTTGTTTGTTTTTTTTAAACCATGTCATCTGACGTTTTGCATAGTGCCAGATTTCTTTTTTGAGGTTATCTATCATTTGTTCTTTGCTTATTTTCTTTTGTAGAAAGCGTGCAATATATCGATATTCAAGACCAAGCATTTCCATTCTTTTCCAGGAAAGGCCTTTGTTGTGGAGGTTTTTGACTTCATCTATCATACCCATTTGAAGACGTGTGATGAGTCTTTTTTCAATTCTTTTTTTGAGGATGAGAGGGTCTCTCATTACTCCGATAACAAGGGTGTCATAAAGAGGATTTGATGTGAGAGCGGGGACTTTGCCAAGAGATTTTGCTATTTCGATAGCTCGGATAAGACGAACTTTGTTTTTGATATCAATCTCTCGGTAGCGATTCTTGTCTAATGCAAGAAGGGTTTTTTGAAGTTGTGCGAGTGAATATGTCTCAAGTTTTCGGCGAAGTTTTGGATTAGGTGGTATATAAGGCAGTGATGTGTTGTATATCACAACATCATTATAAAATCCTGTCCCGCCACAGAGAATTGGGGTTTTGTTACGAGAATGAATATCTGTAATTTTTTTGAGAGCTTCTGTTTTAAAATCATCAACTGTAAATATTTTTTTGGGATTACAGATATCTAAAAGATGATGAGGAACACCTCGCATTTCTTTTTGTGTGATTTTGCCAGTCCCGATATCAAGCCCTCTATAGACTTGTCTTGAGTCGGTTGAGATTATCTCTCCATGGACTTTCTTTGCAAGCCAAACAGCAAAATCACTTTTACCTGATGCAGTAGGTCCAACAATAGATATGATCTTTGCTTTCTCTTTTGACATAAAATAAAAGTGATTGTGTGAAAACTATGCAGTAGCTTCTTCAGTTGCAGGAGCCTCGACTGGAGTCGCAGGTTCTGCAGGGGCTGTAGTTTCTTCTGCTACTGGAGCAGTTGTTGTATCATCAGACATGTTGATGTTGTTTAACTGGTAAGATGCTAAGTGTAGCATCAATATCAAGATATAGCGAATCTACCTGACCCATCCGTTTGCAAGCAAGCTTACTGTTACCACAAACACAAGTGATAAAACTACTATCTGAATAATTACCCAAACTTCTCTATTTCAATTTTGTGCCCGGGGGGAGACTCGAACTCCCAAGTCTTGCGACGCTCGATTTTGAGTCGAGTACGGTTACCAATTTCGTCACCCGGGCATAGAACTACAAAATACTACAAAATTGATTATTTTTCAATACATATTTTGCTTTTTGATTTTGTGTTTTTGATTTATAATAAACAGGTAAAATTTATTAATCCTATACTTAAGAAAAACTCATAATGGAATTTTTTAATAATGCTATTTTCTGGATTGAAACAGAAAAAATAAAACCAAACCCTTTTCAGCCGAGAAAAGAGTTTGATGAGGCGCGCCTCAAAGATCTTGCATCGTCTATTCGTCAATACGGTATTTTGCAGCCGCTTGTGGTTACACGTAAAGAAGTTTATAGAGAAGATGGAAGTATGTTTGTAGAATACGAGCTTATCTCTGGAGAGCGACGATTACGCGCTTCGAAGATTGCAGGTCTCACACAGGTGCCGGCACTTATTCGCACAGGGGAGCAAAACGACAGAGTCAAACTCGAGCTTGCAATCATCGAAAACCTCCAAAGAGAAGATCTTAATCCTATTGATCGGGCCAAATCTTTCAAGCAGCTTGTCGATCAGTTTAACCTTAAACATACAGAAATAGCAGAAAAGATAGGCAAAAGCCGTGAATATGTCTCCAACAGTCTCCGTCTTCTTCAGATGCCACAGGTAATGCAGGATGCGCTCGCAGAAGGCAAAATATCAGAAGGACACACAAGACCTATTATGATGCTCGGTGATAGGCCAGAAGAGCAAATGGTGCTCTTCCGTGAGATTATGCAACGCAAGATGACTGTCCGAGAGGCAGAGGGTATCGCTCGGAGGATTGCGTATGACAAGGTCCGCAAAAAAGAATATGTCTTCAGTCCAGATATTATCGAAATGGAAGAGAAGCTTACTGAGGCGCTTGGAACGAGAGTGCAGATTGAAGCGGGACAGGCAGGAGGCAAGATTCATATCGATTATTTTTCAGAATCAGATCTACGAAATATTCTCGAATTTATCAAAACTTCGTTTGATAAGAAAGTATCAGAAACTATTCCTGGCACTGCAGAGGAATCTATCTTAAGTCAATCAACACCACTTGAGGTAAAGGCAGAAGTGCCTCGAGAGGTGCAAGAGATAAATGAGGTACCCATTAGCGCGCTTTCAGATCAAAACATCACGACAGAAGAACAGAAAGTTCTTCAGAACGATATGCCAAAAGAAGAGAAGAAGGACGAAGAAGAGGTTTACGATTTGAATAACTTTACGGTTTAAGTTTAAGAAATCCCCCATGCTTTGCATGGGGGATTTCTATATTGCAATTTCTGATGGTGGTGGTAAATTGTAGGTAGATTAAATATGCACCGTATATGGAAAAAATACCCCATGTTATTTTCGCCATTGTAGCGATAATTACTATTGCCTTGGTTTGTATACCAAGTAGAGCATCCTCTAATAAGCAATAACCCCAACTCATTCGTATGAACATTGCACATTTCTTTCTGACGACTTCAGGATCGTTCGACTTCAATACAATATCTGGAACTATCGGACTCATTATCGCTCTAGTTCCTAGCCTTGGTTTTGTTGGTTATGCCGTATTACAACCGACTTTTGACCAAGAAATGAAGAACCCTCGAAGCGCCAAGTAATCTTGGCGTTTTTTTTATTTCTCCTCTTTCTTCTTGAATCTTCCTCTTCTTCCTACTACCTTTGGTTCACGGAGTATTTCGAGTGCTCTGTCATAACTTATTTCATAGACATCGTCTTTTTTGAGTGAACGGAAGTCTCCATCGTGAACGATGTAAGGACCAAACATACCTCTGTTTGCAACAATCGGCTTGCCTGAGTCAGGGTGTGTTCCTAGTGTTCGTGGGAGAGAGAGAAACTTCAATGCGTCTTTCAGAGTAATCTTGGTTGGATCGTATTCTTTTGGAATACTTGCCATTTTAGGTTTTGGGACGAGCTTTTGTTTTTCTTTTTCTTCTTTTGCTTTTGCTATTTCTTCTTTGGTGCGGCGAATTGTTTTACCTTGTGCATCTTTAGGACGAGGAGCTTTCTTTTCTTTTTTGATTTGTTCACCGAGTTGGACATATGGTCCGTATTTACCTGTTTTAACAAAGATAGGGAGTTTTGACTCGGGATCAATACCGAGCGGTTCATCTTTTTTGATCTCATAACCTTCAATTGTGAGAGCTCCATCACAATCAGGGTAGCGTGCACAGCTCAAAAACTTACCATTGCGAGAGAGTTTGATTGTCATAGTGCTTCCACATTTTGGACATTCAAAATGTGCATCTGCATCGCCGAGGTTGGTTGCTTTGTCGAGTTTTTCCTTTTCTTTGATTTCTTTGTGGAGAGGTGTATAAAAACTCTCAAGTGTTGTGACATATTCAGCATCACCATTTGCAATGTTATCAAGTTCATCTTCCATCTTTGCAGTAAAGTCATCGCTTATGTATGATGCAAAATTATGTTCCAAAAAAGTCGATACAACATCTCCTGTGTCAGTTGGTTTGAGTGATTTGTTTTCTTTTGTAACATACTCTCTTTCTTCAAGAGTTTTAATGATTGATGCATATGTTGATGGTCGTCCTATTCCGCGCTTTTCGAGTTCTTTAATAAGTCCTGCTTCTGTAAAGCGATTGGGTGGAGTTGTTTGTTTTGCTTCAGTTGTAATCTTTTGAAGATTTAGAGGGTCGTTTTTTGAAACAAGGGGGAGGATATTTTCTTCTCCTTTGCTTTTTGGGTCTATTTTGAGCCATCCATCAAATACAACTATAGAACCCACGGTTTCAAAAGAGGGGATAGACTGGTCATTAATATTTGCGATGATTTTTGTACGCTTCAGGTTTGCATCTTTCATCTGACTTGCGATTGTGCGTGTCCAAATGAGATTGTACAGTTTCTTCTCATCATCATTGTTACCTGCAAATTCTTTGTTTATGTGAGTTGGTCGTATTGCTTCGTGTGCTTCTTGGGCATTTTTGCTTTTCTTACTAAAAATTCGTCTTTCTTCATATATATCTCCATAGTGAGTAATAATAAATTGTTGGATAGCAGAAAGAGCGTGATTACTCAAGTTTGTACTGTCAGTACGCATATAGGTAATATGTCCCGCTTCATAGAGCTTTTGTGCGATTCTCATCGTGTTTGAAGGAGAGAATCCTAGTCGTGTACTTGCTGATTGTTGTAATGTTGATGTTGTAAATGGTGCTTTGGGAGACCTTTTCACCATTGATTCTTCGATGTCTACAATCACCCAGTTTTCTTTTTGTGCTCTAGCAACAATGTTTTCCACCTCTTCTTTTGTTCTTGGTTCCTTTGAACAAATAAGATGAATCTTCTCTTTGTTTTTTGGGTTTTCAAAATCTGCTTCTATAACAAAATAATCTTCAGGTTTGAACGCTCGAATCTCTCGTTCTCGCTCCATAATAATACGGAGTGCTGGTGATTGTACTCGTCCAGCAGAGAGTCCATATCTCACCTTTTTCCATATAATTCCAGACAGATCGTAGCCAACAAGTCGATCTAATACCCGACGAGCTTCTTGTGCTTTTCGCAAATTTTGATCAATAGAGCGCGGGGACTTCAAAGCTTCTTCAATTGCTTCTTTGGTGATCTCTGTATAAGTAACTCTCTTGATATTTTTTTTTGTTTTTATTTTTGAATTGAGTATTTCTGCAAGATGCCATGCAATCGCCTCACCTTCACGATCGGGGTCTGTTGCAAGAAGTATTTCATCTGCTTTTTTTGCATAATCAACAATCTCTTGAATTAGTTTTTCTTTACCGTGCGATATTTCATAATGAGGGACGAATCCTTTTGGAATGTCTATGGCTTGTTTATTGCTTTTAGGAAGATCTCGAATATGTCCCACTGATGCACGCACGGTATATGTACCACCGAGATATTTTTCGATTGTCTTTGCTTTTGCTGGAGACTCAACGATAAGTAACTTCATAAACATAGGGTATAGCCAAAATCGTTTTTTGGCAAATTTAGTTTTTTTATAGTATCATTTTTGTATGAATAACTTTCTTAATATTGTCCTTGTTTTTATTGATAAATGTATTTTTCTTTTATCGTTTTTTGCTTTTTTCTTTTCTCTTATGTTTACAGATAGTCCTGAAGCAGGATCGGTTTTTCAAAATAAATATATAATAGAATGGTTTGTTGCCGCCTGTGTGTTGGCTCTTCTTGCCAATCTTGTATTCTACATAAGTGTTGTATTTTCTACTAATACGGAACTACGATCAAGAGTATTTATTGTTTTGTCTGTTTCCGCTCTTTTTTCTTTATCACTTGGAGTCTATCGATATCTTCATATTTCTGATTATGCAGAAGAAGAAAGACAAAATAAAAAGGCACAAGTAGAACAAAAGGTTGCGTTATTGAGTAATGATGCAACGTTCAATATAGAGGATTTTGGTGTGGCACTGCATTACAAACATCTTCTTTCGGATATGTATCTCAAAGAATTTGAAAATATTTGTCAAAATCACGCAGACACTGTTTTCAGTGTTGCTATTGTCGATCCTTTTTCGAGTGTCAAAAATAATATTATTGTAGGTAAAAATTCTACTCTTGCAGAAAATCTTTTGCTCAATAGAGATTATGAATTGCTTAATATCATAGCTCCATACATCAAAAATCCTAATTACCGTAACCCTGATGATATTGGTAAACTAATTTTAGATACATCTCTTTTTGAAAAGATAGTCAATGATTATCTTTTATATGATTATGTAGATGTGGGAGAAGCAATCAAAATTCTTTTACAAAATGGAGCCCAAAGTACTTTTGTTGATGCCAAAGGTCAAAATCTTGTCACGCGTCTTATGGTGAAGAGGGATTTTTTACAAAAAACTTTTAATTCATCTGATGTGCAGACTGATAAAGATAGATATTACAAAAAGATAGAAGAAATTAATGACCTCATAAAAATCCTTGGTGGTGAGCCCAAGGAACTACAATAGTTTGATATACCCATACTCCTCTCTGATGATTTCTTTAATTTCCAGAATTGTCATCGTTTGAGAAAGTTTTTGTGAACTCCATAATGTAAGAGACATAATCTCATCTCGTGTTTTAGGTTCTTGCAAGAATGACAAAAGATGTTTTTCATCACCACTGAGATCGGTATATTCTTTTTTTGTAGATTCTTCTTTTTGTATCAGTCCAAGAGCTTCTATAACATCTTTTGCACTAGCAACGGGCGTAGCACCAAGCTTGAGAAGCATCAAAGGTCCTTCAGATGTGTCTCTTGTGACATCTCCTGGTATGGTCAACACATCTCGATTATAATCTGTTGCAAGCCGTGCTGTAATAAGTGTTCCTGATTTTTTCTCACATTCGATCACAAGGATTGCTTTTGACAGTCCAGCCATAATTCTGTTGCGTTGAGGAAAAGAATAAAAAGTAGCTTTAAAATCATCTTCAAATTCAGAAAGTAAACACCCATTGTTTTTGAGAATGGATAGTGCCAGATCAAAATGAGATCGGGGGTATAAAACATCTTCACGAAGACCAGAACCGGGTACAGCCAAAGTAGAAAGCCCTGCTTTGATAGCACTTGTATGCGCTATACCATCTATACCAAGTGCTAACCCAGATATAATGGTGATAGGGTACCCTTTGAGTCCTTCAATTATCTTTTCACACATCATCTTGCCATAGCTACTGTATTTGCGACTTCCCACAACACAAAGTCCTATGTTATAAGGTGCAGGGAGTTTGCCTCGGATAGAGAGTTTCTGGGGTGGGCGAGGGATTTCTCTCAACTGAAGAGGGATTTCTTCTTCTTTTATATATGTAATAGGGAATTCATCAAAAAACATATTTTTATTGTAACAGTTTTTGTGGATTTGTGTTATATACTGCTCACCTGGATTTTGGTTTTATTTTGAATTATACTGATACTACTATGCTTGATATAAAATTTATAAAAGAAAACAAAGAGGTTGTAGAAGCTGCGTGCAAAAACAAAAATAAAGAAGTTGATGTTTCGGCTCTCATTGATTTCTATGAGAAAAGAATATCATTACGACAACAGATTGATGACATAAATCAAAAAAGAAATATTGCTCAAAAAGAGCGTAATATTGAAGAAGGACAACGTCTCAAGGCGTCTCTTGAATCTATCGAGACTGAGTTCAAAGATTTGGATAAAAAATATATGGCGCTTATGCTCGCTCTTCCTAACATTCCTTCTCTCGATACTCCACTTGGAAAAGATGAAAACGACAACAAGGTAATCCGACAGTGGGGTACAAAGCCGCAGTTTAGCTTTACTCCACGAGAGCATTTTGAAATAGGTGCTGATCTTGGGGTTATTGATACTGAAACTGCGACAGAGGTTGCAGGACCTCGGCTTGCATACCTTAAGGGTGATTTGGCACTTTTGCAGTTTGCAGTTTTGCAATTCTGTTTTGAGTCTTTGACTTCAAAAGAAGTTGTACAAAAAATAAAAGACCAGGCCAAAATAACTATCGATGTTGCACCCTTTATCCCTGTGATCCCTCCTGTCTTTATCAAGCCTGCTGTTCAAAATCGTATGGCACGATTTTTGACACCTCAAGATCATTATCTTTTTCCTGAAGATGATTTAATGCTCATTGGAAGTGCAGAACATACTCTCGGGTCAATGCATATGGACGAGGTGTTTGAAGAAAAAGATCTACCTATTCGATATGTTGGATATTCAACTGCATTTCGTCGTGAAGCGGGAAGTTACGGCAAAGACACAAAAGGTATCTTACGAGTACATCAATTTGATAAGCTTGAGATGGAAGTCTTTTCTCTTCCTGAATTTTCAATGCAAGAGCAAGATTTTCTTGTTGCGGTGCAAGAATACGTACTCCAATCTTTCAATCTACCATATCAAGTGGTGGCTGTATGTACAGGAGATATGGGAGGACCTGACTATCGGCAGATTGATATTGAAACATGGATGCCTGGACAAAATAAGTATAGAGAGACACACAGTTCAGATAATATGACAGGTTTTCAGGCAAGGCGCTTGGGTACACGTGTACGACGTTTAGATGGCAAGATAGAACCGGTTCACACAAACGATGCTACAGTGGTTGCTATAGGCCGAATTCTTATTGCTATTATAGAAAATTATCAAGAATCTGATGGACGTGTTCGTATTCCAAATGTGCTCAAAAAATATATGTTCGATAAAACACATATCGAAAAGATCCCAACTCTTTCTTAGTATATGACTCTTCGATCTACTTGGAGTCAAAATAAAAAAAAGATCAAATCAAAAACAAAAGCACATCGTGTGAGAAGGTTTGTTGTTCTCTCATTCTCTTTCTTGATTATTATTTTTTTTATTTTGATTTATATTGTGAGGTTGCCTCAATATCAAATACAAGATATCCATATCGAAGGGTCTGTTGTTACTAAAGATGTAGAAATAAAAAAACTTGCTAATCAAATTTTGAGCGGTAATTATTTTTATTTTATTCCTCGCACGAGTGTTTTCTTTTACCCAAAACAAAAAATAGTAACGTCTATCGAGACTGTACCATCCGTTGCAAAGGCAACTGCTTCTTTAGATCGAAAAAACAGAATTCTTACTATTTTTGTAACAGATCGTTCTCACGAGTTTGTATGGTGTCACGATAAAGATTGTTACTATATGGAAAAAACAGGTCTTATTTTTGCAAAAGCTCCAGAATTTGAAGGCAATATTTTTCTTGTATTCACGGGTCTTTTGTCTTCTGATCCTTTAGGTCAAAGACTTTTAAGTGAAAGTGATTTGCAAAGACTTTTGCAATTCAAAGATGATTTGAGTAGTAACGGTGTTGATATTGTATCTATCTCCATAAAAGAATTATCAAATATTGAATTTATAACCAAACACAATAATCGTATTATTACTTCGCTTGATGATGATTTGACCAAAGTATTCCGTACTATCTCAATACTTCTTGCATCAAAAGAATTTAACAATGAATCTGGGGGTATTGTATCCGTTGACTACCTCGATGCTCGCTATGGCAAAAAGATTTTTTGGAAACCAAAAGAAAAATAATTTTGCTTCTTCTTTTGTTTCGCTATATACTGTAATTATATGATTTCTTTGATTTTGAACTATTTTTTTTGGCATTACACACGAGCGCTGACTGATATTGTAGCTATTTTCAAAAACATTTTTACTTTTGAAGTAAGGTTTTTTTCTATTCCACTACTTCTTAAAACCCTTTTTAGCCCTTGGCAAAAACAAAACGAATCCTATGTGCAGGGTTTTCATCCGGGAGCTTTTTTTGAGACTGTTATAGTCAACATAATCACGCGTCTTGTTGGATTTGTGGTTCGAATGTGTTTTATTCTTATTGGTATAGTGTGTTTGGTATTCACAGTGGTTTTGTTTTTGACTTCTTTTGTCATATGGCTTGTATTACCTTTTATTATTACGATTTTGTTTTTTTCAGGTATACGGCTTCTTTTTAAAAATAATCTATGATATCATCACTCAAAAAAATCCTTTCTGGAATGTACAGTACTCTTCTACTTGAAGACCTTTTTCCGCACAGAATAAGAAGAGTTGTAATGCATATCTTTGGGAGCGCAACACTTGTTTTGATACTTGTTTTAATTTTAGAACCACAGAATCTTCATATACGAGGTGGGTTTTTGGTGTGTCTGGCTATTACGCTCTTTGTGTTTACTCTTGAAGCCTTTTTTTATTCAACCATCACACAAGCAGACCAAAAAAAATTCCTCGTTTCTTTTGAAGTAGGAGAAATTTTGTTTTTTGATGAGAACAAAGATTTGACTGAAGCGCTGTTGTTTTCTGATTTGGGTGATTGTGGTATGAAGCATCTAGGGATTACAGAAGAAAAAATAAAAGAATTTTTGACAGATCGTGAGGTGGTTACACATCCACTCTCAATCAGTAATATGTCAGAATATATGAACGCTTCAGTTTTTTTTGAGACTATCTATGATAATGACAGTCGTTTTGCAGATTTCCTTCTTCAAGAAGGTGGGATCAACAAAAAAGATTTTATTGGGGTCTTTTTGTGGATGATTGAAAGACAAAAACAAAATATCATCAAAGAAAAGTTTTGGTCAAAAGAAAGACTTTTTCGGATTCCTGCTTTAGGAACCAGTTGGGCTTTTGGTGAAGCATATACACTACAAAAATACAGCGAAGAAATTTCATCTTTTGGATTAGGAACTAAAGAAATTTCAAAAGAAGAAAGTGACACCCTTTCTCGCATTGTGAATGGTATCAATCGTACAGAAGGAGGTGTCTGTATTACCTCGGAAGAAGAATCTTCTCGTCTTGAAGTGATTCATTTGTTTAGAGAGTTTCTTGATTCCCAAGAAGATTTGGCTTCTTTGCGATTAAAAAAAATTACAGTTTTTGACCCTCATTTATTTATTCAAAGTGTTCAAGATAAGATTTCTTTTGAAAGAGAGTTTCAGTATATTCTAAGTGAGATTATGTTTGCTCAGAATATTATTTTTGTACTCCCAGCTTTTTCTTCTTTTGTCAAAAGTGCATCCGTTTTGGGGGTCAATCTTATTGAGATATTGACACCTTTTTTGCATTCTCCTTTTGTTAATTTGATTATTCTTGATTCAAAAAAAGAATATTTTGAATTTTTGACTCAAAACAATCTCATCAAAGAATATTTCGAACTCATCGAAGTAAAACAAAAAGACGATAATCTTTTGATTCGTGATTTGCTTTTCGAATCTTCTGAAATTGAAAGGAAACATAATGTGATTGTGACTTACCAGGCTATTTTGACGATTGTCGAATCCGCTCATAGATATTTTGAAGAGTCTCTTTTAAAAACAAAAGCACAAGAAATTTTGATTGATGCGCTACAAAAAGCGCTCCACGAAGGGTCTATCTACGTTCTTAAACAACATATATTAGATACAGTCTCTTCAAAAACAGGGATCCCTCTTTCTCTGCCTCATAACGAAGAAAAGGATACTCTTTTAAATTTGGAAGAGATCTTGCACAAAAAAATCATTGGTCAAAATGAGGCTGTTAGTGTGGTTGCACAAGCTCTCAAAAGATCACGCGCTGGAATTGCGGATCCACGCAAACCAATCGGCACATTTCTTTTCTTGGGACCAACAGGAGTCGGTAAAACGGAAACAACAAAAGTTTTGTCTAGTATTATGTTCCATAATGAAGATGCCATATCTCGTTTTGATATGGGGGAATATCATGATAACGACTCTCTTGAAAGACTTATAGGTAGCTTTGATAGTGGTAAGACTGGAACATTGTCTATTGCTATTCGAGAAAAACCATACGGCATTTTGCTTCTTGATGAATTTGAAAAAACAACACAAGATGTCGTCAATCTCTTTTTGCGTATTTTTGATGAAGGTGTTTTTACAGATGCATTAGGACAACAAATCAATGTGCGCAACAATATCATCATTGCAACTTCAAATGCTTCAAGTGATGTGATTTGGGAAATGAGCAAGCAAAACACACCTAAAGATGTTTTGAAGGGCAAGGTAATAGAATCAATTATTGAGAGAGGGATTTTTAAACCAGAGATTTTAAACCGTTTTGATGCCGTTGTAGTGTTTGAACCT
>CAYORS010000015.1:0-16181 GCA_964406475.1 uncultured Candidatus Saccharibacteria bacterium
ATCAAACTCTAAAATTAAAATCACAAAAATATTAGTTTATGTGACCGAACGGAACAAAATAGAATATGCTAAAAGCAGGATTGTATTTTGAACCTTTTTTTATCGTTGATACCGTTAGTGTAAAAATAAATTTACATATGCTCAATTATTATTTGTGTATAGTTGTGGATATGTATCAATTGAAAGATACATATTTTTACTTGCACTTAACTGCTAGAAATTAATCTAGACAGTGTTCTATATTTCTTATTTGTTTGTTTCAATGAACAATCCGCCTTATGGCGGACACATCCTTAAAACCGAAGCTTTAAAGACATAGGCACTATTATACCCATAGCAAATACAAAGTCAAGCAAAATAAAGGGGATTTGGTCAAAAGCAACAAGCCTAAAGCAAAAAGCAAAAATACGTTGAAAAATAAGGGTATTTAACCACTTTATTGAATGACCCTGAATCAGTAAGAAATTTAATTTGAAGAGGTTACAAACTCATTTACCACTTCAAAGAAACGAGTTAGATCTTTGATATCTATCCATTCATTATCACTATGAATATCCCCACCCTTAGGGCGAGTGACAATACAATCAATTTTTTTCTGAGAAAAAAATCTTGCGTCTGATGCTCCATGTGAGATACAAGGAGCACTCTTTATGTTATATTTTTTGGTTATGCCGATAAACAGTTTATGTGATGATGAAATAGTAAAAGATGATGCTGGTTCAAAAATAAGATCTTCGATAGTTAAACATGAGTAGGCCTTGGAAATTTTTTGAACTTTCTTCTTTAATTCTAAACCCTCCTTTGTCGAGATGAACCTCACATCAAAAGACGCCTCCGCATAATCTGGAACAGAGTTTATTGTAGTGCCTCCTGACATTTTTCCTAAATTGCAGGTAGAGTACCATCTTTTTTTATCACTTTTCTTATATGATTGAAATAACAAATCAACCTCCTGAGAAAAATTATTGAGTATTTGAATAGCATTCTTCCCAAGCCAAACACGAGAACCATGTGCGGACACACCTCTTACTTTTACGTTAAATTGCCACACACCCTTCCCTTTTTCTTCCCAATCCCAATCCGTACCTCCGTCAGGTAAAAAAGCTGCTTTTGGTTTAAAACCAAAATCCAAAAATTTTTTTGTACCATTTATACCACCAATTTCCTCATCGCTCGTAACCAAAAAAGCAATATTTTTATCTTTAACTTTCTGAAACAGATTTCTAAATATCACAAGGTATATTGCTATTGCAAATTTCATATCAAAGACACCTCTTCCAATATAAGTACCCTTCTTTTGTCTGAGAGTAAAAAGATTATCCCCACCAGAGACAACATCCATATGTGCAGCCAAAAGAATATCTGGGCTTTTGTTTTTTTTCGTTGAAACATACATAAACGGATAAGCTGAATTTGTATATTCTTTAATATATACAGGAGTATCTTTGAGATAATTTTTGATATATAAAAAGCTTTCGAGTATAGCACTCTTGTTCCCTGTTATTGTTTTGATACTTACCAGATCACTTAAGACTTTCTTTATTTCGGCTTGTGTATTCATATATTGATATTAACATTAAAAAATCATATGTCGGTAATAGCGTAGGAGAACTACACATATTACCGACATATTGAATTAGAACTCAACAATACCAGTCATAGACTCACTTGTTCCATGAATAATGAGCTGACCATTTGGTCGTGACATCCACAGCCCACCGAGATATTTATACCCTTGTGCCAAAGGAGAGAACCCAAGGAAAAGACGAAAAATACCTCGATAGCCGCCACCAAAATCCATGGGAGGATGAAATGGTTGAATGTAGAAACCGTCAAACATATTGCGGATGGCATTTGTGATTTTTGTCTTCGTGCTTGTGCCTGGAGCCCTACCAAGGGTTGGGGTCCAAACCAAAATACCACGAGACATACAGCCAACAAGAGGCTTAATCACAAAATCTTGACCCCAGTCAATATCTGCCTCTGAAGATCCTTTGCGCCACCAGCCCATATCGATTCCATATTCCTTGTTTCCTTCGAAACGAGTGGTGCTGATGCTCATAGGCTCGAGTTCGGGGAACTCATGAGGCTCACCTCTAACTAAAACACCTTGGTGCTTTGTAGCATTATAAGCTTCGAGCCACAGACAATCATCACCTGCTTTCCTTGCACCTGAATCCAAGTAGCCAAATGTTGGCCACATCGATGATAGCTCGGAAAGTCTCTCGTGAAATCCAGGAACGTAACAACAGGCAATGCCGACTCCTCTCGGACGATCCTCAAATTCATACACATATATCCCGCGATCACTCACCGTGCAATCAAATCGCACAATCAGCGACGGAACACCAAACTCCTTTTGCACAAGAGAATTTTCTTTTGGAAAATAACCTGCGCACTGATTCGCCAACTGTTCGAGTTTTGATCCAGAACGAAATGCTTTTCTTTCTGGAGACATATTGATCGCCCATTGCCCAATAGTGGTACTTGAAGTCATAGACTAATTAAGTTGAGTTGTGAAAGAACTTTCTGTCTTAAAGACAAAACCAGCTTCCGGAATGGAGAACTGGTTTGTGTTACTAAAATAGTTTTTAAACTTTAGGAATACAAATCAAACCTCCATCTTTGTGATAGAAGTAGTGGCCACAAAAGTAGACCTTTATTAATTTGTATATTTTCTTGTTTCATATATTTCTACCAAACCACAAACGAGTTGTGAGTTGGATAAAAATGTCGTCCTGATTTTGCAAGACGACTGTAAAAAACGCGATCGATCTTCACTGGCGAGAGAAATTTAATTGGCACCATCCCTGAAGCGAACTCTGGAGACGTGTCTTGAGATCTATTGCATGACGAGTCTCAAACTCCTGCCTGTAGTCAAATACAGTGTCGCCAATCACAACCTTGATTTCACAAAGGCACACACCCCACCTCATTGCCCCCGCTGAAATGATACTGAATTGATACCCCCTCAGCGTCGCTAAAATAACATCAATCATAAGAACAAATCTCCTTCCCCAATTTTTCTGCCTTGCTCCACACAAAACAAAACCAACTCCCGAGGTGAAGAGTTGGCTTTTGGTTCTAAGAAAGTTTTTGATTTCTACTTAGAGGCACAAGTCAAATCTCCACGAGTAATCTCGAGGTTAAGCCAAAGTGACAGATTTGCTTCGTTAAATTTCATAGTGAATATATTACTACTCCCCTAAAAAATGTCAATTTTATTTTATGGTATAATCACTTTGAATGAAACACCGCTCCTTGACTAGATACGACAAGCTCATGATTGCTTGCCAATTCCATCATCCTCACTTAGATTTGCGAAGGGTTCCCGTCTCGACACTGCGCAGATTGAGAGACTCTCCAAGAGGTAGAACTCATCCCAAAGAGGGCTAGGAAGAAATTACCTTGAGAGGCTTATGACCTATCCGTTCATCGGGTGGTTTTTTATTTGAAAACGCAGTGCGACCTTGGGTCGTACTGCGTTTTATTGTATTTATTCTTAATTCCTAATACTTATTTATATTATTTCTTCTCCTGCCACTTCTGCAAAGTCACAAGCAGTGGACTTCCAATAAAGATAGATGAGTAAGTACCAACAGTAATACCGACAAGGAGTGCAAGTGCGAAGTTCTTTGTCACTTCTGGACCAAAATGGTAAAGAACGACAAGTGAAATAAGTGTTGTAAGTGATGTGTTGATTGACCTGGTAAATGTCTGTGCAACACTCTCCCCCACCACTTCCTCAAATGTCTTTTTTACTTTCTCCTTTTCATTCTTGTGTAGGTTCTCTCTTGTTCTATCAAACACCACGATTGTATCGTGAACAGAGAATCCGAGCACCACAAGTAGCGCCGTCACAAAGAGCGAATCGATCTCTGTACCATTGAAATGTCCGAGATAAGCGAATACTCCTGTCGGCACAATCACATCATGGAGGAGTGCTATAACAGCAACCACACCATATTTCCATGACGCTACTGGACGTGACACCTTACGGAACGCAAATGTGATAAAGAGGACAATAGCGAGGATGACATAGAACATTGACTTGCCCGCCTTTGCACGGAGCTCTTCGCCAAGCACTGGACCCACACCATCAAATCTGATTATCTTTGATCCCACATCACTATTGGTCATGAGAGACTGCAGTGTAATCCGCTCTGGCTCAGAGAGTGTTCTCGTACGGAGGATGACACCTGTCTCGCCGGTCTGTCGGAGAGAATATTCACCGAGGTTTAGAGTATCAATCTTTGACTTAAGAGCAGTTGTGTCTGGAGTCGCTGTATAGCCCACCTCGAGGATTGATCCACCCTTGAAATCAATACCGAGATTGAGCCCGAATGTTGATATAGCGTAGATAGATGCTCCAATAAGGAGGATTGATATTGCGTAAAATACTTTTCTGAATTTGATTACAAACATGATAGTTAATTTAAAATTAAAAACTTAAAATGCAAAATTGCAATTTAGAATTCAATAATTTGTTAATTTTGACTTGTACTTTTGACTTTTGCATTTTAACCTTTGAATTATTGTCTAATCCCGTTACCAAAAAGGAATTTTGTAAACTTGTTTGTCTTTTTGATACCGATTGCAATAAGAAGTGTTCGAGAGACCGTGATAGCAGTAAACATTGATGAGATAACCCCAATTGCAAACACAAACGCAAATCCCTTGATAAGTGCAGATGTTGCAAAATAATAGAGAATCACAGCCGTGATGATTGATGAGAGGTTTGAATCTCGAATAGAAAGCCATGCTCTGTGGAAACCTTCTCGGATAGCATCTTCGAGATTAAGCCCACGCTTGAGCTCCTCTTTCATTCTCTCAAAGATCAGAATGTTGGCATCCACCGCCATACCAATAGACAATATAAATCCAGCGAGTCCAGCAGTTGTGAGAGTCACAGGCACAAGCTTAAATATAATAAGGTTCAAGATAGTGTAGACTACAAGCGCAATACTTGCGACAAGTCCAGGAAGTCGATACCAAGCAATGAGGAAAATCGCAATAATAATAAAGCTCAAGATTCCCGCATACACACTCGCATTAAGTGCACCCTCTCCGAGAGAAGCTCCGATTGTCTGAGTACCGAGAAGTGACACAGGGAGAGGAAGCGCACCGTAGTTCAAATCTTCGACAAGTTTCTTTGCTTCTTGGGGGTTGAACTTTCCAGTGATCTGGGCTTTGCCATCAGTGATAGCGTCACGAATCACAGGAGTTGAGAGAGGTCTTCCATCAAGGAAGATTGCGAGCACCTTGCCCACATTGTTCTTGGTAAGTTCAGCAAAAAGCTTTTTTCCTTCTTCGTTAAATGTAAGCGATACCATTGGCTCACTTGTATTCTGACTAAACACTAAATCAGCTCGTGAGAGCAAACGTCCAGTAAGCCCAGTATCAGCAAAAAGCTCTGCTTCTGTCTTTGTAGACAAATCTGTCGTCGATGCAAACTCACGCATGAGCTTAAATTCGAGAACTGGAGTCTTACCGATAATGTCGATTGCCTTTTGTGTATCAGTGACTCCAGGAAGTTCTACAATGAGTTTTTCTACCGTAGCTCCACCAATATTTGACTCTTCCACTTGAACAAGTGGCTCAGAGACACCAAAGATATTAATTCTATTTTCAATGGTATCTCGAAGTGAAACCATCGCACCCTTCACCTCACTTGGTGTAACCCGTGAAGTATCTGCCTCATACACAAGATGAGTCCCACCATTGAGATCGAGACCATACTTAAAAGGGAACTTACCGAAAGCAGGATCTTTCAAGATATCTGCCTTATAAATATAAAAACCTCCAAAAAACGCTAAAACTATTAATATTAAAGCTCCTATTCTGATTTTTGCCATATTGGGGTATTATACGGGTTTTTGTGGGTTTTGCAAAAATAAAAATAGAGTGTGTTTCCACACTCTAGATACGACCTGCTCTACGTCGATGGGATACCAATTCCCAAAATATGAACTTCAGACCGCAGAGATCAATAATCGGATACAAGACCGTGAGCAGCGGATCAAAGAAAAAGTCAGCCAAACGTGGCAAACCCCAGGCAATGATCCACCTCTTTACATCGAGTCCTTCTCTTTGCGTAATCCACCATACTCGAGGAAAATGCAAGCCAGAACATGCAACAACGATCTCCTCCTCTTGAGTAAACTGACCTCTCGCAAAGACTATCTGCGAGTATGTGTCATCCCCTCGCGGAAAAAGATGAAGAGATTGGATTCCCATCTCACGAGCATACCGAGCAAATGTATGAAGCTCAGGCTCTTCACCCTTGAGTTCTACAGCAGTTGGGATTGCCACACTACATTTAGCCCGAGACTGATATTGGATGGTCTTTACAAGTATCTGATACCAGTCTTGCAACTTCAAACATGGAAACCTCCGCACTCCAAAAGGAGGCTTGGTGATAATGAGAACAGTTAACATACTGTCCCAAGTGTACTTATTTTTTGCGGTTTTGCAAAATTAACTAATATAATTCAGCACTTGTTTAAAGCCCCTAGCTACATCAAGATACTCTATATGTTGCCAGTTTTAACAGCGCTTACTTTGATGTAATGTTTTGATAATCAAACGGTGGAACATCCTGTCCTAAATAAAGGAATAGCAGCACATCACCAACTTGTTTGAATATTTGTTGTCCATTACTCACCCCAAACTCACCACACACACCCCAGAGAGGATCGCCCTCTGGAACATAACTCTCCAATTCTTTTTCATAATTGATCACAAAAGTTCCATCGGAAGTGTTTTTTTCTATAAAGCAGTATCGTCTCTGCTCTGACGTAGGTAGTGCATTTATAATTGCCGATATGATTTCTTCTGGCTGTTTACCATCTAAAAACCAGTAATAACCAAAAGAAGCGACAGAAGCCTTATCATCCCAGGCAGGACCCTCCTTTTCATCGTAATAATTAGTATATTTCAAAACACCATCGCCCGCCAGCCATTGAGTCGAACTAGCAAAACCGTAATCAAGGTCACCACACGCATACGCAGGGAAACTAATACTGTGCTTTGTAGGAGTATCATTAAGTCCATGGAGCGGAACATTCATAATACTCGGTCCACAACTATTAGAAAACATATTTTTAATTTCTTTATTCCAGTCAAATGAATTCTTTATCGAAACGGTTTTGATTTTGACACCACTTATGGTTTGTGCTGAATCTTTTGTACCCTTGGATACATTTACCTGCACAAAATTCCCATGCATCAAAGAATACAACACACCTGAAATAATTCCTACACAAACGAGGGTATATATCAAACTTTTTTTACTCATGACTAATTTTAATTATTTATAAAGCGTTCCTTATTTTAATCTTACCCCTTCAACTCCTCTACCGCCTTTTCAAAATTTTCTTGTGGTATCCAACCAAGTAGTTCTCGTGCAAGGGTATTATCAGCCAAGGTATTCCTTGGCTCGATGCGTGCTGGAACAAACTCATATTCACCACCAATGAGCTTCGCGATTTCTAGCACCGACTTGTTATTCCCTGCTCCAATATTAATAACCTCTCCATTACCCACCTTGCCACTCTCCATTGCGAGAATATTTGCCCTCACAACATCACGTACGTGTGTAAAATCTCTTGTCTGAAGTCCGTCACCAGTTATTGTCATCTTCTGCCCTTCTCGCTTTTGCTTAAGAAATCTTGCTATCACGAGCGCATACGCACCCTCTTCACTCTGGCGTGGTCCATATACATTAAAATACCTAAGACACACTGTCGGGAGCCCATACACTCGACTCCAAATCCGACACATATGCTCGCCCACATATTTCTGTAGACCATACGGACTTACTGGTTTTGGGAGCATGGTCTCTACAAGTGGCATGGTATCTTGCTCACCGTATGCGGAGCTTGATGCGGAGTACACAAGTTTTTTGACTCCCGCTTCATGTGCTGCGATAAGTACATTTTGAGTCCCACCCATATTGACTGTATTGGTCTCTAATGGATGTTCGATAGAATACTGCACACGAGGCATAGCTGCAAAGTGGAACACACAATCAACACCAACAAAAAATGGTTTGATTTCGTCGAGATTACATATATCTGCTTTATGGAAGATGGCTTTTGGATTTATATTTTCCTGTTTGCCACCAGAGAGGTTGTCGATAACATGTACCTCATGACCCTTTTCCAAGAGCGCATCAACCGCATTTGATCCAATAAATCCCGCACCGCCAGTTACAATTACTTTTGCCATGATATATATGATTATTATTTATTAGTATCATTATATATCTTATAACCCTTAGAGCAAAGCGATCCACTCGTGCAAAGCAGAAAACACTATCTTCCCTTTTGAGAAAGAATGGTCTTAATAGTCTTAAGAGCGATGACAATATCGAGAGCAAAAGATCGATTTTTGATATAAAAAAGATCGTATGAAAGTTTTTCTTTTGTTTCCTCAACAGCAGTACCGTGATGTGGATGGTTGTCATGATAAATCTGTGCCCATCCCGATAGACCTGGTTTGATGATATGCCTTACATTATAATACGGAATTTTGTCTTGATACTCTCTTACAAGATCTGGTATTTCAGGGCGTGGACCAATAATGGAAATATCACCTTTAAAAACATTCCAAATTTGAGGAAGCTCATCGATTCGTGACCTGCGCAAAAAAGCACCCAACAAAGTAATCCGTTCAGCAGAGTCATTTGTCACGTCAAGATCTTTCATGTCTTTCATACTCCGAAATTTAATGATATGAATTATGTCACCATTTTTGCCAATACGATTTTGTCTAAAGAAGACCTTTCCTCCATCTTGGATTTTGGTTCCTAAATACACAAATGGATATACAACACAAAAAACCAACAAAACAGGAAGAGCAAGAAGGATGTCCATCATTCTTTTCAAAATATCGTATGCTGGCTTGGGAGTCAAAGAGAGATTTTCGATGAACCATCCATAGCTTACTGTCTCAACAGGAAGCCTATCAAACACCTCTTCAAACAAAAGACAAAAATCAACAAACCTGACTTTTGAAAAAAGAAGTTCATACAAACCAGATACCACTTCACGAATCTTCGGATTACCAAAATCAACAATCACAAGAGATACCTTCTCTTGTGAAACTTTTTCAATCACCTTTTCTCTAAAATTGTCGAGAGAAATATCTTTAATATCGGTAATGGGGATAATCTCAAGTCCACTACGAATATCACTATTAAGTTCTGTAAGAAGCATATCCACTTCTTTACCATCGGCAATAAGAAGTGCTTTTTCTTTTTTTCTATTTGAAAAAAGATTAAGTAAAAATATTCTCCATACAAAAGAAAAAATAAAAGAAAACACAATACAAAAGAAAAGAATCGTTTTTGGTGTAATACCAAAAACAGGAATACTATAAAAAATAATAATTGCCAAAACACTATTAAATACTTGCGTTTGAATCAAAAGAACCGGGAGTTTGCGACGTCTTGAAATACGTTGCTTCTCATACAAACCAGCAACAAAAAAACTCAAAATCCAAAGCACAAAAACAAAAGAAAAAGGAAGAAGGTTTGTTGTGAGAGTATTCAAAGAAGGAAAACTACCTCCTCGTATTGAAAGGGCAATAAAAAGAGACAACACAAAAGAAATAGCGTCACCACAGAGGAAGAGAAGAGAGTCTTTTTTGTTTCCCGTAATCATAGATATATGGTACATTATATACTATACTAAAAAGAGTGTTTTGCCAACCAATCGGTATGCCAGTACATCAAAAAAAGATAATTTACGTTATTACAAAATCAAACTGGGGCGGTGCTCAAAGGTATGTGTTTGATATGGCGAAGAAAGCGAAAGAAAATAAATACGAAGTTATTGTTGCCTGTGGAGGAAGTGGGCTTTTAAAGAAAAATCTTGAAGAAAACCATATCCAAACAATTACCATTCCTTTTCTTGATCGAGATATTTCTTTCATAAATGAAATCAAAGCTTTCATATTCATATTCAAACTCTTCTTGAAAGAAAAACCTGCTATTATTCATCTCAATAGTTCAAAAGCGGGTCTTGCAGCTCTCGCAGGACGACTGGCATCAATACCGAGAATCATTTTCACACTTCACGGGCTTGCTACTAACGAAAACAGGACTTTTATCGAAAAAAAAATCATACACATTATTTACTGGATTACTATCAAACTATCTCACGAGACAATCGCTGTATCGTATGCACTCAAAGATCAACTCAAAAAACTTTTATGGGGTGTTGATAAAAAAATTCATATAATCCACAACGGTATTTCTCATACTCACCACACAACCAAATCTCTTGCACGAGTGGAATTATTAAACCATCTGACACAAAAAGGTATCGCACCGAACCTCCAGATTGCATCGCTTTTTTTAGGGACAATTGGAGAACTTCATCCCATCAAAGGACACTCTTACTTGCTTCAAGGATTCAAAAACGCACTTGAAGAATCCGCTCTCCCTCTCTATCTTTTTATTATTGGCGACGGGGAACTCCGCGATACTCTCCAGAAAGAAATTGAAAAGCTAGAAATTAAGAAAAATGTCTTTTTGTGTGGACATATAGAAAATGCCGCCTCTCTTTTAAAAGCCTTTGATATGTTTGTACTTCCCTCTCTATCTGAGGGGTTACCTTATGTCGTACTTGAAGCAGGCGATGCTCATCTGCCCGTCATTGCAAGTAACGTAGGAGGCATATCAGAAATCATCGAGGATGGAGAAAGCGGCGAACTTATCACCCCAAAATCAAGTGGAGAAATTACTGATGCAATTCTCTCTCTGGCTTTTGATCCTCACATACGAAAAACAATGTCACACAATCTCCATCAAAAAATATCAACAGAATTCGATCTTGAAACAATGTTTATAAAAACAATTGCCTTTTATCAGTAATAACAAAAATATGAATCTAGAATTTGAAGATAATCAAAAAAAACCTCTATCACAATATCAGACTGATTCACAAAGCGGGATTGTAGGTTTTCTTATTCGTAAAAAGATAATCAAAACAAAAGAAAAAGCAAATGTATTACTTTTAATAATTACAATTACGGCTATCATTGTCACTATTGTTTTAATTTTTAATTTTATAAAAAACAACAAAACAAACACATCAGTTAACTACAAATTTTCAAAAGAATTTATCAAAAGACTTCCTCCTGCTATACAGACAAACATCTTAAAATGAAAACAATAAAAAAATCTAAATCCGGCTTCACAATTATAGAACTGCTTGTTGTTGTTTCTATAATTGGACTTCTGGCAACCATTGCAATGGTTGCACTCGGAGACGCAAGAAACAAAGCCAAAGATGCAAAAATAAAAACAGAGCTTAATGGAATAATGCTTGCTCTTGAGGAATACAACTCTTCGCATGGAGGGTACCCTAATCCAAAAACAAACACCAATGGTATGTATTGTATTGGTGCATCAGACTGTCTTCTTGCAGGCATATCTATTAATACAGCTTTTCCTGAAAACATCACAGCATTTACAGTAAGGCAAATAGCATCTCTTTTTCCATATTTTAATACAAACATAAGTTATAAAGATACAAATAGCAATGAAAACAAAGGATATATTTATATAACATGTAGCGAACAAACTGACATCTGCCCACCAAATACAGCTTTGATTATTTATCCTACCAAAACATCAGTCAAAGCAATTCGTGTTGGAAACTATGCAGAAATAAACTGTGATCTTGAAACTTGCTATACCATCGAATCAAACTCTACTGGAAATGATTGTGGTATTCTCGACAATGAATCTTGCTCCAACTTTTGTTCGGCGCAACAATCAACCAACTATGATCAAGATGGGACGGGACAATGTCATGGTACATGGTTTTCTAATGATGTTAATACTCAATACTACGGATACACGTCTTCAAACTCTTGGTCTGGGCAAGGATACTACGGGGATGGTGCGCCAAATAATCACTCTTATTTTAACGGAAGTGGTGACTGTATTCAAATATTATCAATTTCAACAGTAGATAACGGAATTCATACAGTAGGTAATTACTGTACATCTTCAAATACAACCCCTCACTGTAGTGGAGAAATAACAACGGTATGTTCTGCTTTTTCAACCCAAATAACAGACTGTCAATCAAAAGAACTGGTTTGTCTTTGGATATCGGGGAGTCAGGCATATTGTGGTGGAAATGCCACACCACTATCTTGTGCACAATATGATTCTACAATATGCAGTAATATTTCAGGATGTTTTTGGCAAATAGGAACTGCAAGTTGTTACTATGATGGACATTCCTCTTGTTCTGATGCAGATGAAACAAACTGTAGTATGTATGCAGGGTGCACATGGATATCAGAAGGGTCATATTGCAGTGGTACTATCAATTGTAGTTCTTACAATTGTGGTTTGGGTTGTATATACACCCCACCAGATGATCATTGTGCAGGTAGTCCTACAAATCAACCGAACTGTGCAAACGGTACCGACAGATTATCATGTGACTATATACAAGGATGCTCATGGGTTGAATCAGTATTAGATCATTGCGAACAAAAAAACGTTTCGTGCACATCTTTTGGTACAGAAACCGAGTGTGCACGAGTTGATGGATGCTCGTGGTCAAACAACTAAAGACCAATAAATTCATTCTTTATTACTTCACGATGAGCATGTCTTTGGTATTTACGCATTGCAGAGACCATCCCCAAAGCAATACATGAGATGAGTATGTGCGATCCCCCATAACTTACAAAAGGCAGAGGAATCCCTGTCACAGGCATAAGTCCAATATTCATTCCAACATTGATGATAAAATGTCCAATAAACATTACGGCTACCCCAGAGCAAAAAAGTATTTCAAAATTAGTTTCTCCTCTCGTAGCATTGTCAGCTAGTCTAAAAATAAGAATAGAGAACGACCCAAACAAAAACAAAACGCCCACAAATCCCCACTCCTCGGAAAATGCAGCAAAAATAAAATCCGTCTCGTATTCGGGAAGATAATTGAGTCGTGACTGTGTACCATATCCAATCCCTTTTCCAAAAACATTACCAGATCCTACAGCGATCACAGACTGGTACGAGTTGTACCCAGCACCTCGAACATCAGCAAGTGGATGAATAAAAGTCATAATACGTTTTTTTTGATAATCCTTAAAAACATAAACCCACAAAAGAGAAAAAGAAATGAGACCAATACATATGACAGCTGTAAGATGTTTTTTGGAAATACCTGCAACCAAAATCATTCCAAACCATATAAGAAAAAGAATAATACCCAAACCAAGATCCGGCTGCAGCATAACCAAGAAAAAAAGCACAAACGCATAAAGTCCTGATACAAAAATATGTCTTACATTTGCAATCTCAACATGTCGTTTTGAAAAATACTTTGCAAGAATTAAAATCAGCGCTAGCTTTGCAAAATCTGCAGGTTGAAAAGAAAAAAGACCAAAATCAATCCAGCTTTTTGCACCCTTAATTGTTCGTCCAACAAGCAATACGAGAAGGAGAAGACTCAGTGCTCCAGCATACACAAGAACAACAGGGCTTGTTTTACGCAAAAATCTAAAATCAAAAAAACTAATTCCTACAAAACAACAAAGTGATAGAAGAACCCATATGACTTGCCTCGCAAAAAAATGCACCTCCCCCGTAAAAGAATACATTGTCACAAGGCCTCCAACCATAAGAGGTATCATAGCAAAAAAAAGCAACCAATCTACCGACACAAAGAAAGGAGAAAAGAATTTTTTCATAAATTAGTCTTGCTTTGTCCACTCACGAGGCAAAGGACGAGGAATGATATCTATCTTTGCAAAATCAAAATCAAAATTATGATTCCAGGTAAAAGAAAGAGGAGCTTCATCGTTTGGTGATACATAATCAACCACTGTCGCAGAGGCTTCGCGCGCGTTGTTTTGATCATCATACACTACAACATATACAGGCATATCTTTGAGAGCGTATACTTCTTTGTTCGAAAGTGACGCTTGAATGCGAAATCGTGTGTCGATTTTTTCTGCCTTGATACTTCCTACGGTAATATTAGGATCTACAAACTCACCTCTCTCCCATAACACATTTGGCTCAATAGTAAGAGTTACTTTGTCAGCATCACGAAAACCAGTAAGCACAGAATGATTAAATATTGGAAAAACTCTTCCTGGAGGAGCAAAGGTTTTACCCGCAAGTTCTGTGAGCAAAATATTGTCTTTATCATATACCTTAAAAACATAATTTACCTCTCGTGCAAAAACATTTTGGTTCTGGTTTTCAACAAGAGCGAAAACACTGTACTCACCAGGACCCACCTTGAAGAGACGACTAAACTGTACAACCAGAGGACGAGATTCGCTCGGACACAAGAGAGCGCATACACCACCACAATCAATACCTCTCTCGTCTTGGTTTTGAATGGTATCAAAACAGCTTGGTGGTTTATTAAAAAACTTCACATATACAAAAATTCCTATAAAAAAAAGAATGATGCTTGTCAGCACTCCTATGTATAGTAATTTGCGTGTTGAACTCCAATCCATATCTATTAGTATAAAATAAAAAGTAGGATTTTACAAAAACATTGCTTACAAAAAAATGTAGGATTAAAAATCACTAAAATACACCCCTTCTGGATAATTCACATCTTCGGTATTTTCTATCACACTAATAACATAGGCTGTATTATTTTTTTTCGGATTATTTTTGAGAAAAAAATCAACAGCAACATCTTTTGAATCAGCCAAAATATTCTTGATAGAAAAAGAATCACTTGTTGAAAAAGAATACACGTCTTCACTTGAAATCGTGAAAATAAATTTTCCTTTTTTCCAAATTTTATTAGAATCTAATATATCTATTCCATAATGAATAAGATCATCTCGTTTAAAAATTTCTTTTGCTTCTTCCAAGGTACTGAGTGCATCTATTTTATTATTAATGATCCGTAGTGAAAAAAGTTTATTAAATTGAGGGTTATAATCTTTTTGGAAAATATTGTGAGCATATAATTGATCATTATCATTTTCTGGGAAAAGAGTTGTGTGTCCCGGAATATATTGAGATATTTTGCAATTTTTTTTTAAATAATCCTCCGCCTTCTCATATGTTTCAGCAAACACAGAAAATATCACAGGAACTCTCTGTTTTTCATTTTCTAATGATAAATTGATTGGTTTTAAATCATCATCAAGATTTGCAAAAAAAGAAAAATTTGATTTATTTTTTGAATCATCGGTTGAAAAAAAGACAGCTCTATCAAGTCTAATTTTTTGAAGACTATCTTTAAAAATGCCTTTTACTTTAAGGTAAAAATCATCTAAAGAATCAGCGATCATTTTAACTCTCGTTTGTGAATTATCTTTAGCATCATTTTTATAAAAAATAGACCCGATAAATTTATTTTTATTTTTCATAAAGAAATTATACCACAAACCAAATTCGTTTTAATTATTGATTTAGTAAACAAAAAAACACCCGTAAAGGTGTTTTTTGTTTAAAAACTCTGTGCTGGCGACTACCTACTTTCCCCTCCATGGAGTATCATCGGTACTACGGCGCTTAACTTCTGAGTTCGGAATGAGATCAGGTGTGACCACCGCGTCAAATCACCAACACAGAGTTTTTAATTTTTTCTTCATCATTTTATTGAAATCTTGGATGTGGGCACGAAACAAGTTCGTGCACTACCCCGGAAGGACTCGAACCTCCAACAAAATGATTACGAATCATCTGCTCTACCATTGAGCTACGAGGTAAGAAAGAACGTTCTGAAACGAAGCCGTTGGGGATCGAACCCACATGAGATCCTAGTCAGGGATCCGTTTTACCATTAAACTATAGCTTCAATTTCAAAATAGAATGGAGGAGGAAAATTCAGAATATGACAGATACACACAGATATATGTCTTGTTTAACCAACTACAGGTTGGCTGCCCAAACAATTATTCCAATTCTCGACTCAACTCCACATCCAAGATTTCAAAAAACATTCAAAAGCAATACAATAACAACATAACAAAAAATAAAATTGATTTTTACTTTTCCTAATAGGAATCGAACATTAGTACACCTCGGCTCAAACGATTACTCGTCTTACACCTGGTGCCTATCAACGCGATCATCTCTCGCGAGTCTCAAACGATTCCTAATCTTGAGGCTGGCTTCGCTCTTAGATGCTTTCAGAGCTTATCCGATCCCGACATAGCTACGGAGC
>CAYORS010000016.1:0-15576 GCA_964406475.1 uncultured Candidatus Saccharibacteria bacterium
ACAAGCCTTTTGGACTTATTTTGATTTCAGGACCAACAGGATCAGGAAAAAGTACAACACTCTATGCGATGCTTGAAGAAGTAGATCGTGAAAGTCATAACGTACTTTCACTTGAAGACCCTGTCGAATATAACATTGAAGGTGTAAGTCAGTCACAAGTACGACCAGAGATTGGCTATACATTTGCGACAGGATTGCGTACAACTTTGCGACAAGACCCAGATATTATTATGGTGGGAGAGATTCGTGATAAAGAAACAGCTCAGCTCGCTATTCAAGCTGCTTTGACTGGTCACTTGGTTCTGTCGACTATTCACACTAACGATTCTATTGGCGTGATTCCTCGTCTTGTTGATATGGGTATTGATCCATTTCTTATTGCACCTACGCTTATTCTTTCTATGGCACAACGTCTTGTGTCTCGCATTTGTCCTGGTGCTGGAAAGCCGATTCCAGTTGCGGGCAGTGTACAGATGATGATGGACAAGCAGTTTGCTGATTTGCCAGAAGAATTCAAAAAAGAGATTCCTGTGGTTACTGAAGTACTCGAAACAGCTCCAGGTCCTGATTGTCCGAAAGGGACAAGAGGGCGTGCTGCTGTTTTTGAAATGTATAAAATGGACAAAGATCTTGAACGTGTGATTCTTACTAATCCTACTGCTCCCGAAATTTGGAAGGTTGTTCGATCAAAGGGGATGATTACGATGCGTGAAGATGCGATTATTAAAATGCTTCGCAAAGAGATTCCTATTGAAGAAATCAACAACCTTGTTTAGTTATTAATAAAAATGTTAGAATAAGAGTATGGATTCAACAAACAACAAAACAGAAGATACCGGATCAAAAGATACAAAGAAGAAATATAATATTATGATTGTTGATGACGACAAGTTTCTTCTTAGTATGTATACAATGAAGTTTTCTCGTGAGGGAATGACTGTCACTGCAATACCGCGTCCTACAGAAGCACTCGAAAAACTTCGTACTGGTTTTGTGCCAGATATTTTGATCGTTGATGTGGTAATGCCTGAAATGGATGGTGTCGAGCTTCTTGCAAAAATTCGTGAAGAAAACTTAGCGGGAGATGCTGTGGTCATAGTTCTTTCAAACCAAGGACAACCATCAGACATTGATAGAGCGAAAGCTTTTGGTATCAATGGTTATATTGTGAAAGCGACAACAATCCCTTCAGAGGTTCTCAGACAGATTACGCAGATTGCCCAAGAGAACGGCAAATAGTTTTAGTTCATTATTCATTTAGTTTGTTTTTTTATGGAAACAACTGACTACAAAAAAGAATTAGAAGATCTTCTCGACACAGTCTCAAAAGAGAGTGCGTCTGATTTGCATCTTTCTGAAGGGCGACAACCAACACTTCGTATTGCAGGTGCGCTTGTTCCTCTTGCACGTAAAAAGATTTTGAAACGAGAAGATAACGAAGCGTTTTTGGATATTATGATAAGTAAAGAAATGAAAGAAGCCTTTCTCAAAACCAAAGAAACAGACTTTTCTTATGATTTTGGTGAGAGAGGTCGTTTTCGTGGTAATGCATATTTTCAACAAGGACATATTTCTATTGCCCTTCGTCTGATTCCAAAACAGATCAAAACCGTTGAAGATTTGAAGCTGCCTTCCATATTGTCAGAATTTGCACGACGAAAACAAGGTTTCTTCCTTGTTGTAGGTCCTGTAGGTCAAGGGAAGACAACAACTCTTGCGGCGCTTCTTGAACTTGTGAATGAAGAGCGGGCAGAACATATTGTAACTATTGAAGATCCTGTTGAGTACATTTATCAACAAAAAAAATCAATTATTGATCAAAGAGAGGTGCATGTTGATACAAATGATTTTAACATCGCTCTTACAGAGGCACTCCGACAAGACGTGAATGTGCTTCTTGTAGGAGAGATGCGAAATGCTGAAACAATGTCTGCGGCTGTGACTGCTGCCGAGACAGGGCATCTTGTTTTTTCAACTCTTCACACCAACAACGCTGCACAAACAATCGATCGTATTATTGATACCTTTCCTGCAAGTCAGCAAGATCAGATTCGTATTCAGCTCGCTTCGTCACTTATTGGGGTCTTTTCTCAAAGACTTATTCCAAGAATATCAGGAGGACTTATTCCTGCCTATGAGCTTCTTATTGTGAACAATGCCGTCTCAAACCTCATCAGAGAAAAGAGAGTCCACGAGATAAATACTGTGATAGAAACAAGCTCTGAAATGGGTATGATCGATATGAATCGATGTCTTGCAGATCTTGTGAGACGAGGAGAGGTGACTATTGAGAACGCATATCGGTTCTCTTCTAATCCAAAATCTCTCGAAAGAATGATTTAATTATTATTGTATGTTATTCAATTACAAAGCACTCGATCAACAAGGACAAGAAACAAGCGGCTCAATCGAAGCTGTTAATAATGATGTCGCAATCAATGCGATTCAAAGACGAGGTCTTATTATTACTGAGATTCACGCAGTTGAAGATGCACAAGGGCTCAATAAAAGTATCAAACTCTTTGAACGAGTGAGCAATAAAGACGTTGTGATTTTGTCACGACAGATTGCAACCCTCTTTGCAGCACAGGTGTCAGCGCTTCGTGTATTTCGTCTTCTTGCAGGAGAATCAGAGAACCGTGTTTTGGGTCAAAAGATTGCTGAAGTGGCAGATGATATTCAAGGTGGTGCAAGTATTTCAAAAGCTCTCGCGAAACACCCAAAAGTTTTTACATCTTTTTATGTGAATATGGTAAGAGCAGGAGAAGAATCAGGTAAGCTCGATCAGACATTTTCTTATTTGGCAGACTATCTTGATCGTAACTATGCTGTTTCAAGTAAAGCTAAAAACGCACTCATCTACCCAGCCTTTGTGGTGTTTACTTTCGTTGCTGTGATGAGTTTGATGTTGACGCTTGTGATTCCAAAAATCTCAACTATTATTACCGAGTCAGGACAGCAAATCCCTATCTATACTCGAGTTGTTATTGGGCTTAGTAATTTCCTTGTGGATTATGGAGTTTTGTTTTTGATTGGCATTATTGTTCTTGGATTTTTGATTTATCGATCAAGTCTTGGAGAGAAGGGGGCACTTGCTTTTGATGAGGCGAAACTTTCTGTTCCCTATATTGGTACTCTCTACAAAAAACTCTACCTCTCTCGTATTGCAGACAATATGAACACTCTTCTTGTGTCTGGTATCCCTATGGTGAAGGCTCTGGAGCTTACTGCTGATGTGGTAGACAGCAAGGTGTACGAAGGTGTACTTCGTCGCGCGATGGATTTGGTGCAAGGAGGGCGACCTCTTTCTGATGCACTTTCTACATCACCAGAAGTGCCAAGTATTATGGTGCAGATGAGTAAGATTGGTGAAGAGACAGGAGAGCTTGGAAGTATTCTTGATACACTCGCAAAATTTTATCAAAGAGAAGTGGTGAATGCAGTGGACACACTTGTGGATCTTATTGAACCCGTGATGATTGTTGCGCTTGGTCTTGGTGTTGCCTTTCTTCTTGCATCAGTGCTTATTCCTATCTACAATATTTCTGCAAGTATTTAAAATAAAAAATAAAAATTGTGGATGTGTTTATCCACAATTTTTTTGTTTTTTAAATTTTGTAAATAATATTTATTGTATAATTAAAGTACGGTCGAATGTCGGTTCGTCTTTTCCGTCAAAAAGGCATAATCAATTGATTATTAGTTCATTAATTATTTTTATGAAGAAATATAATAAAGGTTTTACATTGATTGAACTCTTGGTGGTTATTGCAATCATCGGTATTCTTTCATCTGTTGTTTTGGTTTCTCTTAACAGTGCGCGAGCAAAAGCTAACGTTGCTGCGTTTAAGGCTGAAGCTTCAGGAGCGGTTCCTGGTCTTATTACACAGTGTGATGATGCTACTGTTACAGCCCCACCAACATCAGATAATGCAAGTTGGACAGTCAGTAGTCAATCTTGTGGTTCATCAGGAACGGGTTCATTTAGTCTTACAGCAACATCTGTGCGTGTAAGTGGATGTACTGCAACTGTGACACAAGACGGTGCAACATTTGGTAGTGGTTGCTAGTCTGAATTTTGAGCAGTTTTTAAAAACAAAATCCACAGCAATGTGGATTTTGTTTTGTGTTACAATATAAATAACATATGATAACAAAAAATAAAAAAGGTTTTACGCTTATTGAGCTTCTTATTGCTGTTGCGATAATGGCGCTTCTTCTTGCTATTGTGTTGCCCTCTTTTTCAAATTCACGCAAAAAATCTCGTGATCTTATACGTAAAGGGGATCTCAAGAGTCTAGAGCAAGCATCTGAGCTTTATTATGCGGAACACAACTACACCTTTCCGTCGAATCTCTCAGATCTTTCCTCATATTTTACGGACGGTGTACTTCCCAAAGATCCTCTTACAAAAGCAGATTATCTCTACAGTATGACTCCCAATCCAAAGAGTTTTTGTATCGGTGCAACTCTCGAAGTAGGTGAGAGTGAGACTCCCTGCACCCTTGCTCCTTCAACATATACTGTCAAAGGTCCCTGAGGCTTTCCAGTTTTTGTTTTCTCCTTTATACTTAATCTTATGACATACATAATAGCTACTTTCGTTTTCATTTTTGGAGTTGTGATTGGAAGTTTTCTTAATGTTGTGGCTTTGCGTTACAAAACAGGAAGAGGGCTTGGGGGAAGATCTTTTTGTTTTTCGTGTGGCACACCACTCAAAGTCTATGAACTTATTCCAATTCTTAGTTTTGTTTTTCAAAAAGGCAAATGTCGCGAGTGTCGTACACCGCTCTCGTGGCAATATCCTTGTGTAGAGTTCCTCACAGGAACTATTTTCCTTCTTGTATATACAAAAGTAGTTCAAAACCTTCCTTTCGTGTCTCTTCTTGAAATGCCTTTTTATTGGTTTGTGTTTTCTCTTCTTATTGTGATTTCGATATATGATTTGCGACACAAGATAGTTCCTGATCTTTTGGCGTTTCTTTTTGGGTTTAGCTCTTTGTTATGGGTTTTGGCGACACATAGTGTTGGGTATATTGGATCACTTGAAGGATTTTTGAATATTATAGCGGGACTTATTTTCTTTGTTCCGTTTTTCTTGTTGTGGTCTTTGTCGCGTGGACAGTGGATGGGTCTTGGTGATGGGAAGCTTGTTATAGGGATTGGGACACTTCTTGGGCTTGCACACGGAGCGTCGGCGATTATTTTGGGATTTTGGATAGCTGCGGGAGTTTCTCTTGTGCTTTTGGGCTTGCAAAAATACGTACGTTTGCACATTCCGTTTTTGAAGATGACAAGTGAGATGCCTTTTGCACCTTTTCTTGTTTTGGGTACATTTCTTGCATATTACTTTGCTCCAGATCTGTTGAGTATTAATATTCTTTTGTTTTCATAATAATGATTCATCGTCTTAAAACCAAATATCAAAAAGGCTTTTCGATTATTGAGCTTATTGTTGTTGTGGCGATTATGCTTGTTGTCACATCGGTGACACTCCTTAGACAATCAAAGTTTTCAAGTGATATTTTGATTACAAATATGGCATATGCTATTGGTCTTGATATTCGTGAAGCGGGGGTGTTGGGGACAAGTTCAAGACAGAGTGACTATGTGACAACTGTAGGGAGTGGTAATTCTGATGAAGACCAGTATCGTGTTGGGTATGGTGTCCATTTTTCTATGAATGCAGACGGTAATGATACAAACACATATGTGAAGTTTGTCGATCTTCCTGATCCGTCAACAGTTGCTGCGGGAGTGAATGCTGATTTTAATTATTATTATGATAACGGCTCTGACCCTGTAAACGGTGGACTTGTCACTATGTCTCAGGGAAGAATTTTGCGTTTTTGTGGACAGGGTGATGCGGGGTGGGATTGTGTATCAGATGCATCAAATGATCCTAATACGCTTGATATTGTTTTTGTTAAGCCAAATCCAGATGCTCATATCACAATGGGGGGAAGTGGTGGGCGCAACGGAAGAACATACAGTTCTGCTATTGTGGTTGTACAGTCTGCACTCGGGGATAAGTGTCGTACTATTCGTGTGTATGCGTCAGGGCAAGTGGCAATCGATACTATTGATCCAGAAGCTACTAATGGAGGGTGTGATGTTGTACAATAATTCTATATGATTTTTTCTTTTTTCTTTCACAAAAAAAATACACAAAAAGGTTTTACTCTTATTGAAATAATGGTTGCGATTTCTATTTTTTCTATTGTGATGCTTGTTGCTATTGGATCTGTGCTTGCTATTGTATCCGCAAACAAAAAAGCTCAAGCCCTAAACTCAGTTATCACCAACCTAAACTTTGCACTCGAAGGAATGGTTCGAGATTTGCGAACAGGATATAATTATGGGTGTAATACCACAGGTACCGTAGAAGACTGTGATGGGCAGACAGGTAACAGTGATCAGAGTGCTGTGACGTTTATCTCTTCTCAGTATGGCAACAAGGTGACGTATTATTATTCTTCACAATTGAAGGCGATTATGCGTACTATTGGGGATGGAAGTGTGACACGCCTCACAAGTAATGATGTTAAAATTGATTCTCTTGTTTTTTATGTGAAAGGGTCAACACCTGCATCAGGCAATGAATACAGTCAACCAAAAATTATTATTGTTGTTAAGGGTACATTTAATGGTTTTGGATCTCTCACGACATTTAGTTTACAGAGTATGGTTTCACAACGAAAGCTTGATATTTAATTATGAAAAAGTACAAAAATTTATTAAAAAAAATATACAGTCAATCAAAATCTTTTTATCACCAAAAGACAGAAAGAGGATTTACTTTGATTGAAACATTAGTAGCAATTACTGTGCTCGTCTTGTCTATTACAGGACCTCTCCAAATTGCAGCGAACTCTCTTTTTTCTTCATTTTATGCACGAGATCAGATTACTGCATATTATCTTGCAGAAGAAGCTATAGAGTATGCAAAAAATGCTCGTGATACAACATTTTTGAGTGATGTGTTTACAGGTACAGGGAACAATGATTGGCTCAAGGGTCTTGAAGTGTGTGTGAATGATGGTGTCGATCATACTGATGGATGTTATATTGATACTCTTGTTAATTTCAGTAGCGGGAATGCTGTGCACCAGTGTGTAGAAGAATGTCCTGCTATTCTCTATGATACAAACACGAATCTTTGGGGATATATAAACGGTAATCCTACAAAATTTGTAAGAACAGTGCGTATTGTGCCTCAAGGAAGTCTGACATTTCCTCGTGATGAGGCTATCATTAAAGTAAAAGTTGAGTGGACCACACAAAGTATTTTTGGAACAAAAAAATCATTTGAATTGGCTGGCGCGATGATGAATTGGCAGAGAAAATAATATAGATATATGACACAACAAATAAAAAAATATTTGAACAATCAGAATGGCTTCACATTGCTTTTTGCTTCTCTTATTAGTGCCCTCGTATTGGCTGTAGGTATTGCTATTTTGAATGTGTCATTGAAACAGCTTGTGCTTGCTTCTGCAGGGAAAGCATCACAACAATCTTTCTATTCTGCTGATAGCGGTATTGAGTGCGCACTATATCTTGATCGAGGAGCGGGGACAGATTGTAAGGTAGGGTTCTTTGGCACTCCTTCTACGACAGACTCGGGGGCTCCATCAGGAGTAAGTATCTGTGGAATCAGTTCAAGTCCAGGGACATATACCAATCTTCCTGGGTATGAATGTTTTGGGAGAGAAATATCTATTTCTGTTGGAGCTAATGTGAACAACACAGTCATCAACAAATTTGTTTTGGACAATCAAAACCCTCTTGCAAATGCAAACACAAATGAAAATATGTGTTTTGTTGTGAGTGTGATCAAAAAAGTAAATGCATCGATTGCAACATCAACAACAATTATTGAGTCACGAGGATATAATACATGTAATCCAGATGCAGGAGAAAGGTTTGAACGAGCAATCAGAACTGTTAACTTCTAATAATATGTCATACGAAAGTGATAAAGAACGAATAAATAAACTCCGTGATCTTATTGAGTACCACAGACAAAACTATCATATATATGATATGTCTGAAATATCAGAGGAAGCACTTGATTCCTTAAAACATGAGCTTGTATTACTCGAGTCTCTCTACCCTGAACTTATTACTCCTGATTCTCCCACACAACGTGTGGCGGGAGGGGTTAAAGATGAGCTTCAAAAAGTAAAACACAAAATAAAACAGTGGTCTCTCAATGATTGTTTTACGCCAGAAGAATTTCTTGCTTTTGATGAAAGAGTAAAGCGGTTTTTGGTAGGGAGAAATTCAAGTGGTGATATTGCTTACACTGTTGAACATAAAATTGATGGACTTAAGGTTGTGCTTACGTACGAAGATGGGGTTTTGAAACAAGCATCTACTCGTGGTGATGGAGAGGTGGGTGAGGATGTGACACACAATATTCGAACTATTGATTCTGTACCACTCAGACTTTCTTCACCAGAAAATATTATTGTTGAAGGTGAAGTGTGGATGAGTAAGAAGGTGTTTGCAGAACTCAACCGTACTCGCAAAAAAGAAGGTTTAGAGCTTTTTGCAAATCCTCGTAATATTGCAGCTGGTTCGATACGACAACTTGATCCTAAAATTGCTCTAAGTAGAAAGCTTGAAACATTTATGTACGACATTGCTTTAGGGGATATGAAGGTTCAAAGTCAAAAGGATGAACTCCTTACCTTAAAAAAACTAGGATTTAAAGTGAATAAGCATTTTGAATATTGTAAAAATGCACAGGAGGTAATTGCGTTTTGGCGAAAATGGCAAGAAAAAAAAGATAAAGAAGATTATTATTTTGATGGTATTGTGGTTAAGGTAGATAACCTTCTTTTGCAAGAGAGGTTGGGTTATACAGGTAAAGCACCACGATATGCGATCGCATTTAAGTTTAAGGCGGAACAGGTGACAACCATTGTTAATGATATTAGTATTCAAGTGGGAAGAACTGGTGTTTTAACACCAGTTGCAGAGCTTATGCCGGTGCTTGTGTATGGATCGACTGTACGCCGTGCAACATTACATAATGAAGATGAGATTAGACGATTAGGTTTGAAGATTGGGGATACTGTTATACTGCAAAAAGCGGGAGATGTTATCCCAGAAATCGTCTCAGTAATCTCTGAGCTACGCACAGGCAAAGAAAAAGAATTCGTTATGCCAAAACAATGTCCAGTCTGTAATTCTGTATTAGAAAAAAAAGATGTTGGCAACAAAAAAAACACTTCTGCTGCATGGTATTGCACAAACAAAAAATGTGAAGCAAAAGATAGAAAAAAGCTTTATTATTTTACATCAAAAAAAGTTTTTAATATTGATGGGCTTGGCCCCAAGATTATTGATGTTTTGTGTGATAATGGACTTTTGTCTACTCCGTCTGATATTTTCACACTTAAAAAAGAAGATCTGTTATCTCTTCCACGATTCGGAGATTTGTCTGTTGATAATCTTTTGTCTGCGATAGACAAGGCGCGTAATGTTGAATTGGGACGACTCATTGCATCGCTTTCAATACCCCAAGTCGGTGAGGAGACTTCATATGATTTAGCAGAGACATATGGAAGTATCGAAAGATTTTTGGATGCTGATTTTGAAAATCTTTCAAGGATTTTTGGGGTGGGTGAGGTGATTGCTCGAGAAATTATTGAATGGAAAAAAGACAAACATCATATGAACTCGCTTGATAAGCTTCTCAAAGAATTGCATATCATTAATCCCAAAAAAGAAAAAAGTAATACCAATCCTAACATATCAGGAAGAACTTTTGTTCTTACAGGTACTTTGGCGTCAATGGATAGAGATGAAGCAAAAGCAAAAATAAAAGCATACGGAGGTTTTGTATCGAGTGCTGTATCCAAAAATACCGATTATGTGGTTGTAGGAGAAAGTGCCGGTTCAAAAGCAAGTAATGCAAAAAAACTTGGGATCACTATCTTAAATGAAAAAGAGTTTTTGGGCTTTTTGAATAAATAAGGAGTATTCTGCTTTTTCTGTGTTTGTGATATGATGGTGGTATGGTTTCTAAAAAAGACATAAAAAATCTCGCTATTTTGTCACGGCTGTCTCTTACTTGTGACGAAGAAGACACCTTTACATCTGAGATAGACTCTATCTTGGGTTATGTGGGTCAGATTAATACTTTGTCACAACAAACTGATGAGGTTATACATACACATACCAATATCTTGAGAGATGATGTGGTAACTAATGAATCTTTTGAATACAAAAATGCTCTTTTGGCACTAGCTCCAAAAAGTGAGGGTGATTATATAAAAGTAAAAAAGATTATTGAGTAAATATATTATGAAAAACATCGATCTCTCTCAACTAACAATTGAAAAAGCACACAACGCTCTTATGGCGGGAGATTTTACTGCTGAAGATTTGACACGTGCATATCTTGATGCGATCAAAGAAAAAAATCAAGACCTTAATATCTATCTTGAGGTCTTTGGTGATGCAATAGAGCAGGCTCGTTCTGCGGATAAGAGAATTGCAGAAGGTGAGAAAGATAATATGCTTTTGGGAATTCCTTGTGCCATTAAAGATAATATTTTGATCAAGGGCTATAATGTGAGTGCCGCATCTCGTATTCTTTCGGGGTATGTCGCTCCTTATAGTGCAACCGTCATCAAAAAACTTCAAGACAAAGGAGTTGTTTTTCTTGGGAGAGTTAATATGGATGAGTTTGCTATGGGTGCATCCACAGAGAATTCTGCTTTCGGTGTAACTAAAAACCCTCTCAATCCAATGCGTGTATCCGGAGGATCCTCTGGTGGTTCTGCGGCTGCGGTCGCTGCGTCACTTGCTGTATTCGCTCTTGGATCAGATACAGGGGGATCGATCAGACAACCAGCGTCGTTTTGTGGAGTTGTTGGATTCAAACCAACTTATGGTGCTGTATCACGACATGGTCTTATTGCAATGAGTTCGTCGCTTGATCAGATTGGTCCTATCACAAAGACAGTTACTGATGCGAGAATTGTTTTTGATGCAATACAAGGTGCTGATACATATGACGCAACAACACAACAAATAAACTTATCACCCGAATCTCCAAAAAAGAAAATAGGTATTGTCTCTCATTTCTTGGAGATGAAAGGTATTCAAGAGTCGGTCAAGAAAAATTTTAAAGAAAGTATCGAAAGATTAAAACAAAAAGGATACGATATTGTAGAGCTTGATATGCCTTTTATAAAGCACGCGCTTGAAGTGTATTATATTATCTGTCCTGCAGAAGTCTCATCTAATATGTCTCGTTTTGATGGTGTGCGTTTTGGTGCTCATTCTGAGGGCAGTAATCTTCTTGAGGATTATATGAAAACACGGGGAGAGCTTTTGGGTAAAGAGGTGAAGCGTCGTATTATGATTGGAACATATGTTCTTTCTGCGGGATATTATGATGCATATTACAACAAAGCTCTTCTTGCGCGAGATCTTATAAAAAAGGATTTTGAAAAAGCATTTCAAAGTGTTGATATTTTTTTGACCCCAACATCTCCAAGTGTTGCATTTAAAATAGGCGAAAAATCTTCTGACCCTCTCGAGATGTATCTTGCTGATGTGTTTACAGTGACCGCAAATATTGCTTGTATACCTGCTATTTCGATTCCGTCTGGTACAGATGAAGAAGGTCTTCCTATTGGAATCCAGCTCTCAGGCAAGAGTGGTAATGATTTTACTGTTTTTGATATTGCCAAAGATCTTGAATTGTAGTTTTTGTTTATTTTATTTTTTATTTGCTTTATACTTACCATATGTCAGATGCAAAATCTCACGGAGGTGAAGAGGGAGGTGGAGGAGGGAATCCTTTTGTGGATTTTATTTTTTGGTTTTTGTTTGTTTTGGTTTTTATAACCATTCTCAAAAGTGGTTTTGAAAAGGTAGGATTTTCTTTTGATTGGATACCGAGCTTGTCTCAAGTTTTTGGTTCAATTTTTAATACAGTACAAGTTTTTTCTATTTTTCTTTCTTTGCTGTTTTTGCTCGGTATTATTTATTTTAATTTTAGACTTGGTCAACTAGAGCATCATGGACACGGACATGTACACGATTCGCATGGCCATGGAGATGAACATGGACACAGTGGACATAGTACTCATCTTGATCATCAAGAGATGGAAAAGTCAGACAAATGGCAGGTCATACAAAACCATCTTAATTCACATAATCCAGCAGATTGGCGACTTTCGATTATTGAATCAGACATTCTGCTTTTTGATATGTTAAAGCGAATGGGATATCACGGTGATAGTGTGGGAGATATTTTGAAGCAGGTAGAACGAAGCGATTTCAAAACACTTGATGAAGCGTGGGAAGCCCATAAAGTCCGCAATCGTATTGCGCACGATGGTTCATCATTTCACTTTGATCATAATGAAGCGAAGAGGGTGGTGGGGCTTTACCAAAAGGTTTTTGAAGAATTTTATTTTATCTAAATCGTACTTGATTTTGTGTGAAGTTTTTGCTATAAATGATACACTAGTTGTCTAGTGTATAGCGGGGTAGAGAAGTAGTATCTCGAGAGGCTCATAACCTCTAGACTTGGGTGCAATTCCCAACTCCGCAACAAGTAAAAACACCCCAAAAGGGGTGTTTTTGGTTGCTGAGGGAAGATCTGTCGTCTTGTATTCGGATTGGTAACTTAAAGAAAAGCAAAAAAAGACCCTTCCATTACAGGGACAGTACACCCTTTTGGTGATTTTGCTTATCCGCCAGCTGGCGGATTACAAAATCAGCTCAAAAGGTTTTCGGGTCCCGCACGAAAGCGCCCCACGCTTTCCCCTCGACACAAAAAGAAAAAACGCCAAAATTTGGCGTTTTTTCTTTTTGTGTCGAGGGTGGGACCCGAACCCACGACCTTACGATTATGAATCGTACGCTCTAACCAGCTGAGCTACCCCGACGTAGAGTGATAATAACTGATTTTCGGTTGAAAAACAATATCTTTGAGGTAGGTATTTGAAATTATACAAAATTATGTATAATAGAGGACATAAGCTGTTTTTTTGAACTAAAAAGCTTATATGTTGAGGTTTCTCATATTTGCGGGTGTAGCTCAGCTGGTTAGAGCGCTTCCCTGTCACGGAAGAGGCCGTGGGTTCAAGTCCCATCACTCGCGCAAAATAGAAAATAACTCGGTCTTGTGCCGAGTTATTTTCTATTTAACAGCGAGAGCAAGTGGGGACTTGAAAACCGCAGGCCGACGGGCCGAGGTGGGGTCGCGAGCAAAATCAGTAGATTTTGACTCGTGACCAAGTCCCATCACTCGCGCAAAGAAACGAAGGAGGAACCGTGTTAGGATATAAAGTATGGCGATTAAGTTAATAGTTCGTAAAGGGTTTGGTAAAATCCCGAAGGATATAAATACACTCTCAAACACAGAGAAAGATAGGCTTACAAGCAGAACAAGAAATATTGCAGAAAACCTAGCGGTCGAATTTTATATTGAAGAACACATAAGAAAAATCGGAGACTCTCTGAGGTTTATTTTTGTCGAATCGGACATAGATACATTGATTGAAAATAGCCTTGATCTTAGAAAGAAGGAATTATCTTGGGATGAGGAATTAAAAATGATTTATATATTAGGATTACCCATCCCTCTGACAAAGAAAGTTTCTGAAGCAACTAAAGCGGATGTTTTTCCTTGTATTATTAAAAATCCTGAGTCTAGGAAAGGAAAGGAGGTTTTTCAAATAGATAGTTTCAAAACTTTTGGCATCTTTCAGAAATTCTTGACTAGTTCGACAGTTCTCATTCCGAGTATAGCTAATGAGATAATCCATTATGATCCCACAATCGAACGTGAAAAGTTTATCTATCAGCAATATGTTTCTACTCCGAGCGAATTCTTTACTTCATACAGGGTAATGGTTTCTTGTGCGGGCGATGTTATAACAAGTGCACTTTTGTATTCAGAGAACAGTAAAAATTCAAAGGAACTATTACAATTAAAGAACAAAGGTAAGATATCAAAAAATACCGATATCTTGGTAATACCAGACAGCCCCTTTTTCATTAATTCTCAGAAAGTTGTCTCGAATATCTCTCAAGGTGGGGGAATTATTGTTCTTGAGCCAGCAGGTAATTCAAAAGAACCAACTGATGTTGAAAAATGTATCTTAAAAGATCACAATATTAATTCCGATACGCCTAGATTACCTGAAGCGATAAAAGAAAAAAGTAAATTGATAGGAAAATATCTAGGGGAAAGCGGAATTGGCTTATTTTATGGAATCGATTGGGTTCAATCAAAAGATGGTGAGTACTTTTATTTAGAAACAAATCTCAGCCCCATGTGTACTTTTTATGTAAATGCTTTTATGAAAGGTGTCGGTACTCACGAAGAAGCATATGTCTTAATTGCAGATAATATTTTAAGGCAGCTATTATCTAAATCTATTTCATAAATCTGGAATGCAGAAATAGTCCTTGTTAGTGATAATCGCAGTTCTCACTTCGTTCGCTAACCCGCGCAAAATAGAAAATAACTCGGTCTTGTGCCGAGTTATTTTCTATTTAACAGCGAGAGCATTCGGGGACTTGAAAGACGGAACGAGCGAAGGCGAGGAGGGGTGAGCATGGGGTAGGGACCCATGCGCAAGACCTTTTCAGATTTTTATGAGTAATGCGAAATGAAAATCGAAAAGGTGTACTGCTCCTGTAAGGAGGCGATAGTTTCAGCAGAAAATTATCCGTGACCAAGTCCCTTCACTCACGCAAGATTGGACCTAAGGACTCGAAAGCGTTCTTTGTATTTATAGGTCAATGTTTTTGTTCGGTTCTAACCAATTTATTTCAAAGTTTACACTTTCTTTTTATTTATGATTAGTTTTAGGATTTTCAAATAGTAAACATGCTCGTTGTGGTGTGTGTTTATCAGATATGTATCTCACTTAATCGCAAGAACGATTGGAGGATTCTTGTGGTATAATAGGTCCACGTTATTAATTAAATGTCATTTTATGCAATCAAAAGATCTTGCAGTAGAGGCGCCACGTAGTCCTTATGAAACAATCAATGGTTTCGCTATCCTCGCTCGGACAATAGATAAATGTCGAGCGGATATTGCTGGCACTATTGGAGAATACCATTTTGACTGTCCTCTCGACAAAACACTTTTTGGATTTAAAGGTATTGATGCAGAAGAATTTAAGAATCTTGTTGCTACAGATGTGTCAGATGAGGTGATTGGTCAGTGGGTATTTGATAATGGTATGCCAAAGACAGTTGAGGAAATAAAAGCATGGTCAGATCATTTCAGATCTGATTATTCTTACTCTACAGATCCAAACAAAAGTGAATGGTTCAGGGGTGAGTGTGAGCGATTGGGTCTTAATCCAGAGACAACGACACTCTTTGATTATTTAGAAGCAGATGATCGTATCACTTTCGGTAAATAAACAATAGATTTGATTTTACTACAAAACACCGCTTTAGCGGTGTTTTGTTTGTATTTTCAAAATAGAGTGTTTGTATTATACTGGCAAAGCATTCTATGCCGTTGTAGCTCAGTTGGTAGAGCACGTCCATGGTAAGGACGAGGTCACCGGTTCAATC
>CAYORS010000017.1:0-14595 GCA_964406475.1 uncultured Candidatus Saccharibacteria bacterium
AGAGAAATGGGGCGAACAGCAGGAGGAGTGCGTGTTATGAAAATAGACAAAGGAGAAAAGGTGGTAGGTGCTGATGCTGTAAAGCAAGGTACGAACGATGTATCGATGCTTGTTATTTCTTCAAACGGATATGGCAAAAAGACTCACATCAAAGAATTCAAAACTCAAGGACGTGGAGGATCAGGTGTCAAAGCAATCAAAGTAACTGCAAAAACCGGTGGTCTTATCTCTGCAAAGATTGTCACAGAAGAGACAGAAGAGCTTGTTGCCATCTCAAAGAAAAGTCAGGTGATTCGATGTGAACTCAAAGAAATCCCAACACTCGGACGAGATACTCAAGGGGTACGAATTATGAAACTTCGTGACGGTGACGGTCTTGCATCAGTGATTGCATTATAAACATTACACATAATTATGTTTTCAAATCCAGAAAAAAATTTGCTCCAGTTTGGTATTAATGAAGGTATGTCGGTAGCAGATTTTGGAGTAGGGAGTGGGCATTATGCACTTAGTATTGCACGCAAAGTTGGTGATACAGGTAAGGTTTATTGTATTGATGTAATGAATGAGATGCTCTACAAGGTATCTCTCGAAGCAGAACAACAAATGCTTCACAATATCGAATTTATCTGGAGTAATCTTGAAAATGAAAAGGGTAGTACCATAAAGACCGGAAGTATAGAGGCTGTTATTATTGCAAATACTTTTTTTGAAATAGAAAAAAAAATCGATCTTGTTGCCGAAAGTTTGCGCATTCTCAAGGAAAAAGGAAGGGTTCTTCTTGTTGATTGGCAAGATTCTTTTGCAGGAATGGGTCCTCACAAAGATTATGTCGTCAAAAAAGAAGACGCGATTGATTTTTTTGTCAAAGGAGGATTCGAGGTTGAAAGAGAGATAGATGCAGGGGATCATCATTATGGAATTGTATTCCGCAAAAAATAATCAACAAGATTTCCCTTGTTGATTTTTTTTGTCATTATATAATTAGATTGTGAAAACAAATATTGTTCAGATTGTCATTATGGGAGTTTTTATGCTAGCGCTTATCGCTGGTGTGATTGTCTTTGCAATGTCGAGTGGTAAAAATTCAAGCACAGCAGTAGCGACAGCTGTGATTTGGGGTACGATACCGAAAGATACAATGGCAAATGTGATAAATATTCTGAACAACAACAAACCTGGAACAATTGATCTTATATATAAAGAGTTTCCTAAAGACACATTCGAACAGTCGCTTGTAGAAGCGATAGCTGACGGGGAAGGTCCTGATGCTGTTTTGATTTCTAATGATATTATTCTCAAAAACAAAAAAAGAATTCTCCCTATTGGTTTTGATAGTTTTAGTGAACGAGAATTCAAAGATACCTTTGTCGAGGGAAGTGAAGTGCTTTTGTCAAAGGATGGGATATACGGTATCCCACTTCTTGTTGATCCTCTTGTAATGTACTGGAATCGCGATCGTCTTACCACCAAAAACATTGCTCGACCACCTCAGACATGGGAAGAGGTGCTTTCTCTTGTTGATGTGCTGACTGAAAGGCGAGAAGACAGGAGTATTGTAAAAAGTGCGATTGCTTTTGGTGATTATAGTAATGTGGTTAATGCAAAAGATATTATTGTTGCCCTCACATTACAATCTGGAGGTCAGATTGTTGTTCAGGATAATGATGGTAAATATGTGAACCAGCTCCAATCAAACTTTGGTTATGAGGTAGCACCTTTCAGTAATGCAGTCAGCTTCTTTACAGAATTTAGTGATCCGTTGAAGCCTATTTATTCATGGAACAGATCACTTCCTAATTCGCTCCAGGCATTTCTTAATGGTGATCTCGCATTTTATTTTGGACGAGCGAGCGAGTTTGCATCAATCAAGTCAAAAAACCCGAATCTCAACTTTGATGTTGCTGTCATACCTCAACCCAAAGATACACCTCTCAAGAAAACAACAGGAACGGTTTTTGCTTTTTCTCTTCTCAATTCTTCAAAAAATCTCGCAGAAGCTTTTAGAGTTGCCAATTTTCTCACTAGTTCAGATGTTGCAGCTCTCTTTTCTGATAATCTTAATTTACCTTCAGCACGAAGGGATTTGTTGTCCCAAGTACAAACAACTGCTTCAAAGAGTGTTTTTGCAGAAAGTGCAATTATTCTAAAAACATGGCTTGATCCAAATCCACTTCTTACTGATTCAATCTTTAAAAATGGTATCGATGTTATTGTAACAGGCAAGATCAAAACAGAAGAAGCGGTCATCCTTATGTCACAGCAGTTTAGTGAATTATTAAATTCTTTATCACAATAAAAATGTTTAAAAAATTTCTTTTACTTTCTATTCTTTTGCTTACAATATTCGTATCCTCTACTTCTTTGACCTATGCTATTGGGGGTCAAGATGATTTTCAGAGTAATCCAAATGCACAGCTCGCTCCTTCTGATTGTGGTAATAGTGGACAGCGAGAATGTGGGTGGGGAGATATGCTTTCTTTTATAAACAGGATTATAAAATTTATTATTTATTTTTCTTCTACTTTGGCAGTGCTTGCATTTTGTTATGCGGGGTTTTTGTACCTCACTGCCTTTGGTGAAATGGGTAAAGTAGAAGAAGCACACAATATATTCCGCACAACAATCATTGGAATGATTATTATTATGCTTGCGTGGCTCATTGTTGCAACAATTATCAAGTCTCTTGGGGTAAAGCAAGACTTTACAATACTTGATACTGGTAATGTGGAGACTGTGAAATAAAAAACAAAGTAGTATACTTAATATTATGACAAATACAAAAAAACTTTTCTTTCATATTTTTTTTGGAGGGGTGCTTGTGGTAGCAGCGAGTGTGTATGCAGCTGATTATGGTAAAATCCCGAACCCTCTTGGTCCAGGAGCCAATAGTTTAAACTCTTTTTTTGATGGAATTGTGTCTATCGTGATACAGCTTGGGACCATTGTGGCTGCCTTGGGTATTATGTATGGAGGGTTCCTTTATGTGACAGCACAAGGCAATGAGGAGCAGTTGAGCAAAGCTACCAAAACAATCATTTGGGCTTTTGTGGGGGCTGCAATCCTTCTTGGAGCACGAGCAATAATGTCTGCAATCAAGGGTACCGTGACGGATTTGAGTAAAGGAGTTTAATTATTTATTTTTTAAAATACTATGCCTTCGTGTACAGCACCACACAACATTACAGAATTATTTAGTTTTGCAACTTGTCTCATTGACAGGCTCATACCGCTTCTTATTAGTCTTGGACTTGTACTTTTTCTTATTGGAGTTTTGCGTTTTGTGACAGCAGGAGACAACGAAGAAAAAAGACAAGGAGGGAGGGATTTGATGATCTTTGGAATCATCGCACTTTTCGTTATGGTGTCTGTGTGGGGGTTTGTGAATATTCTCTCTCAGACTCTCTTCAAAAAAAATGCAGTCATTGAGAGTCTCCCTCAAAAATCAACAACAATATTTCAATAACCTATGAAAAAAACAATTCTCACGCTTGCTATTTCACTTCTTCCTTTAACAGCTTTTGGAGCTATTGATTGTTCAGCTGCAAAGTCTACACTTAATGCGATTGTGGTATGTGCCACTCTTGATATTTTGGGTACTGTGGTACCTTTTCTTGTTATATTGGCAACGGCGATTCTTCTTGTGGGGATTCTTCGTTTTGTTGCTGCAGGAGACAACGAAGAAAAAAGACAAGGAGGGAGGGATGTGATGGTTTTTGGTATTATTGTTTTGTTTATTATGGTGTCTCTTTGGGGGATTGTGAAGATTATGCACCAATCATTATTTAGTGGAGGCTTTGGTATACCAAACCACCTTCCACGCCTTATGTAATATATGATGACATATACAAAAAAAATATTTTATTTTGTTTTGTTTTTAGGATTTTCTGTGTGTGATGTTCTTGCTGCTGATTCATATTCTGCAAAAGACAAGTTTTCTTTTTCAAACAATGCACCCTCTGCACCAACAAAACTAAGTGAATTTGTGTGTATTATTGTTCGTTTGATTATGGATGTTATTCCATTTATCTTTGCCCTCGCAGTCTTTGTTTTTTTGGCCGGTCTCATTAAGTATGTCGGTAATGGGGACAATGAAGAAAAGCGTAGTGAAGGTCGTTCTCTTATGACATATGGAATCATTGGTTTTTTTGTTATGGTGTCTGTGTGGGGGCTTGTGGGGATCTTTACAGGGAGTTTGGGGATGTCTGTACTTATCCCTCAGTTCAACGGAGGGTCACAAGGTGCTTTTGTGTGCAATCCAAAATAAAAGATTTCCACACAAAATATTTGCTGATAGGTATTACTATTGGGTATAATGTATATAAGGTCAAAAGTTATTATTTAATTATCCTTAAAAATTTTTATGAATTTTACAGATTTATCAACAAGTCTCGATACAATAACGTCTCTTATAAACAGAATTATTCCGCTTATTATCTCTATTGCTCTTGTACTCTTCCTTATTGGAATTGTGCAGTTTGTGACAGCGGGTGGAGATGAAGAAAAACGAGCTGCTGCGCGAGGAATGATTGTTTTTGGAATCATCGCACTTTTCGTGATGGTGTCTGTGTGGGGATTTGTAAACATTCTTGCAAGAACATTTTTTGGTACTAACGGACAAAATGCCAATGCTGCTCCTGATTATGTGCCGAGAGCTCTTGGTCCAGCAGCAGGTCCAACAGGTAGATAAATTAAATCTATATGAATACTAATATTGCCGCTGCGGCTGCAGCTGAAAGATTAGTACAGAACATAAGCGGTGTTATTGTTAACCCGCTTATTGTTCTTATGTTCAGTGTTGCCCTTCTTGTTTTTCTCTGGGGTGTACGAGAATATATTGCAGGTGCAGACAATCCAGAAGTGCGAAGCAAGGGAGCACAGCATATTTTGTGGGGGATAGTGGGGATGGGGATTATGGTAATGTCATTTAGTCTTGTGCGTATTGTTCTCGGCACATTTGGTCTAGGGCAAGACAGTAAGACACAGTCAGATATCAACAAAGTTCTCAAGCGATAAAAAGGCCAATAAAAAAGCAGCGCAAAACCCTCTGGGTTTTGCGCTGTGTTCGTTGTTTTCAGAATTTCCGGAGCTCTTCGAGCTCCGGGATTGGCATTGCTGCCACCTTAAGAGATCGCTCTCTCAAGGTGATTGTCTCTGGAGAGAGACGTGTGTCATCTCTCCAGTATTGCATCACTATGGGATCGTGGCCCAGGGTGTAGTTTGTGATACGGAACGAGCCGTACTCACATTCTACACCTGTCTCAAGATTTTTGAGAGAGACTTTGCCAATATCTCCCTTTTTGACTGTTGAGACAAAGATGACGTAGTATCTTCCTATCGGGACATTTTTGCCCTTTATAAGAAGATTCTCTGCTACATCCTCGGTGTATGCCCACTTAAAGGCTACACTAGACCGCTCGAGGACAATGCAATAATTGTCATCTCCAACTGTCTGCAAGTTTCTGTCCTGCCACACCATAGTGTGATAGAACTCACTTGCATTCGGATCGCGGACTACTTTTTCAGTTTTGAACAAGTAATACACGATCGAGAGACAGAGTATGGTGACAATGACTACAACAAAAAGAATTTTCATGAGCCATCCAACCCATGAAAAAACTGTGGAGAGTATTTTCCATATTTTATCTACAGGAATACCTCCTTTGTTTTTTTGTTCTGTTTTTTCTTTGGCTAAGAATACGCGGTAACATACTGCCAAGAAGAACAGGACACTTAAAACCAGAACAATGGTTGAGATCATTTATGGTTGTTTTGATTGTTGTGTTTGATGAGTGCTTACATACGCAAGTATTTGTGTTGGTAGTGCACCTTCTGGGTGTTTTGCTGTTAGAGCCCTCACTATGTTGGGATCGTTTTTTGCTGCGCCCATAGTTTTGTCTAAGACTTCTGCCTCAAAGATACCACCTTGTTTTTTTGCTTCATTTTTTGCTGTTTCAATAATTTGTATTTTTTTTGCTTCTGTTTTTGCTTCTATTTCACGATTTATCTGGATTTGTTTTAAGAGGTCTTCTCTTAACTCCTCTTCCACTTTTTCAGTAAGTAGTTGAGCAACATTACCACTGAGGACGGTGTCATATATAGATACATCGCCATCTGGGATTAACCCAAATTCAACAAGATCTGCAACAACTCTTTCAACTGTGACTGGGTCGTATTGTTGCTGAACAAGGTCCTCGTAGCTCCTATCGTTACATAGAAGTCTCGCAGCAGCTTCAAAGCGGCCTATGATTTGGCTTTCTGTTGATTCTTCTTGAAAAAATATTCTGAAGAAATCCACAAAAAATACCCCTTGAAGTTCTGCATGTATATCCACAGTTGAAATCCCTGAACTATGCGCTTCACGCAGTTCAACTCCAGTTAGTGTGGAGTCGGGAGAACTGAGGATATTTACATAGACAGGACCTTTCCCTCTATCTGAACTGATTGTTGTGATGAAAGGATTCAAAGTGAACCACCATCCTGTTTTTCTTGAAAAAATACCAGTTGTTTTTGTCTCTGTAGTGATTTTCCCTTTCCATTTGAGGAGATTGGTTCGAATTGATTGTGATAGAGGATCTGTTTTATCTTCCCTTTGTTTTAGAAGATGCTCTATTTGTGCCAAGATCCTATCATAATCCATCTTATGCAATACATAGTATTGCAATACATTTCCTGCTCCCAAGGTAAAAACAGAACCTGTTTTTACCTTAAAGAGGAATCGATTGTTTTCTTTCGCAAACAGGAAAAGTAATCCGAGCGAAACAAGTAATATTGAGATAAGCAAGTTTGTGTCCATGATGCAATTTTTCTGAAAACATTTCAAAGTGCGTCCCTAAAAAGGGAATAATAAAAGGCTACTTTGCCTTTTAGATGCCCTTAAAAAGGTTTATTTTTACTACTACTATTGTAGCATAGTTTTTACAAAAAATCAATAGTATTGTGTAATACAGATATCTTATTTGTGCTGGAGAGGAGACTCGGTCACATATCAAAATCTGCTGATTTTGTACGCGACCCCACCTCCCTTGTCCTCACAAGGTCCGGTTTTCGAGCCTCCTAAATTTTGTAAAAATTTACCCAGCACAAAAGCACCATAAGAAGATCTTTTGATGCTTGATTTGTGCTGGAGAGGAGACTCGAACTCCTAACCCTTGCGGGACTAGTTCCTAAGACTAGCGCGTATACCAATTCCGCCACTCCAGCAGTATGGTTCTTAATCATATAAGATTTTGTGATTTTTTCAATACTTCATTGCACATTGAAAAAAAACTCTTTTTTGCTACACTGTAATTATGAAGAAAAATCAATCAGTATCAATAACACTTATTTTTATTATCATTGTACTTGTTGCTATTGGTGGATATATTCTTTTGACATTACACAAAGCAAAAAAAGACATAACTATGAATGATCTAAAAATTGAAATATTAAAAGAAGGACAAGGGGTGCCAGCACAAATAGGCGATAGTGTGACTGTGAATTATACAGGAACTCTTGAAGATGGGTTTGAGTTTGACAGCTCTCTTCGACCAGGCAGGACACCTTTTACTGTTGTATTAGGTGAAGGGCGTGTTATCCAAGGATGGGAGAAGGGGCTTCTCGGAATCAAAGTAGGGGAAAAACGACATCTTGTGATTCCGCCTGCTATGGGATACGGACCACGAGAGATACCAGGACTCATTCCTGCTAATAGTGTTCTTGTGTTTGATGTCGAGGCTCTTGATATCACACAAGCACACAAATAATGCCCTCTCCTCTTTCTTTTGAAATTCTAAAAAAAGATTCTTCTTCTCTTGCTCGAGTCGGTGTATTAGGAACTCCTCATGGTGATATACATACACCTGCTTTTGCTGTGGTAGGTACTGCAGCAACAGTCAAATCTCTCACAGGAGAAGACATTTCTCATATCAATCCAGAAGTTCTTCTTGCCAATACATATCATCTGTATTTGAGACCCAAGGATACACTCATCAAAAAAGCTGGGGGATTGCATCGCTTCGCTTCGTGGAACAAACCGACAATGACTGACTCTGGAGGGTTTCAGGTTTTCTCACTTGGCAAAGCATTCGGCAAAAATATCTCAAAATTTACACAAAAAGGAGGAGAAAAAGAAACAAACCACAAATCAGGCAAAACACCTTTTGCTTTTGTGAGTGAAGATGGTGTTGCTTTCAAATCTCATATTGATGGGAGTGAGCATTTTTTTACTCCAGAAAAATCAATCCAAATACAGCACAATATTGGCGCTGATATTATTATTGCTTTTGATGAACCAACAAGTCCTAATGATCCACTCGAATATCAAAAAGAAGCCTTGGCACGAACACACAGATGGGCAAAGCGATGTGTCGAATATCACAAATCACAACCAAACGCAGAGACTCAGGGGCTTTATGGTGTGGTACAAGGAGGAAAGTTTCTTGATTTGCGCAAGGAGAGTGCAGAGTTTCTTGCGAGTCTTCCTTTTGATGGATATGCGATTGGTGGATCATACAATAAAAATGATGTAGGTAGTGTGGTCAAACTCGTTAATGAAATTTTGCCAGAGAACAAGCCACGGCATTTGCTTGGAATAGGGGAGCCACTTGATATTTTTGAAGGAGTAGAAGCGGGCTGTGATACATTTGATTGTGTGATGCCAACACGTAACGCTCGTAATGGAAGTGTGATTACTCACAAAGGTAAAATCAATATTTCAAATACAAAATACAGAGAAGATTTTACATCACTTGAAGAAGGGTGTGCTTGCTATACCTGTCGCACATATACCAAAGCGTATGTATCTCATCTTTTTCATGCTGATGAACTTTTGTACAACACACTTGTATCAATTCATAATGTGTTCTTTTTGGTCAATTTTGTTCGAGAGATTCGTGAATCACTACTCTCTGGTACTTATCAAGAATTTAAAGACAATTTTATCGCAACATACAAAGTATAAAATCTTTGCAAGGGCCGCCCTTGCGAGGGTATGGTATACTTATTACTGATTAAATGGATTGAATATTAATACTTACATTAATTTCTTATAATTATGTTATTTATGATAAAAAACAAAAAAACTTACCTCATCATTTCGGTCGTTGTTCTCCTACTAGGTGTTCTGTTTTTTGTTAGAAAACAAGACAAACTAACATTTGTACGTGACCATAGTGACTCTGATGCATTATCTCAAATTTGTCATATGACTTGGCCTACAGATTCAAAACCCACCGTTTATGTTATGAAGAATCAGGAAGGGGTTACGGGAGGGTATTATGTTGTGGTTGCAAATGGTGCGCGAGATATTTCATTATACCTTTATGACACCTCAAATAATCAAATCGCGCATACAAATTCATCTGATACAAGTGAGATCAAAAACGCATTTATGAAATCTTACAATGAATTATCTGCTGTATATAATAAGAAAAAGATAGGGTGTGAGTAATTTAAAATTGTTGATATAAAAAGGTCTAATCTTTATTATTTATTTTTGTACACAAAAAATAAAAATTAAATGATGTTAGAAAAATACAAGAAAAGTGTTTATAAGGTTGCTGCACAAATAAACAGAAGTAGAGCCAAATTATATTTGTTGAATGCTTACTATGTTGTACCAATCATTCTCCCAATCGCGGTAGGATTGTTTTTGAATGAGAGTGGTATAAACTCATCTGTATTGGACCCTGGTGTAATATTGATGTATACAGGAATTTGTCTACTTTTGGCACTGATAGGAATTTTTTTTATAAGATTCAAATACAATATCCAAAGGCTTGTTTGGATTGATCTTTCTTTTGACGAAAAAATCAAAAATAATATCACAAAAATTAAAATTCCTATCACTGTTTTTTTGTCTGCGTTATGGTTTAGAATAAAAGTTTTTTTAATATACGAATTGTTATCCTGGTTGTTTATCTGCGCATCACTGGCTTCTTTTATTGTGTTTATGGAGTATTTGGATAAGATTGGGTTGTATCAATATTCATTATATGTATCATTTAGTGCAACTACAGTCTTACTTTGTTTTTCTAGTTGGTATGCGTATTACCTGTATTGGTACAAAATAAGGTATATTTGGTTTTTATTTATTGATCATTATTCACATAAAGGGGTATTATTTTGGGAAATAGTTGATGAGATGAATAAATTAAATAAAATTTCAAAAACATCTGAATATTTTGATAATCTTAAAGAAGATTTCGGAAGCGCTTCTGTATATAAAATACAGAATACAGTCTCATCATTACTGAGGGACAGAGTCCCATTGAATTTTTATGTTGATAGTACTACTAAAAAATATACAAATAATTTATTTTCAAGTATTTTCTTTAGAGACAGGCTTATTGTTTCAGAAGTTTCTAGATATACTACACTTCTCACCAAATACTTATTGTATAAAGCTGCAAGAAAAATTAAATATAATGAAGAGCAGTATGCTAATGATGAATTGTATAGTTTATTATAATCTATCTTTCATATTCAAATACTAAAATGAACATAAGGGGTTAAAAGAGCAAGATCTATTTTTCTTTTTCTGCAAGGGCCGCCCTTGCAAAAAAGACAATAAAAAACCAGCAGAGCTTTTCGTGAGAAAAGATGCTGGGGAGGTCTTGCAACCCAATCACTAGGAACTACTCATCACACCAAGTTTCTTCAGGAAACGAGTATTAGAAGTCATTGCGGCCTTGCCTAAGGTGGTCGTGGTGCAAAAAGCTTGAAGCCCGAGAGGATTGATGACACCTATCGGATCAAATGGTTCGTCAGAGACTACGCAGTGTTTTTGGAGTAAATGCATATTTCTGGCATAGCCAGGGAAGTTGATACCTTTGCGCCATGACAACGGATGGCGTCCGACATTGGCGAACTCAAACATCCAAATGAGTGGCGTCATCTCAACGAATTGATTCATCGACACGCCACGTGCTTTTGCGTGTCCAGTGTCAAACTGAATGCCGGTGCGGAGGCATTTTAACTCAGCAATTGCGCGACTAAGGGTTGTGAATGCGTTCGGGACAGGACTTTCCACTCCGTTTAATGGTTCGATTGCCAGCTGGAGACCTTGCTCAGATGCAAGCTGATTCAGTGCATCCAGCCAGGTATTGTAACCATCTTGATTGAATTCTCGTGATTTCCAGCCGATGTCGATCGGTCCGCAAAGCAATTGTTCACCAATGCCGGCATCGATGAACTCGATCTGGATTTGCATCTGGCGATGAATTTCGTCCAGAGCAGCCCGATGACCGGTTTGCGAATGAGGACTGAACTCATTGCCGGGAAGGAAGCCGCATGTCTGAAGTGACATACTATGCTTAGATGCAATTTCAGCCGCAATTTTTGCTGTGAGACTTGGGTCCCATGCTTTGGGCACGACGACACAGCCATTGAAACCGAGTCTCTTCATGAAGGAAAGTCCTTCGTCGAGTGCAGGTGGTGTGAGAGCGAGGCCAGCGGTGAGCGCCAATTGATGGCCGAAGACGTTTTGGAGCGGTAAGTTCATTGTTTATTTATTAGCGAGTGTTGTTGCGACACCACAGTCAAAGAGCTAGGGCTTTCACCCAACGCGCAAATGATGCTGTAGGGTTAAGCAATTTAATACTATACACATGGTGGCTTTTGTCAATAAATGTACCCTTGCGGGGAGGGTGTTTATTTTATTAATCTTATTCTAATACCAAGAACTCCAAACTTCAGAGCATCTTCTTTTTTATAGAAACTATAGATTGTGCCCAATAATTCATCTTTATCAAAGTGTCCAAAATCATCTGCAGGAAAATCATTCACCAAATCTTCAAAAGATGTGTACTGGAGAAGACCAATTACTTCTGTATCGACTGATTCTGTTTGTTCAGGTTCTCTTTTGAACTCGATAGCATCACCAAGTTTAATCTCTCTTCGTTTCTCATCAAAGAGTCGAACTTCAATTATTTTTTTTCCATCTCTTATCTTATCAAAAGAGTATGGTTGCAATTTCATTATGTGTTTTTTGGGTTGCATATATTTTTGAGCCTTCTCGAGATAGAACCTTTTCTTTCGTTACCTCGTAAGGTTTATTCGATTGTTTTCATACTACCATAAGGACCCTTCTCGAGCATCTACGAAAAGTGACAAAAGTGACAGTTTTTGCATTCGATAAATATATCGTGATGTGATGCAAAGGTTATGATACATTACGAGATATTGACTTTCTAAATAAAAAATGTTATTATATAAAGTATTATGTTCATTAAAAAACGTTTTTGAGATTAGTAGGGAGACTTCAATATGAAAGTTTTTTGTAGTTTGTCTGCTAACCTCAAATACAATAAACATGAAAACTGCATCTACCATCCTCGCACTCCTTGTCACATTCGCACTGTCCAGCTTGGCACAGCAACCTGATTCAAGACCTTACCATGATGTTATCGGTAATTTGAGCGTCAATGGGGAAGTTACGCAGTCAGTCTTGGCTGAATGGACTCCCTACACCCTCGAACTACCAGTTCCAAAGGAAGCTCTGAACACGACTAATGGTTTTGACATTGGATTCGCTATTGTCTCTTCTGTTATGGAGCAGGTGGTGGCACTCGACTCGGTTAGGTTTACTACCTGCCGATACAGTGTTTACCATCTTGATGTTTCAACAGGGGTGGAAACTCCTGTGCTCCGTTCTAACGGGACTCCAATGATCAATATCGATGTTGTGAAGTTTGCGGACGAAACGACTTTAGAAACACCGACATTCTTTACTACATCATTCTTCACATACAATCCTCTACTTGGAACAACCAATAGCACGAATGACGCATCAATCAGTGTGTCGATACAAAATGTCGGTGCCATCTTCAGCACAAGGTATAAGTTCACATGGGGCTTCACTCCTGATTTTACTCGACCACTCCTCAATCAGGGTTATGTGGTTCATTTCGACATTCGTTTTATTCCAACACATCTCGGAGTTGAGTATCCAGAAGTGAAGCTCAAGACGGGCCAGAATGGTGACATTCGATTTGTCTATAAAGTGGTGGACATGCAAATGCCCGAGCTAAAGAATATTCAATTCATCTACGATCCATTACCTTTTTCAGCAAACCCAAATCTGCACACAGAAGGACTTCAGCTTACAATGAGCAGTCCTTATCTGGAGTATTTTAAACTTCAGAGGTCAACCGACCTGCAAAATTGGACAGACTGGGGTTTTAGTGGTGAGGGAGATGATTGGGTTGGTCCGTTTGACGTGCCGACGGGGCTAGGTGGTTTTTATTCAAACACTTATCGGTGGACATTATTTGATCGAGACTATCCTGATGAGCGCCGGAGGCCTCAGAAGGAATTCTATCGAATGGTGTGGACTGGTAAGAAAGGTGTCTGGAAAATCGCTACCTATCCTTGATGTGGAATCATGAAATGAGTGTAATCACTCCGGCTCAGTGACGCATCACTGTTTGCCACCTGACTCGAGCGTTGTCTTGGGAGGTGGTTTTTTTATTTTTCTTTATAAATTTAGAGTAGTATTTTGATTCGATAGCATGAAATCATTTTGTAATTCAGATTTAATCTTCAATGCTCTCAATCAAGTTAGATACTAGAAACATAAATACTCATCTACTGTTTTTCTTCCAATTTTGACCCTACGGGGAAACGCTTCGCTTTCGGTCACACATAAAATTTTACTAAATTTTTGCGCGACCCCGACTCGGCTTCGCTTGTTGCTACAACCTCACTGCCTCCGCCTTTCGATTATATCACGGGGAATCGGTCACAAGTATTTTTCTGCTGAAAAATCTCGCGACCCCGACTCGCTGCCTGCGCAGCTCCGTCTTTTGATTCTTTTTAAATGTGTCCCACACATTTAAAAATCAAAATCTAGGCTCTGCCTATATTTTGAGCCTTCTCGAGATAGAACCTTTCGGTTCATTACGCCATAATGCCTTCCTGGCATTTTTAGTATTGCAGAGACAGTCCTTCTTGAGTGTAGTAAAAATGGTAGGTAACTACGATTGACAGTAAGTTTTCGGATATTATACTGTTTGCAGTATGGCGGATCTTTATGAAGAACTTGATGCTGGAATAATGCTTGTGGGTGAAGGTTGCATGCAGCTTGCTGCACAAAAACCTGATCACGAGCTCCTGCAGTGGCTTCCTCTGTATTGGGGAGTCGACGGCCGCTGGCCTCTTTGGGAATGGTCTAAAAAGCAAAGACTGATTCCGCGCTTCTGGAAAGGAGATGTGGACTGGAGAGAACTTAGCAATCTCGAACTCTGGGCCTGGTGGTTTTCGTTTTATTACGATGAAATAAAAACTGTTTTGGCCTAGCTCGACTCAGGAGGGAAGAAAACTTCCCTCCTTTTTTAATTTAGTTTTATACGAATAATGCTCTATTTGAGTACCTCTAAAGGGTGACCCTACAGGGAAACGCTTCGCTTTCAGTCAAGAACATTTTTGTCGTTGTACTAGGTCCTACGGGGATATCGAAACTTACAGTTTCAGTACACCTTTTGGCGATTTTGTTTCGGTACCTCACAAAATCGGCGCAAAAGGTTTTCGATTCCCCGACGCAAAGCACCCCGGCTTTGCTTAGGGTCAAAAATATGAAAAACCACCAGAATAGTCTGGTGGTTTTTCATATTTTGA
>CAYORS010000018.1:0-12783 GCA_964406475.1 uncultured Candidatus Saccharibacteria bacterium
ATGCGTAATCCCTGCTTTGTGAAGTGTCTCCGCACAAACAGCAATGATGAAGAACATCACAATGTTAGAAAAAAGCATCCCTCCCCAAACATCGTACCGCATTTGCTTTATGTTTTGTGGTCCTTCGGCAAGTCTTGAATTGAGTGTAATGTCTCCTTTACTTATCTCATCTTCTACCTCTTGGGATGTTTGCCAAAAGAAAAGATAAGGTGAAATAGTAGTGCCCAAGATAGCTGCCACAATAATGAAAGTGTCTTTATTCAAAGTGAGATGAGGAATGAAGGTGTTGCTCAAAAGAACAGAAAAATCAAAATTGAGTACTAGCCCCGTAACGATATATGTAAGAAGCGACAAAGAAAGCCATTTGAGGTATTTAGCGTAAGTTGTATAGCTTACGTATATTTCAAGTAGCACAATCACAAGTGCAAAAAACAAAAGCGGAATCACAAAAGACATTTGAGGGAAAAACATCGTCACTGTACTCGCCATTGCCCCTAGATCTGCCCCAATGTTTAAAGTGTTTGCGGTAATAACCAAAAACCCACACACATAAAGCCACGATGACTTAAAATGAATGCGGATATTCTCCGCCAAACCTCTTCCTGTGACAAGGGCAATACGAGCGCACATTTCTTGAACAATACCCATAAGAACAAAAGAATAAGGTGCAAGCCATAAGAATATAAACCCAAACTGAGACCCTGTCTGAGAGTATGTGGCAATACCCGAAGGATCATCATCAGCTGCTCCTGTGGTTATACCTGGACCTGCCATTTTCCACCATTTTTTTATCTGTTCAATTGTTTTTTTCATTTTGGTTGGTTATTTATAAAAATTGTTCAAAACCATTTTCTCTGAGATCTTGTCTTCCATGTGGTACCACACCCGCACCAGCCTGTATTTTAATAGGAGTTATACCATTTTCTTTTTCTTTTAAAAGATAGTCATTGACAAGTTGCAGTTGAAGCATAAAAGCTCCTACACAGTGACTTAATTTTTTGTCATCAGCTTTAAGTGCAGATCCATTTACGAGAAGTTTACTTACACCAAGCTCTGAAAAAAGCTTATTGAGTCGATACATTCCCATTCGACCGTAATGAATGAGTTCGTTTTGTCTCTTGTTTTTATCATTATTATGTTTTGGATCTTCTATATCGATAAGCTTTAAAAAACCATTATTATGAAGTGTAGGGGCAAGATATAACACTCTTGATTCTTTAGGATTTTTGGCTTCGGCACCAAATGTTTCAAAAACATTTCTTTCGTGATCAAAACTCTCTTCATCTACAAGTAATAATATAGGTGGTCTATCAGGATGATCAGCTACATTTTGAAATATTTTTGTTGGAGGGTATGTCGCATAATCAATAGTTCCACTCTCCCTCTCCCCCTTTTGATAATCAGGATGCACGTGGAATAGATGGATAAAAACTCTCAAAAGACCATTTGCTTTTTCAATTTCTTGTTTTAATGCTTTAAAAGCTTGTCCGCTCGTATCCAAAAGATCTATTCGTTTTGTGTGAGTGTATTTTTCTTCTCCTTGTTCTTGTTTTTTGATTTCAAGATCAAGCTCATCTCGTGTGGCAAAACGAGCTGTAAGCTCGGTAAGTGCTGGTTGAGATTCAGGATTTGTTAGTTCTTCCATGGTATGGGGTTATTTTTAAACTCTTCAAACAAAACTTTACCATAAAGGAGTCGTGAGAAAGCCTCAGCTTCCCACTTGGCACCATTTAGTGCAATATGAGGTTTTGGTTCAGCTGGAAGTCCAACATAATTCATAATTTTGTCTGAATTAAGATCGGTTCTTCCGTTTGCCTGCGGTGGTGTTATTCCCTTTTTAATCATATCGTAATATACAATTGAATGCAGATCGATAATTCTATGAGCAAGAGAAAGATTCAGATGATATCTTTCTGATGTCTTAAGAAGGAAAGAAACATCAAAAAAAGGATTTTGCCCCCCTATTGTGTGTTCGTTTACTGTTTTGAGCCACTCCATAAATAAAAGCAGCGCCTCTTTGTCTGTTTTGAGAGAGCTATCAAAAACCCGTTCAGGTGTGAATCCATTTATCTTCAAGGCATCTGTATCAATATGAGCCCCTTCAAAAGCAGAGCAATCAATATGAAAAGTATTCTTTGGATTATCAAAATCAATAGCACCTATTGATAAGAGACTGTGAAAGTCTGGATTCGTCCCGCTTGTTTCAACATCGACAATAATCATATGGACTTTATTATATCGCGTCCTCAAAACAAAAACCACACTCTCTGTGTGGTTTTTGTTATCTTATTTCTTTTTTGACTTCGATTCAGATGTTTCGATAGAAACTATTTTTCTTTTGACAGTTTTGCCATCAAAATTCTTCTTTCTTTTTTCTCCGAAGCGGACAATTCCTTCTTTGAGAGCAAAAAGAGTATGATCTTTACCTACTCCGATGTTCTCTCCTGCAAGAACCATTGTACCTCTTTGTCGGATAATAATATCGCCAACCTTTGCTTTTTCTCCATCATAGAGCTTAACACCAAGAAACTTTGGTTGTGAATCGGTCAGGTTTTTGGCGGTTCCGCCGGCTTTTTTGGTTGCCATAGTATGTCGTTTTTGTTATTGAAAAATGAATTTATCGTTTTATAATAGTAGCATTACATATAACCCTTTGCAAACCTAAAAACGATAATGATTAGTATATTACCTCATTTGGTTAATAAAATCAAGCTTCATTTACTTACATACAAAGTAGAGTTCGGTATTAGTCTTATTATCGCTCTTGTGGGGTTTTCTTGTTATTTTATAGGTGTTTTTAGCCGTTTTAATGTTCCCAAAGAAGATAAGATAGAAATTAGACCAGAAGAAGTCGCAAAAAAAGAAAACACAGAAAAAACTGATTCCCAAACCATTGTTGCTTCCAAAAATGGTAAGAAATATTATTTTACTTGGTGTAGTGGTGCAAGCCGTATATCAAGTAAAAACCGTGTTTATTTCAACTCGACAGCAGAGGCAAGGGCTCGTGGGCTTACGGCAGATACTCATTGTATGGGGCTCGATTGAAGCTAGAGTGCTTCGATGGTAATCACAACAAACCCTTTCTTATCTCCGATTCTGATACCTACTTTGTGTTCACCCGTTTCTTTGATTGGCTTCGATAGGTCTATATGAGCACTGTCTATATCTGCTCCAAGAGAATTTTTGATTGCTTTGATTATTTCTGGGATATGTACCTGTGCAAAGAGGTGTCCTTTTTCGTTTGCTTTTTCTTTTATGATAATCTGTTTTTGATCGATAGTGTTGAAGTTTGCAAGCAAAAGACTCTCTTGGATTTTTCTTTCATCTTCAAGACGATTTTTGAGTTCTTTTACTTTTTTGATATGAGCATCTGTTGCTACTTCTGCTTTTTTTTGAGGGATGAGCATATTAAGTGCGTATCCATCTGAGACATCTTTGATGTCGTATTTTTTGCCGATCTTTGGAACATCTTTGAGTAAGATAACTTTCATAGTGTTTATTTTTTGCGAATAAGATTAAGAGCTTTTTCTAATTGAGGGTCTTTGTTTGATTTGTAATCTTCAAGCGTATAATCGACTGCGTAGTCTGGCGCAATACCTTCATGAGATATTGAAAGTCCTGTTGATGTAAGCCATCGTGCAATTGTAACCTTGAGAACTGTTTTTGGAGACAGATCGAGAAGTTCCTGCACGGTGCCTTTGCCAAATGTTTTTTGGCCAACAAGCTTTGCTCCTGCATAATCTTTCAAAGCAGCCGCAAATATCTCAGATGCAGAAGCAGTGTTCTCATTAACAAGGATAATAATCTGCGGCATTGAGGAGTTGAAGAGTGTGTATCCTTGACTTGTGTATATCACAGGGTCTTTGTGAGTACCAAAATCTTCTGTCACAATCACCTTGTCTTTAGGAACAAACCAGCTCGACATATCTATTGCTGCACTCAAATATCCTCCTGTATTGTTACGCAAATCAATAATGAGATGTCTGTATCCTTTGTGATTAAAGTCTTTGAGCGCATCACGGAAAAGCTCGTTTACATTAGATGTGAAAGTAATCACCTTGATAAGAAGTGTGTCATTTTCGTATTCTTTTGTTTCTATCATAGGGGTTGTAATAGTATCTCGAACAATTGAAACTGTTTTGACAGTATCCTCACCTGCTTTTTTGATTCCAAGTACCACTGTTGTACCCTTTTTGCCACGAATGAGTTTAACAGCGTCTTCTATACTCATGCCGGTAGTTGATACATCTCCTATCTTAACGATACGATCTCCTGCAGAAAGCCCTGCTTTATCAGCTGGAGAATCTTTGATTGGAGACACAATAGTAAGTTCGTTATTTTTGATATTCAAAACAGCTCCGATTCCATCAAGTTTACCAGACAGGTCGCTTTGGAATTCTTTTGTTTCTTCCGGATCCATAAAAGTGGTATATGGATCTCCATATGATTCTGCAAGACCTTTTATTGCTCCATATATTTTTTCTTGATCTGTGAGAGGTGTTGTGCTGCCTATGTGTTTTTGTTCAAGAAGATTCCAAGCCTTCCAAAACAAAGACATATCTACATTTTCAGTATTTTTGGTCAAACCATTCAAAGCAATAGAGACGTTACCCTTGCTTGCATCGACATAAAGACCAGCAAAAAACGAAGCTCCGATAATAAAAGCACCTATGCTAAAAATCCCTATTTTTTTAAATATTTGTTTCATACTCTGTATTATCTCAAAAAAAGACAATGTGGGCAAATCTCTTCTATATTAGGCTTTTTTGAATTATAATACGGATATGATAAAAGAATATAAATACAAAAACCACAAATGGATTGATCTTGAAAACCCTCAAGATGAAGAGATTAATAAAGTAATCAGGCAATATGATATCCCTATTGAAGTGGCGGAAGATCTTTTTTCTCCTACTCCAAAACAACGTGTGGTTATGTATAGCAATTGTGTTTACATTGTTCTGCATTTTCCTACTCTTATAGGACACAAAGAAAAAACTCCCCATCACTACGACAATCGACAAGAGATTGATTTTATCGTGGGGAGAGATTTTCTTATTACTGTCCACTATGCCGAAGTTAAATCAATCAACCAGTTCTCTGAAGCATTGAGCATTGTTTCAGGAGATGAACAGGTTGAGGATAATGCTGGATTTATTTTCCACAAACTCATCAAACATCTCTATCACTCTCTTCTTCATGATGTTGAGGTGATCAAAAGCGCTCTCCACAAAGCAGAAAACGCAATATTTAAAGGGGAAGAAAAGAAGATGGTTATCGAGCTTTCACATATTCATCGTGACATATTGCGTTTCAACAACGCCCTCATTCCTCACAAAGAAGCAATAGGTCTTCTCAACCAAATGTTCAAAGAGTTCTTGGGAGAAAAATACGAATACTTTATTCGTGATATGTTCGCAGAATATCAGCGTGTTGATAGGCGTATGCATAACAACAAAGATCTCTTAGACGAACTTCGTCATACAAATGACTCTCTCTTGTCTGCAAAACAAAACGAAGCAATGAAGGGTCTTACTATGATGGCTTTTATCACCTTCCCTCTTACTCTTATTGCAGCTTTGTTCAGTATGCGAGCAGAGACAATGCCTATTATAGGTACCCCTCATGACTTTTTGATTATTATTGGAATAATGTGTCTTGTGATTGTGCTTTGTCTTGGATTTTTCAAATACAAAAAATGGCTTTAAACATATGAAAATTATTCTTTCCAATACTCTAGGTAAAACAAAAGAAGAATTCAACACAATCGATGGGAGTAAAACGGTCCGTATGTATTCGTGCGGACCCACAGTATACAATATTGCACATATTGGCAATCTTCGTGCTTATGTCTGCGCAGATATTCTAAAAAGAGTACTTCTTTACAATGGTTATGAAGTAAAACACATCATAAACGTCACAGACATAGGACATCTCACAAGTGATGCTGATAGCGGAGAAGATAAAATGGTCAAAGCTCTAAAAAGAGAAGGTAAAGATATGACTCTTCATAATATGCGATCAGTTGCCGATTTTTATTTTCAAAAATTTAAAGAAGATACAAAAAAACTCAACATACTCGATGCGTCCCACTATCCTTTTGCAAGTGATCATATAAAAGAAGACATCGATCTTATTGAAAATTTGCAAAACAAACATATTGCGTACAAAACATCAGATGGTATATATTTTGATACCTCAAAAGTCTCTTATGGTAAATTGTTCAAATCAACCTCTGAAGACGATTCTCGTAAACGCATTGAACACAATCAAGAAAAAAGAAATTTCAAAGATTTTGCATTGTGGAAATTCGCAGACGAGAACGGAGTTGGGTTTGAGGCACCTTTTGGCAAAGGGTTCCCTGGTTGGCATATTGAATGTTCTGCAATGAGTGAAAAATATCTTGGGGTACCTTTTGATATTCACACAGGAGGGATCGATCATATTCCTGTTCATCATAACAACGAAATAGCTCAAACCGAGGGTGCTCGAGATGAGCTTTTGGCGCGTTTTTGGATTCATAATGCTCACATCACAATTGGTGAAGAGAAGATGGCAAAGAGTGGTGAAAATTTTCTTTCTCTTTCATATCTTGAAGCACATAACCTCTCTCCGCTCGCATACCGCTATTGGCTTCTTACTAGTCATTATTCGACACAACTCTCTTTTGACATTTCATATATAGAGCAGGCCCAGAACGCCTTCAAAAAGCTCAAAAATGCTCTCGGAGAATTGCCTCCCAACGGATCAGTGAACGAAGAATACAAACAATCGCGATTCATTCCTCTTATCAATAACGATCTTGATACACCCAAAGCAATAGCTCTTGTGTGGGAAATTCTCAAAGATCCTAACCTCAGTCCAGAAGACAAGAAAGCAACCATTCTTGATTTTGACAAAGTGTTCGGACTATCTCTTTCTTCTGAAGATAAGGAAGATGTTCCTCAGCACATAAAAGAGCTTGCTTCAAAAAGAGATCTCGCACGGAAAAACAAAGATTGGCAAGAGTCTGATGAATTAAGAGACCAAATCCAAAAACAAGGTTTTGATATCAAGGATACAGACGAAGGATTCCTCTTGATAAAAAAATAAAAAGGTGTACTATATTTTATGGTCAAGTGACTGGGGTCTTTCTGGTAAAACCTCAAGGTTTGCTGGAAGAGCAAAGATCCCCTTTAAGCCGTGATCTCGGCTAAGAAAGAGGCGGCGGATTCTTCGGAATCCGCCGCCTCACCTTGTTTCTGTTTATTTCTTACCGTGGTTCAGATTCAAGAACTGCTCTGCAAGCAATAGATCTTCTGGTGCAGTGATCTGTATCCAAAAATTAGCCATTACCGCTTTGATGGCAACATCACTTTTCATAGATAGGATGGTTTGAGGAAGTCCAAATTCCCCCCCTGGAATCGGTACCATTTCATAGTCAAAATATTTGTATGAGAGTGTATACATTCCAGTATTGATAAAACCTTTTTCATCATCAGGATACTTTTCGATAATATCTTTTATCACCCCATAATGATCAAAAACCACTTTTGCTTTTGCCTTTAAACTCTCGGTTTCTCTAATAAGTATTGCATAATCTTCTTTGAGACAACTTTCCATATCTTCTCGCGAATAAATATCATCACCGTTCATCACCAAAAATTTTTCTTCATTTTTTAAAATATCTTTGCACATAAAAAGAGAATGTGCAGTTCCTTTGAGTTCTTTCTGCTCTATGTATGTGATTTTGAGTCGGCCGTATTGTGTCCCCAAGACCTCTGTAATACAGTCTTTGAGATATCCTACAACAATAATCACCTCATTAATTGCATCAGGTATCAAATCAAGCTTGTGCTCAATGAGTGTTTTACCCAACACTTTAAGCATTGGTTTTGGGGTTGTTTCTGACAACTCTCTCATTCGTGTTCCTTTGCCTGCGGCTAAAATAATTGCTTTCATAGATGAATTATTATATAGATTTTTTAAGTTTTTTCAACAAAATTAATATTTGTTTTTTAATGCAGCACGAATGGTATCACTATCAGAATATTCGATTTCAAGCCCTGTTGAAAGACCTCTTCCCAAATGTGATGTGTGTATGGATGGGTTCTTTGTATGAATTATTTCTGTAAGATAGTTTTCGGTATGTTCACCTTCATGTGTCGCCGAAAGCGCAAAAATCACTTCTTTGATGTCTTTGTTCTTTTGAAGAAGAGTTGTCAAAGCAGTGAGGCGAATACGTCTTTCTGGGGATTTTTCAAGTATAGGAATAATACCTCCTAAAACAAAATACATACCCTTAAACGCATTACTCTTTTCAATGGTATGCAGGTCATTGTCTTTCGCGACAATCATAAGAGTGGTTTTATCTCTTTGAGAATCAGAACATATTGAGCACAATGATGCTCCGTGTGAAGATGAGAAAAAGCGCATACACTCTTTGCATTGAAAAACATTGTCTTTGAGGGTTGAAATGAGATGCTTTAATTCTTCAAGATACTCACTGTTTCGAGATAAGAGAAAATAAGCAAACCGCTCTGCCTGACGAGGTCCGATACCAGGAAATTCTTCAAACTTTTTTTTGATTTTTTCAAATGAGTTCATTTGTGTATATTAAAAACCATCATTACCTGCAAAATCACCAATATTTGTTTTGTCGATATTCAAGAACGTTGTTCTTTCCCCATCAAAGTAAAGCTCGATACTTCCCACAGGACCGTTTCGGTGCTTATCGATATGAATCTGTGCAATATTTTGCTTATCTGAATTCTCTCGATACTTATCTTCACGATGAATAAACATCACCACATCGGCATCTTGCTCAATAGATCCGGAGTCTCTGAGGTCTGATAGTTTAGGTCTTCCATCACCCCCTCGCTTCTCAACATCTCGCGAAAGCTGTGAAAGTGCTATCACAGGTACCTCAAGCTCTCGCGCAAGCTGTTTTAATGCACGAGATATCTCAGTGATCTGTTGCACTACATTGTCACTTCCTCGTGTATGTGTTGGTGTTATAAGCTGTAGATAGTCGACAACAATCATTCCGAGCCCTTTCTCGATTTTTAGTTTTCGAGCAACCGATCTCATCTTGAGAATATTGTTACCTGGTTGATCATCAATATAGATAGGTGCCTTTGCAAGACGGTCGATTGAATTCCGTAGTTTTTCAAAATCATTTTCAATAGAAAGTTTCCCCGTGCGAAGCTTCCATGCATTGACCATCGAATCAGCAGAAAGCATACGATCAACGAGTTGCTGAGAACTCATTTCAAGTGAGAAAATACCAACAGGAATATTATGATTCACGGCAGCTTGTCGTGCAATATCAAGTGCGAGAGCAGTCTTACCCATCGAAGGACGAGCAGCAAGAATGATCAAATCTGATTTTTGGAATCCAGAAAGCATATTATCCATTTCACGAAATCCAGACGGTACACCACGTAACTCATCTTTTGATTGGTGAAGCTTTTCGAGTCTTTCCCACGCCTCATCGAGAGTAGAACCAAGTGGAACAAATCGTGCAACATTTGAAGAGTTACTAATGTCAAAAATCTGCTTTTCTGCAAGATCAAGTATCTCGTCTGTGTCACGACTTTCATCATATCCAAGCTCTCCTATATCCTCGGCCGCTTTAATGAGTCTTCTGTGAGTATATTTACGTTTTACTATTTCTGCATAGTGTCTAATGTTTGATGCAGGAGAAATGCTTGCAACGAGCTCACCTAGATAAGTGCGCCCTCCTACTTTTTCAAGAAGGTTTTTTTCGGAAAGTCGTGCAGATGTAGAAATAAGATCGATAGGCTCACCTCTGCTGTTAAGCTCGATCATTGTTTCAAAAATTACACGATGCTTATCCGCATAAAAAGTATCTCGATCAATAATATCTGTCACTTCATGGATCGCATCAGCGGAACGTAATATAGCACCTAGTACAGCCATCTCACTATCAAGATTTTGAGGAGGAATTCTCAAGTTTTTTATGGATGAATCTTTTGCCATATCATCCATTTTAACACACACCAAAATACGAAGTAACTTTAAAAGATGAATAATCTGTGTACGAAATGTGGATAAGGAATACCGAAACAAAAGAACACCTTTCTAAGGTGTTCTTTTGGAATTATTTGATTTTTGTGATGAGAACCTTGAAGTAAGGTTGTTTGTGGCCATTCTTTTTGAAATAGCGACTTTTTTGCTTATATTTGATGACTGTTACTTTAGGAAGCCGGCCAATTTTTTGGATAGTAGCTTCTACTTGTGCGTTACTTATATAAGGAGTTCCGATTGTTGTTGCAGCGTTGTCCTCAACAAGAAGTACTTTGTCGAAGATGACAGTATCACCTTCTTTATGATCGCCTTTGATTTTCTCAATAGAGACAGAATCACCTACAGCAACTTTGTACTGTTTACCTCCTGTGGCAATAACTGCAAATGCTTCTTTATTTTCTTTTGTTTTTGTTGCTGTTTTAGGCATACCTTCTATATTATATCTTTTCTCAAAAAAAATCAAGAGCTATTTATTTGTAAATCACCTTGTGTATAGAAGGTACTTCTAGACCCAAAACCCAGGCAGAAAAACCATGAAAACCCTCTTTTTTTATGATTGCTATTTTTTCTTCAATGCTTCGGTGGTTTTCATACCATACTGAGTAGGATTTGCCATCACGGACAAACTGCATAAAGGGCGCTTTGTCTTTGTCATCATAGCCCAGAAGCACATTTTTGTACCCTAGAGCTGTTTTGAGTCCCTGATATCCACCAATACCTACGATTTTTTCACGTTCATCATCCCATTTCCAGTAATAAAGACCAATGCCGAGAGATATCTTTTCTTTTGGAAGATGTAGTTTTGCATAATCAATAACTTGCATAAGCCAAGGATATGGTGCAATAGCACCTTTCGAATCGGGAGCATCATAAGACATAATACTCACAAAATCGACAGACTGGCCGAGTGAATCATAGTCATACACACCAATGAGATCTTGCCACAAGGTCTTTTTGTAATCTGATGGTATATCTGAAATCTTCGATACTACTGCAACAGATAGGATTTTACCTTTTTTGTGTAGTTCACGAGCGAGCTTGTCGACAAAAATATTGAAGGAGTGTTTGTATGATACGTCCATTTGTTCAAAATCAATTTGCCAACCTATATAATTCAAAGTCACTGCTTCTTCCACCATATTGTCGATTATCTTTTTTTGGTTTTTGTTGTTTTTTAATACAGCACGAAGACTTTTGTCATTAAAGTTTGTATTCGTCACAAGAGGCATAACACCAATACCGTTGTCTGCACAGAACTTGAGAACGTCATCTTTGATACTTCCAGAAAGATCTCCCTCATTTGTCACAACATATGCTTGTGGAGCCAAGATATCGATAGAACGAGGGTTATCAAAAAGACTTTTGCGAGCACTCTCTCGTTCGAGGTAATAAAAAATTCTTTTGTATGCAAAATCATCTTCAGCTTCCACCTCATAAGGACCATAAACAAACTGCGGTACAAAACAAAAAAAGATAAAAACACCTAAAAGCATTGGCTGTATTTTGTTTCTATGAAAATAATGTTTTAATAGATATGTCATTACACTTTATTATACACAAAAAACAATTTTTATGTCTCTTATTTTCTATTCAAAAATCGGATGCCCTTGGGGTGATGAGGTACGAGATTTCCTTCTTCAAAATCATATAGAATTTGATGAAAGAGAAATGACACAAAACGACAGTTTTTACAAAGAATGCCTCGACAAGACAGGACAAACAAAATGCCCAACTTTTGATATTGATGGGTATTTGCTTCCTGACTCTGATGTTCTCGCACTCAAGCGCTTTTTACACAAAGACTAGAGCCATCCAGGGTGAGCACAGCTATCCTTGTCGGCGCTTTTTGTTTCTTTCTTTATAATTACCTCTTTACCATCAATCATTCGTTTTATGGTTTCTGTATACATCGCGCCTTTTTGGTCTGCAAGAGCTTGCTTGTTGCCTTCACAGGTTTCTGTTGTGTCGAGAACAAGCATATCTCCTTTCCACATATATCTTCGAATTGTATACCCCCCAGCATCACCCACTTCGTGAAGAAGAATTTGTTTCTTTTCGTTGTCTATAGAAATATTTGTAATTTTACTCAACTCTTTGTTGTAGACGAATTGTTTTGTTTGTACATCAAACAAAAAGATTGTGTACGTATCAGAAGCCTGTGAACCTTCGCCATTTACTGTTAAAAAGGCCACGTCATTGTATCCATCAAAGTTGTAATCATCTGTTGTTACAACAGAGTTTATGTGTGCAGATGGATCGACAAGTTCAGTAGAATCGGGATAAGGGCTTTTGAGTATCTGATCGACACTACCCTTAATTGTGACCGTCTCATAGTCACATGAAAGAGTAAGTGCTATTGGCATAGATGGCGTAATATTACCTTCAAAATGCTGTTCGACACCATCTGCAATACCAGAATCACGAATTTTTTTACACTTGAGATCAAGCTCTTTCTTTTCTTGAGCAACAAGATCATCTCTTATTTGCTTGTCATACCAATTGAGCCCCAAAAGCAATACAAACAAAAATCCCATAAAACCAAAACTTATAATAAAAGACTTTTTCATATTATATTTTAAATTAGCCTATTTCTAACACAATCATTATAATTATACCCTTTCAAAATATAACATCAAATATTTTTTGATTTTTTATACAAAAATGATATACTCTTTTACACATTGGGGTATCGTCTAATGGTAGGACATCAGGTTTTGGTCCTGAGTATCGAGGTTCGAGTCCTTGTACCCCAGC
>CAYORS010000019.1:0-9655 GCA_964406475.1 uncultured Candidatus Saccharibacteria bacterium
TTGAGAAGTTAATAGTCATTTGCTGTGCATCTGAAACTTGTGAAGTTACCTGCATCGCAAAATCAGATTCTTTGTAAAGATCTGGCCATTTTTGAAAAGCGAGCTTATTGAGAATATTAGTTACTCGAGCAGCGTGCTTTTGAGATACACAGAAAACAATACCTTTACCAAACAAAGGCACACCTACTTGCTTTGCAACAGGATCAAAGAGACCATTTTCAATGAATGCCTTACACATGGCAATATTTGTTTCTTCATTGAAGAACTTTCTCTCATAGTGCTTTTCGTTAAAGATTTGATCTACAGTTTCTCCGTCTTCGGCTGTTGTATGAACAGCGAACCCGTCATCAGATAAAAGCTTTGTGGTGATCTCTGTGCGAGCATCTACAACAATAGGGTTGATTAGAAATCCGTCTTGTACACCTTTAAGAAGGTCATATCGGTATGTTGGCTGACCTGGCTCACAACCAAATGTTTTATAGGTATCCAACATTTGTCTTCGCTCAAACTCTCTTTGAGTATTTTCATCTTCGCCATCAAGCCCCTTGAGATAGTCTTTAGGGGTAGCAGTAAGTCCCAATTTATATCCAACAAAGTATTCAAAAACCGCACGAGAGTTTCCACCAATAGATCTGTGGGCTTCGTCTGAAATTACAAACTCAAAATCGGTTGGAGAAAATTCTTTCTTATACCGATCATTCGCCATGAATGTCTGGATTGTTGAAACAACAATTTGTGCACGTTGCCAAGAATCACGAGCGTCTTTATAGATTACGCAAGTATAATCACGCCCCAAGTACTGTCTAAAAGCCTTATATGATTGATCCTCAAGTTCAATACGATCAACCAAGAAAAGAACTCGTCGTGCATTACCAGATTTTAAAAATAGTTTAATTACCGCCGCTGATGTCAGTGTTTTTCCTGTACCAGTCGCCATTTCAAACAAGAAACGAGTATTTCCTTGAAGTCCTGATTGTTGAATAGCTTTAATTGCTTCCACCTGATATGGACGCATTTGTTTTAAATTGTTTGCTCTAAGGAATTCTGATCGTAAAGCATCATCTTTAAAAGACGGATCATTCTCAAAGCTAGGCATTTGAGAAGCGATAATATAATTTTCATCTACGACCGTAGAAGCTAATTCTTGAGGGTTTGGTGTGTAGCTTTCAAATTGAGTGATAGATTCTTGCGTAGGAAAACGAGCGATAGTATCAGGGTTACCGTGTTTAGTATCCCAAAAATAATGGAGGTTTCCGTTTGAGAGTATGACAAAACGAGCACCGACATTGCGTGCATAATTGCGAGCCTGTTCTTTTGCTGAAAGTGGCTCAATAGATTCTTTTTTAGCTTCAAGCACAACAAGAGGACGACCGTCTTTATCAAGCAGAAGATAGTCTATATATCCCTTAGGAATGTTTTCAAAATCGTCTCCAGCATCAGCAATACTTACACCAGGCTCTAGAGTGACATTTGCCTTACCTTTTTCAGAATCCTCAAAACGCCAACCTGCTTGTTCAAGTAGTTTGTTTATTTTTATTCGTGCTGACGCTTCTTTCATGTTGATTCATTATATCACCCATTTTAAAACTGAGCATCCACCACCCCATCCTTTGAATTATCAAATGCAACACCTTTTTGGGAGAGATAATTGACCACAAAGCTCGGGAGAACGGGCATAAACTCGCTCCGGAGCCCACGACCTACAATGAGGCGGATCTTGCCCGCCCCGCCTCGTATAAGCTCATCTATGAGGTCTTTCGCCTCTCCGGTAGTATAACCATGTAGGTCGATGATTTCATCAAAATCTTTCTCTTGTATCTTTGATACCGGTGTGTAGTAACTCATATAATTAGCTCACAACAATCTGCATCAAAATATAAAGCAAAAGTCCCCACCACGAACAAAATGAAATCATAAAAGAAAAAAATATTTTGCGCTGTAGACGTATATCAAGAATCTCTCTTGCTTTACCTTCTCTTTCTTTTTGGAGAAGATATGGGCTTACCACAAACGACAAGAAACATCCGTTGAATATCATCAAGGCTTCAAGAGCAAGCATTACACGATAGCTTTCAAAACTAAAAGACTCGCCTCGATAGAGAAGAAAGGTACCCAAAACCACACACCACATTCCAACCCAAATGAGAGGCTTGGTGACTTTGTGTGTGCGAATAGTGGCTTCTGTCCAATACGAAGATGTTCGCCCAAGGAATCCGTGAATATCGATGACAGTGACTGACCCGAGTCCAATAATGAATCCTGCGATAGTGATGAAGAGTTCGAACATGGTGATGATTGTTAGTTTTTGTAATTATATCCTACCTGAGCATTTGAGTGACCAGAGCGACCATTTGTTCTTTCTTCTCTGGCTTGCTTTCTGCAATGAGTAGTGTGAGAGCGGTTAAGGCGTTTGGGTTAATATTTTTCATCGTCTTGAGTCTGATTTTTCTAAGGAACCAAATAAAGGCAAAGGCTCCTGATCGCTTGTTACCATCTACAAAAGGATGATCCTTTACCATGAAATACAATAGATGTGCAGACTTTTCCTCGAGAGTTGGATACACCGGCTTCCCACCAAAAGACTGCATGACATTCCCTATTATTCCCTCGACCGCACCCTCTCTCCTCTCTTGTGCAAATATATGGGTTGCTTCACCCTTTTTAATGAGTTCCTGACGTAGACTTGCAATAGCTTCAAGCAGGTCTTGCCCCGTAAGCTTCACTGCCTTTTTATTTGTGCCAACTGTTTTCAACTCCTCCTTATCATATGCATCAAGCGACATCCATGTACTACCAAATTCTTTTACAAGTTCCAAGATTGCTTTTGGGTCAAGTGCCACATGCTCAGGCAAAAGACCTTGAATAGATTCCACTGTCTTTAGGAATTCTTGATAGTTCTTTTGGATTTGCTTGCGGTTTATTGTATAGCCTTTAGTGATGTGTTCACGGAGGGTTTTTGTAGCCCATTTACGGAATTCTGTTGCTGTTTTTGAATTGACTCTATAACCCACAGAGATGATAGCATCTAGATTGTAGTATTCGATTGTACGTTTTATCTTCCTATTCCCCTCGATTTGAACTGTTGCATTTTTTGCAACAGTTGACTTTTGAGAGAGCTCATTTTCTTTGTAAATATTTTTTAAGTGGCGAGAAATAACTGATTTGTCTCGACCAAATACATCAGCTATTTGATCCAATGTAGCCCAAATAGTCTGATGACCAAAATCCCCACGAAGTTCGATCGCACCATTCTTCGCTTGATAGATAATCCTATTGTTTTGAGATTGTGGTTTATTCATGCATATATTATAAATTAAAGTCAGAAAAATAGAAAAACCTTCCAAACCTTTATCCACTCTCATCATATTGACGCTATAGGTAAAAATATGTCTAAAATATATTAGATGACTCTCTCCTCGTTTTTTATTTCTGCTCTCGCGGTTGCTCTTTTGTTTGTTGTGATTGTCTTGCGACAATACGGGATAACCGAAATCACGATTTCCTTCTGACCTCTGCCTATAGAGGTCTTTTTTTATCTGTAGTTGAGATATGTAACAGTAAACTGCAAGACTGTAGCGAACGATACCCAGAGTAGATACGGAATATTCATATAAGCAATCCAACGTGCATGTGGGAATATTGCATACATCCCCCAGATGAGAGTACCGAGGACGAGAATTATATCCACCGCAGCAAGTAGATTATTACGGAGCCCAAACTGGATCGGCGTAAATGCAAAGTTAAAAACCAGATTGAGCAAGAATGGTAACGCGACGATAAAAGGAATCTGTTTCTGCCAGGCAAGCATGAATACCCTACCAAACGATATGGCGATAAGCACATAGAGAAATGTCCACACAGGGCCAAAGATCCACGATGGAGGCGCCCATGTAGGCTTAATCAAAGTACTGTACCACCTATATGCATTGTTCATAGTATACAGTATAGCAAAGGTTCAAATTTGACTTTCTATTGACAATATGTATAATATGTATTGGAAAAAGCTGTTAGAAAACAGCAAAGCAACCCACGACCAACACCCATATGAAGAAAGTTGTAAAAGAACTCACCCTCCGGGCTGGATTGTATCTAGCCACCGGCCTCGGGTTTGTAATCCAACACTGGAGAAAAATCGCTGCGCTCGGAATCAGTGCAACGATCCTTGCCCTTGTTTGGGACAACATGAGGCTTCGTGATGAGCTAACATTCACCCAAGGATGCCTCAAAGTCGTTCAAGAAAACCTTGTGAGGACAGACCTTGAACTTGATGAGAAGGAAAGAGACTTGAACAATCTCAAGAACTACCTTTCATCACACGAGAAAGGAATGCGGGAGCTTGCTAATGACAACAAACTTCTCCTTAGCCAGTCTAGAGGGGCTCAAGGAGTTTTGAGTTCTTCACATTGACCCACACACCACATCTTCGCAAGAAGCTCTGTGGTTTTTTATTTAGCGACGTAGGAAGAGTAAAGAGAAAGTGATCACACTTTCTCTTTCGAGTCGAGGGGCTGACTGCGGAGTCTTTTATTTTTTATACAACAATCGTGCCATTCTCAAATCATCATAACTAAAAACTCCTTTGAGTTTTTCAAAGACAGGCTTCAATACATCTGTCCCACACTCATCAAATGCTTTGAATATTTTTGAAGTTTTTTTCTTTATATCTTTTGGGAGGAGTTTTTCTATTTGTTTGTGTGTAATACTTTCAGTATCTCGAAGTGCTTCTATGTGTTGAAGAATTGTTCCCAATGTTAAAGATCTTTTTGCAACAATATCTTTGAGTTCAAAACCTCGTTCAATAAGAAGACGTGTTTCATCATATGTGGTTTGTTTTTTGATTTCTGTAATATCTCTTTTTGCAAGCTCTCCTCCAGAGGCAATGATGAAGTTTTGATGCATAGTATGAAGATCACCACGAGACAGAGCAGCAAAGTTCTTTTGAGCTTCATCTGATTCCTCATGGAAGCGAATATCTTGAAGGCTAATTGTGGGATGCACCTTGAATGCCATATCGTTCCATCCAAGTAAAAACAAGCCTTGAAGCCTTCTTACACGGGATAATGCCACATACCCTTGCCCATACTCAAAAGACAGCCCTAGGTCCATAATAGCCGTATCAAGAGACATTCCTTGACTCTTGTGTATGGTAATAGCCCACGCGAGACGCAGAGGAATCTGGGTAATTTTGGCTTTGGTTTTACCATCTTCTTCAATCACCCAATCAAGGGGGGTAACGGTTATTTTTTTGCCGGCTTTGGTAAGAACAACAGGAAACCCTGTCAGACTATCGAATCCTTGCACTTCACCGATAGTACCATTCACAAAACCGTTTTCGTGGGAATTTTTGGTAAACATCACAACAGCACCACGCTTCAAAACAAGTCTTTCAGGAGAAAGGCAACTTTTTTTGAGATTCAAAACTAGAGATTCTCTTCCTTTACTTGTCATTATAAAAACCTGTTCTTCATCATTAATTTTTGAAAGTTCTGTATCATTGATACGGTCTACATTGAGATTGTGAGGGAAGAGCTTGGTAGTATCAGCAGGCATCTTCTCTCGTTCGATATAGCGAGATTGAAGGAGTTCAAAATGATATTCATCAAAAGATCCTCCACGTATTGCAGACAGTACAGACAAAAACTCAGCATCATCTTGGCGATGTTGTTCTTCAAGATAACAACACACCATCTTCAACTCTTCCCAAACAGAAGATTCGAAAGCAAAAGAAGAACTTCTTCCCTTCTGTACTGGCGGCAACTGGAAGAAATCTCCCACACAGACAACCTGTATACCACCGAAGGGCTCGGTGTTACCTCGTACATATCGACACACCATATCGACCATTCCAAAAGTTGTACTTCCAAGCATCGAAATCTCATCAATGATGAGGACTTTTGTTTTTGTGAGGCGATTGTAGATTGTGCGATTATCAGACAATATACTCAAATCATATTCTGATAGTGTGTTTTTGACACCGATACCGCTCCATGAGTGGATGGTCATACCTCCAATATGAGTGGATGCAATCCCTGTTGATGCAGTGATAGCGGGCTCAATATTGTGCTCGCGCAAATATTTGATGTACTCACGGATTGTATGAGTTTTACCACTTCCAGGCTCTCCTGTAAGGAATACATTAGCACCGGTTTTGAGAATTTCGAGAGCTTCGGTTTGAGTCATAAGAATAGTATAGAAGAGAAAACAAAAAAACTCTAATCTATCGTATTTCTACATACAAATCTTGATTGAATCCACCCACACCTACAAATTTGAGAGACGAGTCTTTGCGAAGAATTTTTTCATATGGCAAACAATGAATACATCCCGAGGGACCTTTGGGACATTTAAAATCCATCTTGTCTCGAGCTTCTTTCACTTTGTATGCAACTTCAAGAACTTTGTTTTTGGACTCTTCTAGATCTGGAAGTTCTTTCTCGACTATTTTGTCGCTTTCGAGATACCAGTAGCTTGCTTTGGTAACGGGACGTTTTTGGAGAGCATTGCAGAGCAAGAGATATATAGGAAGCTGTAAAGACGAATCACTCTCTTCCTTTTTACCAGTCTTAAAATCAACAATATGAAGCGAGTCTGATTCTGGTAGATATTCTATCCAGTCTACGAGTCCGTTTAAAATAATATTTTTGTTTTCATCAATGAGAAAATTAGGATTCATTGTTTCGCGCTTGAGTTTGATGATTTTGTTTGGCAGAAACTTTGGATCTTTTATGACATTGCGAATCATCGTGATTCCTCTTTCTTTGAACTCTTTTTCTTCTTCAGGAGTTATGAAGCCGCCCTTGATCCCTGTGACTTTGGACCACGCTACTTCAAAATCTTTAAGAAGATCTCGTTTGAGTCTGTCTTCTGCTTTATAATTACCCAAACCTTCAAGTACTTCGTGAACAGCAATGCCTAAAGACATATGAGGAGTCACAAGAGACATTTTATTTCTTGTGACAGGATCTTTGTACATATTATGAAGATAATACAAACGAGGACACTTCAAAAAATCTCCCATAGAAGAGTGTGATACCCATACAGCAGAGTACTTGGATTGAGAAAGAGAGTTCATAATTACTTATTGTTTAATCCTGATACAAAATCTCGTGCTGTAGCGATAAGTTCTCTCAAAAATTCAAGTAGAAGTACGAGTGTATCCCATATAATACGGAAAAGAGATTTTGCGATTGTCCAAATATCCTGAACTACATTATTATTGACAATATCTTTGAGTGAAATTCCAAAAAAATACTTGAGAAGTGCAAGTGCAATAATGAGAAGAATAATTGTTTTTAAAAAACCACGATCATGTCTTTGTTGCATAGCTTTTATTGTATAACAAATTTTTAAAAAATAAAATTACAAACTCGGGAGATACAAAAGAGGATCGAGAAATGCTTTTGGATCTCCAATAGGAATAGTGACCCCCTGACAGTTTGTTGCGGTAGGAATCTGTGTCACGCGCACACCCTCTGTTGCAAGAAGTGTAAGGTGAAGATGTGGACCTGTCACATAGCCTGTATGGCCACTATACGCAATAACATCCCCTGTTGTGACAGAATCACCAGGACTTACACTAACCGATGACAAATGGGCATACAAAGTTGAGAGCCCGTTGGGGTGTTTGATAAGAATCCATTTGCCATATGAGTAGCAGTTTTTCTTGAGGTCTGTATTCCCTGTTGCTTGCACAGTCCCTGACAACGCGGCTAAAACTTTGGTCCCGTCAGTAGCTCTAAGGTCGATACCATTGTGTGTCCCCGAGGCATACAGACGCCCTGAAGACCCTGTTTTTCCGAACTGTTGAGTAATAAATACGTTTGCTACAGGCCAGGAAAGAACGGCACCTTTTTTGGGAAGTTTTGATGGATCAATAGCAATCTGAAGCTCTGACTCGTAGGCAAAGAGCTCTTTTTCAAACTCTGCTCTGAGTTGGATTTTTTCTGCGAGAATACGAGCATATTCTGATTCTTTGTTTTTTGTATCCAAGAGAAGCTTGTCTTTTTGTTTGGTAGTATCGATCACGGCTTTTTGTTGACCTGATAGATTATTTTTGAGTTTTTTGAGTTCATCTTCTTTTTTTTCTTGTTCTGTTTTTTTGTGAGATAAGTTCACCTGAAGATCTTCAAGATTAGATATTGAATCGACTATTTTTGTATTGATCTTTTCGTACTGATCGAAGTATTCTGTCACACTATCAAAAGACTGATCAAGAAGAAATCTTTCGACCAAAGACAAATCATCAGCAAGTCGAAGATCTCTCATCGACAAAGCGATGGTGAATTTTTTTTCATCAATCGATGTTTCTGTGTCACTGATCTGTGTTTTTAGCGTCCCGATTGTTTTTGTAGTTGTGGTGAGGTTTTTTTCGGTAAGCTTTAGTTCTGTTTCGAGTTTTTTCTTTGAAAGATTGAGTGCATCAAGCTCATTTTTGAGGCTTTTGGCTTGAGTTGCTGTTTTGTCGAGACTTTTTTCATACAATTTTATCTCTTCTTCGAGTTTTTGTATCTCGGTATTTGTGTCTTTGATTTTGTTTTTGAGATCATCCACAGTATCAGCATATACAAATGTATGAACCACAGAAATAACAAAAAAGCTCACTAAAGCGAGTCCGACAATACAGATGTGTTTGGAATACTCTGATTTATAAAAGTTTTGACGCATAAGTAAGACGAGAAAGTGTCTCATCTTTACCAATTATAGCAGATATTTGGAAAGGGTCTGGGGATTTTTCTTTACCCGAGAGTGCAACTCGCATAGCCCATAAGACAATACCTCTCCCCTTCTCGGTAGCATAATCCCATACAGAGTTTTTGACCGCATCAAGAGTCCATTCGCCATCTATCTTTTCGATACAAAAAGCAAGGGTCTCTATGTGTTCTTTGAGAGTATCGAAAGAAACTTCTGTGTCTTTGCGAAGCTTTTGAGGACAAAGTAAAAGCTCTTTTTCGTAGAAAGGAGTGTCAAAGAAAAAATCGAGCTCTCCTTGAGAAACCATAAGAGAGATATCAGAAAAAATATCTATTCTCTCTATAATAAGAGGAAGAATTTTTTCGACAACGTCTTTATGAGAACTAAATGCGTGAGGCAATCGATGCAGAATTTCTTTTTTTAATGTGTTTGGCGGAAGTGTTTTGAGGTGTTCTTTATTAAACCATCGTAATTTTACCTCATTAAAAATAGCCGGGCTTTTTTGAACTTTTTTGAGATCAAAAGCGCTGATCAAATCGGTATGTGAGAATACCTCTTCTTCTGTACCAGGATTCCACCCTATAAAAGCAACACCATTCAAAATAGCGTCTGGTAAAAATCCTTTTTCAATATATTGTGATACAGCGAGAGCACCTTTTCGTTTTGAGAGCTTCTGTCTGTCTTCGCCAAGAACAAGCGGAATATGAGCATACACAGGAGTTGGAGCACCAATTGCTTTTTGAATAAGGATTTGACGAGGGGTATTAGAGACATGATCATCACCACGAATAATATGTGTGATCCCCTCTTCAAAGTCATCGACCACAACTGCAAGATGGAATAGTGGTTCGTTGATGTTTTTTGCAATGACAAAATCATACAAATCCGTTGTGTCCATTGTGACAAGACCTTTTATTTCATTAACAAAACAAATAACTGTGATAGGGTTTTTCAAACGAATAAA
>CAYORS010000020.1:0-7571 GCA_964406475.1 uncultured Candidatus Saccharibacteria bacterium
ATGCGTGGTGATATGGGGCAAGGAAGTAAAATTGTGCTTTATACCGACAACGGTCAAGATGTAATCATAAAGGTATAAAAATGAAAGAAAAAAATAAAAAAAATATTTATTTTTTTGATTCGGAAAATAAAAATAATTTGCCGAATAAGAAAAGTGTAAAATCAAGAAGAATAGGGCATTTCTTTTTCTCGCTTCTTATTATTGTATCAATACCGTATTTTTTAGTTGATGTGTTTAAACGAGCATATCTTTTTTTTGTACCAGATAGTGGTCCAATTGTTTCTGTTAATGATGAAAAAAATGCACCTCTCCAAGGGTCAAACGATGATGATACTGATAGTGTAAAAGGTAATGAAGTTCCTGTGAATCCTCATACTTCGGGCCAATATTATTTTTTGGGACCACAATATAAAATACCTTCAACAAGCGGCCTTGCATATACAGTGGCAGATATTGAGACGGGGGAAGTTATTATCGAAAAAAATCCTGACATTGCAATGCCTATCGCATCTGTGTCAAAGCTCATTACCGCAATAGTTGCAAAAGAGAATATGGAACAACATAAAACAATCACCGTCACCAAATCGTCAATCGAGACCTACGGTACTTCTGGAGGATTGTCGGTAGGTGAAAAAATTCTTGTGAGTGACTTGTTCTATCCTCTTCTTATGGAGTCATCTAATGACGCTGCGGAGGTTTTTGCGGAAGGGTACGGCCGTGAAGAATTTATCAAAAAAATGAATGAAAAGGCAAAAGAGATTGGTATGAACAATACTTTCTTTTTTGAACCAAGTGGATTGTCAGAAAAAAACGTCTCAACAACAGCGGATCTTCAAAAGCTTGCAGCGTATATTTCTCATAATTATCCTGATTTATGGGATATTACACGAGTGCGTCAGTATTCGATATTAAAACACAGCTGGGGTAATGGTAATCGTCTGTCACGACGTGCCAATTTTGTAGGTGGTAAAAACGGCTTTACCTATGAAGCGCATAATACAACTGTATCCGTTTTTGATGTTGATGTGGAAGGAGGTAAAAAACGCTTTGCTATCACACTCCTAAAAAGCAATGATAGAGAAGGTGATGTTGATGCTCTTTTGAGATTTTTATCTAAATGGGTTGGATATTTGGCTCCAGGACAAGAATTGTAATTGTTTTATTTTTTGTGCTAGTATCTAAATTCATATGAAAAATTTTTGGAAAACCCTCAAAAAACCTATTTTTGTCCTTGCACCAATGGCTGATGTGACAGACGTATCTTTTCGATATGTTATTGCAAAATACGGCAAACCTCATGTAATGTGGACAGAATTCGTATCTGCTGATGGACTAGTCCGTGCTCCAGAGGAAGGTAAAAGAAAGCTTCTCAAAGATTTGGAATATTCTGAAATTGAAAGACCTATTGTAGCTCAACTCTTTGGGTCTAACCCTCATAATATGAAAAAAGCTGCACAGATGGTTCAAGAACTTGGTTTTGATGGTATTGATATTAATATGGGTTGTCCAGATAAAAATATAGAAAAACAAGGATGCGGAAGTGCAATGATTAAAAATCCAGAATTAGCAAAACAAATAATCCAAGCAGCAAAAGAGGGTGCCCCGAATATTCCTGTTTCTGTCAAAACAAGGCTTGGGTACAGTACAGATGAACTCGAGGTATGGCTTCCTCTTTTACTTGAAGCAAACCCTGCTCTTATTACTCTTCATGCGCGAACACGAAAGGAGATGAGTAAAGTGCCTGCGCGATGGGATCGTATCAAAAGAGCTGTTCAGATAAGAGACCAAATCAATCCAGAGGTTTTGATTTTTGGAAACGGTGATGTGTTAGATACAAGAGAAGCCCAAAAAAAAGTTGAAGAAACAGGGTGTGATGGCGTAATGATTGGAAGAGGTATTTTTGGTAATCCTTTTCTTTTCAGTGGAAGAGATTTTGTGTCTATTCCGGAGAAGCTGCGTGCACTTGTGGAACACACATATCTTTTTGAACAAAAGCTTGGTGGTATTAAAAATTTTGCAATTATGAAAAAACACTTCAAATCATATGTACAAGACTTTGATCATTCAAAAGAACTACGAACAAGTCTTATGGAGGCAGAAAATGCGAGTGATGTAGAATCTGTCATATCCCGTTTTCTTAAGAAACTTTAACCCATAATTTTAGTATTTATTGCTTATTGTTTAAATTTGTGATAGAGTAAAAACTGGACTTTATCTTCTTTCTTTATGTTTATGTCGAAAAAAGCGTTTTCGCTCCTCGAACTACTTCTTACCCTCAGTGTCTTGGCAGTTTTACTATCCTTGTTACTTCCGAGTATTTCCTCTGTGACAAGTGCAGCTACCGAAAAAAGAGATCTTCTCAATGCAAAAATGATTGCATCTACATATAATGGAGCTGTAGCATCAGGAATTACATTCTCTAATAGCAATAAGGAGATCACAGGTCTTCTCATTAAAGGGGTTACGTCTCCTGGGGGGATAACTTTCAGAGTAATCCTTTCTCAAGAACAAGCATCTCGGTGTTCATATTTAATAAGACAGACTCCGAGTGGAGAAATGTATGTGATCAAACCTTAATCTGAGCCCTTTTAGCACTTTATGTTGCTTGAAGGGTTTTTTATATTTATAACATTCTCCTGCAAGGGCCGCCCTTGCATGAGTTTAGATTGCGAGGGTTGACATTTTTCATAAAATACTATATTATTCCCATTGGCTCGATTGATGGCACAAGGTCCCCACCCTCTATTAGAACTACGTGGTTGTGTTCTTTTAAGAGGGTGGGGCGGGGATTATCGTTCTTTCGTTTTTAAAAGAGCAGACACATTTGTGTTCTGCTCTTTCTGTTTGTATTGGAATAAATTTGATATAATAAACAGATATAAAAATATGGAAACTCTTTATCGAAAATACAGGCCACAAAAATTTTCTGATGTTGTAGGACAGGATATTGTTGTATCCGTCATCCAAACATCGCTTAGCAAAAAGAAAATTTCTCACGCATATATATTTGCAGGAGGAAGGGGAACAGGCAAAACATCTCTTGCTCGTATCTTTGCACGAGCATTAGGTGTTTCTTCAAACGATCTCTATGAAATCGACGCTGCGTCCAATCGTGGTATTGATGATATAAGAGCAATCAAAGATGCTGTGTTCACACTTCCTTTCAATTCACCATATAAGATGTATCTTATTGATGAAGCTCATATGCTTACGCGAGAAGCCTGGAACGCACTCCTTAAAACTCTCGAAGAGCCTCCGCATTATGTGATTTTTATACTTGCGACAACAGAACTCGAAAAAATCCCTGATACGATTATGTCTCGTTGTGAAATACATATTTTTAAACAGCCGGACCAACATACTCTTGAACAGCTAATCAAAAATGTAGCAAAAGAAGAGGGTTATGATCTTCCTGAGGAAGCGGTGAGTTTACTTGCATTGGTTGCAGATGGGTCTTTTAGGGATGCGTACGGAGTCCTTCAAAAAACCTTGAGTAGTAGCGATACAAAAAAAATCTCCCTTGCTCATATCGAAAAAACTATTGGCGCACCTGATTCTGTTATTATTTTTGACCTATTAAAGGCATTATGTCTCAAACAAGTCGAATCTGTTTTTGAAATTCTCCACAAGCAAAGAGAAAAAGACTATAATAGCAAAGTTTTTTTGCGTCTTCTTATTGAGCGTGTACGCCTTGCAATAATGCTTCGTATTTCACCACATATACTTGATCAAAAAATTGAAGAGGATACCACAAAACAACTCAAAGAAATCCTTCAATTAAAGCCATTACTGCCTCTGAATTCACATCTACTTTTAAATCTTTTGGATACTTACGATCGTGTACTTCGGAGTTCTTTCCCTGACATTACGCTTGAGGCTTCACTCATATCACTTCTTGAATAGTATTTATCGGTTTTTTTGATCTTCAGTTACAAATCCAAGTCGAACACCTCGTGATTCGATGTCTTTATATTCGTCCGAAGATTTGCCATATGTATTTTGTGCTTCAACACAAAGACTTTGCCATATTATCTCAACAATGTGCTTTTCTTTACCTTCTTCAATAGCATCTTCTATGCTGACCTCTTTTTGTTCTATGAGGGATTCGTATCTGATGGAATATTTTGTCAAATGTTCTTTATTGATATAGAACGGCTCAAGATCAATCGTAAGGTTTTTTACGTAATTATCAAAAACCCTTCTCACATCATTAATAATTTCTTCCTTTACTTTATCTTTATTCATATATATCATTATAGCATTTTAAAAAAGTAATAACATTGACCTCTTGGTCTTAGAATATGCTATAATTATATTGTTTTATCATAATCATCGCTAACTATATGAATACAAAGAAAAAAGTTTTAGTTGTGTTTTTGTCTTTACTTTTAATTTATGTTTGTGCTGCAGTATTAATACATTACAAAAAGAAATCGACACTGGATTTTTTGTCACTATCCAATGATAGTGTGTGTACCCAATTAGATCAAAAAGGTGTCTCATATACTGATGATAGAGAGATAAAAACTGGGATGAATATAAGAATCAATCTTTCATGTAATCTAGAAGAACTTGCTATTTCCGGCGCGATAAATCAAAAAATCAATTCATCTTTATGGGGTAGTGTAGAAAAAGAAGAATTGATAGACCTTTCTAGTTTTGAAGAGAGGGTAAAATCAGGAGCTTCAATACAAATCGCAATGGAAGAAATGATCAAATCTGTCGATATCAACTTTGATGGTTATAATGACTTTGAAATACTTCAATCTGTTGGTTCTGGAAGTATGGCTGTTGTAAACACACTCAAGTTTTTGTACAATCCAAAAACAAAAGTTTTTGAATACAACACCGAACTTGCTCCGCTTGGTGAATTGCGTATCAATTCAGAAGACAAAAAAATTCTTACATTTCAAGGAGAGGGTAATGGCACCTATACAGAATCTGTCTATATGTGGGATAATGGTAAACTCCTTAAAACGGGAGATAATATATGTGAGAGCGAATCATCTGATTCAAATTCACAACCAATAACTGTGCGATATAAGGAAGTGGTTTATGATAAAAACGGTAAGCCAACTGTACTCAAAAATGAAGTTCAAAAGGTGGGTTCACAAAGCTGTGTTGATTCTCTTATGCAATATTAATTAATCGGAATAAAAAATGGATACATACAGAAAACTTCAAAGTTATTTTGATCAAAAAAATATAGAGATAACAGAAGGATTATTCAAAGGAACTTATCCTTTAAGCACCTTTTCTTGTGGTCAAGTTCTCAATACAGACAAAATCGATATTCAAGGCAATCTGATCAGTGTGTCAAAGGGTACTTATGATATAAGTGTGGCCATTACTGAGTCTGATGTATTCAAAAAATTCAATACAGAAGGTAAGGTGAGTATTGCAGTAAAACTCAAAGCAAAAGAAAGTAAAGATGCTACGCAAGCTTTTGTGGATGAGAGTGCTTCTATTCGTGTAGATGGAGGTAGTCTCTTTGTGGGGGCAGAGAATAGTAATCAAAAAATGGAAGAAAAAGAAGACGAGTTTTTTGGTGAAGATGAGAATGATATGAAAGATTTTGGAGAAGAGCTTGCACAAGGAAGAGTCAAGGGTGTTGAACAAGGTGTCAAAAATGACTTTGCTCATGAACTCATTATTGATGATGTGCATGCTACTAATATTTTTTCTGGTTATGGAGATGGGACTTATGATCTATGGTGTGGTGCTGATGAAGAGGGGAATATTGTAGAACTCATCATTGATTTTAAGGTTTTTGAACGAAATGATGTCATTGAAAAAATGAATAGTTAGGATTTTATCTTAAAACATTGAAAGTAGAGACAATTCCTTTTATCTGTTCATTTGTAAGCTGAGGATAATCCGCTTCTTCTCCTGTTTTATATGATTGTCCTAAAAGAATATATGTTCCATTAAGGAATGGTATGTACAATTCTTGATTTGCATATCCAACCCCCGATACATAGTTGAACAGATAACTTTTCTTACCATTATTTTCTATAACCTCATATGCACCCTCGCCGCTACGGTAGTCTTTAGCGTAAGTTGCAGCAGTTTTCTCAAAGTTATAATTGCAAGATATTTGAACATCTAATCCTTCAATACTTTTAGCAGCAGTTACTTGGTCATAACCAGACGAGGGACTACAATCTAATTTTTGCTGATCTTCCAACGGTTGTTCAATTACTCTTCCTAAAGAAAGAGGATATTTAAACTCAAAGCCATACTTTTCATCTCTGAAAGTGTTCCAATTAGTGGTATCAATAATTGGAACTTTTTTTGTCGTATAAAAATAAGCTCCACCACCTATTACCATAAGAGCTATAAAAATAGTAATCACAATCCCAATAGATCCTTTTTGTTTATTTTTCATATGTACAAAATTATACCCCATTTGTTTTTATAGTAAAATGAAGTCGACTAGATAAAACTGTAATGTTATAAAAATGAATAGTTAGGGGGTAGAGAGATTAAAAGTTCTGTATATTTTTTTCAGAATTTATTTGATGTCTCTTTACCCGTGCTCTTTCGTTTCACCTTTAATGCTTCTTTTAAAGTTTCCGCAAAACCAGGTAATAAATTTAGTTTCTTTGAGTCGTTTGGTTTGATCCATTTATAATTTTGAGCTTCCCAGTCTAATTTAACTTTATCTGTATTTACTTTTACCAATACCGGATGAACAATCCAAGTCTTTTTATATCTTGGTGCATCCTGGTTTAAAATTTTAGCAAGTTGAATGGAAACAATGTGTTTTTTTGATATACCCAACTCTTCACACAACTCTTCGTGCACTTTCTCCACTAAACTTTTTTGATCATCTAAAAATCCCGAGATCCCATTCCAATACCCTGGATACAGACGCATATCCTTACTTCGTTGTACAAGAAGTACTTTATTTTCATACATAACTACACAGTTCAATACAGGGCACCACCGTATATTCGTGAAATCCACTTGCCCGGGTTTAGGGGTAAACTTTTTTTCAATCATTGTTTAATTTGTATCAAATGATAATCACTTTCTCTTTTTATTTAATTTATATTAACACAAAACCGTCCCATAAGGGTGATCTTTTGTTTTGACTACTGATTTTAAATCCAAAGAGGTTTTTGATGCTCTTCGGAGTCCGAATTTTGCTCAAATTGACTGGTCGGGGTACAAAAAATCTCTCCCTCGACTAAATTTTGCTACTCGCAAAATTTGTCTGGGCACCGGCTCGTAATTTTTTGTACTCAAAAAATTATACTCCGCCGTTCGAGTCCTTGAGCAAGGAATCTCGGTCATTGCATGACCAGTATCCCGATTGGAAATTTTGATTGGTTATCACTCTCAAAATTTACTCAATCGGGCTTCGAGTCCTTGATGTAAGTGCGCCCCGACACTGCTTACCCCGCTAAAAATCGCTCCGCTATTTTAACTGGCCGATTCGGTCTCGAACTTTTCTCCAGAGAAAAGAAATAGTGAAATGGAGAGTGGGGTGAAAAACACGGAAGAAGAAAGCGAAGATATTACTAGCGAAGAAATAGATTTCTAACACTATGGAAAACACATCACAA
>CAYORS010000021.1:0-7497 GCA_964406475.1 uncultured Candidatus Saccharibacteria bacterium
TACTTATCCACAAATTTCATTATTGGTTAATTTCACAAATTTCTGATCCACCTGGAGCAACTTTAAATGTTCCGCCGAGGATTTCTTCGCAGTGTGTTTGATGATCAAGTTCTTTGATAATTTCCTCCGTTGATCGCGGGTCATCAACGATTGACTGATGTGTTTTTGTGTAGATCATGGTTGCTGCCAACACAATCAAGGCGATTGTTGCAAATGTGTAAACGATTGTTTTTGTTTGGTCTTTCATAAAATTATTTTTTAATATTAGTTAATAATTCAAAATTTTGATATAGGTTGCCTATGACCTCGTAGGCATCAACTATGTATAATGGTATAGCTTCTTCTTCATCAAAATCATCAGTCTCAAAAGTTTGAAAACAGCCATTATAAAAAGCAATTTGTGCTATTCTATTACTATACAATTGATCGTCTATGTCTGTGTATGAATATCGAACAATGTCACCTTCGTAAACATCCACACCATTTTTATCTTTGAGTCCTGTGTATTGCAACAATACTATATTTTCAGAAAATTTATATTTTGTATTTCCAACACCTATGGATTTTAAGTAATAAACTATTCCATTGTATCCAATCCTAAAAGTATCATCTTGATACATTCTTTCATTTACTTTATCCCAAGCTCTGAATTTTATTTCTCTCATAAATTTATTGCAATTGTTTTTTTAGGTTTGTGAAATATTTTAGAGCTAGAGCCGGCTTTTGAAACTTGGCTATTTGGTTGATTCTCCCGCCTGAGAATTTTTCAAACACTACGGTTTGCTTTTCTTGCTCACCGAGGATGATTGTCGTATCTGTCGCTGTTTCGAACTTTGAAAATATTTTGATTGTTGAAAGTTTTATTTGCATATTTTTTCATGACCGATTCCGTCGGTCTTGCGGTGCCACCCTTTGGTGATGTGTGTAATATACACTTTGTGTGATACATTGTCAATGATTATTAACTCAAGTTATCCACAGGTTATCATTTATCAGCAAATCGCTTGTTATATCGAGCATATTCCGCATCTTTTTTCTCTTTTTCGATCTGGTCAATTGACGCTGTGAGTGCTGGAGCGCCGTATCGTTCGATGAACCTTGCACACATCTGGCCCCATAATGCCACGCCGCTAAATCCTTTTTGTGGGTTTTTCAAAAATGTTTTCAGGTCTGTGTAGTCTGCAATTTTTTGCTTGGTGTAAAAATGGGAATCACACAATCGTTCAGCATTAAAAACCTTGTTTCCATGGCCGCCTGTTTTTTCTTTTATGCAGCCAACACAGATATAGCATCGATTATCTTCGCAAGTGATACACCTCATACATCCCGAAATGATTTGATTATTGATCCAGCGCCGGATATTGGTTGATACTTACTATGCATCATGCGCTGCTCCGGCGATTTTTGGATTAGTTCATCTTCCCATGCTCTGCCGTTCAGGTACGTCGCTAGATGCTTCCTGTAGGCCTTGTCAGGTGTTAATCTGACGTACTCAGGAACATGTGCCATGATACGACCAAATTCATCTCGTGTGATTTTTTGAAATGCTTTGAATGCCTGCTGTCTTCCAACCTTTTTGTTATAAGTTGTCCACAGTTTATCAAAAGCCTCTACGCGCCAATCATTTTTTGCTGATGTATACTCTTTCATTCTTTCATTCTTTTCATTATTGTTTATCGTGGTGCTTCTCTGGTGCTTCTCTGGTGCTTCTCTAGTGCTTGAGTTAGTGCTTGTGTAGTGTTCAAAGTCTTGATAAGTACTGTATTTATTTATTGAAAGTATAAAACCTCTAGTGCTTCTCTTGGTTGCTATCATTTTATTTTTGCGTAACCAACTCAAACATTTTTTCACTTGGTCTGGTGTTGCACCTGTGGCATCTTGTATTCCTTCCCCAGTCAAAAAACACTCACCACGCTTGAATTGCTTTGTGTCTTTATGGTTCGCTTTGGACACAATAAAAAACCAAATCTTAAACCACTTGTCCGGCTTCCAAAAAAATATATCGCTCTCGATTGTTTGTCTTGCCCATATTGTCGCTCCTTTGAAGTCTTCTGACATATTTTTATTTTTCACAAAAACCCCCATATGCTTCGAGGTCATACAGGGGTTTTTATGCAAAACAATTATGTTTTACCATCCCTCGAAGCACGGCAAAAAAATAATACCACAAAAACAGAAAGTAGAAAATATTTTGCGTGTGTTTATACTGTGTATAACTATACTTGTAATTGTGCAATATAAGTGATACATTTGAACATATAAAAATTAAACAGTTGCCAATGAAGCACCGACAAAAAACGTTTAGATAGTGAGTTATTAATAAACAATGACCCCGGGATTCCGGGTAGTAGAATAATATGGAAAAAAAAGAGCTGACAAAGCCAAATATAATTGCATTGTTGACTGACGTTGAGAATCAACAAAATGTAGAGAGTTTTGCTGCATATTGTGTGCGCACAAAAATAGAAAAAGACAGATCAGGAAATCCAAAAAATCCATGGATGCAGAACAAAACAGCCAACGAAATGGCGCAGTTATTTAAGCGCGTAGCGAATGAAGGCCTTGTTTTTGATGGTGTGCACGTCACATTGCAAAGTAGGGGGATAAGCTATGACTACATTGCCTATAAAAATAAAATGCTACTTGTATACCCTGAAAGTATTATTGACATTCAGTTGGTATATGACGGCGACGACATTCGTTTCAGCAAAAAAAGCGGAAGCGTGGATTATAGCCACACATTTTCAAACCCATTCGACCAAAATGAAAATAAAATTATCGGCGGGTACTGTGTAATCAAAAACAAACGCGGTGAATTTCTCACACTAATAAGTAAGGCGGAAATTGACAAACACAGAAAAAAAGCAAAAACTGACTTTATTTGGAAAGAGTGGTTCAAAGAAATGGCGCTCAAAACAATCATGCGAAAAGCAGTTAAAATGCATTTTGATGACGTTTTTGCAAAAATGGATGAACAAGACAATGAAAACTATGACCTTGAAAAGCCAATAAACATTGAACTTGAATGGAAGCAGGAAGTTGAAACAATTGAGACGATGGGCGAACTCAAAGAATACTATCAAGCCCATAAGGGACGTGGTAAAGAATTTGCAAAAATGATCACACAAAGAAAATCAGAATTACAACCAACAACCAAAACAAATGAAAATACACAAAACAATTAAACAAGGAACAGACGAGTGGTTTACAATCCGTTCTGGCAAGATGACTGCGAGCCATGCCCAAGAAATTGGAAACTCAGGAAAGGGCCTGCAAACATATGTCTATAATTTACTCGCTGAAAAATACTCAAAAGCTGATCGTGAAAATTTTTCAAACTCACATACAGAACGAGGCGTTGAGCTTGAGCCAATTGCACGGTCAATGTATGAGCTTGAATACGGAGTTGAAGTTGAAGAAGTTGGTTTTATTGAATACAACAAATTTGTTGGTTGCTCGCCAGATGGGCTTGTTGGCAAGGATGGCGGAATTGAAATCAAGTGTCACGATGATGTTTCACATTTCAAGCTGATTGTGAATGGTGAAGATGAAATTTCAAGCAAATATTTGTGGCAAATTCAAATGAACCTACTTATCACTGGACGCAAATGGTGGGATTATGTTGCGTACAACCCTAATTTTGAGAAGGATATTTTAGTTTTCCGGATTGAACCAGATCAAAAAAAGCACAACAATTTACTTGAGGGCTTTAAATGTGGAGAAAAAATAATTCGTGATATTCAAAAAAAGTATGCAAAAAAATAAAATCTGCGGCTTAACTGAGGAGCAAATACGCAAATATTTTTTTGCAAAAAAGATAGAAGAAATGATTGCGACAATTCTCAAAGAATCAAAACCAGAAGAATCTGAGCTTGAGCGATTGATGAAGTTTCTTGAGCAGTTAGAAATAGAACAAAAAGAATTGTCAAATAAACTATCAAACGTAATAAGCGCTGGCAAGCCAAAAGAAATAAACCTTGCGGAATTGGTAAAAAAACGAGACCCAGACGAGTTCAAAAAATGGCAAGAAGATGTGAAAAAGGCTCATGCATACGTCAATCAAGTAATGAAGATTGTCGCAGAAAATACATTTTCTAAAATACCAATACCGCAAACAACGTATATCGATTATGGTATGCAGATCGCTGGTCTCATGAAACTACTTGACGAAGACCGAGTCTACAAAGACCAAGCTTATCGAACGCGCCTCACGGAGATAAAAGATCAACATGGTTATACACGAGCAGAAGCAGAGGAATATGCCAAATTGACACCAGAATATACCGAATATAAATTGGCAGTTTTAATGAAGTCAAATTTAGAAGAATTTATCAATCTTTGTAAAAAAAGAAGTGCTGAAAATAATTATCGATAAAAATTGAAAGAATCATGAAATCATTTAACACATAAAAATATGGACAGACCTATTGAGTTTAAAAAAACAATCAGAATTAAAGTGCCTGGTGTGCCTAACTTTATTATGGCAGAAGGTGACGTTGAAAAATTGTCTATAGCCGATTTCACTGAAGATGAGTTGCAAAGCATTGGCGATGCTTGGACACAAAAACTTATTGAGCGCGCAAAAGAAATTAGAGAAATTCCTACGTTAAGGGCTACTTAATTTAACACCTATGAAAACAACAATAATCCTAATCGCAGTACTAATAATAAATATAATTTCATTCAATATTAGCAATAGTTATTTTGTTGCTGGAGTAATTGGATGGACCGCTGGGCTATTAGCAGTGCACTTGCTAGTTTAATAAAATCATTAATAAGTTTATGGAAACAACAAGAAAAAGCCTATACATCACCCCGCACACAGTCGTCAGCCGTGAAGCTATAGAAGCCGACACGGACCGGATTATCGACGACGCAATAAAAATGTTTGAGACAGCAACAAATCCGCCAAAAGGGTATTCTGCTGCAATGTCTATTTCACATGCTCAAATTACCGACAAAGACCCATTGCGATTTTTTGTGACTGGTGATGGTGATCTTATTATCAACCCTGTATTCACCAATAAAACACGTCACACAGTTGAGAAATGGGAATATTGCGCGCATTTTCCAGCAAAACAAATTCAAAACTTTAGAAAAAAAAGACATCATAAATGTGAGGTTGAATACTGGACAATTTTGAACGAAGAAAAAAAAGAGTGGGTAAAAAAAACAGAGTCATTGTCAAGCACTAGGGCGCAGTTGTTCCAGCATGAGATTGACCATATGAATGGAGAATTTTTACAGAAATAGATATGAAATTACGACATTTTATTCATAATTATGGAAAGCGGAAAATGTGAACGCTGCGGAACAGCATATGCACTAAAATGGAAAATATCCGCTGATCAAAAGGAAAAATATCGTGCAATAAAAAAAATTGAAACAAGTCTTGCAGCTTGTAACCATAAAAAATAAATATGTCCCTAGACCACTGCCAAAACTGCAACACTACATACGACACTGACACTACAGAGCATGAGTGTTGGGAGGATAATTAAAGAATAAAATATGACAATAGAACAAGTAATCCAAAAAGCGATTGAGGGTGGGTATGAACGAACAAAAAGAAATTACACACGAGAATTAGGGAGGTTCCATGTGTGTGAAATTGTGCTTGACCCACTCTTCTGGCAAGCATTGGGGAAGAGTATGGGGTGGAATGGTGTGAATTATCTCGCACCTGAAATGACAACTTGGCAGTGGCGAGAGTATTTACATGACTTCATTGACCACATCGCAGACGGCGGAACTATCGAATCTTATTTTGAACAACTATGAACAAACATAAAAATGAAAAAAGAAAAAAGTGTATATCATGTGGCGGTTCAGGATGCTCTAATTGCCAATTTGGGTATAATTCTATGGTTAACACACATAAAGAGGGAGAGAAAATAAACTAAATCAAAGCAATTACGACAAACTCTGTAGAGGCGAGCAGTCCACCAACAGAAGAACAATGGGCAAAAGCATTGCAAGAAGCAAGGAATCAGCCAATTAAACCAAATGGGGTGATAACTGTTTCTGTAAAACAACGAGATTTTATCTTAAAAATGATTAAAGACCATGAAAACACCAAACAATAAAAGCTGGATTGATAAGTTTGATTCGATAGTTCATTACGAAGATGGTTTGTATACAACAGAGAGCGGCTGGAGAATTAAAGTTGACCCTAAAAAAATAAAAGACTTCATCTCACAACTCCTCCAACAAGAGCGCAAAGCAGAGCGGGAGAGGGTTATGAGGAAGTTTACAGAATTAGCGACAGAGATATGTACTAATAATGCAAATGTACACGCTTGTGGTCTTAATTTACACAATAATGAAGAAACAAAAAACGCAATCATCACCAAGCTCAATCAATTAAAGGAAGAATAAACAATGAATAACACGCCAAAATGGATAAAAGATATTTGGGCAGTACAGCCGAAGCCAAAATGCGCAAGAAAAGGTTTTGATTGCTCTGGAAAAATGACAAAAGAACATGCGCTTTATTACGCAGGTAGACAAATTCAAGAACCTTGGGCGATCATAGATTTATGCTGGTATCACCATCTTGGAGCTGGACTCAATAAACGAATGAACGAATATCTAGCAATTATGCGCGCAACACCGGAAGACTTGGCAAAATACCCACGCGTAGACTGGGCGCAAAAACTTTCCTATCTGAAAAAAACCCTAGGGGTCGATTCTTGAAATTGCCCTCTATTTTGCGCTCTCAGCGTTTTGGGGTACTATGCCACTACTTTTGCGTCTACTCTTTGCCACGGTACAGCTGGGCGGCAAAAACGATATGATTTAACACCACCGACGACATGAAAACAGAGCACAAACACACCTTTGCTAATGAATGGAAGCTGATCGAGCAAGTGCCCGTAAAAAACAGCTATTACAAATACGAGAAATATGAGGGCAGACGTTGTCAAGAAAATGATTGTCGAGTACTTGATATACGAAAAAGTATTGTGGTTATATTCAAATAAATATATACTTTGGTTGTGACGCTCATGTCACTCCATGGAGGTCTCAGTGGAGATTCTGCTCGGGTTCGCCCTACTCCTTTCGGGGGTGGCTCTCGCTGCCGCCATCATCACCCTTCGTCTGCGTCGACTGGCGCGTGGTCTCTACACGGGGACTGTCGTGCCGCATGACTATGGCGAGGAGACGTGACCCGCCTACAATGTCTCAAGTGTAGGCGCAACATGTGGACCGAGCACTCGCCACACCACAAGTACGTCGGTGTCACTGTGCTTGTCCGCTTCGACTGTCCGCACTGCAAGCAGCCGCATATCTTGTGGCTCTGCGTGGATAGCAAGCGCGTGTACTACCTTGAGGCAGACAATAGCAATCGGCGCAGTTCAGAGCTGTGATGTCCCGATTGTAACCCCTCCGAGGGCAGCCGTCTCACACCCCACACCCCGTGGACGGTTGCTCTCTTATCCGCAAGTATAGCGAAGTGGTCAAACGCGGCTGGCTGTAAACCAGTTCCCTCGGGTT
>CAYORS010000022.1:0-6989 GCA_964406475.1 uncultured Candidatus Saccharibacteria bacterium
GTTTTTTACCTAACTAAACCTTTCGGGTTTTAGTTTTTTTATAACAAAATTGCTACCCAAAGGCTTTATTTTTTCAAAAAATCTGCTATAGTACTCTTGATGCGTGTATAGCTCAGCTGGTAGAGCATTCGACTGATACTCGAAAGGTCTTAGGTTCGAACCCTAATACACGCACAAAAATACAAAATCCCAGGAGTCTAACTCCTGGGATTTTGTATTTTTGTGCGTGTAAGCAAAGTGTCCCACACTTTGCGTTTAGGGTTCGAAGCCCGATTGAGCATAATTTATGATTCGCTAGCTAGTAGAGAAATAAATTATCCAATCGGGGTACTGACCCTGTAAGGATCGAAACCCTAATACAATTAATCGATTGCAAAAATTTTCGAGGCAGAAATCCCTAACCTGTAAAAATACGCTACTAATTCATCTCTTATAAAAGCTCTAAAAAGGTCTTGTAAAGCAGGTCCCGAGCCCGCTTATCACTCGAAAGGTCTTAGGTTCGAACCCCTCAATACATATACAATATGTGTAGTGCAGAACATTCTTGAAGTCAGCAGAAATTTTTAAGGAAGAAACCTCTAATACACGTAAATACAAGAAACATATATTTTCAAACATTTGATATAATGAAAGAATATGGAAAAGCTTCGTGATGATCATATTCATCCTCATATAGATCGTTTTTTATTTTTACGCCTATATCTATTTTTCTTTTTTGCTATTGCATTATTTATTTATGTGATACGAGAAATTATTATAGGAGATATTGGTATCTTGTCTGCAATTATGGGGGTATCGTTTGGTTTTGCACTTGGTGGTATTTTAGGAAGACTTATGGGTATTGAATGGGATGACAAAAAATCAAAAGTAGTTTCTCGAATTGATGTGGTTGGTGCATTTGCTCTTTTGTCATTTATTTTGCTTGATATATATCGTGAGTGGATTTTCGGGCATTGGTTTAGTGGATTGACATTGAGCCTTGTCACACTTTGTTTTTTGTCAGGGGCGATTTTGGGAAGATTTGTAGGTATGAAAACAAGTATTATGTACGTACTCAAAGAGCGTAATATTGTGCGAGGTAATCCTGAGGAAGTTTTGTGATTAGATTGTTTCTATGGTATTGTATTGCCGTATGGAGAGATGGATGAGATGGGGAAAAGTGAAACTGCTTTCACTTTTACCGGTACGAAGTACCGAGCCATGAATCCATCAAGCCGCGTAAGTGGTCTCCATTTGAACAAAGTGAATATTATGGAGAGATGGATGAGTGGCTGAAATCAGCGGTTTACTAAACCGCCGGACCCTAACAGGTCTCGCGAGTTCGAATCTCGCTCTCTCCGTTTGAACATCCGTGAAAACGGAGAGAAAAAGTGCTAAACGCACTTTCGTGCGAGATTCGAACGCCGGAGTATATTTTTTGTAGTAACAAAAAATACGAGGCGGTGCCCAGACAAATTTTGCGTGTAGCAAAATTTAGTCGAGGGAGAAATTCTTGCTCTCTCCGTTTTTTTTGCAAGGGCAGCCCTTGCAGATTTGATATACAAAACCTCTCTCAAAGCCTCGGGCTTTGAGAGAGGTTTTTGCACTAATCATTAATTAAAGATAGGATTTTCAAGAATTCCTCCATTGTCCCAATCACAACTATTCATTTCAGAATCAATGGTACCTGTATCAGTAATAATTGTTGGTCGAGTTTTGGTATCTTTTTTGACTACTGCTCCTGTTTTTGGATTCACAATTTCGATTGTTTGAGTTGTTTTGAGATTATCCTTTTTTTGAGTAAGTGTTGTATCTGCACCAAGTGGCACTCCTTGTTCGTTTGTGGTGATACAAGAGTATGTTCCCACAGGAAGCAATGTGTTGTCTATAGTAGAAGTACCTGCATCTGGCCATTTTTTGATAGATGCTTTGAATACATAAGGGTTCTGTGTATTGTCTATAAAGACTAATATTTTTTTGTCAGGAAAGGGTATAAGGTTGTCTGTAATAGAAATTGACGGAATATACACAAATTGATTTGAGGTTTTGTCGAATACGAATTTGTGGGTAATCAATGAACCATTGCTTGTTGTGTCTTTGCCCGTAAAAATATCAAGATCCATATAATCATCAAAGTTCCAGTCATTTGAAAGCGAGATTGCTTCATCTGCTGAGAGGGGTTCTGTGTCTTGTTTTGGTTCACTTGTTGTTGTGGGTGATTTCAAAATGGGCAATTTCAAAACTTGATTGACAGATCCTGTGATCGTAACTGTCTTACTGTCACACTCAAGTGTGATATGAACAGGGATTTTTTCTGTCACAAAACCATCGATTGAATATGAATCAAATGATTTAGCACATTGGATATTGTTGTCTTTTTTTATAAACAACACAAAACTAAAAACGACAATAATTCCTATAAATGATAAAATTAAAAACTTATACTTATTATATGTATTCATATATATAAGTGTAAATCAGATTGATATTTTTTCCAGTTTTAGTGTGCAAGTGCAATACAGATAATACGAGATGTGTGTTTTTTGAGTGCTCTGCGTGCCTCGGAGAGTGTGGCACCAGTTGTTGTGACATCATCAATAACAATAATGGGCCTGTTTAAAATTTTTTGGCTGTATTTATGTTTGATATTCATACTGAAGCGCATATTTTCAAAACGAGATTTTCGAGCAAGTGTTTTTTGTGCTTTTGTATCTCGTATAAAAACCAAAAGATTGGGAATATATTCAATATTAAAGTGTGCTCCTAATTTTTCGGCAATAAGACTACTCGGATTAAATCCTCTTTTTCTGTATTGATCTCGATGTGGAGGGACTCCTGTGATGATGGGATTTTCAAAATCTGAAAAAATTGCATACTGTGACAACTCTTCAAGTAAAACATCCTTTACTACACAACAAAGTATGTTTGCCACATCTTCATCTTTTTTGTTTTTTATCAGATTGAGTGCATCTCGTATTATTTTGTTTTCGTAATGGAATATTGTGTAGATACCTGTTTTGAGCAAAACAGGGTGCGCAAGTTTATGCCACATATTGAGATTGAGCTTACGAACATACTCATGTGTATCGTTCACACCAAAGAGTGCTTTGAACGTTTTGTGAATATAATGTATTGATTGTTTATAAAAAACTAGAATCATTGTGTTATACTATTATATAATAATTATATGGATAATCCTTTTAAAAATTTCTTTGCAAAATCTGATACGAATGTTATAGGTATTGATATTGGGTCTTCTGCTATCAAGGTTGTTCAACTTGCAAAAGTAAAAGGTCGTGCTGTTCTTAAGACATACGGTTCGATTGCTCTTGGTCCATATGCAGGGCTTGCTGTGGGTCAGGTCACCAATCTCCCTGTTGATCGTTTGGGGCAAGCAATTCAGGATGTTATCAAAGAGTCTAATTCTACAACTACAAATGCGGGTGTTTCTATTCCTCTTCGATCTAGTCTTGTGTCTTTGATTGAAATGCCAAATCTTCCCGAGCAGCGATTGCGCGAAATGATTCCTATGGAAGCTCGCAAGTTTATTCCTGTGCCTATTTCTGAAGTTGCTTTAGATTGGTGGATTATTCCCAAAGAAGGAGATAGGTCTTTTGATTTTGATCCAGAAAATTCAGAAATCAAAAAACAAGACAAGACAGAAGTGTTGCTTGTATCAATACACAATGAGGTGTTGCAAGGCTACAATAGTATTGTCCAAGCTGGAGGTGTACAAACAAGCTTCTTTGAGATTGAAATGTTTGCAGCAATAAGAGCTTTGGTTGACAGAGAGATTGCTCCTGTGATGATTTTTGATATGGGAGCATCATCAACAAAAATATATATTGCAGAAAGAGGTGTGGTTAAGGAGAGTCATATTATCAATAAAGGGTCTCAAGAAATCACTTCAAGTATTTCAAAGGGATTGCAGATTCCTATCGAGAAAGCAGAAAAAATCAAACGCAATTTGGGCGAGGGAACACCATCCGACCAAAAAACAATCTACGATATTGTAGGTCTCACCATTGATTACATCTTTTCCGAAGCAGGAAGTTTGATGGTGACATACCAAAAGAAACACAACAAAAGTATCGGGAAGATTTATCTCACGGGAGGTGGTGTTGCGATGAAAGGTTTTTATGAAATGGCAAAAACACGTTTTGAAACAGAGGTAGTTCTTGGTGATCCTTTTGGTAAAGTTGACGCGCCTGTGTTTTTGGCAGATCTGTTGAAGCAGACAGGGTTGGATTTTGCTGTTGCAGTAGGTATTGCTCTTCGTAAACTCCAAGAATTGGAATAGTGGAATATTTTATCCACTATTTTTTTCTTTACTTTTTTATTTTGTGATATAATTTTTACGATGGAAACAAAGTTTCAAACATCTTTTATACCCAAAACGTCGATCGATACAACTTCGACTGCTCTTCCTCGTCGGCATATGGGATTTTTTACTTTCATCTCTCTTATTATTTTCTTTTTGAGTGCATTGTCTGCTGGAGGGATGTATATGTGGCATAAATACCTTATTGGTTCTGAACAGTCTCTCAAAGAAAGTCTCGATCGTAATATCAAATCTTTCGAATCTCAAACAATCGAAGAATATGTGCGACTCAATAATCGTATCGACGCCGCCAAATATCTTCTTTCTCATCACGTTGCTATTTCTTATATCTTTGATTTTCTTTCAGAAAAAACAATCAAGAGTGTCCGTTTTCTTGATCTCAAGTATGATGTGGGTGTTGATGGTGTAGCGACACTCACAATGAATGGTGAAGCAAAAAGTTACAACGCTGTGGCATATCAGTCAGAAGTTTTTGGAAAAGAAAAGTCTTTGAAGAGTCCTTTGTTTTCAAATCTTGATCTTGATACTGCCGGGAATGTTGTGTTCAATTTTACAACTAAGATTGATCCTTCATTTATCTTCTATACTCGAAAGGCTAATACAGTGAGACCTTCAGATAGGACGGGTATAGAGTCTCTCCCTTCATCAAACAATCCTTCTGTACGAGATATATTACCTACCACTCCATCTGTTCAATCATCAAACACTCAACCTTCAACTTCAACTAGCCCATTATCAAATTCACCTACAACACGATGAAAAGTTTATTTCCTATAATTCTTCTTCTTGCATCAGTTGGTATTTTTGTTTTTTATACCAACAAAGAATACGAACAAATAAAAGAGCTTCGTGTTGACTTGGCAGAGTATGAAAAAGCATTCGGCAAATCAAATGAGGTGCTCAAAAAAAGAGGAGAGCTTCAAAGTAAATATGCTCAATTTTCTGGTTCTGATCTTGAGTCACTCAAAAAGCTCCTTCCTGATCATGTTGATAACGTACAACTCATTCTCGATATTAACGGTATCAGTCGAAAGCATAATATGACAATCAGCAAGATAAAGATAAGTGATGATAAGGCACCAGAGCAATCAACAAGCGTTGGTCCTGATACGCGTCCATATTCTTCTATTCTTGTATCTTTCCGAACAAAAGCTCTTTATTCTGATTTTGTTTCATTTATGAAAGATCTCGAACAGGGACTTCGTCTTGTGGATGTGGTCAATCTTTCTTTCAAAACAGACCCTAAAGATCAAACAGAGTTTATTGTCACTGTGCGTACATATTGGCTAAAATAAATAATATGTCATCAATTTTTCAAAAACTTAAAACACCGCTCATCATTATTATGCTACTTTTTGTAGGTGTTGTTGTGTATAATAATTTTGTCAAAAATGGAAGTGGCGCAAGTCTTCTTCAAAAAAATGGAACAGCAAAGCAGGCACCAGATCAAGATCTGATCCCACTTTTGTTGCGGATTCAAAATGTGACTCTCGATGAAAAACTTTTTCTTGATCCTGTTTTTCGTGCTCTTGTAGACTTCGGTCAACCAATTATCCCAGAGACAATTGGAAAGCAAAATCCGTTTGCCCCGTTTATCTATTCTGATGTTAATAATCAGGCTCTTGAGTCACTCGGGTTTGTTGACGAATCATCAGCAGCATCGACAACACCTGTCACACCAGCACCTACTGTCAAACCACCAGTAAAAGTTCCTGTGAAGCCCACAACAAGAAGATAAATATATGAATGTTATAGAACTTTTATTGAAAAAGGGAATTATAGATTCTAATCTTGCTAAACAGGCAAGAGAGGAAGCGTCACGTTCTGGTGAAAGTCCAGAAGTCGTTTTGCAGAAGCTTGGCATACAACCGGAAGTAATTTTGGCTGCACGAGGTGAGTACTATGGTGTTCCTACAAAAAGCATTCCTCATCCTGCTATTCCTTTTGAAATATTAAAATATCTTCCAGAAGAATCTGCTGTGTTTTACAAGATGATACCTCTTGATATGGTTGAAGGGTCTTTGGAGGTAGGTGTTGTTGATCCAGAAAACTTTGAAGCAAGAGATGCATTAAATTTTATTGCATCGAAAAACAATGTTCCTTACAAAGTCTTTTTGATTTCTGAAGAAGATTTCAAGAAATCAATGGAGTGCTATAAAGGTCTTTCGGGAGAAGTGACAAAAGCATTGACTGAGCTTGAAGAAGACCTCACGGATGAAGAAAAAGAGATTGCGATGTCAGAATCACAAGAGCAAAACCTCTCCACAAAAATCAATCAAACAAACATCATTGAAGATGCTCCCGTCACAAAAATTGTTGCAACAATACTTCGTTATGCCATTGAAGGGGAAGCATCTGATGTACACATTGAGCCTTTGAATGATAAGGTGCGTGTGAGGTTTCGTCTTGATGGTGTGCTTCATACATCACTTATTTTGCCTATCAAGGTTTTGAATGCTGTGGTAGCACGTATCAAGATATTGTCAAATATGAAGCTTGATGAAAAAAGAAAGCCACAAGACGGTCGTTTTAGTGCGCGTATTGATGGTCGCAAAATCGATTTTCGTGTGTCGACATTTCCTGTGTATTTTGGTGAGAAGGTGGTGATGCGAATTCTCGATCAAGCTAGAGGAGTGAAAAATCTCGATAGTCTTCTTATGCGTCCTCG
>CAYORS010000023.1:0-5954 GCA_964406475.1 uncultured Candidatus Saccharibacteria bacterium
AAGAGTAGTCAGGAGTGTATGAGTAATCACTACCATAGTAAGAGTAATCAGGAGTATAGAACCATCCATCATCAGCCTTCGCTACAGAAGGAAGCACAACAAAGACAAATGATGCCATGAGTGCAACAAAAGCAGTGAAATATTGTTTTTTTGTTAATGTTATTTGCATAATTGTTGTGTTTAGCATCTGCACCAAGGCACCACTAAACGATTATTTTTATAGAACAATTATACACCCATTTACAAAAATAGTCAATACCTCTATTTACATACAAGAAATACTGTGTTTTTAATATTTTTAAAGATATTCTTTGATCTCCGCTTCGATAACATCAGTATTCACAAAAACAGGCATTACACCTCCCTCATCAAACCCTGTTTCAAGTCCTATAAGCCCCCCTTCAGTATCAAAAAGAAGCCATCCTGAGATAGGGGTCGAAAGCTTCATATCAGAAAGAATAATGTTTTTTGTCGATGATGCAGTCCCGTCAACAGATCTCATTTCTGTCACAATCCCTACAGATACAACATCTCCGCTTTCTTTGCCACCAAGCGCAACCACAGATGATCCGAGTTTGATCCCAGATGAACCTTTGAGAGTAATCGGGGTGACTTTGCTTTTTGTTGTTTTGTAATCAAAACCAAACACAGACAATCCAAAAGAAATGTTTTTGTTAAATACAAGAGGAATCTCTTCTCCGGATTCTGTGAGCGCAACAAACTGACTTGCATTCGGTACAAAAGGCAAAGACAAAGGAGATGCGATGAGAGCATCTTTGGTACCCACAGCAAGACCAAGTGCAACAAAATGCCTCTCCCCTCCTGTCACATCAAAAACACGCACAACACTTTTTGAGTTTTTCTCTGCAATGTTTGTAGGAGAAAGAGTTGATACATCAGATGAGGCAGTCTTGCCTACAATGTTTTTTACTGTTGGAATATCTGCCACCTTCTCGATGCTTTTTTCTATAACACGATAGATTGTTTGAGCTTGTTTGTTACTGTCTTCAAGAAGAGATACAGTCGCAACACTTGTTGTGATCGCTGTCACAAGAGCAACCAAGAGAGATGTGAGAATAAGTTGTTGTTTTGAGACGTTATCCATAAGCTAAAGTATAAGACAAAAAAGATAAAAAGGGAATTATAGAGAAAGTGCAAGAGGAAGTAATTTTTTGACCATTTCAAAGCATTTTTCTAAATCTTTTTTTGTTGTAGTCATACCAAAAGTGAATCTCAAAGAAGATTTTTCACACTCTTTTTTCTGTATTTCTTTGACAACATAAGAATATGAGTCCTCTTTGTTGTTCATACAGGTGCTTGCTGATGAAACAGCGAACCCAGCCTCATCAAGAAGATATACCATATATTCTGCATCAAGACCTTGAATACAGATATTTACATTATTAGGAATTCTATCGTCTCCCAAACTACCGTTCAAGGTAGTCTTTGGTAAAGTAAGAAGTTTGTCTACAAAAAAATCCCGGAGAAGACTAAGTCTTTGAGACTCTTTTTGAGCATTATGTTGAACATAAGATAATGCCACTGCAAAAGACTCGGCTCCAAGAGTATTTGATGTGCCTGGCCTCTGCCCAGCTTCTTGTCCACCACCAAAAAAGACTGGTTCGAGTGAGATGTTTTTTTTCTTAAAAAGACACCCTGTACCTTTGAGACCATATATTTTGAGACCATCAAGCGACAATAGATCTACCCCGAGCGATTGCAAGGATAGAGGAATATAGTTGGGAGCTTGTACTGCATCAGTATGAAAAAAAGGAAATACACTGTGATGAGTATTTTTAAATTTGCGTATGACACGAGCAATGTCTTTAATAGGATTGATTGTTCCGATTTCGTTGTTCACATACATAAGACTCACCAAAACAGTATTGGCTTTGAGAGCTTCTTCTACATCTTTAGGATCAATCATTCCGTTTTCCTGAGGAGAAAGAAAGGTAACCTCTACACCTTTTGATTGCCAGTCTGTACAAACCTCCAGAATTGAAGAATGTTCTATTTTGGATGTAATGATATGTGGAGTATTCCCAGGATTATTTTTCAAAAAAGATTTGATAATACCGGATATAGCAAGATTATTACTCTCAGTGCCCCCTGAGGTAAAAATAATCTCTTCTTTCAAAACACCCAAAGTAGTAGCAACACTTTTACGGGCATTCAAAAGAGCCAGTGCCTCTTCTCTTCCTTCTTTGTACAAAGAATCTGGATTAGCAAAATTGGTTTGTATCTTTTTTTGGACGAGGCGAAGCACATCCTTACATGGAGGTGTCGCTGCAGCAAAATCAAGATAGACGCGTTTTTGTCTTAAAAACATACTTCAATAATACTCCAAAAAAAATAAATCTCAATTTGATATTCAAATATATATATTAAAATAGCCTCATTTTCTTTGAATTTTGTCAATTCAATGCTATGATTGCCTGTAATGACACACAAAAGCAATAAAACCAAAAGACCTCCTGTTGTTGCTGTTATGGGACACATTGACCACGGCAAGTCATCTCTCCTTGACTACATCAGAAAGACCAATACCACCGCTAAAGAAGCTGGGGGTATTACCCAACGAATGAGTGCATACAAAGTATTACGCAAAAAAGACAATGAAGAAGATGTGTCTATTACATTTCTTGATACACCAGGGCACGAGGCATTTAGTGCGTTGCGTTCTCGTGGAGCCAAAGTCGCAGACATAGCAATCCTTGTTGTTGCAGGAGACGAAGGTGTCAAACCTCAAACACTTGAGGCTCTCCGATCAATCACAGAAGCGAATCTTCCTTATATTGTTGCGGTCAACAAAATGGACAAACAAGTTAGTAATCTCGAGCGCACAAAACAAAGCCTTGCAGAAAATGGTATCTATGTTGAAGGCTGGGGTGGAGATATTCCGATCGTACCCGTGTCTGCAATTACAGGACTCGGTATTGATGAACTACTTGATATGGTACTGCTTTTAGCAGACATCACCGATCTTCAAGCTGACTATGACACCCTTGCAGAAGGAGTCGTTATCGAAGCAAAAAACAGCAAAACCAAAGGTATCGGAGCAACACTCATCCTAAAACACGGAACACTCAAATCTGGTATGTTCGTTGTGGCACACGATGCATATGCCCCTACTCGTATATGCGAAGATTTTCAAGGTAACAAAATCGATAGTGCATACCCAAGTGATCCTATATCTATCACAGGTTTTGACAGACTTCCTCCTGTCGGTAGCATCTTTAAAGCAGTCAACACTAAAAAAGAAGCCGAAAAACTCATCTTCGAAAACACACACAATGCCAAAAAAATCGAAAGCGCGGTAACTGTCGGTAGCGAAAACGCTCTCGTCACAATCCCTATCATTATCAAAGCAATTAGTTCGGATGTGATAGAAGCAATCATTCATGAAATGCAAAAGATCAAAAACGATCGTGTCTCACTCAAGATTGTATCGACAGGTATTGGGTTTGTGTCTGAAAGTGACGTCAAAATCGCCACAACAAAACCTTTGAGTGTCATTCTTGGTTTTGATACCAAAATCGATCAAAGTGCAAAAACTCTCGCAGAAAGAGATAGTGTCAATATCCAAGTCTTTAGTATTATTTATAAGCTCACAGAATGGCTTGAAGAATATATGAAAGAAAAGACTCCAAAAATGAAAGTTCAAGAAACTCACGGCAAAGCAAAAATCTTAAAAACATTTAGCAAAACAAAAGACAAGCAAGTACTCGGTGCTCGTGTTGAGGAAGGACAGATCGCTCTCGGTGATGAAGTACATATTATCCGTCGCGAAAGTAATCTCGGCAAAGGACGGGTTCGTGAATTACAACAATCCAAAGCAATGGCAAAAGAAGTCTATGAAGGACTTGAATGCGGTATTATGATTGAATCTAAAGTTGAGATTATGCCAGGAGACCATATCGAAGCATTTAAAATTATCGAACAATAAACATTATGATACCCAAAGACAAAAACCGAGACAAAAAAATAGAAGAAATAGTCAAAAAAGCAGCGACACGATTCTTGCTTGAAGAAGCCGGCAATAACTCCCTTATCACAGTCACTCACGTAGAGGTATCACCAAAAGCAGAATATGCAACTATCTTCATCACAGTCTTCCCTGCCCTCAAAGAGAAAGAGGCTATTGATTTTGCGAAAAGAAAACGCAGCGAGTTCAAGGAGTATGTCCGCAATGAAACACGCCTACAAAGAATTCCTTTTTTTGATTTTCATATCGACATAGGAGAAAAAAACAGGCAAAACATAGAATCCATCTCTCAAACCTTAAACTAAAAAGCCCCCAAGATGGGGGCTTTTTAGTTTTTATTTAGTTCAAGAAAGAAAATGTTTTGATGATTGGAAGAAGAGTCTCTTTGTCTCGTGACCAATAATCATCAAGTGAAGTTGCTGTCACAATGTATGCAAGACCACCTTTGACAACAATGAGTTGATAATTATGAATCTTCACCTCTCCTTGTGAGAAAGAACCCTCTATGATGTATGCCTTGTCCTTTCCAACAGTAAAATCTGTTTTTGAAACAAGTTTGTAATTAGTAAGATACTGCTTCAGAGCCTTTTCAGCATCACCCATATAAACCTCAAGATCTGCACCTTGAGTATCTTCTGTTCCCACTCCTACATTGATAAAGAATTTTTTTTCATCGTTTGGATTTGTTATTTTACTGACAAAAGACACAATGCCTCCGTATTGACCTGACTGATCTACCTTCCACGAAGACGGAACATCAATAGAAAACCCGTTTGCTTTGTTGACATAATGATATATGCCATTTTTAGTTTGTGTTTCTTGCGTGTCTTGTTTCATTTCTGAATTCATAGATACAGAATAGTTGGAAGCATCTTTGTCTCTTCCAAAAAACCAAAAACCACCAAAAGCACAAATCACAATGAGTGCAAGAAGTGTAATCCAAATAAAACTCTTACTCCCTCCCCCTACAGGCGCTTGAGATTGCGCTGAGGTTGCTTCTCCAGAAACAGAAGAAACAGGAGAAGCTTCGACTGTATTGTTTGTTGTATTATCCATTTTTATACTTAAACTTAAATATGATACTAATAATAGACATATTTATTATATCACACAAAAAGAGAGTAAAGACACTGTAGTCTCTAAATAGATTATTTATTTTCACCTTCATCAACAAAAACAAGAGGAACCAAGATGTCTTTTACCTGAAGCCAGTCCTCCTTTTTTATTCTTCCTATATCATCATAGTTTCTGACGAACTCATCACCTTCATCAAAGTAGCCAATGTCGAGCGTACCCGATGCATTATTGTCGTCTTTTTGTGCAGAGTATTTTATTGCAAAAATATTATGACTCACCTGATTGTCTGTACCAGTAACATTAAAACGAGTCACTGTAGCTGTACCGAGTGGATTGATACAGAGCTCTGTAGTAGGCGCACCTGTATTTTTGCTATACGAAAGATTTATTATAATAGTTTTTTGAGCTTCTTTTAAAGCAAGGGCTTCATTACAAGAAACCTCTTTTCGCATACCATCTACATCAGAACTATAAGAAACATCGATATAAGATACTTCTTCATTTAATTTATTATTCATAAACTAATTATATCAACACATCCTCTTTATGCCCAGGGCGGGACTCGAACCCGCACGGTCTTGCGACCTGGGGATTTTAAGTCCCCTATGGCTACCATTACATCACCTGGGCAATACTACAATGCTTCGCATTATTGAGGTGTAGGCCGGGACTCTCGACTTACAGTCGCAGTACACCTTTTGGCTAAAATTTTCTCCGCCAGCTGGCGGATCAATTTTAGACTCAAAAGGTCTTCGAGCCCTAAAAAAGTAATCACCATTACTTTTTTACCTACACTAAATAATGCTTCGCATTATTGAGGTGTAGGCCGGGCTCGAACCGGCGCATAACAGTTTTGCAGACTGTCGCGTTGACCAACTTCGCCACTACACCA
>CAYORS010000024.1:0-5491 GCA_964406475.1 uncultured Candidatus Saccharibacteria bacterium
AAGCAGGGATTACGCATATAGAGAGCGCATCAGAAGCAGCTTTTGCCTTAAAGCCTTTGGTGGGGAATTTTGCCTACATACTTTTCGCCTTTGGAATCCTAAGTACAGGACTCCTTGCAATTCCAGTCCTCGCAGCATCATCTGCCTATATTTTTGCAGAAACTTTCAAGCTCAATGAAGGGCTTTACCGCAAATTTAGAGAGGCGAGAGGGTTTTATTTGACCATCACCTTCTCGATCCTTGTTGGTTTTCTCTTTAATTTCTTTGGAGTCAATCCAATCCAGTCGCTTATATATTCTTCTGTGTTTAACGCCCTGGTCGCACCTCTCGCACTCGTATTTATAATGCTTTTGTCTCAAAATAAAGACGTAATGGGGGTATATAAAAATGGGGTAGTAGGGAATATTCTCGGTTGGATAACAACCGTTCTTATGTTTGTGGTTGCGGTAATAACCTTATATTATATATTATAAAATAATAGTGACATTCTGTCAAATCTATTTTATTAAAAAACCCTTATTTTGCAACGGTTTTTTAGATTTTTTGACGTCAAAAAACAGTTAAAATTCTTGACTTTAAGTTCCTCTTGTGCTAGTATATAAGGGTAAACCAGTAGTCTACTGGTTTTTTGTTTTCAAGATACAGCAATCCCTCCAGGTTAGAAAATCAAGAATTACAATATAATACATTAGCTTATCGTTAGTCTTCTTACAGGTTTTAGTTTTATAGCATCGTCATTCTTTTTGAACACCGATGCATTAAATACAGGAACCACAACCGCTACTTTGGAAGCTCCTTTGACAAAAGAATACATTATCAAAAACCCAAAAACTGTTGAAGAAATGGTTAAGGAATATTTTAAAGATACTCCTATTATGATCAAAGTTGCGTGGTGTGAATCTCGCAATAGACAGTATGACAAAAATGGTGATCTCTTCCGTGGTATCGTGAACAACGATGACGTAGGTGTGATGCAAATCAATACCTACTACCACAAAGAAACAGCCAAGAAAATGGGTCTCGACCTTACAACTCTTGAAGGGAACCTTACATACGGTAAGTATCTTTATGAAAAAGAAGGTACAACCCCTTGGAATTCATCGAGTGCATGTTGGGCAGCTGATAATGAAGTAGCAAAAAAATAAAACAAAAAGACCACCTCGTAAGGTGGTCTTTTTGTTTGCCTTAGACTACAAGAGTTTACGAAAAGGCCATATCAGTATTTCGGCAAGCTTCACCACAAAGCGGCGCTTACTCCATTTTTCCAAGGTCAGTTCTTCTGATTTACCTAGATCAAGAAGGAACTGCTTTTCGAGCTCAAAAGCAAAAAGTTTATCTCTTGAGACGATATTACCTTCAAAGTTATATCTCAGGCTCAGGTTATCAAGATTAAGACTTCCTATAGTTGACCATAGACCATCTATAACAGAGGTTTTCGCGTGTATCATTGTGTCAGTGTATCTAAAAAGACGTATTCCCAAAGAAAGAAGGGAATGATAGAAAGTACCTGAAGCAATATCAATAAGAACACTTTCTGTTTTTTGAGGTACCAAGAGGCGAATTTCCACTTTTCTTTTTGTTGCACGACGAAGTGCACGAAAAAGCCTGTGGTCAGGTAGAAGGTATGGTGTCGTGAGGTATATGTAATGTTTTGCATTGTTGATAGCTCTTATAAGCTCACGATACATAAACCTTTGTCGTGGAAGTGGTGCGTTAGTTATGTACTGAAAAAGAGGGAAAGGAGAAAGTCTTTTTTGTTTTTTATAGAATTTGATGTTTTTATACTTCTTGTTCCACATTGTATCAAAAGCGTTTATTGCATCCTGTACGACAGAACCAGAGAGACACACAGAGCTTTCACGCCAATTGCGCATATCATCACCAAGGCAGATACCCCCGGTAAACATTTTGTTTTTATCTATAATAAGAAGTTTTCTATGATCTCTAAAAAACCAAAGGGTCTCATTGTTAGGACTCCACGGTATAATAGAATTAAAAAATTTTATTTCAATACCCAATCTCTCCAATTCTTTTGAGATACCAGATCGGAAGAGGGAAAAGCTACCCACTTCATCACAGAGAAGTCGTACCTTCACACCTTGAGACACTCGTTCCTTCAAGGCATCCAAAAATTCAATACCCACCGAATCATAGTTCAAAATGAATTGTTCAAGGTCGATAGAAACCTTGGCTTCACGAATAGCTTCAAGCATTGCAGTCCAAGCCTCAGGAGAGCTGGTAAAAAATTTCCAATTTGTATCGCTCTGATTCATAGGTCCATTATAACTCAAATACAAGCCCTCGTCTTTTTTGAAATAAAAAAATAAGAATAAGAAATAGGAGGGGGTGTCATAATAGCCCAATACTTTATTGATGAAGGAGATTATATGTATGTCGCACAATATATCTTTTGGGTAATAATATAGAGGGTTTATATACAAACAAAAATTTGTTCTGCTTGTACTACCGCTTGGACCTCAAAAGCGGTGCCTGCTTTACATTATAAGGTCGATAGTATATCCTATGGGAGATTCTTGAACCTTCTGCTTATTTCCTTATGAATGATCTCTCGTTTCTTTTCTTGGTGATATTCGGTGTTGCTATGACACTGATCCTTTCCATTACTTTGAACAAAAGCTTTAAAGGCTTTCTAGCTGATTTTCTGCTTTTCGGCTCAATCTGGCTTATTGTATGTTCGGCGGTATTTTATTGCCTCTTCTATAAGCCCGCATGGGCAGATAGACAGCCTTCAACCCTCAAAACAGCATCATCAGTCCGTATCCCCACATCTCATTAGTGTGGGATTTTTTATATCTTCAAATGCAACTGATTTGCATTTGATTGTAATAAAAATTTCCAGTCTACAAAGACTGGAAAGCTACGTTTCGAAACACACTTGAGAAGCTCTAAAAATAGGCGTCCTGTCACCACTTCTCGATTCCAAAGTAGCTATCAAATGCCAACCACATGCATCTGGTCCGAGTCTCACTGTATCACCAACCTTGAGCAAACTGGAATCAGTCTCGGAAACATGAGGTAACTTTTGATACTCCTCATGGCTCATAACAACCGTTCGAGAAGTATGAGCGAGCAGATCTTGCGGACAAGACTCATTGCATCGTGAAGATACTCGCACACCAGGATCATTTTTGAACGGCATAAGACAGCTTTCACAATTATTTTTACAATTCATAAAAATTAAGATTAGACTTAATAAATACTCAGACAGTATTATATTAGCACAATAGATAGATCAATAAAAAAATCCCTGCTTCTTTCGAAGTCAGGGTTGCTTTTTGTTTAAAGCTTGATGGAGCTTAAACAGAAGAGACCAATAGCGAACTGTATCATCTTTTTTTGCCACGACCTCAGCTTTAGCTTTCGTGTTCAAAAGTTCGAACGCTTCACGAGAGCAATACTGGAATGCTCTCTTCAAGAAATAAGCCGCACAACAAAAGAGACAAATAAGAACAAATAAATGCATAACAACAGCCTAAAACTATATACTAAAAATCCAAAAAGTCAATCTTTTACTTGACTTATTTGTCAGAGGCTTCAGTCACTTCTTTGATACGAAATTTGATTATTCTTGTGATGAGGGCCATAGGGAGAGGTGTGCCATACGGTATGCGGATACAACCCTTTGAGTAATCAATCTTCATTTTCTTTAGATCCTTCTCAAACGCCTTGACCCCGCTTGATGATGGGTAGAATCCAAAGTGAGATTTCATGGTGGCGAAGTGGATGAGATTTGTATCATGCAAGCGTATTGTCGGCATACCGTATCGTATCGCCTCCTCCCCTTCTGGCACGAGCTCTTTGCAGAGTGTTCGCATTTCTTGTATGAGCGCTCGCGCACCCTTGCCCGGACCTTTCACATATTCGGCTATGGTTTTGTATGATTGCATGATTTATTCTGAAATAAACTTTACTCCTTCAAATTCAAAATTATTCTCTCTGAAGTCGTTAAGCACTGTTTTGGGATATACAGTACAATCAATCTCTTCATCTCTTCCGATCCACCGAGACTCAAATATTTCAAATGCATGCGAACCATTCTTTACATCGATATCAGCCTGACTGAAAACATCTTTGATTACAAATACAAATTCAATATTTTGCACATCGTTATCCCCTTTCCATTCATAAACATATTTGAGTACAGGGTCTTTGATATCAAGATTGAGCTCTTCTTTGACCTCTCGCTTGACACACGCCATCGGCTCTTCACCCTTGTCCATATGCCCACCCGGGAGAGCGTAATATGTTGCACCCTCAAAATGCTTGACCACAAACATCTTTCCTCCAGAAATAATCACCGCCCGACATCGAATGATAAATGTTGCCTTTTTTGATGCTGGGTGACCGTATTCGGTTTCTACTTTTCTACTAAAATCAAAATGAAGGTATACAAAACAGATTGCACAGAAAGCAACTATATACCAATTAACGGCTTTAAAATCGAGTAAATTTTCAAATTGATTCGAAAACAGGTTACAAATAATGCCAAAAACAAATGCAATTAAGACAAATCCGTAATTGATTTCAATATTTCTTTTTTCTTTTGTGTCCATATTTATTTCTTTAGTAAAACAAAATAAGGTAACTTATCTATACCAGTATAATTAAACATCTTGTAATTCGCACGACGAGCAGTCGGTGAAAGCCTGTGCATTTTGAGATTGCCTTTAGGAATGAATGGGTAGAATCTAATTTCTTGATGCTCACCTGTCTTGTCTTTCCATTTAAAATTAGTGATGAGAGGGGGTGTGATGAATCCTGATTTTAAGACCTTTTCAATAATATCCCAACCCGCACCAAATATTACAGGCTTTGGTTTGCAACTATTTGTTTTTACTTGTGCTCGAAAATTACAACCAACACACTGCACGTCGTAGAGTGGATAGTTTTTTGGGAGAGGCATAAGATTCTTTTTACAATTGGGACAAGGCACAAGGTCAATAACCTCTTTCTCTCCCCTATCTCCTGATTCTTGGCTTTTAGACATAAATAAATTAGATCACTTTTAAATCCTAATTGCAAATATAAAGAGCGATCAATTGATTATTTTTATAAAGCAATTGAAGTTATTAAGGTAAAATGTTGCTTAATTGGTTAGTAAACAACACTCTAATTTTAAGGTAGTATTTTTTATTTTCTAGATTATTTATTACTTCGTCAGGCATAAAAGTGCACAATGAAAACAGGTCTTGATAACTAAGATAATTAGGGGCTGTAAATGCTAGTTCTATTTCATCCATTGAAATATTCTCTATTAGCTCATCTTCAGTATCATCTCCATTTTCTATAAATTCTTTTATTTCTAAAGCCTTAATTGCTACAAAGTCATCTAATGCTTTCAAGAGTGCTTTATCATAAAGACTTGCAACTGATGCCACAATTTTATTGTATTCATCAATTCGAGAATAAAATTGATCTTCATCTATTTTTGTATATGTAGCGTGTCCTAAGTTTTGATTCCTAAAATCAA
>CAYORS010000025.1:0-3650 GCA_964406475.1 uncultured Candidatus Saccharibacteria bacterium
CACTTACATAGGCAAGTGGGTCGACTCCGATAATAAATTGTGTTGGCGGAGGAGGCGAGATTCGAACTCGCGGACCCTTTCGAGTCTCCTGTTTTCAAGACAGGTGCACTAAACCACTATGCGACTCCTCCACGAACGATAGTATCAGAAAAATCAAAAATCTACAAATTTTATTTTTTTGGTATATACTTCATCTATGAAAATCATAGGAATCGATTTTGGATCAAAGAGGGTGGGGGTTGCGGTGGCGGACACAGAGGCAGGGATTGCTTTTCCCAAGGCAGTCTTACCTAATGATAAGTTTCTTTTAGGGGAGCTCAAAAATATAACAAAAGGTGCAAGATGTATTGTCTTTGGCGAGTCGAGAGATTTGCAAGGAAAAGAGAATTCTATTTTTGCTGAAGCAGATAATTTCAAAAAACTACTCGAGCGCGAAACAGGTATAGATGTTTTCTATGAGCCAGAGTTTTATACCACATACGGAGCCAGTCGTATTCAAGGTGATCATGATAAAATAGACGCGAGTGCTGCAGCGATTATTCTTCAGTCATATTTAGACAAAAATAAAAAATAAAATATATGGATGAACAAAAAAAAGATGAGGTTAGTACAGATGTGGCATCAACACTGATTGATTATGATACTTTTAAAAAGGTTGAAATAACTCTTGGTAAGATTCTGAGTGCAGAAAAGATAGAAGGATCAGATAAGTTACTAAAGCTCCAAGTTTCTTTTGGGCTAAAACCATCTGTTGGGACAGATGGTTCGCCCTCACTTCCTGAAATGGAAGTGAGACAGATTCTCTCGGGGATTCAAAAATATTTTCCTGATGAGTCTGTGCTTGTGGGTCAAAAATGTATGTTTGTCACAAATCTTTTGCCCCGCAAAATGATGGGTCTTGAAAGTAATGGTATGCTTTTTGCTTTGGGAGGAGGAGATGTACCTTTTTCGCTTCTCAAAGCAGATGATTCTGTGCCTGAAGGCACTAAAGCAAATTAGGGAATACGAGGAGAGATAAAATCATAAAGAGTATTCTGAATGTCTATTATGGTTTTGTATTTTCTTTGTTATAATTATTCTGATGTTCAAAAAATTTTTTGAGTTTTTTCCTACACCGCGTTTTTTAAAATTTTCTTATGTAGGATTGAATATTGGAGCAGAGTCTCTTCATTATGCTGAGCTTATAAGCACAGGGGATAGTTTTAGACTTGGGCGATACGGGACAGAGTCTTTTGAATTAGGGGAGAGTATTACATCCAACGAGTCTTTAAAAACTGTTCTCAAAAAACTCCGAAAAGAAAAGTCTATCCAGTATGTCAAAGTGTCTCTTCCAGAAGAAGAAACATACTTGTTTACCACAGAAGTATTTGGCGATTCGGAACAAGAGATTCGTGACATGATCGAATTTCATCTCGAAGAAAATGTGCCAATTTTGGGACAAGATGCTTTGTTTGATTTTTATATTTTGCCCCACACTCAAGACAAAAAGATAGCTGTGGTCTCTGTTGTATCGAGAGAAGTTGTAGATCGGTACATACATTTATTGAGTGATTGTGGAATGGTTGCGATATCTTTTCTTGTTGAATCAGGAGCTATTTCTCGTGTTGTTGTGCCTCAGGGTGAGATGGGTACACATATGCTAGTGTGTCTGTCTCGTGAAAAAACAATTCTTGCAGTTGTTGATAGGGGGTTTGTGCAGTTCAGCTCGACATCAAGTTTTGGAGGAGGGTCGCTTACTTTGGCTCTTCAAAAACAGTTTGGCTTAGAGGCTGAGGAGGCCCGTAATCTCAAATACACTTCTGGACTTTTTAAGGGTGATTCGGACGATGAAGAGCTATCGTTTACACTTACTAACGCACTTTCTGTTTTGCGCGACGAGATTCAACGAGTATCTGTCTACTGGCTCAAACAACCTCAAAGTGAAAACAAAGCAATAGAAAAAATTATTCTTTGTGGTAAAGATGCTGCAATCCCTGGTTTTGCTGATTATCTTGCAACTACACTAAAAATTCCAATAAGCGTATCTAATATATGGGTTAATATTTCGTATTATAATAAAGTGGTCCCCCAGATATCTTTTGATAAATCTCTCTCATATGCGACTGCACTCGGTCTTGTTTTATCAACCAAAATGTAACATATGTTCATTCTTCTTCCCGAACAACAAAAAAAATACCTTTCGCACATATATCATATGAGGCTTTTGACCGTTGTATTATTTTTTCTTTCTTCTCTTTTTTTGGTGGCATCTGTTTTTCTTTTTCCTTCTTTTATTTCTCTTTTTATCGACAAACAATTTCTTGAATCACAATCACAAAAAATCAAACACGATGTGTCAGTCAAAAATAACAAAGGATTGCTCGAGTCCTTGGCAAGTATTCAAACCAATTTGAGTCACATAGATATTCAGAACACATCACTCTATGACACTCTTCTCTATGTCCTCGAAAGAAAACCAAAAGATATCAAAATTACAAAGTTTAATTATGTAAAAGGGGACACAGACAACAGCTCGCTTTCGCTTGAGGGATATGCAGGGACGCGAGATTCTCTTTTGTCTTTCTCGCAAAAACTTGAAAGCGAAAAGAAATTTGCAAAAATCGAACTTCCCATTTCTAACCTTGCAAAACAATCAGACATTGTCTTTTCTCTTACTATTTTAGGAAAATTTTAGCTATGAAAAACACACCCCCTTTTTTACTTTATTTTAGCATCATCATCTTTTTTATATCTGGAGGTTTGTATGTTTATTTGTATATCAATCTCAAAAACAATACCGCTGTCATTGCTCAGGTGTTTGATGATATTCAAAAAGACAAAAGTACACTTGTGTATTTGGATAAGATCGACAATGATTTTGCAAAGATAAATGAAGAGGGGAAATACATCGACACTCTTCTGGTCAAAAAGGACAATGCGGTGCCATTCATCCAATCAGTTGAGACTCTTATGAAAGATGTATCTGTCGAAGGTGCTGTGGATTCTGTCGTCGAAAAAGAAGATGGTCTGCTTATGACAATCAAAATGAATGGTGGGTGGCAGAATATCACCAAAGCAATTGGTCTTATTGAAAAACTGCCTTACAAAGCAACACTAACTTCTCTCAATATGTTTTATGGTGAAGATCAAAAAGCAAAAAAACAAGCTAGCTCAACAAAATCACAGAATTGGCAAGCTGTTATGTTGCTTAATGTAGTAGTGGTCAATAAGGATGCGGACAAATAATCATATATGAAAAAAAATAAAAATTTTAAAACTCGTCTAAAAAAAATAGTTACCCGCATAAAAAATCTAGGGAATGATGCTGATTATGATTGGAGAATGATTCTTTTTGTTTTTTTATGTTCCCTTATTGCAGTTCTTGCTTTGCATGTGCGTATTTTTACATCGACGGAGCAAGTATTGAGCTCAATTGAAACACGACCTGTCCAAGAATACAAAGTATTTGATTTTGATATGTTGTCCCAGTCTGTGTCTGCATACAAACAAAGAGAAGAAGAGTACAAAAAGATACAAAACACGCAATTAAAAATTATTGACCCAGCTCTTTAATTGTGTTATTTTGTAATTGTTTTAGATTAATATCTCTTGTTATTGAAGAGATACAATCTGCCCCTGTAGTTAAATGGATATAACTGCGTGAGCTTGGG